>CAJOFQ010000001.1:0-104342 GCA_905233955.1 uncultured Lachnospiraceae bacterium
TCGACATTCCTTGCGGATGGAGGAGCGACTGCAAGCTATTACTACGGACCGCTGCAGCCTGAAAATGAGGTAGGAAATCTTTGATTTCCGTGACCGAACTTATACAGAGTAGAGTTAAGGAGGCAGAGATGAGAAGAAAACATATTTTTGCGCTGTTCCTATGCTTTTTGATGATCTTTGCACTTGCGGCCTGTGGAACTTCTGCAGGAAATACCGCCGAAACGGACAGTACAGCACAGAAAGCAGAATCCACATCAGATATAGCAGAGACGAAACAGCGCAGCAAGCCGAAAATCAGCAGGCAGGTATCGATGTAACAGCCGACATGGAAGCAAGCTTGTTATGCCGGACAGAGCAAGGGAAATGCTCGAGTACCAGAAGCACTATCAGCATTTGAACGGGTTAGAGTCGGATGATGTAATTGACGGATATAAAGATTTCTGTTTTACAAATAAGAATAGGAATCCTATGATGCCTTCATCTGTCAATAATGTGTTGTATAACATTGTTCGTAAGTATAACAAGGTAGAATCAGCCCGAGCAGAGGCTAATAATGCCAGACCATGCCTGATTCCAAAGATATCGTCCCATATTTTAAGACATACAGCATGTACAAGAATGTCGGAGGATGGTGTCGATGCAAAGGTCATTATGAAGTTTTTAGGACATGCATCCATGGACATGACCGATCATTATGACCATGTATCAGAGGAGAGGATGCTCAGAGAATTCAGGCGTTTGGGTAAAACCAAGTGATTTGAAAAGTATTAGCACCAAAAATACTCAGTACACGCTTTACTACACATTTTAGTACACATTTTTGGCATAAAAATTTGAAAAAATATGTAAAAATATGATGTTAAATGTAAACATGACAAGTTGGGAAGTGCTTACAAATACAAGGAAAATCGCCAAAAATCAAGAAATAAAATTTTTATTAGCACTCACTTGACAAGAGTGCTAATAAGTGGTATAACATAATCAGGTCGAGGGAAAAGGATATAAGATAATAACCAAGACCGGGAAACCTTTGTAATACACAGGAGATGGAAATGCTTATTTAGTGAGCTTCCTGACATGTGCAAATATTAAATGAATGGAGGAATGAATTATGTTGATGCCTAGTATTTTTGGAGAGAACTTGTTGGATGACTTTTTTGATTTTGATTATCCCCGCAGGAGAATGCGTACACCGAGTGCTCCGGCTAACGGCTTGATGAAAACTGATGTCAAGGATAAGGATAATTCTTTTGAGCTTTCAGTTAATCTTCCAGGTGTGAAGAAGGAGGATATCCAGGCAGAGCTTAAGGATGGTTATCTTACGATTTCTGCTACGCATGGTTCCAGCAAGGATGAGAAGGATGATGATGGTCATTATATCCGTCGTGAACGCTATTTTGGAAGCGCTTCAAGAAGCTTTTATGTAGGTGAGGATGTAACTCAGGATGATATCAAGGCCAAGTACGAGGATGGCGTTCTGGTAGTTGATATTCCTAAGGTTGAACCTAAGAAGCCTGAGGTAGAAGAGAAGAAATATATCTCAATCGAAGGATAATGAATTAAGCCAATCAGATATTTCGCATAATCCATTTTGTGAGAACTCAGTCAGGAAGGTTCGTTTGTCATCGTCAGATGTATGGTCGAAGGCAAACGGGCCTTTCCATGCGTATGCAATAAGTTTTTTCTCATCATCGGCATTGGTTTTTTCTATTTTGAAGCATTTTTCTCCATCGCTGCCAGTAAAGGGGGACAGCTCATAAAATCCCAGAGTCAGCAGTTGTTGATAACTTATCATAATAACAATTGTTTTTTTATTTGAATGAATTATACTATTGATACAAGGGGTAAGATGCCTTAGGGCTTCATTACTGATACCGTAGTTTATTATAATTTGTGATATTTGTCCAGTGGATGGAGAGTTCATGAAGGAACAAGACCAGTTAAACAAAGCTATAATTTTAGCTAAGAATGCGCATAGAGGACAGGTTGATAAGGGTGGTCATCCTTACGAGGAGCATTTATGTGCTGTGGCCGATGGTTGTCAGTCTACAATAGGAAAAACGGTAGCATGGCTGCATGATATACTCGAAGATACAGAGATAACAGAAGATGATCTGCGAAAGGAAGGATTCTCTGATACTGTTATTGAAGCTGTGTTACTGCTTACTAAAAGATACACCAGGAATTTTGATTATTATGAATATCTGTGTGGAATATGTGACAATTCAATTGCCAGGGAGGTAAAAAAAGCTGATTTAATAAATAATATGGATCTGTCAAGACTAAAGTCGGTTACAGATAAAGATATGGAGTATCACAATAAATATGAGGTTAGCTACAGGTTTTTAAATGGTGATCTGGACAAGGAGTATGAGTTTCCTGACAAATGGTCCAGGTCTGGCATGTAATTATTGTGCAATGTGCATAAAATTTTACGCATAGAATTAAATATATTTGCCAAATTATTGCGTTGACAGTTTGTTCCTCGTGTGGTTTAATAGCGAAATCTTGAATAACACAAGATTATGGGAAGCAAAGTTGTTTGAGACCCAAGAAGTTGTGTTTTACATCTTAGGAAAGGGGGTATTTTATGAAAAATATCCAGATTATGCTGACAAACCCTAATGAGGCACAGGAGTTTGTTAATATCGCCTCAAAGTATGATTGTGACATCAGTCTTAACGGTTCGAATTGCTATCTTGATGCAAAATCGTTCTTAGGAGTTATAACTCAGGGACTTATGTGCAGACTTACTGTCAACTACGATGGAAATGATGAAACCTTCATCCGATCCATAAGGAAGTTTGCAGTGGCTTAAGCGGGTGACAAAATGATTAAAAAAACATATTCAAATGACTAAAAAAGGACAATTGGTTGTGATGCCGATTGTCCTTTTCATAGTTGACGAGGTGAATTGATTCCTATAAAATGATATGAAAGTCATTTTGCGCATTACTGGTTACAAATAGGAGGGGAATAAGTGAGACATATTGCAAGTCCAAGCTACAGGCTTTTTTTATCATTATTCATAGCAGCTTTTCTTTGTTTTCCTTGTATTGCTTTGGCGGCTGGTTCAACCAGTATAGCCCTTTCAGGGACTTCTGTAACTGTTGGGAATAAGGTTACGGTCACTATTGCAGGATCAGATTCTTCCAAGCTTTCTTTGAGATACAATAATAAGGTCTTGAAATTCACAGGGTGTTCTGCGGCAGGATACTCCACAGAAGCTAATGTTGTATCTTTTAGCGGCAAGTCTGCTCAGGTCACATTTGAAGCTATTGATGCTGGTTCCGGGGATCTTGTTGTATCATCTGATGTCCTGTCTGGCAGCTCTGCATCGGTGCAGGTAGCTGCGGCCCAGAGCTCTCAGCCGGAACCTGAGGATTCATCTTCAGACGAGGCTTCTTCCGATGACGCATCAGCAGAGGATGACAATAAGAAAACGGATTCTTCTAAAAGTAGCAGTACAGACGGTGATTTTGTTATTGATGGTATTGCTTATGTTCTTTCAGAGCGGTACAGCGATAATGAAATACCTGATGGATTTACTAAAACACAATTGAAGATTCATGGTGGAACCTACAGGGAGCTCACTAATGACAAGCTTACATTGGTGTACTTAAAGCCGGCTGATCATATAGAGGGCAGCGGAGTTTTTTATATATATGATAAAGATTCCGACAGTGTTTCTGATTTTGTGATCCTTGGAGATTCAAATTATTATGTGATTCCTTCAGATACTAAAAAGGACATACCTGAGACACTTATTGAAACTTCAATTAATATTAATGATTCAGACTGTACCGCCTTTCAGTATGGAGAAGACGAAAGCGATTTCTATTATGTTTTCGGAACTGACTCAGATGGGGACAAGGGCTGGTTCAGTTATGATTCCAAGGATAAGACTGTACAGAGAGCGAACACTGTATTTTTTGAACAGGCTGTTCCTTCCGGGGATGAGACGCAGGAGGCGAATTCTACCAAGAAGAAGGGCAGTAAAAGCGGCTTTTCTCTTGATTCTATAGATTTTGATGAGCTCCTTGAGGGTGTTTCCTCATCCAGGACAATATTGGCTATCATTATATTTGTAGCTGTTGTTCTGCTTATTATTCTTCTCGATGTTCTGTTGTTCAGAAGAAAGAACGACTATGATGAGGATGATTTTGACTATGATGATGAAGAGGAATCAAGGTCTTCCGGCAGTAATGAGCCGGAAGTACTACAGGCAGGAAAGCTGCTGGAGGCTGATGATTTTGAAGAGGCTAATAAACCGCATAGAAGCAAAAAGTTTTTTAACAGGGAGAAATCCTCTGATATCTGGGATACGGCAGACAGGAGGTTATCTGATACGGGTGATATGCCTCTTGCTAATGATGAATCAGGCAAATTAAAGAAGCAGGTGTTTAAGGGCAGATCATCGGATTCATCCATGGATGGAGATGATAACAAGATTGATCTGATTGACCTTAATGATTTATAGAAAGAATACTTATGAACTACACCAAACAATTAAAAAAAGCTTTAGATCATGCAAAAAAAGCGTCAGCGCAGATGGATCACAACTATGTTGGAACTGAACATCTGCTTATTGGGCTCATTCGCACCAGAAATTCCCTTGCTGCCAGGATTTTGCTTTCTGAGAATGTTGACGAAAAGCATGTTATAACTCTCATTACTGATCTGATTGCGCCCCAGGGGAATGTCGCAATCATGGAGCGCGATGGATATACTCCGAAGCTAAAAGCAGTTTTAAACCTGGCGGAGCAGGAGGCTGAGACTGCAGGCACTGATGAAGTTGGTACAGAGCACGCATTAATGGCTATTTTAAGAACCTCGGATTGTGCTGGAGCCAGGCTTCTTTCTTCTATGGAGGTTAACCTGCAGAAAACATTTAATGATGTTTTAATAGCTATGGGAGCTGATGGTGAAAGCTACAGACAGGAGATAAGTCATCGGGGACGCAGTGGTTTCGGGTCAAGCTCCATGCTTTCCCTCTATACCAATGACCTTACTGCCAAGGCGGCAGAGGGTGCTTTGGATCCTGTAATAGGCAGAGAGACTGAGATTTCCAGAGTGATTCAGGTTCTGTCCAGACGAACCAAGAATAATCCATGTCTCATTGGCGAACCCGGAGTAGGTAAGACTGCAATTGTAGAAGGGCTGGCTGAGCGTATATATGCAGGAGGAGTACCTGAGACTGTAGCTAACAAGAGAGTGTTGTCATTGGACCTTTCAGGGATGGTTGCAGGCAGTAAGTACCGCGGTGAGTTTGAGGAACGCATCAAGAATGTAATAAATGAGATCATATCCGCCGGAGATATCCTTCTGTTTATTGATGAAATACATACCCTGATAGGAGCAGGCGGCGCGGAAGGATCTCTTGATGCTGCAAATATATTAAAGCCGGCAATGGCCAGAGGGGAATTGCAGATCATCGGGGCAACTACTATTACAGAATATAGAAAATATGTCGAAAAGGATGCTGCTCTGGAGCGGAGATTCCAGCCTGTTAGCATAGAAGAACCGACCGTTGATGAAACGAAAGAGATTCTTTTAGGGATAAGAGAGCTATATGAGGCACATCATAATATTAATATCTCAAAGGAAGCAATAAATGGTGCTGCAGAGCTCTCCGAGAGATACATTACGGATCGTTTTCTGCCTGATAAGGCGATTGACCTTATGGATGAAGCAGCAGCCAGAGCCCGTATGGGAGCAACCAAGTCGGCAGAGCGCATATACGCCATGGAAGAGGAGATTCGTTCACTTGCCATGGCAATGGAAAGCGCCATAACAGACGGAGATATGGATGAGGCTCACGAACTTCGTCAGGAGAGAGAGCATCTTAAGAACAGAGTTGAGAAATTAAGGTTAAGACAGGAAAGGCAAAGACTCAAGAAAAAAATAACTCTCCAGTACGAAGATATTGCAGATGTAGTATATATGTGGACCAAAATACCGGTATCAAAGCTGGTTGAGTCTGAGACGAAGCGTCTTCAGAACCTGGAAAAGACCATACACAAGCGTGTTATAGGCCAGGAAGATGCTGTATCGGCTGTTGCCAGAGCTGTAAGGCGGGGCAGGGTTGGATTAAAAGAACCCCAGAGGCCTATTGGCTCGTTTTTGTTCCTGGGTCCTACAGGAGTCGGCAAGACTGAGATATCAAAGGCTCTGGCGGAAGCTATGTTTGGAAGTGAGGATAACCTTATAAGGGTCGATATGACTGAATACATGGAGAAGCATTCTGTTTCCAAGATGATAGGCTCTCCTCCGGGATATGTTGGTTACGAAGAGGGAGGCCAGCTTTCTGAGAAGGTTCGGCGAAATCCTTATTCTGTTATTCTTTTTGATGAGATAGAAAAGGCTCATCAGGATGTTTTTAATGTTCTGCTTCAGGTTCTAGATGATGGGCATATTACTGATGCCCAGGGGAGAAAGGTAGATTTTAAAAATACAATAATAATTATGACCTCCAATGCGGGAGCCAGAGAGATTATTGAACCTAAAAAGCTTGGATTTGATCATGAGACTAACGAAGAACACGATTATGAATACATGAAAAACCGTGTTATGGAGGAGTTAAAGCAGTCTTTCAAGCCGGAGTTTTTGAATCGTATTGATGAAACAATTGTGTTTAGAGCCTTAAATAAGGAGGATATGAAGCTTATAGTCGGTATCCTGACTAAGTCTCTGATAAAGCGGTGCAGTGATCAGATGGACATTAAGCTTACCATACCCGGAAGTGTGAAAAAATTTATTGTTGACAAAGCTTATGATCCTAAATATGGAGCAAGACCTCTGCGCAGGGCTATTCAAACTGATATTGAGGATGTTCTAACGGAGCAGATTCTGATGGGTGAGATCGGGCCACAGGATAAGATTACGGCCAAGGTTACAGAGGATAAGATATCCTTTCAAAAGAATAAAAAGAAAGTGACACAGGAGGACTAAGATGGCAGTTATCAGTGAGTTAATTCGTAGCGAAGCGGATCAAACGCTGTCCTTTGGCGATTACACATTATCGTCAAAAACCAAAAAAGACGATTTTTCCTTCAACGGATCCAACTACAAGGTTAAGACCTTTAAGGAGATAACCAAGCTGGAACGGGATGATATGTTTGTATATGAGTCTGTACCGGGAACTGCGGTTAATCATTTAAAGATCACAGATGATGTAGTTACTTTCATAGTTGAGGGCGCTAATGACGCAGAATTTACTTTGGAGTTAGACCCTGAAACAGAATATGAGATATCAATAGACGGTGCTTATTCCGGAACTATGAAGACTAATCTTGGCGGCAAACTGTCAGTTGGCGTTGAGCTTGAGGAAGGTATGCCTGTTTCTGTCCGTGTTGAAAGGGCTTAGTTAATGCCTAAATCCAAGTTGCGATCAAGTGTATTTTTCTGCCAGAATTGCGGTTATGAATCCTCTAAATGGGCGGGACAGTGTCCCGCTTGTAAGGAGTGGAATACATTTGTAGAAGAGGTTGTAGATAAAAGCACTTCTAAATCATTACAATCAGTCCGGGCAGCGCGCAGTATTGAACCTAAGAGCGTATCACAGATATCTGTTATGGACGAGATTAGGATATCGACTCATATGGAGGAGTTTGACCGTGTACTCGGCGGAGGTATTGTAAGAGGTTCGCTGGTGTTGGTTGGAGGCGATCCCGGGATAGGAAAGTCAACGCTGCTTCTTCAGCTTTGCAGAGAGCTGTGCAGTGATAATTTAAAGCTTTTATACATTTCAGGGGAAGAGTCACTTCAGCAGATTAAGCTGAGAGCGGATCGCATGGGAAGCTTTTCTGATGCGTTGTCATTGCTGTGTGAGACTAATCTGGATCTGATCAGACAGGTTATAGAAAGAACTAAGCCGGATATAGTGATCATAGATTCTATTCAGACGATGTATAACGAAGCTGTAGGTTCTGCTCCCGGAAGCGTGTCTCAGGTCAGAGAATCTACATCTGTGTTGATGCAGATGGCCAAGGGAACCGGTGTAACTGTATTTGTTGTAGGTCATGTAACAAAAGAGGGAACGGTTGCCGGTCCGCGTGTTTTGGAGCATATGGTGGATACTGTCTTGTATTTCGAAGGAGACAGGTATGCTTCATACCGAATATTGCGGGGAGTAAAGAATCGATTTGGTTCTACCAATGAGATCGGTGTGTTTGAAATGCGCCGTGAAGGACTCATAGAGGTTAAAAATCCTTCCGAATACATGCTTTCAGGCAGACCCGAAGGAGCAAGCGGATCAGTGGTCGCCTGCAGTGTAGAAGGAACCAGACCCATTCTGGTGGAATTACAGGCACTTGTGACCAGGACGAATTTTGGAATGCCCAGAAGAACTGCTGCAGGGTGCGATCATAACCGGGTAAATCTTCTTATGGCGGTTCTGGAAAAAAGATTAGGAATGCATCTGTCCGATTATGATGCATATGTGAATATTGCAGGCGGACTTAAGATGAACGAACCCGCCATAGATCTGGGAATTGTGCTGGCGATAGTATCTTCATACAGGGATCGTGCTATCTCGGATTCGGTGCTGGTATTTGGGGAAGTAGGCCTTTCAGGTGAGGTTCGTGCAGTAAGTATGGCTGAGTCCAGAGTAGCAGAGGCGTGCAAGCTTGGATTTTCGGAGTGTATCCTGCCAAAGGTTTCGGTTACCCCGGAGCTGTCGTCATATCCTATAAAGCTGATAGGAGTATCATCTGTCTCGGAAGCGGTGGATTTGGTGTGATTTAAGGAAATACTGGATCAATAAGTATTTCCTTAAAAAATTTTTCACTGACCCCCATATTTTGTGGTAGGGTATCGTATTTATTAGTGTAATCATACAACAAGTAACATGGAACAGTCGAATTACAAAAAAGGTTTTACGCGACATGGAAGAGGCAGGGCAACGGTTTATGTCCTGCCTTTTTCTTAATCAAACAACACACATTTGATGAGGGAATGAACATGAAAAAAAGCAGAAGGACCTGGGGTGTAGTTTTATCAATTATGATGTTTGCTCTGTTGATTTTTCAGCCTTTGTGCATAGGGCAGAGCGTTGCATGGGCAGCGGAAACTGAATTCCATAATGGTGGTAACATTACATTAACACCATCTGGTGCTTCTGAACATGTATACATTTATCTTGGATCCACCGGTCGTTTTAAACTATCAGATGGCTCTAAGGCTGTCTATGAGTCAGAGGACAGTGATATTTTGTTCGTGGGTTCGGCAGGCAAGTATCGGGCCAAGGATGAGGGTATAGTAACATTGACTGTTACCTCTTTGGATGGTGATGAAGAGTCTGATATAGAATTTAAGATAAATGTTGTAAAATATCCCACGAATCTGAAATTATCTCCCCGTAAGAAGACTGAGACAAAGCCTACTCAGGATGCGGACTCGGTTCTTACAACCAAATTTAAAATATCCGGAGCAACAGCAAATGAAAGCTCCAAGATTGACATTACAGTAACGGATGGAGATATGACTCCCTACATAACCCGAAGCGGTAATGTTGTTACTCTTTCAGCTACACATGGAGGAAATTGTACAGTTACAGTTGATTTTAACGGTGTTAAAACAACTTTTAAGTGGATACTTAACGGTATCGCTGCCGAGCCATGTCTTTTATCAACAGGTAAGAGCAGTATGGTAAGTGTATTACACGCTAAAGCGAGCGAATTTCGTTGGACATCTGATGACAAAAAAATAGCCACAGTAACATCAGGTGGCAGGATTTCTGCAAAAAAGACCGGAAATGTGGTTATAACCGGTGTACATAAGAATGATGATTATCAGGTTGGATGCGTGGTATCGGTTACTTCCGAGAACAAAGTCAAGGCCATTCAACGCGCCATAGAAATTGGTAAGGGTACTTATTCACAGGCCAGACGCATGCAGACGGGATATTATGACTGCAGCTCTCTGGTTTGGAGAGCCTACGCTCCATATGGTTACAATTTTGGCGTACCAAGCGGTTATGCACCGGTGGCGGCAACTGAGGCTTACTATCTGGACAAGGCAGGTAAATCCTATGGAGCATGGAACAGCAAGTATATGTCTAAGATGCGGTATCAGGCAGGAGACCTTATGTTCCGTACAAACACAGGAAATGGCAGATACAAAGGCATCAATCATGTGGAGATGATAACCGGGTATACTGTTGTGAAGTTTACTGCAAGCGGTAAGGCAACAGTGATCTGTACATGGGCTTCACGCAATCCTGAATATTCATATTCCATATACAGCCATGATATAGTTAGCAGGGTATAAGAGGTGTTTCGTGATTAGGGTAGTTTTGTTATCATTATTAGGCGGCTTGCTGGCAGCTCTGTTTTTTGTGCTTTATGCGGCTACCATGATAGAAAAACAAAAAGCTGAAGAGCGAAAAAAAGAAGAAAAAAGGCTGGCTCAGGAAGAGCGGAAGGCTCAGTTAGAAGAGGCAAGGGCGCTTAAAGCAGAAATGGAGGCAAAGAAGGCCGAAGCAAAGCAGGAAGCAGTTGCTTCTGTCAGGGACCGCATGGCGGGAAGGTCAGGAGATGTTTCTCTGCAGTTTTCTGATATACCACAGACCAATGAAACGGTTGATATTGGTAGTGATGACGCTAATATGGCTGCCGGCATCCAGACGATGATCGGGTCGGATGAGGCAGCCGCAGAAGCATAATCTTAATTCTATTTTTGCATTCGTTCAAGGATGTCAGCGCGTTCATTCATGATCATAAGCATTATTTCGACATCCCGGGCGGTTCCGCCTGCATCAGGATGATAGCGCTTTACAAGACGCCTGTATTCCTGCTTGAGCAGCTTGAGATTACTATGAGCTTGAGGTGAGAAGAAACTTCCTTCGTGAAGTACTCCATCGCTGGCCGCCTCGGCATGAGCCTTGAACCGGCGGCGTCTTTTGCGTCTTTCCTCTTCTGCATTACGGTTGTTCTGATGGCTTTCTTCTTTTTTGAAGCGGTCAGGATTGATGAATGTATCCCCGTCGAAATACTCTTCCTTTTTGTCTGATGAGCTGCTGTTTTGAACCAAATCAGACTCTATTATGTATCTGGCACTGATTTTGCCATTTTTCCATTCGTAATAAGATAAGTCAAGCTTATGCTCCAGAGATGTAACAAAGAATACATCCTGGCAGCGATAAACCCTCCAGGAGCTGATCGTATCTGCAATGGACCTGTATAAGGCGTCTGGTGTAAGATACAAATGTAAGATGTACTGTGTAAGAGGATGAGGATTGGATATATATTGCTCAGCCTGCTTACGGGAATCAGAAACGGCTTCTGATGTTATTCTGCCAACTTCTTCTTCAACTTCCAACTTCATTTGTCGGCATTCTTCTATTTCTTCCTGCAGTATGCGAATCTCTTCGATATCATCACGCTGCATTGCTTTTTGAAGCAGCTTGCTGTGAACTTCAATGGATGTGCTTAGCTGTCTTATGGTGCGGGCAAGAGGTCTTGCTTCAGGTCTGGTTGCCAGTAAAATATCAGTTATTAATGATACATCGTCAAACAGGCATGACGCTGTAAAAACAAAATCATATACCTTTCGTATATTATTATCCATAAATACCGGAGGATGATATTTGCTCCAGTCGTTCTGATCAAGCAGCTGCCTGACAAGGACCTTGTCCCTCATTATGAGGGCGTAGTGAAGCGGAGTAAGCCCCAATGCATCCCTTAGCAAGATGTCCTGGGATTTTAACGCTGCCTTAGATAACATGTGATCATAGACATCGGACATTTTATTGTTATGTATGCACGCTGAAAAACCTGACAGCCTCCAGAAATCATCGGTGTCCAAATGACCGCGTATCATCTCAAATACAGAGTTATAATAGTCGTCATCATCAAGACGAATACATAAAAAACACAGTATGACACACTGATGAAGGGTAAGACGCTCCTCACGCTTCAGATTGAGATAGGGTTCAATCAGCGACCTGGTCATATAGAAGGTTGATGAGTTGGCTATATGCTTGATATATCGCTCGAAGAACAGCTCATCGGGATTATTAAGCGACCTTAAAACATCCTTGTCGACTTCATCTCCCAGAGATTTGATAAAGCGGTAATAGCCTTCTCTATCACAAAGCCTGTAATGATGCTCTGCGCGGATAAAGGCAACCTCCGTGGAAAAAAGGGGGTATTCTGATATCTGGTCTAAAAGAACACGGTATCTGCCGTCTAACAGACCGTTATCACGAAAGCTCTCCCGTATCAGTGCCAATACATAACCGAGAGTGTGTTCGAATTCTTTTTTTTCTTTGGATCCGGTGATCAAAGCCTGCTGAAGTGCCTTGAGTAATTCCACAAGTTCAGAACCCGTAGTATCGTTAGGCGCTACAGTACGACCAAAAATACGGCGCTCATCAACGCCGGAAATCAGGCAGACATTATCCCGTTCATTTTCCTGAAATATGACATATGAACAAATCTCAGATAAGGGCAGACGATTATCTCTCGCCCAGTCCTTGTGTGAAGGATGAAAGTAGATAGCTTCGTCAGTAATAAGAGTGCCGCTCCCTTCCAGACGGAAAGAAAAGAATTGTCCGCTGTAAGCATATACTACTGGCTTCTCCTCTGCAGGAATGCAGTATTCACGGAAATAATCAGCTACATTAGATAATTGTGAAAAATCGAATACAAGGCTAGGGTAGTGCTTCTTACCCATTGCCAATATGCCTGCATACTTCGACATGGATCGGGTTCCCTCGTTATTTATTACTGACATAATACACAAAATCTTGTGGCATAATCCACATCATACCACAAAAGATAGTAAGATACAAGGGTTTTTCAAGGTTTTTCAGGCATTTTGGGGTCAGGATTGGGGCAGCAGTTCATCCAGTGTACTTCCGTATGGAGGCAGGAATTCGTACACAAAATCTTTGACCTCGGGCAGCTCTTCCATTAAATTGTCAACTGACTTTCTAATTGTCTTGTCCGCAGTGGAGAATTCTGTATTGCCGGATTTTTCCTCTTCTATGCATTTGATCAGGGCAGAGAGCCTATCAGCGGCCTTGACAAGCCTTCTCATGTATTTATCATCTTCGGAATCATCGCTTTTGTAAATTGATTCAAAGGAAGCTCTAAGATCAGCCGGAAGTTCATTTAATAATTTGTACTCCGCTATTTTCTCCACATCCTTGTATGCGTCCATAAGCTCGGTATTGTAATATTTTACCGGAGTAGGCATGTCGCCTGTAATTATCTCTGAAGAATCATGATACAGCCCTATGACAGCGGCACGATCAGGATTGAGATTGCGATTGTAGCGTACATTGCCGATCACACATAGTACATGTGAGAGCATAGCAACCTCTAACGAATGCTCGCTTAAGGTTTCGCTACGGGAATTGCGCATAAGAGCCCAGCGTTCAATGTATTTCATCCTGGCTATAGTTGCAAAAAAATTATAAGTCATGTATACGAGCCTTTCTTATGAGTATAGTTATCTTCTTAGGCATTATACAGGTTTTAAGGTTTTTGGACAATGAAAAAGATTTTTTTCGTTTTCCCCCTTTTTTCTGATTTGTCCTCCGAAAACAATAAGCGTAACAAGCTGTTAGAAAAATATTAAGGCAGCAATCATGCATGATAAACATAACAAGATAAACAAATAACAAACAAGGAGGATTCTAATGAAAAACAAAAATCTCAAAATGATGGCTTTGGCAACAGCAGTTACTCTGTCTCTCACACTTGGAATGGTTGCGGCAGCAGCTCCGGGCGGAATGGGTCAGGGACCGGCAGGAGGTGGTCCGGCAGGTGGCCCTGCAATGTCACAAAATGGAGGCCCACAGGATAATAATACGCCGCCTGAGAAGCCCGACGGATCAAGCGATACGAACACACCGCCTGAAAAGCCCGACGGATCAAGTGATACCAATACACCTCCGGAAAAGCCTGATGGATCAGCTCCTGACTTTAATGGACAGCAGCCTCCCCAGATGCCTGGCGGTATGGATGGTCAGATAGGCCGTGGACAGGGACATAGCCCTGAGCAGATGATGTCTGAAATGAAAAGCAAGATTTCAGCCCTTGAGGATGGTGATACAAAGACCAATCTTGAGGATCTGGCAAATAAGCTTGAAGAAGCTATGAAGGCAGAGCAGGAAGCAAGAGAGGCATTCATGAAGGCCGCTGAGGAAGCCGGTATCATTACAGCTCCCCAGGACAAAAACAATAACAATAACACTACAAGCACAACTGATAACACAGGTGCCTGAAATGCAAAAAAATACTCCGCTGAATTGCCAGCGGAGTATTTTTTATGCCTCTACAAGATTGGAAGATAATTGAACGATATGAGAGGAGTACTTATCTGAATGGATTCCCTGCCTGGCCGCCTTTTCTCCTCTATGATAGCATACCAGTGCGGTCTGGGCATCTCCATATTTGTTAATCAGCCCTGCCATCAGATACACCCCGGCTTCAATATTCTGCTTGGGATCTTTGATATTTGTAAGGCCTAAAGCACTGCTAAGGTGAGAAAAATGCACTGAACCAACCTGCATCAGACCATAGCATCTGGCACTGCTTACCGCATTTGGATTATATCCTGACTCACAGTACATCTGAGTAAGAATTACATTATAATAATCCTCAATACCATATTTTACACACATCTCATATGTATAATCCTGATATTCGGGGCTGAGAGTTTTACTGCCGCCTGCGGTACTTACAGTATAGTAGGGATGGGAATTGACGCTTTCGTTTAAGTCGGATTCATCAATTTCTTCAGTTGTAACAATTGACTTTTCCGCCTTGGAACGATAGGATTTGTTAATATCTTTAGAAGCTGTAGAGTTGACTGTAGATGAAGATGCCTCTGCAATACTGCAGGGTGCTGCCACCAGGCTAAACAAGCATAACACAATAAGTGACAGCAGCATGTGTTTTCGTTTTAGTATGGATGTTATAGTATTCATTGTTTAAATGCCTCCTTATGGTTTGAGCCCTTAATCTGCAGCGGACTCGAAATGTCTTTGTTTCTTGATACAACTTTTGTTTTAAGTATATTAACAAAAAGTTTTAAAAAATGCAAATATTTGTAACAATTTTGTAATAAATCGTCACAATTACCTTAATAAATTGCCGGAAGGAGATATTTTTGTGTAAAAATGACGATGAAAAATGAGATCTTTTATCAATGAAAGGCAGGGAATATGAATAAAACAGGCTTAATATTCGATGTTGATGGTACATTATGGGATTCATCATACAGGGTTGCTGAATCATGGAATAATGTGTTTTTGCGTCATGATGATATTAAAACTGACTGCAACAGGGATAAGATAATGAGTGTTATGGGCAAGACAATGACAGATATTGCAGACATTTTTTTCCCTGATCTGGATGATGATAAAAAACTTACATATCTAAAGGAGTGTGAGGATTATGAACTGGAATACCTTAAGGATAATCCACCAAAGCCTTTTGATGGTGTTTATGATGTTGTAAAAAAGCTCTCGGAAAAATATCCGCTTTTTATTCTAAGCAACTGTCAGTCCGGATATATTGAGCTTTTTATGAATATATGCGGGATAAGTAATTATATAACGGATATAGAATGCTTTGGTAATAATCACAAGAGCAAATCAGAAAATATCCGCCTTTTATCGGAAAGAAATTGTATAGATAACTATTACTATATAGGTGATATACAAAGTGATTATAATGCAACAATTGAGGCCGGGGGCAGATTTATACATGCGGCCTATGGATTTGGCACTATAGATGCAGTTGTTCCGAAGATTGACAATATATATGATATTTTATCTCTGATTGAAGAACTGGAAAGTGCAAGAAAGAATAATGAATGAGAGAACCAGGCTGCTTATTGACAGGATTTACAGTTCGTATTTGAAAGGTCCCGGAAGCAGCAGCACCATATTAAGAGATAAGTATGTCCGTAGTCCGGATATTTTGCTTCCATTATTTAACGAATACTATAATGAGAATACTGTGATCGTGACAGGGAGCAAGGGCAAGGGCAGTCTGGCAAGGATGCTGGCGGCCCTTCTTTCGTGTCATTATAGTACAGGCTTGTTTATAAGTCCCCATGTATCTGATTTCAGAGAGAGGATATCTGTAGACGGAGAACTTATATCCGAAGAAATGCTGTGTGATGGTCTGGAATATATTTTTTCAAAAACATCACAAATCGAAAAAACTCTGTCCGGCACGCAGTACATAAGTCCTATTGGAATCACTGCGGCCTGCGCTCTTTTTTATTTTAAAAACAAAGGTACCAGGTGGAATGTAATGGAATGCGGAAGGGGCGCAAGGTACGATGATGTTAATCGCATTAGACACAGCTATTGCGCGATAGGTACGATTTTTACCGAGCACCAAAGACAACTGGGAGATTCAATAGAGGATATTGCCTGGGATAAAGCTCACGCGATTACCGAGGATGTAAAAATTGCTTATATTATGGAACAGGATCCAAGGGCGCTGGATGTCATCAGGGAATATGCAGCAGGTTTTACAGCCCAACTGAGGTGCTATGGCAGTGATTTTGAAGCTTTTAATATAAGGCAGAATTATCATGGACTTTTTACAGATATAAGGGTGTATGATCAGATATACGAAAATATTAATCTGTCGCTGTATGGTGCCTATCAGGCGAAGCACGCAGCGCTTGCTATGACATTTTACCATGATGTTCTAAACAAAAAAACTGTCTCACATGATGAAAAAAAAATAAGAGAGAAGCTTGAAAATATAACCATTCCAGGAAGGATGGAGATTGTAGATAAGAAACCTCTTGTATTAATTGACTCCTGTATTAATAAAAAAAGCGCTTGTGAGGTTCTTGACACCTTAAAACAGCTTGGAGAAAAAAAGGTTGTAATCATTATGGCTCTTCCCGACGACAAGGATTTTCGGGGAGTGGCACAGGAGGTTAACGCTGCAGCCGAAAGGATCATTCTTACAAGGATAGAGCATCCCCATTACCCTATGGAGGTGGATCAAAGGGCAGCATTGGAGGAGATTGGGATAGACTGTCACTTTGAAAATGATTTCAATGAGAGTTTCAAATATGCAAAAAAATTCCGGCTTCCAGTTATCATTTTGACAGCTAATACATTTGTGCATTATGTTAGAGAGCGGTTAAAAGATAATGACAAGTTTGAATAAATTTGATAAAAAATGATTGAAATAGAAAGGGCAAAATGATAGAATTGCACATGTAGTTTAAATTTTGCAATGTGAAAAGGATTACAATTGCACAATTCAAAGGAGGGGTTTTATGAGAAAACCATTAGCATTGGCCATGGCCTTGACGATGGCAGCAACAGTTGCGCTGTCAGGATGTAGCAGCAGCAGTACTTCAACTTCTGACAGCAGCAGTGACAGCAGCAGTAGTGAAGATACTACCGCATCAAGCGACAGCAGCTCCGGCGGCGGTTCTCTTCAGTTGTTGAATGGTAAGCCTGAGATTGATACTCAGCTTCAGGAGCTTGCAGCTAAGTATAGTGAAGAAACAGGCAACACCATTGAGATTATGACAATTGGTGGTACTGAGACAGCTTCATCCAAGCTCAAGGAATTGAAGCAGGCTGACGAGATGCCTGATATTTTCTTTGCAGAGGCTAAGGATTTTGCTACCTGGGAAGGCGAGCTTGAGGATATGTCAGATTGGGACTGGACAAGTGATACCAGTGCTGAGTATGTAGACGCAGATATGGGTACTATTGGTTTCCCTTACAACACTGAGGCTTGCGGTCTTGCATATAACAAGGACATCCTTGACAAGGCAGGAGTTGATCCGGCTTCTCTGACCAGCCCTGATGCATACAAGGAAGCTTTCGAGACCATTGACAGCAAGAAGGATGAGCTTGGTCTTACAGCTGTAGTTGCTTATGCAGCTAATGCTAACAATATTGGTTGGTCTACAGGTACACATATCTTTGGTCAGTATCTTGATGCTGGTCTTGAGCCTACAGACAGAACATACATTGATCTTTTGAACGATGGCGGACAGCTTGATACAGACCGCTTTACCAAGTTCGGTGAGTTCATTGGAATGCTTAATCAGTATTCAGATGATCAGCTCCGTGTAGACGGCACATATGATGATCAGGTTCTTGGTTTTGCCGGCGGCAAGTACGCATTCATGACCAACGGTTCCTGGACAGGTGCAACACTTGTAGGTGATGACAAGGATGCTTATGAGGCAGCAGGAAGCTTTGAGTGCGGATTTGCTCCTTATGCTTTTGAAGATGGCATCAATACTATCCTTAATGGTGGTACAAATTACTGGACAGTATATTCCAGCGGCAATGTTGATGGCGCTAAGGACTTCCTGAACTGGTTCATTGGCGATACAGCTCAGCAGATCATGGTTGAGGAAGCTGGATTTATCAGCCCGTTTGATGATTGCCAGTTTGAGTCTACCGATCCTTTTGCAGCAGCAGTTACAGAGTGGCTGGTTGACGGCAAGTTCTCAGCATATCACACCATGGAGAAGAAGGATGGTCTTAACGATGTTACATCCGTAGTATTCCAGGAGTATGCTAAGGGAGATATTGCTACTGCTGAAGAGTTTACTGAGGAAATTCAGAAGGTTTGCACTGACTACTACGCAAATTAATTTTTCTGAGATCAAATTTGTCAGAATAGTAGGGCGGCGGCTGAAGCTGCCGCCCTTTTCTTATTTTGGCAGATCAGACAGGTATACTACCGTATTTTAGAGAGGAGGTATAATAATGAATAAAAATACTTCCGGTCAACGCACAGTATCGCTGGCTTGCCTGATTGTAGGGGTTATTTCTTTGATAATGGCTCTGTATCTGGACTTTATGGCGTCCAAAGAGCTGGATATATTCTTTATGGGAATCCGCTTGTCAGGTATTCGCGGATGGGCGTTGATAATTGGTGCGCTTCTGATACTTATAGGTATGTATAAATATCCTACGGATACGCATCATAGGAATATTATCAATTTTATTTTCCTGTTTCCGTTACTGTTCACATTCGTTGTAACAGTTATTATCCCGCTGATCCTGGGTATTGGATATTCCTTTACTGATTGGGATGGTATCAGGATCAATGAGTTTGTTGGATTGAATAACTATGCCAGGGCTATTCATCAGCCGGCATTCATTTATTCGATTCTGCTTACTGCCGGTTTCGTTATCGTCAACATGATCGTAGTTAATGTAGTAGCTTTTCTTCTGGCTCTGCTTTGCTCATCAAAGCTTAAGGGAGTAGGCTTCTTCAGAGCAGCGTATTTCCTTCCTAACCTTATCGGCGGTATCGTTCTTGGTTATATCTGGCAGTTCGCTTTTTCAAAGGTTTTGGTTAATTTCACAGCAGCTCTGTTTAACTACGGTTATTCAGTACTGTCTGATACCAAGCTTGCGTTTTTTGCCATTATCGTAGTGTATGTATGGCAGTATGCCGGATACATTATGCTGATCTACATAACCGGACTTAATACGGTTCCCCGTGAGGTTATAGAAGCAGCCGCTATTGACGGAGCTAACGCCGTTGACACACTCTTCAGGATCAAGATTCCGATGATTGCTTCTACCATTACAATCTGTTCATTTTTGACGCTGACAAATGCATTCAAGATGTTCGATGTTAACCTGGCTTTGACCGGTGGAAACGGCACAGTTACAGATTTTATGGGTTCAAGGCTTACAAACGGTACAGAAATGCTTGCCTTGAATATCTATACAACAGCTATCAATCAGAATGATTATTCTTTGGGACAGGCTAAGGCTGTTATGTTCTTCATTATCCTTACGGCTGTTTCTATCCTTCAGGTTCGCCTGACAAGCAGTAAGGAGGTGGAGATGTAATGAATACGGAACCTAAGACTTCTACAAAAGTTATTTCATTTATTATCGCCACCTGTATAGCTTTGTATATTTTGTTCCCGTTTTATCTGGTGGTTGTAAATGCTTGTAAGGCTCCTATGATGATCACCGAGAGTCCTGTAAGCATGAATGGGGTTTCATTTTCGCAGTTAGCGTCAAACCTTAATGATGTTATCCATAATGTTCATTTCCAGTTCTGGTATGCCTTTGGATCATCAGTTATCATTACAGTGGTTTCACTGGTACTGTTAGCCCTGTTCGGAGGAATGGCAGCGTGGGTTATCTGCCGTAACAAGACAGTTTGGTCTACCCTTATATACTTTACCTTTATTGCATCAATGATCATTCCTTTCCAGGCAGTAATGCTTGCTTTGATCTCAACTTTCCGTGATGCTGGTAATTTCATAGGTATTCCGATGCTTCGTTCCATACCCGGTACTATTTTTGCATACTGTGGTTTTGGCGGTGCTATGACTGTATTCATCCTTAACGGATTTATCAAGGGCATACCTTACGAGCTTGAAGAGGCTGCTTCTATAGACGGTTGTCCTCCCGAGGAGATATTCTTCAGGGTTATTCTTCCTCTGTTAAAGCCTGTAATAGTAACGGTGTCTATCCTTAATGGTATGTGGATTTGGAACGATTACCTGTTACCTTCACTGCTGCTTGGATCAAACAGTGCAGTAAAGACACTGCCGGTGGCTATTCAGTCATTTGTAGGATCATTCGTTACCCAGTGGAATTTGATCCTGGCTGCGGCTTTACTTACCATAACGCCTATGGTAATCATCTTCCTGTTTGCCCAGAAGCAGATTATCGCAGGTATGGTCGATGGAGCGATAAAATAGTCATTGTTCCTTGTATAATACAGTTATCATAAACTTATTTAGACCGAAGGGATTTAGTTCCCTTCGGTCTTCTTAATTTTCTAAGAGTTGCAAGCAAAGTAAAATACTGGTAGAATATCCTTTGTTATTTATGACCCACATATCAAAAGCTATTTTGCTATGAAGATATTTGATTTAAACGGTCCTTTGATGGACGCTTTACGAAAGTTTTCTGATATAGTAGTGTACAATCTGCTGTTTTGTTTGTTTTCATTGCCGGTAATTACAGCCGGCGCTTCCCTCTGTGCTTTATGTGAGGGAATGCAGCTTATAGCTTCAGACAGGGATTCTGATCTTCCTGTATTTAAAACATTTTTGAAAACCTTTAAGAAAAGCTTTGTAAGCGCCACTTTATTGTGGTTTGTCTGTATATTTTGTTATTTTATACTGGTATCTGTCAACTATGCCGCTGAAATCTTTAAGGGTAAGGGATTGGGTACAAGTTACACAATAACCTATTACGCCCTGGCTATTCTGTTGATTTTTGGATATCAAAATCTTTTTCCATCACTTGCCAGATGGACGGATTTGAAGGTTTTTAGGTGTGTTAAAAGATCGTACCAGGTGGCTGTGGTCGGTCTGCCATGGACAGTTGCCGGAATTATAATAACGGTGTTGTTTGCCTATCTGACATTGGTTTTTAATCGGAATTTTATGAGATTTGGCATGTTTTTATGGGCTGTCTGCGGGTTTGGAATAGTAACTTATCTTAGCAGTTTTCTGTTTCTGAAGGCTGCAGATAGCTTTGAAAAAAGAGAGCAGCTTCGAATTAAGGAGTTTTATAAGAACGATGAGGATTCGGATAATGGACAATAATATTTGGACTGATTCTATCAAGGAATTAAGGGATGTCTATGTTCTAAGCTGCTGCGGTATACTGGCAGCTCTTGCTGTTGCACTTAAGTTTGTTGCCTCCATAGATATAGGAGAATACATAAGAATAGGATTTTCAGATCTGCCCGGTATGGCAGTCTCAGCATTATTCGGACCGGCAGTTGGCGGAGTATTCTGGGGTATGCTTGATATCATAAAATATCTGGTAGCTCCAACCGGGCCGTTTTTCCCTGGATTTACACTGTCGGCAGTTATTAATGGTATGATTTTCGGGTTTGTCCTGTACCATAAGAATCTTACGATTAAGCGTGTATTGGCAGCCCAGTTTATATCGAAGCTTATTATTAGTGTGGGATTAAATACTTTCTGGCTGTCAGTTTTATATGATAATTTATTCATAGTTATGCTTCCGGTCAGAATAGTCACTGCGCTTGTGATGCTTCCTATAGATTCTATGATCACATTTATGATTCTAAGATTTGTATCCAGATTATGGCAGTATGGCATAAGAATGAGGGATACAGCATAAAGGAAAAGGAGTGTTGAAATGGCAAAAGAGATTTTGCATGTAAAGGATTTAAAGGTAGAGGTTGAGGAAAAAGAGATTCTGCATGGCTTGAGCCTTTCTGCAAATGAAGGAGAAGTTCATGTAATAATGGGACCTAATGGAGCAGGAAAGTCTACATTAGGCTATTCATTAATGGGGCATCCATCATACATTAAGACTGGTGGAAACATTTCCTTTTTAGGTGAGGATATCACGGACGAACCCACTGATAAGATCGCAAAAAGAGGAATGTTCCTGTCATTCCAGAATCCGGTAGAGGTTCCTGGAATTACACTTTCGAATTTCATTAGAAATGCCCTGGAACAGCGTACCGGCAAGCATGTAAGAGTTTGGGATTTCAATAAAAAGCTGGAAGCGACCATGTCCATTCTGCAGATGGATAAGGATTATGCGATGCGTGATCTGAATGTTGGTTTTTCCGGAGGAGAAAAGAAAAAAGCGGAAATATTACAGCTTTTACTTCTGGCTCCTTCGCTTGCAATACTAGATGAAACAGATTCAGGTCTGGATGTGGATGCTGTTCGGACGGTTTCCCAGGGAATCGAAGAATATAAAAAACAGGTAAATGGCGCTCTTTTAATAATTACTCACAGCACTAAAATACTTGAAGCGTTGTCTGTGGATAAGGTACATGTGCTGGTGGATGGACGCATTGTTGCAGAGGGCGGCAGTGAGCTTGTTGATGAGATTAATAAGAGCGGATTTGAGAGATACATATCATGATGAAGGAAAAAGAGACAGAAGAAAAGACTTATGTTGAGGACATTGACCGCAGCATATATGATTTCAGATATGATGAGAAGGATTCCTATCGGGTAGATGAGGGCTTGACCGAAGAAATTGTAAGACAGATTTCCGAGGAGAAAAATGATCCGCAGTGGATGCGTGACTTCAGATTAGAGTCTCTTAAAATATTCAACAAAACGGAAATGGTTGACTGGGGACCTGATATATCCGGACTTGATATGGATAATATTGTTACTTATGTCCGTCCCAATACTGATCGTATGCATGCAAATTGGGATGAGGTACCTACGGACATCAAGGATACATTTGAGAGATTGGGAATACCACAGGCAGAGCGCGAGTCCCTGGCGGGAGTAGGGGCTCAATATGATTCCGAGCTTGTGTATCATAATGTTAAGGACGAGGTGGCTTCACAAGGTGTTATTTACACTGATCTGGAAAGCGCGCTGCATACTGAGCACGCCGATCGTATCCGCGAGCATTTTATGAAGCTGGTGCCGCCAACTGACCATAAATTTGCGGCTTTGCATGGCGCTGTGTGGTCGGGAGGTTCGTTTGTATATGTACCTTCTGGAGTATCTGTAGAGATACCTTTGCAGTCATATTTTAGATTGAATGCTCCCGGAGCCGGACAGTTCGAGCATACGCTTATTATAGTTGATGAGGGGGCATATCTTCATTTTATCGAGGGCTGTTCAGCTCCCAAATATAATGTTGCAAATCTTCACGCAGGTTGTGTGGAATTATTTGTAGGAGAGGGCGCTACACTTAGATATTCTACAATTGAGAACTGGTCTAAGAACATGTACAACCTTAACACTAAAAGGGCCAGGGTTGAAAAGAATGGAAAAGTAGAGTGGATATCCGGATCATTTGGCTCCCATATCTCGTATTTGTACCCTATGAGTGTGCTGGCAGGGGAGAATGCCAGGGCTGAATTTACAAGTGTGACCTTTGCAGGTGAGGGTCAGAACCTGGACACAGGTACCAAGGTTTTACACAATGCACCTAATACCTCATCCTATGTTAATACCAGATCTATTTCAAAGAGCGGAGGGATTTCCACCTTCAGAAGCTCTGTAGTTGTATCCAATAAAGCAAAGGGCTCAAAGTCATCGGTATCCTGTCAATCCCTGATGCTGGACGATATATCAAGATCCGATACTATTCCGGCCATGGATATCAGAACTTCAGATGCTGATATCGGACATGAGGCGAGGATAGGACGCATAAGTGATGATGTTGTATTTTATCTTATGAGCAGAGGGATGAGCGAAGAAGATGCCAGGGCTCTAATAGTAACCGGTTTTGCGGATACAGTTGGCAAAGAGCTGCCTTTGGAATACGCTGTAGAGATGAACAATCTGATAAGACTGGAAATGAAAGGGAGTATCGGATAATGAAGGATAATAACATTACGATAAACCAAATTCCTGCCAGGACTTATCGCTGGCTGTCAATGAATATGGCAAGCGTAAAGAGCTTTGATGGTGTTTTGGCAGATGCTTCATTTGATGTTCCAATCCAGTGGAGCCTGAAGGATCGCAGCTATAGTGCAGGATTGATGGCTACAGCCTTGGGAAGTGAATTTGATGACATTTTTACATCTTCAAATCTAAATGAAAAGTATTTATCCATCTCAAAGCAGACTTCATCATCACAACCGATAAAGCTGACCTGTTATGCAGCAGATTCAAAATACGCCATGATTCCTGTGTATGTGGATGTGGAAAAAAATGCTTCCGGAACCATGATTATTTTTTTAGGCGGCAATGATTCATCAGCAGGTATGGCAGTTCAAGTCAGGATCAATCTCGAAGAAGCATCGGATTTCAGGCTTGTATGCGTGGCAGGAGCTTCTGTTGATAATGTTTTTTTGGATGTAGGAACCAGGCAGCAAGCCAACAGCTCATTTAAGCTGGAGCAGCTTTTCCTAAAAGGAAGCCATATTTACACCGGATGCCGAAGTGATCTTATAGGTGATGGTTCATCCTTTGATACAAAAATTGCATATGAGGTTTCAGGTGATGACAGACTGGATATGAATTATATAGTCAATCATTTTGGCAAGCGTACATTATCTGATATGATCGTATCCGGGGTTCTTAGGGATAATGCATATAAGCTTTTCAGAGGCACTATAGACTTTAAAAGAGGTGCAAAGGATGCCATAGGTAATGAACAGGAAGATGTTCTGCTGTTGGATGATGGAGTGGAAAATAAGACAATTCCGCTTATATTGTGTCAGGAAGAGGATGTAGAAGGCAATCATGGTGCAACCATAGGCAGATTAAGTGAAGAGCTTATGTTCTATATGATGTCGCGTGGAATGAATACAGAGGAAATATACGAGATGATGGCGGATGCCAGAATTGACTCGGTTTGTCGGAATATTCCCGATGCAGGCATTATTGAAGAGATAGCCGGTCTTCGTAAAAGCTAAGAGGTGCAGATTATTGAATACTATAAGAAAAAAGGGTTTTCCGGTATTAGAAGGTCAAAAGATTCATTATCTGGATAATGCGGCTACAACGCAGAAGCCAGGGTGTGTTATAACTGCGGCAGAGAACTATTACCGTATGCATAACGCCAATCCTATGCGTGGTCTTTATGCTCTTTCCATTGCTGCCACTGATGCTTATGAAAAGGCCAGAAGCAGTGTAAGAGAGTTTATTAACGCCGAAAAGGACGAAGAGATAATCTTTACCAGAAATGCTACCGAAAGCCTGAATCTGGTTGCTTATAGTTATGGCTCGATGGCTCTTAAGGAAGGTGATGAGATTATTGTTACCATAGTGGAGCATCACAGTAATTTTCTCCCTTGGAAGCAGGCTGCGCTTCGGGCCGGAGCGAAGATTGTCTTTTTTGAATGTGAACAGGACGGCAGCCTGTCTCTGGACAAATTCAAATCACTTTTAAATGATCGCACTAAGATAGTAGCAATGACACAGCTTTCCAATGTGTTTGGAAGGATGTATGATGTTAAGGAATTCGCAGCCTGCGCCCATGAGGTGGGAGCTGTGTTTGTGTGTGACGGTGCACAGAGTGTACCTCATATGCCGGTGGATGTAAGAGTTCTGGATGTGGATTTTCTGGCTTTTTCCGGACATAAGATGTATGCGCCTATGGGTATAGGGGTGCTGTACGGTAAGTCCAGGCTGCTCAAGGAAATGCCTCCTTTTTTGTATGGCGGCGAAATGATCGAGTATGTTACCCGGGAAAAGACAACTTATGCCAATATTCCTCACAAGTTCGAAGCAGGAACAGTTAATGTAGGAGGCGCAGTCGGGCTGGATGAAGCAATAGCATTCATGAAAAGGATAGGTTGGGATACCATTATAGACAGTGAGAACAAGCTTACTGCTTATATGTTTGATGAGATGAGTAAGATTGACCATGTACATATAATCGGCAGTGATGATCCCGGTGAGCACCATGGAATAATAACCTTTGTTATAGACGATGTACATCCGCATGATGTGGCTGCCATATTTGATGAAAATGATGTGGCGATCAGGGCAGGACATCACTGTGCTCAGCCCCTGCACCAGCATTTAGGATTGTTTTCGACCACGAGGGCTTCACTTGCTTTTTACAATACAAAAGAAGATATTGATGCATTTATAGCATGCCTTAAGACTATACGGGGGAAGATGGGATATGAGTAATACTTTTTATAACGAGATCATTACAGATCATAATGTGCATCCTGTACATAAGCATGATATAGAAGGCGCGAACTTCACGCTGGAAGGTGTAAATCCATCATGTGGAGATGATATTATACTATCGCTTAAGGTTGAAGACGGTATTATTACGGATGGCGGATATACAGGCGATGGATGCGCCATATCCCAGGCATCTGCAGATATGATGCTGGATCTTGTAATTGGAAGAACCAAGGATGAAGCTCTCGCTCTGTCGGAAATTTTTATCAGAATGATCACTGGTGAGATTACGGATGATGAAAGAGAAAAGCTGGAAGAGGCAGGGGTGCTGCAGGATGTCTCGCATATGCCTGCCCGTGTAAAGTGCGCGGTTTTAGGATGGCATACAATGGATGAGATGCTAAACGAAGAATAAGAAGGTTATAGATGGCATTACAGCTTATTACAGGTCCCAGTGGAAGCGGTAAATCATATAATCTGTTCTCTAAGGTAGCAAGTCATGCTGCTGATAATCCCAGGCAGCGTCATCTGGTGTTAGTACCTGAGCAATTTACTTTACAGACACAGCGCGAGTTAGTTTTGCGTTCAGAAAACCACGGCATCCTTAACATAGAGGTGCTTTCATTTGAGCGTCTGGCATATAGAGTGTTTGATGAGCTTGGGACCACTGTATACGATGTACTGGAAGATACGGGCAAATCTCTTTTATTACGCAAGATTTGTACTGATCTTAAGGATAAACTTAATATTTTAACCTCAGGAATTGATAACAGAGGTTTCATTGATGAGCTTAAATCCCTGTTGAGTGAATTTGCCCTGTATGGTATTACCCCCGAACAATTGGGGGATTTTTTGCGTGTAGAGGATATGGGTGATATATATTATTCAAAGATCAAGGATTTGATAACCATATACACCCGGTATGAAAAAGAGCTTGAAGGAAGTTATATTACATCTGAACAAATATTATCTAAGCTTTTAACAATTATAGAAAATTCAGAGTTTGTAAAGGATTCATTCTTAGCATTTGATGGGTATACCGGCTTTACCCCGGTTCAGAACAAACTGTTCGAGCGGATGCTTGTTCTGGCAAAGGAGATATGGGTTACTGTAACGCTGGATGATAATGAAACATCACTTTTTGACATGAGCCTTGATTACATTAAGTCAATGATGTTTCTTGCCAAAACTGCTAAAACTAAAATTAATAATATCATTAAGTTAAGCAATACCGGGGGAATACGGTATGTTGCCAATGGAATGATGGAACATCTCGAGAGAAATCTGTTCAGGCTCAGACCGCTTATAATGAATGAAAAAAAGTGGAATGAAGCAGAAGATGTGGTTCGTGCTTATGAAGTATCTGAAATTAAAGACGAGCTGATATTTGCAGCTTCTCAAATACGCCGCATGATCAAGGATAATAAGGAATTAAGATTTAGGGATTTTGCTGTTCTTTGCTCTGATATTAATGATTATCAATACATAATTTCAGAACTTTTTGAAGAATATGAGATACCGGTATTTGTAGACTCCAGAGATACAGCCTTGAGAGATCCTTTCATAGAGCTGGTAGAAGCAGTAGTGCATCTGTTTGTAAAAGATTTTTCCTATGAAGCTGTCCTAAATTATCTGAAATGCGCTATGTCTGGTATTGATCAGGATACTATCGATCTGTTGGACAATTATCTGCTTGCTACAGGAATCCGGGGATTTATGACATGGAATAGTATTTTTGACAGGTATGCAAAGGATATCTCTTCGGAAGAGCTGGTAGAAATCAACAAAGCAAGAGAAAGCATTATTGCTGCATTTTCTGATGGGAGAAATTTTAGTCCTTCCGCCACAGCAAGAGATTTTTCAGAAAAGCTGTATTATATATTATTAGAATTAAACTGTGAGAAGTTATTAAAGGAACGGGCCGCAAGGCTTGAAGAGGAGCATGACCTTAAGCAGGCACAGATGGTACGGCAGCTTTACCCGAAGGTAATGGAACTTCTGGATAAAATAGTAGGGTTAATGGGAGATGTAACGCTTAATATTGAAGTTTTTGAGGATATATTAAATGAGGGCTTACAGACTCTGACTGTAGGAGTTATACCCCCATCTCTGGACTGTGTAACCTTTGGTGATATTGAAAGGACCAGAATTGGCGATATTCACACACTTTTTTTAATAGGACTATCAGATGCACATATTCCAAAGAGATTCGATGGCGGGGGCATACTGCTCCAGTCAGAGAGGGAAAAAATAAAACAATACGATATTGAACTGGCACCGACGGACAGGGAGAACACCCTGCATCAGAAGTTTTATTTATATCTGGCATTAACGAAACCATCCAGACAGCTGATACTGACCTCTCCAAGGTTCTCACATGATGGAGAGAGTGTTAACCCTTCGTATCTGTTATCACTGGTAACGGGATATTATGAGGCTATGACGGTTGAAAGGATTTCCAGTCAAGATTTAAAGTTTGATCCCGACGCCATTGCGTGGCTGCCTGATAACCTGTCAGACTCAATAAGAGAATACGAAAGAGGAAGACTGGAGGAAAAATATAAGAAATTATTTTATGAATTAATGTCGTTATTGAAGACCGCTGATATAGTTACATTCGATTCTCTCATTCAGGCAGGATGGTATATTCATCATAATGCTGCCATTCCAAAGGCTGTAATGAATGCGATAAATAATTCATACACTATCGGTGTTTCCGCCAGCAGGCTGGAAAAATATGCTTCATGTGCATATGCTTATTTTTTGAAATATATATTAGATTTAAGAGAAAGAAGTGAACACAAGGCGGGTGCCGCAGATATGGGCAGCGTATACCATGAAGCTTTGGAGCGTTATTCCAGTAAATTAGAAGAGTCGGAATATGACTGGTTTAATGTCACAAAAGAAGTTAGAGACAACCTGTTAAGCGAGAGTGTCAGCGAAACATTCTTAAAATTAAAAGAAGTTAATATGTTTGATTCCGCCAGAGAAACATACTTACTTGAAAGAATGAAGCGAACACTTAGAAGGACAGTTGAGACTCTAACATCACAGGTAAGGCATGGAAGCTTTGTTCCAAAGGCATTTGAGGTATCATTATCAGAGATGTCAGGCAGTGCATTAAGAATACCACTGGATAATAATCTGACCATGAAATTATCGGGTATTATTGACAGAATGGATTGGTACGAAACTGACTCTGATATATACATCAAGATCATAGATTATAAATCCGGTGTCAAGGATGCAAATATTTCTGATACTTATGAGGGCTTGCAGCTGCAGCTTTTACTGTATATGAGGGCTGCTACAGAAAAAAAGGATTCCGGTAAGATAATTCATCCTGCAGCAATGTTTTACTATACACTGTCAGATCCTATGCTCCTGGTTGACAGCAGACCCTCCAGTGAAGAATTGGAGCAGTTAATAGCAAAGGAGTTGAGGGTAAGGGGCTTTGCCACAAGCCATGATGCTGTAATAGATGCGCTTGATGACGGATTCAAAGAGGCGCGGGAGAGAGGCGACAAATTTGCTTCTGCAAATATTCCTGTGGAAATAAAAAAGGATGGCTCATATACTGCTTCCAGCAGGCTGTTAACGGAGGATGAATTTGTAACCTTAGAAGAATATACTAGCTTTAAAGCTTCAAATATTGCAAGGAGCATAGCTGACGGAAACATAGATATCCGTCCCTACAGAAAAAAAGACAAATCCAGCGGCTGTGATTACTGTCCGTATCACGCGGTTTGTAAATTTGATGTCAAGCTGGATGGGTTTGAATACAGAAAAGTAATGGAAGAAAAGGATAATTCTATCATAATTAAACAAATGAAGCAGGAGATGTCAGATGCAGTGGACCGATCAGCAAAGACAGGTCATTGAAGAAAGAAACAGTGACATATTAGTTTCTGCTGCTGCAGGCAGTGGTAAAACTGCGGTTTTGGTTGAGCGTATTATATCAAGAGTATGTGACCAGGACAATCCAATAGATATAGACAGGATACTTGTGGTTACATTTACCAAGGCAGCGGCAGCGGAAATGAAGGACAGGATTTACAGAGCGCTGGAAGCCAGAGCATCACAAGATCCTGATAATACAAGACTTAATATTCAGACTGCGCTCGTACATAACGCGAGGATTTCTACAATTGACGGATTCTGTCAATATCTGGTCAGAAATTATTTTAATGAAATAGGGATTGACCCGTCCCTTAGAATTGCCCAGGAGGGTGAGCTGGTTCTTCTTAGAAATGAAGTAATGGAGGATATGCTGGAGGACTGGTATCAGAAAAACGATCAGGCTTTCCTGGACCTTTCGGATGCGTCTTCCAGCCGGGATAGAGACGACGGAATGGTGGAAATGATCTTTTCAATCTACAACCACTCTTTGTCTTATCCCTATCCTGTAAAATGGATGTCGTCTTTGCTAAAACCATATGATACAGCCGATAAGACTGAGCTTGAAGGCTCGGAATGGATCATAAGACTTTTAGATTATGCCAGGAATATACTTCTTGGATTATCCGCTGAAGCTTCAGATTTGCTAAGCGAATTAAAGGAAGCCAATCACCCGTATGCAGATGCTCTTGCATCGGATCTTGAAATTATAAATGACTTGTTGGAAAAGGATACTTACAGCAAATGGTATGAGTATTTTGCGACAGTAAAATTCAAGGCTTTAAGCAGAAAGAAAGATCCAAATGAAGACCCGGATGAAAGAGAAAGATATAAAAAAAGACGGGATGAAATCAAAAAGGAATTGCAAAGTCTTCAAAAGGAACTGTTTTCCAAGAAGCCGGAGGAAATTCTGGATGAAATGCAGCTATGCAGGCCCTATGTAAAAATGCTTTCATCTCTTGCGATTGATTATTATAACAGGTTTCAAAATTCAAAAGAATTACGAAAAATAATGGATTTTTCCGATCTTGAGCACTTTGCTCTTAAGATTCTTGTGGATGAAAAAACTAATCAGCCAACGGAAACTGCCATAAAGCTGTCTGAGTATTTTGAAGAGGTAATGATAGACGAATATCAGGACTCTAATTATCTTCAGGAGATGATATTATCATCTATTACCAGAAGATCCGATGGCAGACATAATTATTTTATGGTGGGAGATGTAAAGCAGAGTATTTACAGATTCAGACAGGCAAGACCGGATATTTTTACTGGAAAATATTTAAAATACCAAGGTGATGATAAAAATGAAATCCTGGTTGGATTAGACAGGAACTTCCGCAGCAGAAGGGATGTGACAGATTCTGTAAACGCAGTATTTTTAATGTCCATGCATAGTGATATGGGTGGAGTAGAGTACGACAGAAATCAGTCCCTTACCTGTGGAGTCAGCGGATTACCGGATTGCGAAGATAAAAGCTGCTTTTGTACTGAGGTGATGCTGGCGGATGAATCAGACAGCCAGATTGATGATTTTGAGGGTAAGGTTGATTATGAAGCTGCAATGATCGCCATGCGTATCCGAAGGCTCTTGGAGGATGGATGGGTAACTGACACCGATACAGCTTCATTACGGCGGGTAAAGCTTTCAGATATTGCCATACTTCATCGAAGTGCCAATTCCATCGGCAGGACATATCAGGAAGTGCTAAAGGATTATGGCATTTCATCCACAGTTATGTCTACAACAGGTTATTTTTCTTCTGTAGAAGTGGAGACTATGCTGTCTTTACTTCGAATTTTGAATAATCCAACCGGTGATATAGCTTTAGCTGCGGTTATGAAGTCACCGCTTTTTAATTTTACAGATGAGGAAATGGCCGTAATCCGGGCAAGCTATCCCAATGAGCGTTTTTATAAGGCAGTCCGCCTTTTTGCGCTGGAACAGGAAGGTGAAAAGACCAGGGCTATGCTTGAGCAGATTGATAGTTGGCGTAAGGCTGTGCCCTATGTATCTATCTATGACCTTCTAACAGATATACTGAAAACAACAGGCTACAGGGCTTATATTACTGCTCTTCCTGAGGGAGATATCCGCAGAAAAAATATAGACAAGCTTTTAGAATTGTCTGTAAGCTATGAAAATACAAGCTATAGAGGACTGTTTTATTTTGTAAGATACATTGAGAGATTAAAGACTTATGAACAGGATATGGGACAGGCAGAGGCCCTGTATTCTTCTGAGTCGGTATCTATCTTAACTATTCACAAGAGTAAAGGTCTGGAATTTCCAATTGTTTTTGTGGCGGGATGCGGCCAGAGATTTAGGAATAACACAGACAGCATGGTGATTAATCCGGATCTTGGTGTTGGGATTTATGCTGTGGACCTTAAGGCGAGGCTTAGGATCAATACATTGTACCGCAGATTTTTATCACGAATTAATACTCTCGAGGACAGAGGCGAGGAGCAGAGGGTTCTGTATGTGGCTATGACAAGGGCGAAGGACAAAATGATACTTTCAGGAGTTCTGCCTGATGCACAGGAAGTATCAGAAAGCTGTGATTTGGGCCAACAAGGGATAATGTCTTTGTCAAAACGGATTCATTCTAAAAATTACTATGGATGGATAATGCCTGCTGTACATAAAAACAGGGGTTTGTTTATAATAGATGTAAAATCCGTCCAGGATCTTGTCATTGAAGAAACGGCATGGCAGATAAAAAAGAGCGACAGGCTCGAAGAATTATATGAAAAAATTGATGAAGTAGGAGAGGAACAAAGAAATAATCTGCTCAAAAAAATCGAATTTATATATCCTCACAAAATAACTGAAGATTCCAAGGTAAAGTACTCCGTATCTGAGCTTAAGCGTAAGTCAATGGCTCAAATATTTACCGATGATTCTGAGAATTTATTTAAGCTGGAAGAAGAGGAAGCATATGTTCCTATGTTTATTTCTGGGAAAAAGCCCGGTATCACATCAGCCGAGAGAGGTACGGCAGTACACCGCTATCTGGAATGCTTTGATTTTAAAATTGATGCTTATAAGAGCAGTTACGACAACCAGCTTAAAGTAATGTTAGAGACCGGAAAAATAACAGATGAAGATGCGTCTATATTGCCTAAATACGAATTGCTTGGTTTCTTAAAATCTGACTTAGCAAACAGGATGCATAGGGCAGCACAGGGCGGTAATCTGAAAAAAGAAGCGGCATTTGTTATGGCGGATGCTCCATCACATTTTATGGAGGAATTTGAAGGAATTGATGATCAGGAGCCAATATTGGTTCAGGGAATAATTGATGTGTTTTTTGAAGAAGATAATAGTATAATTCTGGTAGATTACAAAACGGACAGAGTAAAAACCGGGGAGGAGCTGATTTTAAGATACGATAAGCAAATGCGTCTGTATGCGGATGCTCTAAACAGAACCAATGAAAAAAAAGTTAAGGAAATATGGCTGTATTCCTTTGCACTTAATAAGGGAATATTGCTTTAGGATAGGAGGTCCCTATTATGTATGATGATGCTGTAATACAGGCTTTTTTAAAAGCTCAAACTTCTCTTTATGATGAAAAAGTAGCAGATACGCCGGAGGAAGCCAAAGAGTTTCTGGAAGAAATCTGCGCCAGTGTTTGCGAAAATGAAGACGAAGTTATAGAATTGTTGGAAGATGAGATGGATGTTTCAGAGCTTACCAGAGAAGAGATACTCGCTCTTGAGGAAGTCTTTGCGGTAGGAGACGGAAGATTTTTAGTGTGTGAGGCATAGTATGAGATTAAAAATAACCGCTTTGGCATTAGCTGTAATGTGTTTGATATGCGGCTGCACGATAAATGACAGGCAGGTGTTTTTTTCCCTGTCCGGACCCTTTACTGTAATGTCAATAGGACCTCTTTCCTGTAAAAAAGCAGAAGCCAGGCTATATTATGTTAATTACAAGAATTTGTATGACACAGTGGGAGAGACCAATCTGTGGGATGGCGATTTTGATCTGGAGGAAGTAGAAGAGGGCATTTTTAAGGCTGCCATTAATCATTTGTGTAAAGTATATGTTCTTAATCTCTATGCAAAGGAAGCTGATATTACCCTGGATTACGCCCAGAAAAACGCTGCGGCCCTGGCAGCCAGGCAATATGAGGAATCATTGAGTGAAGAGGAAATAAAAAAGCTTGGAATTAACAGCAAAAATTTAAAGCGCATGGTGGAGCGTTATGCTTTGGCTGAAATTGTCTACACAGAGCTTATGAATACGGTGGATGAAGAGGTGAGTGAGGACGAAGCCCGTATTATGGACGCGTATGTGCTGTATACAACTAACAAAAAGCTCTTTAAAAAGCTGGGTGTACAGATTAAAAATGGTGCTACTTTTGAGCGGCTGGTAGCAACCTACAGCCAGCAGGATAAGGGCATTGTTTCCTTCGGGCGGGGTACATATCCGAAAAAGGTTGAAAAGGTTGCTTTTTCTCTGGAAAATGATGAGATATCCGATGGTATCAAGGCAAAGGATGGTTATTATTACATTCAGTGTAAGGACAAATATAACGAAAAGCTTTCCGAGGAAAACAAGGCAAGTATAATTTCCAGCCGTAAAGCTGATGTATTGAAGCAGATTCTGGATGATCAATACGAAAAATATGATTCCATGCTTAACGAGCGTATGCTAAAAAGAATTGAAAATGAGGATTATTCCGGTGTTGAAACGGATTCCTTCTTTTCTACGATTGAGTCATATCTTTAATGAGGGGTAAATCTGCACTGGTATCTTAAATAAAGTTTGGAATTTGATCCAAATAAGGGTATAATGGTCTGCGTTATAAAAATACATTAAGAAAGGGAGTAAGTAATATGGCTAAGTTAAAGGATCTTACTGCAATAGCAGGTAAGAGCAAGGGTTTTGTCGAGGAGTTTAAGGATTTTATAACAAAAGGTAATGTAATGGATATGGCTGTCGGTGTTATTATAGGGGCATCCTTCCAGTCTATTATATCCTCGTTGGTGGACGATGTTATAATGCCTGTCATATCTGTAATCACTGGCGGGATAGATTTTTCCAACTATTTTGTTGCGCTTGATGGTGGTGAATACAAGACACTTGCAGCCGCTAAGGAGGCTGGAGCAGTGACTCTTAATTATGGTAATTTTATTACTGTGATAATTAATTTCCTTTTGATGGCATTGGTAATCTTTGCCATGCTGAAATTTTTGAATACTTTAAGCAATAAGATGAGAAAGGAAGAGGCCGAGGAGGCTGTTCCTGATACAAAGGAATGCCCTTACTGCATGCAGCAGATCCCTATTGGAGCAAAAAAATGCAGTTACTGCACCTCTGATCTGTAATTATTCTGCGTATTCTTCAAGATAATTCAGATATCGTACTGGCAGTGTGATACTTCTGTATATGTCAGCGTATTCGCTGGCAGTATAGTCTACTACATAATTTTGTGGGAATTTTTTGGTGATTCCTGCTTTCAAGGCGGCGTCAGCCGCCTTATTGTATGCTACGGCTGCGATTGAGTCACAGTCATAGCTGCCTATAAAGTATTCTCCCACAATGTGTATTCTGGTCTCATAGCAGGTGTGTCCCGGTGTCTCTTTTAAGCGGACGCCGTGATACCTGTTGATGATTATTATGTTCTGATAGCGGAAATCGTGATCATCACCATTTGCAAAGCTGTAATCTCTGCCGGCTACAGCGTAGTTTTTTATCCCAAAACGAGCCAGGATTCCATATTGCATACCGAAGTCATTAACATACATATGACCGTTGCGTGCATGGATATGATGTGACGAATAGTAGAACAGGTCATCGTTATCGAATTTTAATTCGCCGACTCCTGATAGGAAATATGAAAAATAGCTTTGCCTCAGATATATGGGTGTCTTAATATATAAGCCATTATCGCGATGATTAATGATTGAAACAGCCTTTTCAAATGTCAGAGGAGCTGTATTAGATGACAGATTCAACAGTGTTATGTCTTTATTCTCATATATGGACACTGCAGCGAGATAAGCCATGGCTGCCTCATCTTCGGTAGCGAAGCTGCCAAGACTGATGTGCTTGCCAAAACGATTGATATTAGAACGGTAGTATACACTGCCGTCTTTTTTTCTGGCCAGAAATACTCCTTTTTTCATGATTGGTATTATAATCTACTTTTTTATTAAGGTCAAAGTGATGTAATGAGAGGCAATAATTTTTTTACATTTTTTTAAAAAAAATTAATTATTTGTAACAAGAATTTAATTTTTTAAAATAACCGTTAAGAAATCGTAAAAACGCGTGACAATCGGGAAAAATGATGTATAATGAAAATGCATTTTTTAATGCACTAAATAATTGTTTTATATTTTATAATAGAAATGGAGGGAGTGTTATGATTAAATTAAAAGAAAGATGGCGCAAATTGGCAGTTGTCGCTTCAGTATTTTCTGTAGTCTTGGGGATGTGCAGCGCAATCGCGGCTCCTGCTGCCGAAGGTTATGTAGCATCTGCAGCAAGTATTTCTGAATCCAAGGCCAGGCAGATAGCTCTTAGAAATGCAGGTGTCAGCAGCAGTAAAGCTTATGCGCTGGATAGCTCTACCGAGACAACAGAGGGCAGAAGTACTTTTGCAGTTTCGTTCTACAAGAAGAACAGCGAGACCAGCTATACTCATTATTATTACAACATCAATAAGAGCAATGGAAGCATTGTAAAGAAGTCATCCAAGCAATATACTACCATCAGTGCCAGCCGTGCCAAGGATATTGCTCTTGACGATGCTGGATTTAGCAGAAGTGAGGTAGACGATCTGTCTGCAGAGTTTGATGAAGATGATGGCAAGCTGGTTTGGTATGTTTCATTTGATGCAGATGATGACGATGATGACGACGATGATGATGACTACGATTACTACTACTATAGCAATGGTACTTATTACCCTTATTATTACTATGGCGGTACATATTCTTACAGCGGACGCACCTACTATACTGAGAGCAACGGCCGTGTGTACTACTATGACAGTGACGGAAATAAGCAGTATACCACAACAACAGTATATTATCGCCGCAGCAAGGACAATGACGATGATGAAGAAAGCTATGATTATGTGATCAATGCCGTTAATGAGAATATCATTTCTGACTGATGATTCTGCGTTATGATTCAAGGGGTAAAATACCTTTTGAACCTAGCATAATATGATATGAGGGTCAAAAGGTATTTTGCCCCTCATTAATGATACGCAGCAGCACATTACATGTGCAATTTGCTGCTAAAACATTCGCAATTCTCGTGGATTTTTGTGTAAAATCCACTGCATTGCTCATGTTTTGTGGGTCATAAAGTCACAAATTTCCATGCAAGCATGAAAATTGTGACCTTTTGACCCTTGTATCATAATAAGGGAAGCGATTGAATTCGTTTCCCTTGGGGCCAGTAAAGGTTTCGACAGGGATCTTAAAGCCGGAGAAGCGAGCCGCACGGGAGGCGTTACATTCCAAAATTAAATTTAAATGCTGACGATTACGAATTAGCATACGCTGCCTGATTATGGCAGCAGTCCGCCTGAGGGTACCCATCCCTTCAGATACGGGCTTCGATCAGATGGGAAACGACATATACTAAGCTTTGCGTATATGGGCGTATTATGAAGCTACCGATCATGTCAGGGTGTCCGTTTTCGGTCATGTGAGGGAATGTAAATAATGGACTACGCTCGTAGAAGGACGGGGGATGGGTTTTTGGACGCGGGTTCGATTCCCGCCTGGTCCAGTTGATGTAGAAATATTAAAGAGTTTTATAAAAAAATAGAGAATCAGACCTCCAGGGAAGAATCCTTAGAGGTCTTTTATTTTGTAATAACCTCTTGTATTTAGCATTATGTGTGCTATAATCCGTTTTACCGAAATGAATTTAGTCGAAATGCACTTCGGTAAAATGGATTTAACCGAAATGGAGGAAAACAAATTGCAGGGGATTTTTAGAGGGCGTATCACAGAATTAAAGATTTTGGATAAGAAATACAAACAAAAAGGGTTTGTAATGACCGTTTTATATGGAAGACGAAGAGTAGGAAAAACCCGGCTCGTAAATAAGTTTATGCAAGAACATGATTGCAAGCGCATTTTCTTCACAGCCGTTGAGCGCGAAGAGACGGAACTGCTATCCATGATGACAGAAGCCGTTCTTTTAGCGCTTGCACCTGATATGGCTGACAGCATCAGTTTTAACAGTTTTGAAAATTTATTTGACTTTGTTGGTAAGCAGGCTGAAAAAGAAAGAATCATTTTTTTTATAGATGAATACCCGTATTTGGCAAAACAATGTCCATATATACAGTCTGTTCTTCAAAAGGAAATAGATACCAAATGGCAGACGGGAAATCTGTTTTTGATCCTTTGCGGTTCACTTGTCAGTTTTATGAAAGATGAAGTTCTTGCCGAGTCTGCGCCGTTACACGGCAGAAGTAGTCTGGAGTTAAAACTCAGACCTTTTAATTATCTTGAAACAGCCGAATTTCTGGAAGGTTTCACTAATGAGGAAAAAGCTGTTTGTTATGGTCTTTCGAATGGCGTGGCAAAATACATAGAGCAGTATGATCCGGATTTGGATCTCGATGAGAATATTATTACGCAGTTTTTTTCTGTAGGTGGATATTTTACGGAAGAACAGATTAGAACAATTGTTTCAAGCGAAAGGCATAATCCTGCTTTATACAATTCAATCGTATCTGCGGTGGCAACAGGTCATACCAAAAACGGAGAAATCGCAACATACATTGGTTCGGATGATGTGACCTACCCGTTAAAGGTGCTTGTAGGCGCAGAGATCCTTGAAAGGAGAATGTCAAAAAAGCCTTATTATGTCTTAAATGACAGCATGCTTGAATTTTGGTTCCGATATGTAAATCGGGCAACCAGCCTGATAAATGCCGGCTCGGGAGATGCCTATTATTATTCTAATGTGAAAGATCATCTGCATGATTTTATGGGAAAGGTATTTGAAAAGATGGCCAAAGAATACCTTCTAATGAATGCAGGCCAGAAGGGCATTCCAATTCTTACGGAAATAACAGATTATCAGGCTTCAGTGCTTGATGAAAATAAAAAACATAAGCAGATAGAGATAGATCTTTTAGGAAAAAATAATAAGGATATCCTGCTTGTCGGTGAGTGTAAGTTTAAAAATTACCCCTTTGATAAAGCAGAGTTTGAAAAACTGATGGATAAGGTTAAATACATTCCGGCCAATGCTCCGGAAATATATATCTTCTCGCTAGCTGGCTTTACCGATTATGTCAGGGAAAATGCTGGTAAATGCAAGTTGATCAGCATTGAAGAAATGTATATGATTTGACATTCTGGAACATCCTCTTGAATGTAGTTACAAAATCGGCAATAATGATTTGTAAACTATAGACGGAGGAGTCAAAAATGGATGAAAAGAAAAGAGTTCAGTTTATTGATATGGTAAAGGGCATAACGATACTATGCGTTGCCTTGTACCATATCATCGCCCCGGGAATGTTTTGGAGATTCTTTGCGGGTATCATTGGGTCATTATTTTTTTGTTTTTTCTTTTTTTCAGGATATTTCTACAGTCCCGGTAAAAAGACTTTGACAGAAAGTATCCTCTCCAGGGCCAAATCACTTCTTGTTCCGTTTTTTTCATATTCACTTACATTCTGGATCATAGGAAGTATAATTTTAATTATTCAGGGCGCGGAAACAATAGTAGATGCTTTATGTTGTCTTAGAAACTTCTACGCCGGTTCCATCTGGAACAGAGTGATTCAGGATCAGTTCGGTTGGGAGTACCATTCCTTAGGCAGAAATTATCCGTTTCTTGCGGATTTTTGGTTTCTTCCTGCATTGTTTCTTGCCAGCATAGTGTTTATAGTCATAGTTGAAAAAATATCCAAAACCATCATCTCTCAGTTCATATCAATGGCTGTTTTACTGTTTATCTCAGGTGCGCTTAGTTATTTTTCGATAAATCTTCCGTACAATCTGCAGATGATACCATTTTGGGCAGCACTTGTGCTGCTTGGGTATACTTGTAAACTGTTAAAGGTCTTCGACAGGCTTAAGGGAATGGCAGCGTGGATTTTAGGAGCCTTAGCTGCTGTGATTTCCATATCCGTTATTGTTTCTCTTGGTTATGGCACAAATTTGTTCCGGGGTATCTTCGACGAACCTGTGGTTTGGGTCATGATTTTCCTGTTCATAAATGGATTTATCAGTATATGGGGAGTATCCATGGTTTCCAAGCAAATTGAAGATATTGGTGTAAATGTCAGTAAGATTGCATTTTTGGGTTCTCATTCAATATATCTTTATATGTATCATGTCTTCATAGCGTGGCTGATCTGCAGCTTTACCGGATTCTCCATGAGATATGATCCGGAAACGATGACGGTTTCAACTCTTGAGAAGAGCATTTTACTGTCTCTTGCAAGTGTTGCTATATCAATACTGATAAGTGTGTTGGCGGCAGACAAAGGGAAAGATATAAAAGTGAAACGGATATTTATGGCTGATTGGGAAGCTTGAACTATTTTCAATAATGGAATACGGTTATTAGAAAAATGAAAGATAAATTTAAAATCACTGGATGTGTTTTGTGTATTATACTGATTTTAATAAGCATAATAGTAGTATCTCCGTATGCCGGTGATATTAAGAATTATGAAAATATAAATAAGACACTTGATGAAAAGCGTACATCTGTCATTGAAATCTCAGCGGTTATTAACGGGTTGTCCCTGGTCATAGCTGCGGTACCCGGAGATGCAACAACGCCAATATCTAATGAGATATCCCAGTTTAATACATATCTTGTAATAGCTCTCGCTGCTATAATGTTTGAAAAATTTATACTTCCGTTGTTAGGATTGGTAGTGTTCAGATTTATTGTACCTGTGATGCTTACAGCTTTATTATTTTATATTATATTCAGGAAACGAAAGCTTCTGGAGGTTTGCATACACCTTTTTGCGTTAAGTGTTGTATTAATGACCATAATTCCATTAGGAATAAAGGGTGGAGCTATTATAGATAAAAGCTTTGGCACAGATAATCTGATTTCCGAGTTAAAGGCTGAAATGGAAAACATAAATGATCTGTACAAGGAAGCTGAACATAACGAAGAAGATTCTGATAATAACTATTCCGAAGGGGCCGTTTCATTTTTTGATGGCTTATATGACAAATTGAAAGACTCTGCGGACGATGTCAGCAGCATCATAAAGGAAACAGTTACAAAAAATTCGGACTTGATAAAGGAAAAATCAAAAGTGATAATAAGCAGGATAATGGATGTGTTGGCAGTAATCATTGTATCAAATGTTGTGTTGCCTATATTGTCACTCCTTGTTATGTGCTGGGCGATCAAAACTGCTTTAACAAATATATTTCTGTTTGAACCGGAGATAGATGTATCAAAGCTTATCTCGAAAAAGAGTTAGACAATTTTTTCAAACAATCCAAGCTTTTCACAGGCCTGATATATTCCGTCCTGGTCTACAGGAGCGGTGATATAGTCAGCCCGTTCCTTGACTTCCGGGACTGCATTGCCCATAGCCACCTTGTACCATCCGTCATCTGTGAACATGGACAGGTCATTAAGTGCATCTCCAAACACCACTGCATCCTTAAGATCTGCATTAAAATGCTGCATAACCCGTTTGATGCCGTATGCTTTGTCTGCCGGTTCTACAAAAATGTATTCCTTGTGGAAACGGCACCAAGGGAGCTTTTTTAGGGATTCAAGAGCCTGCTCATCGGGCTCATAGCAGGCTATGTATGCTTTGTAGATATTATCATAATTGCGCGGATCAAGTCCCGGGACTATCCTGGTATTCATGTATTTATCATCGGAAAATTCTTCAAAGCTTTTGTCAGGAGTAAAGCGGATTTTGGAGTCCTCCACCTGAAGACCCCAGGGGTATCCTTTTTCTATACATTCATCAATAAGCTCTATTATATCTTCTTTTGGAAGGGGAGTTATGCCCAGGAATTCCCCGTCAATAGTTGCTCCGTAGCCTCCATCGCTTATCATATTATCAAAATCCAGCTGCTGCATATAATCGGTGGCCATTGCATGCATCCGGCCTGTGGCAATACACATAAAATGACCGGCGTCCCTAAGCTTTTTAAGCGCAAGCTGTGTGGATTCAGGTATAAAACCGGCTCCGTATCCTCCTGCAACCAGTGTTCCGTCTATATCGAAGAATAAGTATCTTTTCTTAGCCATGGTCTGCTCCTTTTTTATTCAAACATTTCAAAGAATACTATGATGTTGGGGTCAAAAGTATTTGCCCCCAACTTAATTCGTGTTTGGGCGGGTCACAAAGTCTCAAATCATTGCGCAAGCGCATGATTTGGACCTTTTGACCCTGATATCATACTATATCTCATTATAATCACTTTTTCAATTATGGATTAATGCTTGCATTTACGGTACAAATGTGATAATATCACAAAAGTTGTCTTTATGTAGATTGATTTAAGAGCTTTGTTTTTGGCAGAGCGTACTTATACAGGAGGATATCATAATGTTAAAAGTAGTTTTAATGGTTGCTTTTATTCTTATTAGCGTAATACTTACGGTGATTATTTTATCACAGGAGGGCAAGCAGGCAGGACTCGGTTCCCTAAGCGGCCAGAGTAACACGGACAGTTATTGGAGCAAGAACAAAGGACGCTCCAGAGAGGGTATCCTTGTAAGGGTTACGACGGTTTTGGTTGTTCTATTCTTTGTTTTGGCTGCGGTTTTGTGTATCGGAAGTCTCTAAGATATTTTAACCATCGGGTTTTACCCGGTGGTTTTTGTGTCATATGGGGGATTTTGTATTAGGAGCCTGGTACTGTCCAATGAACACGAAGTGTGAATTGATGACTCTAAAGGACTAGCTTCGCGTCGCAGTAGAGGAGATATTGTTTTGAAAAAAGAATTAACAGGTTTATATAGACAAAATGTCAAGGGATTTGGATTTGTAACCGTAGAAGGTTATGATGAGGATTTTTTTATTTCCAGAGATAATCGGCTTAATGCTTTTAATATGGATATGGTAAGCATAGTTCTTCTGCCCGAGAGAAGCGGCAGCCGTTGTGAAGCAAAGATAGTTGCAGTTAAAGAAAGGGCAGTAGACTCTTGTATAGGAGTTTTTGAACGAATTGGTTCTTCTGGTCTATTATATCCTGATGATCAGAAGCTTCCTCCTGTGATTCGCATATCACACAAAGGTTTTAATGGAGCTATAGGAGGCCAGAAGGTTGTCTGCAAAATATTATCCTATGGCGGCAAGGAAAAAAAGAGTCTTCCGGAAGGAGAGGTAACTGAAATACTGGGATTTAAGGATGATCCCGGTGTGGATGTAATGTCAGTTGTTTATAAGTACAGGGTGCCTGTGGATTTTGACACTGAGGTTATAAAGGAATCAGAAGGTTTGCCCAAGAGCGTATCCAAGCGTGATATGAAACATCGTTTGGATCTTACTGCAGCAAGGACGATAACCATAGACGGAGATGATACAAAGGATTTTGACGATGCCATATCCATAGAGCGAAAGGGCGATGGATATGTACTTGGCGTGCATATTGCTGATGTTTCTCATTATGTTAAGGAAAATTCCTGCCTGGATAAAGATGCTTTAAACAGGGGCACCAGTATCTATCTGGCTGACAGGGTTATTCCAATGCTTCCAGAAAGGCTGTCTAACGACATCTGTTCTCTAAAGGAAAAAGAAAATCGACTTACATTAAGTGTTTTGATGCGCTTTGACGCCAAGGGGCGTATTATGGACTATGATATTGCTGAATCAGTAATATGTGTGGATCATAGGATGACCTATAGTCAGGTTAACGAGATATTGTCCATGAATAATCGAAGCCTGTGTGTAAAATATGCTGACATTCTGGGAGATCTTTTCCTGATGGAGGATCTGGCAAAAAAGATCAGAAAAAGGAGAACGCGGCGTGGAGCAATAGATTTTACATTCCCTGAAGCCAAGATTAAGCTGGATGATTCAGGCCGGGCAATCGATGTTGTAGTCCTGGATCGGGGCGTTTCTGAAATGATGATTGAAGATTTCATGCTGTCAGCAAACGAGACGGTTGCCACTGAATTCTCATTAAGAAAGCTGCCTTTTTTATACCGTAATCATGATAAGCCGGATGAAGATAAGATTATATCACTTCGAAAAACAGCAGCCGGTTTTGGCATACAGCTTGGGGGCAAAGGCGGCAAGGTAACTCCCAAGCACCTTCAAAGGTTTATAAAAAAGCTTAAGGGTCTTCCACAGGAGGATTTGTTATCCATACTTACACTTCGTTCCATGGCAAGAGCCGAATACTCTGATAGCAATCTGGGCCATTTTGGCCTTGCTTCGGAGTATTATTGTCATTTTACATCGCCCATTCGCAGATATCCTGATCTGATCGTTCACAGGATCATCAAGGAATCGCTGCATAATAAGATAAAAAAGAAAAGAAAAGAGCATTATGCTTCAATTCTTCATGATATTGCCGAAAGAAGCAGCAGCTCGGAACGGCAGGCGGATGAGCTTGAACGGGATGTAACTAAGATGAAAATGGCGGAATATATGCAGGATCATGTTGGAGAAATTTTTACAGGCCGTATTTCCGGAGTTACACAGTGGGGATTCTATGTTCAGCTTCCTAATACTGTTGAGGGAATGGTTCCGCTGCGTATGATCACTGATGACTATTATGAGTTTAATGAGGAAGCTCAAACCCTAACTGGTGTCAGAACTCACCGTGTATTCACTCTTCAGGATGAAGTGACTATCAGGGTGGATCGAGTGGATGTGGCGGCAAGGATGATCGATTTTTGCCTGTATGAAGAAATGAGTCAAAAGTCTCACAAGCAAAAAAGGAGAAAGCATGGCGGAAAAAAAGCTAAGATCAATAGCAAGGAACAAAAAAGCAAGTCATGATTATTTTTTCGAAGAAATATATGAGGCGGGAATATGCCTTGTAGGTACAGAGGTTAAGTCGCTTCGTATGGGCAAGTGTTCCATTAAGGAAGCCTTCATACGAATTGATAATGGTGAGGCAATTATTTACCAGATGCATATATCTCCTTATGAGATGGGCAATATATTTAACAAGGATCCCATAAGACCAAGAAAGCTGCTGCTTCATAAACAACAGATCAGAAAGCTGCAGGGTCAGATAACACAGCAGGGTTATACCATTGTCCCGGTAGAAGTGTACTTTTCGAAGGGTCTGGTAAAGTTAAAAATTGCTTTGGCAAAAGGTAAAAAGCTATATGACAAGCGGCATGACATAGCTAAAAAGGATCAAAGAAGAGAAGCGGAAAGAGAGTTTAAGGTTAGAAACCTTCGCTGACAACAAAGGTTTGTCAGCATTAAGGGTTTCTTGACAAAATGGCCTACTATGCTACAATATTTCGGTGTTTTTTGATTGTTCACAGGCAGGAAGGACGAAAAAATGGCAGAACCTTATAATCATAGAGAAATAGAAGAAAAGTGGCGCCGTATCTGGGAGGAGTCACCTGTTAATCCCAAGGATGAAAATAAGGAAAAATACTATTGTCTGGATATGTTCCCTTATCCATCTGCTAACGGGTTGCATGTGGGACATTGGCGCGGATATGTTATATCTGATGTGTGGAGCCGTTACAAGCTGATGCAGAATTACTACATTATCCATCCTATGGGATGGGATGCGTTTGGTCTGCCTGCTGAGAATTACGCCATCAAGATGGGAATTCATCCTGCCAAGTCTACGGCGGATAATGTTAATAACATCCGTAAACAGATCAAGCAGATCGCTGCAATTTATGATTGGGATATGGAGGTTAATACTACCGATCCTGACTATTACAAATGGACTCAGTGGATCTTTCTTCAGATGTTCCATAAGGGACTGGCATATCAGAAGGAGATGCCAATCAACTGGTGTCCTTCATGCAAGACGGGACTTGCCAATGAAGAAGTGGTTAACGGCAAGTGTGAACGCTGCGGAGCAGATGTTACCAAGAAGAATCTTAAACAGTGGATGCTTAAGATAACAGCCTATGCAGATCGTTTGTTAAATGATCTTGATACGCTGGATTGGCCTGAAAAGGTCAAAAAAATGCAGACAGACTGGATAGGCAAGAGCTATGGTGCAGAAGTAGTATTTCCTATCGATGGAAGGGATGAAACCCTGACAGTTTATACTACCAGACCTGACACCTTGTATGGCGCTACCTTTATGGTACTTGCGCCTGAGCATGAGCTGGCAGCTTCACTGGCTACAGATGGACAGGAGCAGGCAGTTTCGGATTATATCTACAAGACATCTCTCAAGTCATCTGTAGACAGACTTCAGAACAAGGAAAAGACCGGAGTATTTACCGGAAGTTACGCCATTAATCCTTTAAGTGGTGCAAAGATTCCTATCTGGCTTTCGGATTATGTCCTGGCTGATTACGGTACGGGAGCTATCATGTGTGTTCCTGCCCATGACGACAGAGATTTTGAGTTTGCGACCAAATTTGATATCCCGATTATTCAGGTAATATCCAAGGATGGTACCGTTGATGCTGACATGAAGGAAGCATACACTGATGCATCCGGTATTATGATCAACTCAGGTGAGTGGAATGGAAGAGAGTCAGCCGAGCTTAAGCTGGAAGCACCTAAGATCATTGAGGATAAGGGGCTGGGTAAGAAGACCGCCAATTACAAGCTTCGTGACTGGGTATTTTCCCGTCAGCGCTATTGGGGTGAGCCGATACCTATAGTTCATTGCCCTGATTGCGGCGCAGTGGGTGTACCTGAGGATCAATTGCCTCTGACGCTTCCGGATGTAGAAAATTATGAGCCTACCGGAACCGGAGAATCTCCTCTTGCAGCTATGGAGGATTGGGTCAATACTACCTGTCCATGCTGCGGCAAGCCTGCTAAGAGGGAAACCAATACTATGCCTCAATGGGCAGGATCATCCTGGTATTTCCTAAGATATGTGGATAACCACAATGATAACGAACTGGTTTCCAGGGAGAAGGCTGATAAGTACCTGCCGGTAGACATGTACATCGGCGGGGTAGAGCATGCTGTGCTTCATTTGCTGTATGCCAGATTTTGGACGAAATTTTTGTATGATATCGGGGTTGTTTCCTTTGAGGAACCCTTCAAGAAATTGTTTAATCAGGGCATGATAACCGGCAAAAACGGCATTAAAATGTCCAAATCCAAGGGCAATGTCATATCACCGGATGATCTGGTACGCGATTACGGCTGTGATTCATTAAGACTGTATGAGCTGTTTGTCGGACCTCCGGAACTGGATTCCGAATGGGACGACAGAGGAATAGACGGTGTATATCGTTTTATTTCGAGGTTATGGAAGCTTGTAATGGATCATAAGGATGACGGTGCCGGTGATACACCTGAGATTCTTCGTGAACGGAACCGTTTGATCTATGATATATCCACCCGGCTGGAGAATTTCAGCCTCAATACTGTTGTATCCGGTTTTATGGAGCATTTGAATACATTAGTATCTATGGCCAAGGATAAAAAGGTCGACCGTGACACCATGACAGTTTTTGTTCAGCTTTTAGCCCCGTTTGCTCCGCACATAAGTGAAGAATTATATCATACTTTAGGAAATGATGCCTCTGTCTTTGCAGGGGGTTGGCCTTCTTATGATGAATCTTTACTTGAGGATGATACTGTTGAAATAGGTGTTCAAATCAACGGCAAATTAAGAGGAACAGTTACCATCAAAAAGGATGCAGATAAGGATACAGCCATCAGCGAGGCTAAAAAAGTATTAGGTGACAAGCTTTCCGGCAACATAAAAAAAGAAGTATATGTGCCGGGCAGAATTATTAATATTGTTGTAGCTTGACAAATCAGTTGTCATGTGCTAATGTGTTTTGGTCGTTTTCAAGCAGAGTTATCCACTCTCACCCGGAGGCGGTTCATGCAGCCAGCTATCCGGCGTTTATATGACAGATAATACATTAATTGTGTTTTGTTTGTTTGAGTGAAAGTGGATAGCCGGTCTATCCACTTTTTTACTGTTAATAGGTAATCATATCAGTTTATATGGAGGTGTAGTTATCAGCAAGTTGATGATCAATGAGCAGATCAGGGACAGTAAGGTTCGTCTGATCGGCCCTGAGGGGGAACAATTGGGAATTATGTCTGCGCGTGAGGCACAGGCGATAGCCTATGAAGCGGATCTGGATCTGGTTAAGGTTGCTCCAAATGCCAAGCCGCCGGTTTGTAAGATAATCGATTACGGTAAGTATCGTTATGAGCTGGCTCGCAAGGAGAAGGAAGCGAAGAAGAAGCAGAAGACTATCGAAGTCAAGGAAATCCGTATGTCTCCGAACATTGAAGCTAATGACTTGAATACCAAGATGAACGCGGCCAGAAAGTTTTTGGCCAAGGGCAACAAGGTAAAGGTTACACTGCGTTTTCGCGGCAGAGAAATGGCGCATATGCAGCAGACACGCCATGTGTTGGATGATTTCGCCAAGCAGCTGGAGGATGTAGCTGTAGTGGAGAAGCCCGGTAAGCAGGAAGGACGCACCATTAGTATGGTTTTAAGCGAGAAAAAATCATAAAGGAGGATGAATCATTATGCCCAAGATGAAGACAAAAAGAGCTGCTGCAAAGCGGTTTAAGATGACCGGCACAGGAAAGCTCAAGAGAAACAAGGCTTATAAGAGCCACATCCTGACCAAGAAGAGTACTAAGCGCAAGAGAAATCTCCGCAAGTCTACTATGACGGATGAAACCAATGTTAAGAACATGAAGAAGATTTTACCTTATCTGTAAAGTGATTTGTTAAGTAGGAGGGATTAAAATGGCAAGAGTAAAAGGCGGTATGAACGCAAAGAAGAAGCATAAAAGAGTATTAAAGCTTGCCAAAGGTTTTCGCGGAGCGCGTTCCAAGCAGTATCGTATTGCTAAGCAATCCGTAATGAGAGCATTAAACAGCGCATATGCAGGCCGTAAACAGCGCAAGCGTCAGTTCCGTCGTCTGTGGATTGCCCGTATCAATGCCGCAGCAAGGTTGAATGATATATCCTACAGCAAGTTTATGTATGGCTTGAAGCTGGCAGGGATTGACTTGAACCGTAAGGTTTTATCAGAGATGGCTGTAAGTGATGCTGCAGGGTTTGCTAAGCTTGCTGAGATCGCCAAGGAAAAGATTGCCTGATTTTTTTTGATGTTATTTAATTTTTTCCTTGCATTGTCAGGATAATTAGTGTATAGTATCTTTTGTTGTGACTGAAATGTCACAACAGTTTGGTTCGTTGGTCAAGTGGTTAAGACGCCGCCCTCTCACGGCGGAATCAGGGGTTCGACTCCCCTACGAACTGGGCAGGTATAGTGTTGTTGTGTTTGAGAGTGGTTATCCACTCTCAACTTTCGTTTTAGGAACATAATTTTGGAAAGGAATGTGACAACTGTTGTCTAAAAAAAGTGAATACGAGAAAAAAACACAGGAATATATAGTCCCATTATTGGATTCACACGGTTTTTTTCTATACGATATTGAGTATGTCAAGGAACAGGGCGAAAATTACTTAAGGGTTTATATTGACAAGCCTGATGGGATCACAATAGATGATTGTGTAGCAATCAGCCGCGAGATGAACGAGATATTGGATCGCGAAGATTATATTTCAGACGCATATACATTTGAGGTCAGCTCTCCAGGTGTAGAAAGGCGTCTTAGGAAGCCGGAGCACTTTACCGGCGCCGTTGGAGAGAAAATAGTTGTAAAGCTTTTTGCCGCATTGAATGGAAAAAAAGAGCTGGAAGGGTTCTTGGAATCCTTCGATAACGATGCGATTGGCATAAGTTGTGATGATGAATTGCACACTATTCTGTTAAAGGATATTGCCATTGCAAGACTGGCTTGGAAGGAATAATCTGTAATTTAGATAAATGGTGTTTTAACAACAGGAGGATATCATGGAGAACACGGAACTTCTTGATGCGCTTAATTTATTAGAGGCTGAGCGCAACATAAGCAAAGAGATTCTGCTCGAAGCTATTCAAAACGCACTTCTTATCGCTTCAAAGAATCACTTTGGCAAGGCAGATAATATTGAAGTGACGATTGATCCGGACACATGTGTTTATCATGTAATTGCCAGGAAAACCGTTGTAGAAACAGTTGAGGATGATTTGGAGCAGATTTCACTGGCAGATGCTCAAGCTGTTGACGGTAGTTTTTCAATTGGCGATGTGGTTGGTATCGAAATCCAGTCCAAGGAATTTGGTCGTATAGCTACAGCCAGTGCTAAAAATGTTATCTTACAGAAGATTCGTGAGGAAGAGCGCAGGGCGGTTTTCGAGGAATTTGAAGCTAAGAGACATACAATTGTTACGGGTATTGTACAGAGATTTATTGGCCGTAACATCAGTATAGATTTGGGCAATGCTGATGCCATGCTCAATGAAAACGAACAGATCAAGGGAGAGCATTATCATCCTACAGATCGTATTAAAGTCTATATTCTGGATGTTCGTGATACCCTTAAGGGTGCCAGGATCAGGGTTTCGAGAACTCATCCTGACCTGATCAGATGCCTGTTTGAGGAAGAGGTTACCGAGGTTCGGGACGGAACTGTTGAGATAAGAGCCATTGCCAGAGAAGCGGGTAACCGCACCAAAATATCTGTATGGTCCAACGATGAAAATGTTGATCCGGTTGGTGCATGCGTAGGCGTAAATGGCGCCAGAGTCAACGCTGTAACAAGTGAGCTTGGCAACGAAAAAATTGATGTTACAGCCTGGAATGAAAATCCGGCCATGTTTATAGAAGAGGCTTTGAAGCCTGCAAAGGTTATTTCCGTTATAGCTGATTCCGATGAGCATACGGCAAAGGTTATCGTGCCTGATTATCAGCTTTCTCTTGCGATAGGCAAGGAAGGTCAGAATGCCAGACTTGCAGCCAGACTTACCGGATTTAAAATTGATATTAAAAGTGAAACTCAGGCGAGAGAGTCAGGAGAATTTGATTTCCTGTATTACGATGAAGATGACGAGTATTATGACGACGATGAATACGAGTATGATGATGAATATGATGATAGCCAGGAGTATGAAGACAGCGAAGAAAGTACCGACGAAGAGTATTTAGAGGGCGATACGGACAGTATTGGACAGTTAGAGGATACAGAAGAATCGTCAGAAGATGAGTAAGGACAATGACAGAGCGCTTTCCATGCTTTCTATGGCATGTAAGGCGGGCAAGGTTAAAAGCGGAGAATTTGCGGTAGAGAAGGCTGTCAAAGAAAACAAGGCTTTTCTTGTGATAGTGGCCAGTGATGCCTCATCTGCCACAAAGGAAGCGTACCTTGTTATGTGCAAAAACAGAAACATTCCCATCGTAGAGTACAGTAGTAAAACAGGTTTAGGAAAGTCAATAGGAAAAGAGTTTCGTGCAGCGGTTGCTGTTTGTGATAAGGGTTTTTCCGAGAACATTGCCGAACGGATGAATTCATATCCGAGGATTTGACGGAGGTAGATCTATGGCAAAGATGAGAGTTAATGAATTATCTAAGGAGCTGGGTGTCAGTAATAAAGAGGTATTGGCTCTGCTCCATGAGAATGGCTTTGAAAATGTTAAGAGCCATTCCAGCAATATTGAGGATGACGCCATAAATCTGGTAAGAGGTAAGTTCTCGGGAGCATCACAAGCACCGGAAGCTGTTGTTTCCAAGGAGACAAAAGCGGATAATAGTATACCGGCAAAACAGGCTTCCAAGGCACCTGACGCCGAGAAAAAAGCTGCAAGTGACGATAAAAAGCCTGATGAGGCCAGTGCGGCTAAAGAGCGGCCAAAGCGCCCCAGACCGGTTAAGAAAAAGAATATAACTACAGTATTCAACATGAAATACTCCAGTCAGCAGCGTCAGGGAGAGGGACAAGGCGAGCGCCGCAAGGAGCGCACATCGGCTTCCAGAAACAGAGACAGGGATGCCAACCGAAGAAATGCGCCAAAGACTGCTGACAGGCCTAACCGCATTATCCGTCCCAGGCCTGAAAGTGAGAGAACCATCCGACCTAAGGCAACTTTGCCGAAGCCTGAGGAGAAGGTAATTATCCCTGAACCGGAGCCTGTTGTTGAGGAAGTTAAAACTCCAATTGATAACACACCCAAGATTGATGTGGCGCCTGTTCCTGCAGCAGCAGACACGGTTAAGGTTGAAAAAGAGCACACAGAGGATCGTCCTTCTAAAAAACAGGATACCATTTTGGAGGATAAGGACAATAGCCCTGTTGTTTCTGAGTCGAAGCAGGCTTCTGAACAGAAGAATTCTTCCAATCCCAAGGATTCCGGTAAGAATCGTAAAAAGAAAAAGGATCGTGATGCCTTAGGCAAGAAGAAGGATCGTTATGTTAACCTTGAAAAGAAGGAACGAAACAAGCGCAGCCGTAACCAGGCCCGTCAGCCTCAGGAGAGGACTTCCGATGAGATAATCACACTTGTGCTGCCGGAAAGGCTGACTATAAAGGAGCTGGCTGACAAGATCCAGATTGCGCCTTCTGCTATCGTTAAAAAGCTGTTTATGAAGGGTACCATGGTTACTGTTAATCAGTCGATAGAGTATGATCAGGCTGAAGAGATTGCCATGGAATATAACTGCATATGTGAGCCTGAGGAGAAGGTTGATGTTATTGCGGAGCTTTTAAGAGAGGATGAAGAGGATCCTAAGAATCTCAAGGCTCGTCCTCCTGTTGTCTGCGTAATGGGTCATGTAGATCATGGTAAAACATCGCTTTTGGATGCAATAAGGGATACCAGAGTAACTGCCAGAGAGGCAGGAGGCATAACACAGAAGATTGGTGCCTATGTTGTTTCTGTAAATGGTCAGAATATCACCTTTTTGGATACCCCCGGTCATGAGGCTTTTACTGCAATGCGTATGCGAGGCGCTAATTCTACAGACATTGCCATACTGGTTGTTGCAGCGGATGACGGTGTTATGCCGCAGACAATAGAGGCTATAAATCATGCCAAGGCTGCTAATATTGAAATTATAGTTGCAATCAACAAGATTGATAAGCCAAATGCCAACATTGAACGCGTAAAGCAGGAGCTTTCCGAGTATGAACTGATTCCGGCTGATTGGGGCGGAAGTACTGAGTTTGTTCCGGTTTCAGCTCATACACATGAGGGTATTGAAGAGCTTTTGGAGATGATCCTTTTGACCTCTGAGGTTCTGGAGTTAAAGGCTAATCCTAATCGTAACGCCAGAGGTCTGGTTATAGAAGCAGAGCTTGATAAGGGGCGTGGTGCAGTAGCTACCATCCTAGTTCAAAAGGGAACTCTTAAGGTAGGAGACCCTGTAGCTGCAGGAAGCTCTTACGGCAGAGTCAGAGCCATGGTTGATGATAACGGGGAGAATGTCAAAGCCGCAGGTCCTTCTGTTCCGGTAGAGATATTTGGACTTTCTGAAGTTCCTAATGCCGGTGAGATATTCGTTGCGATGGATTCTGAAAAAGAGGCCAGAAGCTTTGCAGAAACCTTCATCACTGAGAGCAAGAACAAGATGGTTGAAGATTCCAGAATGAAGATGTCTCTAGACGATCTGTTCTCACAGATCCAGGCCGGTAATCTTAAGGAGCTTGATATTATTGTTAAGGCGGATGTTCAGGGTTCGGTGGAAGCTGTTCGCCAGTCGCTGGAGAAGCTGTCTAATGACGAGGTAGTAGTAAAGGTAATTCACGGCGGTGTAGGAGCCATAACCGAAAGTGATGTCAATCTGGCGTCTGCATCCAACGCTATTATTATCGGATTTAATGTAAGAGTGGATAATGTAGCAAAACAGACTGCGGATCATGAGGGCGTGGATATTCGCCTGTATAAGGTTATCTACAATGCTATCGAGGATGTAGAGGCTGCCATGAAGGGTATGCTTGAGCCTGTTTATGAAGAGAAGATTATTGGCCATGCTGAGGTTCGTCAGATATTCCGTTCTTCAGATGTGGGCAATATTGCAGGCTCCTATGTATTGGATGGAACCATTCAGCGTGATTGCAAGATACGCATCTTCCGCGAAGAAGAGATGATCTATGAGGGTGTATTGTCGTCACTCAAGAGATTTAAGGATGATGTCAAAGAAGTTAAATCAGGATATGAATGTGGTCTTGTATTTGGCGGATTTGACGACATGAGGGAAGAAGATCACATCGAAGCGTATATAATGACAGAGGTTCCGAGGGAGCGTTTATGAAAAAAAACAGCGCCAGACATGGCCGGATTAATGAAGATGTAATGCGTTCATTGTCGGCTATTATCCGTTCTGAGGTTAAGGATCCGAGAATCAGTCCTATAACCAGCATTACAGGAGTTGAAGTAACTAATGATCTAAAGATCGCAAAGATATATGTCAGTGTTTTTGGGGAACAGGATCAGTTGGATCAGACAATAGAAGGTCTGAAACACTCAGCAGGTTTTATTCGCGGACAACTGGCCAGAAGGCTGAATCTTCGCAATACGCCTGAACTTAATTTTTTACCGGATTCCTCTATAGCATATGGATTGATGATGTCTCAGAAAATAGATGAGGTTATATCCGCTGATCATTCAAATGACAAGGAGGACGACATTGAGTCTTAATTTTGATCAAATCTTATCAGGTAAAAAAACTGTGGCAATAGCCGGTCATGTTCGCCCGGATGGGGACTGCGTAGGCTCTTGTATGGGGCTTTATAATTATATAAAGTCTGTATATCCAGATATAGAAGCCCAGGTGTATTTAGAGCCCATACCTGAGGTATATAAATTCATGGCCAATACTGATACAATCAAGCAGGCAGATGGTGTAACCGAAGTCTATGATTTATTTGTTTGTCTTGATTGCGGTGACAGCAGAAGGCTTGGGGCTTCAGCAGCAGTTTTTGATAACGCAAGACATACCCTCTGCGTAGATCATCATATGAGTGATCATGATTTTGCTGAGGATAATTATGTTTTTCCCAAGGCAAGCTCTACATGCGAGCTTTTGTTTGAGCTTATGGATCCGGATAAGGTCACAAAGGATGTCGCAGCATGTCTCTATACTGGTATTGTCGATGATACCGGAGTATTCCAGTACGATGGAACCTCATCCAAGACAATGCGTATTGCGGGAATACTTATAGACAAGGGGATTCCATTTTCAAAGATCATTCAGAAAACTTTTTATGAAAAAACATATAAGCAGAACCGTATTATGGCAGAGGCTTTGTTGTCTTCAAAGCTGTATGATGACGGCAGAATAATAGTAACATGGCTGTCAAAGGATACTTTGGACAGATACGATGTAATTGCCTCAGATACTGAGGGAATTGTTGAGGCATTAAGGTCTACCAAGGGCGTAAGCGTAGCTTTATTTCTTCATGAGAATAATGATGGAACCTATAAGGGCAGCCTTCGCGCAAGCGTAGATGTCAATCTGGTTAATGTAGCCAAGCTTTATGATGGAGGCGGTCACACCAAAGCTGCCGGATTTACAGCAACAGGTGATCCCGAGCATGACATTATACCAAGGCTTTTAGATGCTATACGGAAGGAATTAGATGAGCAAACTAAATAATAATTTATACACCGGCTTCCTGAATATCAACAAGGAAGCCGGTTTTACTTCATTTGATGTGGTAGCAAAACTACGAGGTATTTTAAAACAAAAAAAAATAGGCCATACAGGGACTTTAGACCCAGAGGCAGTAGGAGTATTACCTGTTGCCCTTGGACGCGCCACAAAGGCTATTACGCTGTTAGAAGACCATAGTAAGGAGTATGATGCCTGTCTTCTGCTGGGAAGGGAAACAGATACATATGATATATGGGGAAAAACTATCTCTGAAAGCAGTATTATTCCTGATAATAATACAATAACAAGGACCATAATGTCATTTACAGGGGATCAAATGCAGATTCCTCCCATGTATTCAGCTAAGAAGGTTAATGGTAAAAAGCTGTATGAGCTGGCCAGAGAGGGCATAATCATCGAAAGAAAGCCATCACCCATACATATTTCGGATATTAAGATTCTAAATATTGATGGAAACAGGGTGGATTTTCACATTAATTGTTCAAAAGGTACATATATTCGCAGTCTGTGTCATGACATAGGCGAGATTCTAGGCTGTGGGGGATGTATGTGCTCGTTAAAAAGGACAAGGGCAGGACAGTTTACTCTGGATACGGCACACAGTCTGGAAGAAATAGAAGAGCTTATATCATCAGATAATGGTGATGGAATAGATTCCTGGATACTGCCAATTGATTCCGCATTTAAGGATTTACCTGAAATTTTTGTGAAGGAAGATTCAACTAAAAAGGCAAAAAATGGGAATTTTTTATTCGAATCTGATGTGGTAAAATTGGAAGCGGAAAAAAATGACAAATTTCGAGTCTACCTCGAAAAAAATAATTTCCTCGGAATATATGAAAAGCGTGGCAATAAATTTTACCCAAGAAAGGTATTTATAGAGTGAAAATTTTACATAGTTTTGATGAATTATATGACAACGAAGGCTCTGCTGTTACCGTGGGAAAATTTGATGGTTTACACATGGGTCATGAAAAATTGGTTGAAAAGATAGTTAACAAAAAGTCAGAAGGTCTTCGTTCTATAGTAGTGACATTTGAGAGAATGTCAGACAACACAATTTTGAAAAAAAGTGACAAGCTTCTCATGACAAAAGAAGAGAAGGAGACACTTTTTGCTCATAGCGGTGTAGACATATTGCTTGAATTGCCATTTGACCGGCATTTGATGCAAATGAGGGCTGATTTGTTTGTAAAAAATCTGTCAGAAAAGCTTCATATGAAATATCTTATCGTGGGAGATGATTTTCACTTTGGATATAAGGGGGCTGGAAATACCGGTCTTTTACAGGAATTGTCCGATGTTTTCGGGTATGAAGTGGATGTAATCAAAAAAATTCAATATGAAGACGCTGTTGTATCGTCTACAAGGGTCAGAAATGAAATAAAAAATGGCAATATTGAGCTTGCAAACGATCTGTTGGGACACCCATACTTTTTAATAGGTAAGATTATTCATGGAAATCAGATAGGAAGTACGAAAATAGGCCGTCCAACCATAAATATACAACCATCTGATGATAAGCTTCTGCCTCCTAACGGAGTCTATGTTACAAAGGTAGAGATGACGGGCCGTATATTTCACGGAGTAACTAATATAGGACTAAGGCCTACTATAATAGAAGAAATAAAACATATTAATGTCGAAACTCATATATTGGATTTTAATAATAATGTATATGATAATTACGCAAGAGTGATGTTTTTTTCATTTTTAAGACCTGAAATGAAGTTTGAAAATCTTGGTGAATTGTCAAAACAAATAGAAAATGACATACACACAACATATATTTATTTTAATCAGAAAAAATGACAAATGCCCACAATATCTAGTGTTGAATCATGAATCACTGTAAATATCGCAAAATGTCTTAACATTCAACTAAATTTTCGTTGACAAGCCTGTTTTTCATGAACTATACTTTTTTCTTGATTGAGTAAGAAACGCGATGGATTAGGGCTTTTGGGGATAGCCTTTATCCGAAAAAAGATGATGAAGGAGTCGTCTCTCATGAAGAACGGTATTGTCAAACTATCTGCTTTTTTGTGCTGCACAGTTCTGGCAGTAAGTCAGTGTCATCCGACTAATACTAATTTAGAGCTTGTAAGTGCAAAAGAGGATTTTCACTCGCACACTACGGCAGGGGTTTTAGCTGCTGTGGATGTTAACTTTGATGACGCTGTGGAGCGCGCAAAGGCTGTCGAGATAGGAATGGGAGAGGATCCGCTTGCTGCAGAAAGCAAGGAAGAGGTTGCGGTTGCAGCCGATACATCAGAGGTTAGCCATGAGACAGAATCCAAGGATGACAAGAATGCTGTCTCTGACGAGGTATACGGCTATAAGAATATAGGAATTGCCAATGTACGCACATCTCTTAATGTCAGGGATGGTGCGTCCAGAAAAGCACGCAGGATAGGAAAAATGGAGCCGGACAGTGCGTGCGAGATATTAGGATATGAGGGTGATTGGGCCAAGATTACTTCCGGCGATGTGACGGGTTATGTCATGTCGTCGTATCTTTTTGTTGGAGAAGAGGCTGCCGAGCGCGCCAAAGCACTGATGTCTGAGGATATGGTTACCGTTCAGGCTGATGTTTTAAGGGTTCGGGCAGAAGCCAGCACCAACAGCAGAATATTAAAGCGTGTGAGCGAAGGAACTCATCTTGCCGTAGTTGATGATGGGCAGGATGAGGTAAGTGATTCAGACGGGAAAGAGGGAAAGGATACGAGTGAAGATGAGTTGATACAAACATCAACTAATAATGCAAAGGTATCTGTAAAGACTGATAATAAAGGATCTTTAAAGTCTTCATATGCTGATACCAAGGTATCTGATAATATTTCAGAAGCATCCTCTAAGGGTGATTCTGACGACGATAATTCATCTGTTGGCGGATGGGTTGAGGTTGATCTTGGGGATGGCTGTGTAGGGTATGTTTCGAAGAATTATGTGATTACCTCTAAGGCCCTGAATACAGCTATTTCTACGGTACCTGTCTCCGATAACAGAGGGGATACTGACGCCATGGATGTAATTGTATCATCTGAAGTGTCAATGGATCCGGGCAGCTCTGATGGTTCCGGCGTTTCCACTGCCTCTGATGCTGGAGGCGGCGGTGGAGGCGGTGCGCCGCCAGGCGCTGGTGATGACTCTGGTGGAGGGATATCGTCGCAAGACGATCGCACGATTGCATCTGCCCCCGAGGATAATTCCGAAGGGGGCGACAGCGGGGAGATTGAGGATAATTCTTTTAATGATTCATCCCAATCTGATGGTTCAGATTCAGACACTGATAGAGAAAGAGATTCTGAAGATGCGGATGCGGATTCAGATACTACCAGTGACTCTGATAATGATGGTTCTGATAAGACTAAGAAAGCCTCTGATGACAAGAATGACAGTAAGGAGGCGGACAGGTCATCCGATGAGACAGATGATCGCAGCCATTCTGTGGAAGAATTAGATGAATCTGATTCTGATACATCTGATTCTGGTGTATCTGATGTTGGAGAAGACTATCCTGAGGATAAGTCGGATATTGAGGAAGATCAGGAAAGCGAAGATGATCTTTCAGATATGACCTTAGATGACAATGACGAAGATGGGTTGTCTCATATTGGTCAGATTGATGAGGATGAAGCCGCACAGGATGCCAATTTGTCGGATAACAGCGGCGTGGTTTCGGCGCAGCTGGCTGATTATGCTATGCAGTTTTTGGGGAATCCTTATGTATGGGGCGGCAGTAGTCTGACTAATGGAGCAGATTGCTCCGGCTTTGTGATGACTATTTTTGCGCAGTATGGTGTATCGCTGCCGCATTCTTCTGCTGCACAGTCAGTGTACGGAACGAGGATATCAGCTCAGGATGCAAGACCGGGGGATCTATTCTTTTACGGGTCTCCAAGGATTAGTCATGTTGGAATATATGTTGGTAATGGACAGATAATCCATGCCAGCAATAAGAAAAACGGTATCAAGCTATCGAGTGCGTATTACCAGTCACCGGTATGCGTCACACGGCTTATTCAGTGATGTCGGTGATGAAGAGTAAAATACTCTAAGTCTCATCGTTATTATGGAATAGTCCTTGAATTAGGGCTTTAGTTGTGGTATAGTTTTTCGAGTTGCGTTAACATACCTTTTGATTCGGTTAGTGGAGAGCCGACCCTGACCTGATCTAAGGCGAATAGTTTTAGGAGGCAGATTATGATCACAAAAGAAAAAAAACAGGCAATTATCAATGAGTATGCCCGCACACCCGGAGATACCGGTTCTCCAGAGGTTCAGGTAGCTGTGCTTACTGCGCGTATTGCAGAGCTTACAGAGCATCTGAAGGTTAATCCCAAGGATCACCATTCCAGAAGGGGGCTTTTAAAGATGGTTGGTAAGCGCAGAAATTTGTTGGGTTATCTCAGAAGCAAGGATATTGAGCGTTACCGTTCTCTGATTGAGCGGCTTGGACTGCGCAAATAAAGGAGACGGATAATATGAAAACCTATCAGATGGAATTAGCGGGCAGAACGCTTCGCATTGATGTGGGAAGGGTAGCTGCTCAGGCTAATGGTGCCGTATTGATTCAATATGGTGATACCATGGTGCTGTCTACTGCTACATCTTCAGATAAACCGCGGGAAGGGATTGATTTCTTCCCTCTGTCAGTGGAATTTGAGGAAAAGATGTATTCCGTAGGCAAGATGCCCGGCGGATTTAACAAGAGAGAGAGTCGTCCCTCAGAGAACTCAATACTTACAGCCAGAGTTATCGATCGTCCTATGCGTCCTTTGTTTCCTAAGGACTTTCGGAATGATGTCACGCTTAACAATCTTGTGTTAAGCGTTGATCCCCAGTGTCGTCCGGAAATTGTTGCGATGATTGGTACAGCCATGGCCGCAAGTATTTCTGATATACCTTTTGACGGACCTTGTGCCATGACTCAGGTTGGCATGAAAAATGGCGAGCTTGTCATTAATCCCAGTCAGGAAGTATGGGATTCCGGAGATTTGAGGCTTACTGTAGCCTCTACATCGGAAAAAGTTATTATGATTGAGGCCGGAGCCAATGAAATCAAGGATGATGTCATGCTTGACGCAATTTACAAGGCTCATGATGTTAACCAGACTATTATTGCTCTTATTCGTCAGATGATGTCTGAGGTAGGCAAGGAGAAGTACTCATATACTAGCTGTTCTGTTCCTGAAGAGATGTTTGATAGAATCAGGGAGATAGTTCCTCCTGCAGAAATGGAGGAGGCGGTATTCACTGACGAGAAGCAGACCAGAGACCGCAATATTAAGGATATTACAGAACGCCTTGCACAGGAATTTTCCGGTAACGAGGAATGGCTGTCAGTGCTTGACGAGGCAGTGTATCAGTACCAGAAGAAGACTGTTCGCAAGATGATCCTCAAGGATCATAAGCGTCCCGATGGAAGGGCAATAGACCAGATCAGGCCGTTATCCGCTGAGATAGACCTTATTCCACGGGTTCATGGCTCTGCTATGTTCACCAGAGGACAGACTCAGATTTGTGATATAGTGACCCTTGCGCCGCTTTCCGAAGCAAAGCGTATAGACGGGTTGGATCATTTTGTTACAGAAAAGAGATACATCCACCAGTATAATTTCCCCTCATATTCAGTTGGAGAGACTAAGCCATCCCGTGGTCCCGGAAGAAGAGAGATCGGGCATGGAGCGCTTGCAGAGAGGGCTCTTATTCCGGTGATGCCTTCTGCTGAGGAGTTCCCTTACGCTATAAGGGCGGTCTCAGAAACTTTTGAGTCCAATGGTTCCACATCCATGGCTTCCACATGTGCTTCATGTATGGCTTTAATGGCTGCCGGTGTGCCGATTAAAAAGATGGTTGCAGGTATTTCCTGTGGTCTTGTGACCGGGGAAACAGATGATGATTATATTGTACTTACTGATATCCAGGGTCTGGAGGATTTCTTCGGAGACATGGATTTCAAGGTGACAGGTACCAAGGACGGCATTACAGCCATTCAGATGGACATTAAGATCCATGGTCTTACCAGGCCTATCGTTGAGGAGGCTATACGAAGAACCAGAGAAGCCAGGTTCTTCATCATGGACGAGTGTATGAGCAAGGCCATTTCAGAACCCCGTCCTGAGGTTAATGAGTTTGCTCCTAAGATTGTGACCATGAAGATTGATCCTCAGAAGATAGGTGATGTTGTAGGAGCTCGCGGCAAGACCATTAATGAGATTATTGACCGTACAGGTGTTAAAATTGATATTGATGATCTGGGGAATGTGTCTGTATGTGGTCTTAACAAGGATTCAATGGACGAAGCACTCCATATGATTGACATGATCGTTACCGACTTTGAAAAGGGCGCGATTTATACTGGTAAGGTCGTTTCCATCAAGGAATTTGGTGCTTTTGTTGAATTTGCTCCGGGAAAAGAGGGAATGGTACACATTTCCAAGATAGCCAAGGAGCGTATTAACAGGGTTGAGGATGTTCTGACACTTGGAGATACTGTTAAGGTAGTATGTCTCGGCAAGGATAAAATGGGGCGTATCAGCTTTAGCATCAAGGATGTCCACTGACAATTGCATTTTATGGCGCTCTTCTGTATCAGGAGAGCGCATTTTCTATTATGAAACAGGTTATAGTTATTGGTGGTGGTCCCGCCGGAATGATGGCTGCGATTTCTGCTGGTTCTGCCGGTCATAAGGTTCTGTTGCTGGAACAGAACGAGAAGCTGGGAAAAAAGCTCTATATAACTGGCAAAGGCCGCGGAAATTTTACCAACAGCGCTGATATTTCGGATTTCTTTGATAAGATCATCCATAACCCAAGCTTTCTATACAGCGCTCTTTATGGATTCTCCAATCGGGCGCTTTTATCATTTTTTGAAGAAAACGGCCTGAAATGGAAGGAAGAGCGCGGAGGCCGCATATTTCCGTTGTCTGATCATGCGTCAGATATTACAAAGGCACTCACAAGGGCATTACACCACAGTCAGATTGAGATTCGTACTGATTCTAAGGTTAAGGCGCTTATAACTGATGGATCAAGGCGTGTATGTCAGGTCAAGACTTCTGATGGGGAATACATAGCTTGTGATCATGTTATTGTGGCAACCGGGGGTTTATCTTATCCATCAACGGGATCAACAGGGGATGGCCTTTTATTTGCCAGAGATCTGGGGCTTAAGGTTGTAGATCCTCTGCCGGCGCTGGTTCCTCTTGAGACGATTGAACCCGATATTCCCGGGATGCAGGGGCTGTCACTTAAGAATGTCTCATTAAGTGTTTCAGATAACAGAAAAATTCTCTACGAAGGCTTTGGGGAATTATTATTTACCCACTTTGGTATATCCGGACCCCTTGCCCTTTCCGCCTCAAGTCATATTACAAAACGACTGTCAGGCAGCAGCACTCTTGCCGGGACAATTGATCTCAAGCCTGCCATTACAACAGAAGAGCTTGATAAAAGGCTGATCAGACAGGCTGACAGCATGGGATCCAGAAATTTTTCCCGTTTTTTCGAAGGGATTCTTCCAAAGAAGCTGCAGCCGGTGATAATTGACCGCAGCGGCATCGATCCGTCAAGCAAGATAGCAGCTTTGTCAAAAGCCCAGAGAAGCCGGATTTTAACCCTGTTAAAAGGTTTTTCATTTACGATATCGAAAACAAGGGGTTTTTCAGAGGCTATTATTACCCAGGGCGGAGTGTCGGTTAAGGAGCTGGATCCGCGAAACATGAGGGCAAAAAGCTTTGAAGGATTATCCTTTGCCGGAGAGGTAATAGATGTGGATGCCCTCACAGGGGGATTTAACCTGCAAATCGCTTTTTCAACTGGTTATCTGGCCGGAATGGGCGTCTGAAGAAAGGGAGATAAGATGGCACTTAATATTGCAATAGACGGTCCGGCAGGAGCAGGCAAGAGTACAATTGCAAAGCTTCTGTCTAAGAAGTTGGGAATAGTATATGTGGATACAGGGGCTATGTACAGGACTATAGCCTTGTATCTTCTGGAAAAAAAGGCCGATTTGGAAGATGAAGCCAGTGTGGAATCCATGCTTGGTGATATTAATATCAATATTACCCACAATGAGGATGGAATGCACATTTTCCTTAATGATCGCGATGTTACAGCCATGATCAGAGATGAGGCAGTGGGTAACGCCGCAAGTAAGACCAGTGCATACGCTTGTGTCAGACAGAAGCTTTTATCACTTCAGAGGGATATTGCAGCAGAGTGCGATTGTGTAATGGACGGAAGGGACATAGGCAGCTTTATCCTGCCTGATGCACAGGTTAAGATCTATCTGACAGCCAGTGTCCAGGCCCGGACCCAAAGGAGATATGATGAATTAAAGGGCAAGGGAGAGGATCCTGTATGGGATGAGATAATGTCAGGTATCTCCCAGCGGGACGAGCAGGATATGAATCGTAAGATATCACCTCTGGTACAGGCCGAGGATGCAGTATACCTTGATTCTTCAGATATGGATATTGGACAGGTTGTTGACAGGATAATTGAGATATCCACCCAAAAGGGCGCATTGACAAGATGACTGATAATGGTAATGGCAAAAGGAAGGTTATTGTTGCCGAGCACGCAGGGTTTTGCTTTGGAGTGCAAAGAGCCATAGATATGGCGTTAGAGTGTGCATCCGGTGATAATAAACGAACATATTCTTATGGCCCGCTGATACACAACGAGACAGTAATAAATGATCTGAAAAATAAAGGCATAGAAGCTGTTGATGCCTGTATGGATGATAGTATTGATGGTAAGGGAAAGACTGTTATCATAAGGGCTCATGGCGTATCATATGAGGAAGAACAGTACCTTAGGCACAAATATGACCGTGTTGTGGATGCCACATGTCCTTTTGTAAAGAAAATTCACAATATTGTGGAGGAGCATTCAAAAGCTGGGGAGGTTATTGTAATCACCGGAAGCCCAAGTCATCCTGAAGTGTTGGGAATACAGGGACATATAAGCGGCAGGTTTTTTGTAATATCCACTGAAGAAGAGGCGTTAAACCTTGATCTTAAGAGCTCGGACAGGGTTTGTGTGGTGTCCCAGACAACTTTCCTTGTTAATAAATTTAAAGATTTTGTTGAAATTATAAGGCAAAAAGTGTATGATGTACATGCTTATAATACAATATGCAATGCAACTGAAGAACGCCAGGCAGAGGCACAGAGGCTTGCGCAGCAGGTCGATGTAATGCTTGTGTTGGGCGGAGAGAACAGTTCCAATTCAAAAAAACTATATGAAATCTGTAATACATGGTGTTCTGAAACGCTTTTTCTGCAGGATTCACAAGGTCTTGATCTATCTGCTCTTCCATCTTTTGTCAGCATAGGTATTACGGCAGGGGCGTCCACCCCACACTATATTATTGAGGAGGTTCAAAAGAAATGTCTGAAATGAGTTTTGAACAAATGCTGGACGAGTCACTTAAGACTATTCGCAATGGAGAGGTAGTAGAGGGTAGTGTCATCTCTGTCAAGCCTGATGAAATCATTCTTAACATCGGATACAAGTCGGATGGTATCATTACGCGCAACGAGTACACTAATGAGGGCAATGTTGACCTTACTGAGCTTGTTAAGGTTGATGATAAGATGGAGGCTGTCGTTCTTAAGGTTAATGATAACGAAGGACAGGTTCTGTTATCCTATAAGCGCCTGGCTCAGGAGAAGGGCAATCAGCGTTTGGAAGAGGCATTTAACAACCACGAAGTATTGACTGCGAAGGTAACTCAGGTATTAAAGGGTGGTCTGTCGGTTGTAGTGGATGAAGCGCGTGTATTTATTCCTGCAAGCCTTGTGTCTGATATGTATGAGAAGGATCTCGGCAAATACAAGGATCAGGAGATCGAGTTTGTCATTACAGAATTCAATCCTCATAAGCGCCGTATCATAGGTGATCGCAAGCAGCTCTTAGTTGAGAAGAAGGCTAAGATGCAGGAAGAACTCTTAAAGACGCTTAAGGTCGGAGATGTTATAGAGGGTACAGTTAAGAATGTTACCAATTTCGGTGCGTTTATTGACCTGGGCGGAATAGATGGTCTGCTCCATATATCTGAGATGTCCTGGGGCAGGGTCGATAATCCAAGCCGTCTCTTCTCCATCGGTGATACAGCTCGTGTGTTTATTAAGGACATTAATGATCGTAAGATCGCATTGTCTATGAAGTTTGAGGATGAGAATCCCTGGAATGGTGCAGCAGAGAGATTTGCTGTTGGCAATGTTATTACCGGCCGTGTAGCCCGTATGACTGACTTTGGAGCATTCATTGAGCTTGCTCCCGGAGTTGACGCTCTGCTTCATGTTTCCCAGATTTCCAAGGAGCATGTTGACAAGCCTTCAGATGTACTGTCTGTAGGTCAGGAGGTAGAGGCTAAGGTTGTTGAATTCAGAGAGGCCGAGCACAAGATTTCTTTGAGTATTAAGGAGCTTTTGCGTGACGAAGAGGCTGCAAATCCTTCAGCAGGTGATTTTGCGGATGTAGATGTAGAGGCTGTTGCTAAGAGTCTTGAATCTGAAGATAGTGAAGAAGCAGCAGCTGATACTGAAGAGTAGGCTATTACAGAAAGGATTTGCTACCGATGGCATTGGATAATTACGAAAAGTTTAAAGACGAAGTCCTTCGAATGACTAAGATCGATCTGAGCGCATATAAGGAGAAGCAGATGCGCCGTCGTATTGACTCTCTTGTGGAGAAGAGGGACTGCAAATCCTATAATGAGTATGTTAAGCTTTTAACCTCAAAGAAGGATGTATTTGATGAATTTGTTAACTTCCTGACGATCAATGTTTCGGAGTTCTATCGTAATCCTGATCAGTGGAAGCTTTTGGTAGAGCAGTATGCTCCTGAGCTTATATCCCGTTTTGGTAAGAAGCTTAAGATATGGAGTGCTGCCTGCTCTACAGGTGATGAGCCTTATTCTCTTGTTATGGCTCTCTCCAAGCTGATAGATATCAATCAGATCAAGATATATGCAACTGATCTGGACAAGCAGGTTATCGCTCATGCCAAGACAGGCTTGTATTCAGCCAAGAGTATAGCCGGAGTACCTGATGAGTATAAGAAGAAGTTCTTCACCAAGGTAGGCCAGTCCTTCCAGATATCAGATCAGGTAAAGAAGCGTGTTGAATTCCGGCAGCATAACTTGCTTCTGGATAAATATATTACGGATTGCCATTTGATTGTATGCCGTAATGTGCTTATTTACTTTACAGAAGAAGCCAAGCATGAAGTTTACAAGAAGTTTAACGATTCCCTGGTTAACCATGGAATGCTCTTTATAGGCAGCACTGAGCAGGTTATGGATTACAAGGGTATTGGATATAAGAGACTTTCATCCTTCTACTATGAGAAGGATGTCTAAGGAGCTGTTACCGGAAGATATTGATCAAGGAGCAGACCTGTATAGCTGATGATGAGGTTCTCGTCAAGGCTTTGCGGGTCTGTTTTTATATAATTTAACGAATCTTTGTATGTTTTTTGAAGAATATGCTTATCCTTAAGCCACGAAGGCTGTTTTTTTATTATTTTGCTGTCGATTGCCACAAAATTACCTGTTACAGTAGAAAAACACTCATCAGATCTTGCAGGACGCTTTTGGGAGGATGGAACAGAAGATGCCAAAAGCTTAGGCACAACGCTGTTTTCACGGATCAGATAGACATATTGCGCCGGGTATGGATAGTAATAGTGCATAGGCTCACTAGATATAAAAAAGGCTGCATTAAGCCGATCTTCTTCGACGATCATGTAGAACGCATCCTCATGAATACGGAAGGCTTTGGGAATAGTCACGCCCATGGAAATACGGGCGATCAGTATGGACTCCTCATTATTCCATTCGATTGAATCTAAGGTGAGATCGGTATTATTTATAAGAGAGTATGACAAAACCGGAATTATTGAAACCATACCCCATACATCATCTTCATTATGGCAGATCAGCAGCTTTTCATCACTTTCTGTGGGATTCTTTGTATATCTGTCGTATACGCTAATGAGCTTTCCACCGTCCATCTCGTCTGTGCGCGTAATTTGACACAGAGTTTCTATGTCTTTTTGCTTGCAGGAGATTAATCCCAGCAGCTTTTTATATGGCCGTATCTTCTTATGGATATCTATAGAAGAAACTGTTTGCAGATATTCATATGGAATGTTATGTACTTTCAGCCTTTGAAGGATGAAGGGTATGTCAAATCTGTCGCCGTTGAATGATATAACAGTGTTATAATCTTTGATAATATGCATGAATTCCTGCAGTATTTCTGATTCTTCCCGGGGAACAGTTGCAAACAAAAGACGCACATAGATACTGTCGCCATCTAAGCAGGCTGTTCCTATCATATAGATCTGCTGATTTTGGGACTGAAAACCAGTGGTTTCTATATCTACGAATAACATATTATCTTTTATATAAGGCAGACTCCCGGGAAAATCTGCAACAGGCCTTTTTTTTTCTATTATTTTCAATTATCCTCTCCTTATGTATTAAAAATTATACAAAAAAATTACTCTTTTTCAAGCATAAGGGTAAAAAAGTGTTATAATAGGAATAATTTGTGTAATATCATGTGTATACAAAATGATAGGAAAGTGGGGTACAACGATGGGTCTAAAGACATTCAAAGGCGGTGTACATCCTTATGATGGTAAGGATTTATCCAAATCCAAGCCTGTTAAGGAACTGCTGCCAAAAGGAGAGCTGGTATTTCCCCTCTCCCAGCACATTGGTGCACCCGCCACACCCATTGTCGCGGTTGGAGATTCTGTATTAAAGGGCCAGAAGATAGCTGAAGCAGGCGGATTCGTTTCGTCTCCGGTTTTTTCTTCTGTTTCCGGAACAGTCAAAGCCATCGAACCGAGACGAGTGGCGGTTGGTGACATGGTTAACTCTATTGTCATCGAGAATGATAATAATTTCACTGAGACAGAGTTTGAAGAGACGCAAGACATCAGCACTCTGTCCAATGAAGCGATCATTAATAAGATCAAGGAAGCCGGAGTAGTTGGAATGGGCGGTGCAGGATTCCCTACCCATGTCAAGCTTTCTCCCAAGGAGCCGGATAAGATCGAATACATTATAGCTAACTGCGCTGAGTGTGAGCCTTATCTGACTTCTGACTATCGCAGGATGGTTGAGGAGCCTGAGAAGCTGGTTGAGGGTATGAGGATTGTTCTTCAGTTGTTCCCTAACGCCAAGGGCGTCTTTGGTATTGAGGACAATAAGCACGACTGTGTAGAGACTTTGACCAAGCTTACAGCAGGCGAATCACGAATGTCGGTTGCCGAGCTTATGACCAAGTATCCACAGGGTGGTGAGCGTCAGTTAATCAAGGCTGTTACCGGTCGTGAGATCAATTCCAAGATGCTGCCGGCTGATGCAGGCTGCATAGTAGATAATGTTGAGACTCTTGTTGCTATTTATAATGCAGTTCGCTTTGGCAGACCGCTTACTAACCGTATTTTTACAGTTACAGGAGATGCTGTTTGCGAACCCAGGAACTTCTATATCAGTATTGGTACTGACTACAGTGAGCTTCTTGAAGCGGCCGGAGGGTTGCTGGCGAATGGAGCCAAGAAGATGATAGCAGGCGGTCCCATGATGGGATTTTCGCTGTTTGATCTTCATGTTCCTACAACCAAGACAACATCTGCTCTTTTATGCCTTACTGAGGATGAAGCCTCAAAATACGAGACTACAGCTTGTATAAACTGTGGAAGATGTGTTGAGGCTTGTCCGGAGCAGTTGGTTCCGTCCAAGCTTACGGATTTTGCCGAGCATGGCCAGAAGGATAACTTTGAAAAATGGTATGGCATGGAGTGCGTTGAGTGCGGAAGCTGCAGCTTTGGCTGTCCTGCAAGGCGTCATCTGGCCCAATCCATTAAGACGATGAAAAAACAGATACTGGCAGACAGGCGCAAGAAGTAGAAAGGGGTGAGTAAGTTGGATACTATTTTAAATGTTACATCAAATCCCCATGTCCGGGAGAAGACAGACACACAGAAGATAATGCTTTGCGTAATAGTTGCGCTGCTTCCAGCCACCCTTTTTGGAGTATATAACTTTGGCTTTTCTGCTCTGGTTCTTATACTTGTTACGGTAGCTACCTGTGTGTTCAGTGAATGGGCTTATGAGAAGCTTCTTCACAAGAAAAGCACGATCAAGGATTTATCCGCTGTAGTTACAGGTATTTTGCTGGCTCTTAACATGCCAAGCTCCCTGCCCTGGTGGATGGCGGTTATTGGCGGTGCTTTTGCAATTATTGTGGTTAAGATGCTCTTTGGAGGCTTGGGACAGAACTTTATGAACCCGGCACTTGGAGCCCGTTGCTTTCTGATGATCTCCTTTACAGGCCCTATGACGGATTTTTCCGCTTTTGACGGCTTTTCAGGAGCTACACCTCTTGCTTCATTGAAGGCAGGGGAGTCAGTTAACACCATGGATATGCTGATTGGAACCATCCCCGGTACTATCGGTGAGACATCGGTTATAGCTATTTTGATCGGTGCTATTATCATGATACTTTGCGGAGTTATTGATTTAAGAATACCCGGATCATATCTGATTACATTTGCTATTTTCACATTATTGTTCGGTGGACATGGCTTTGACGCTAATTTCCTTACCGCAGAGCTTTGCGGCGGCGGAATCATGCTGGGTGCGTTCTTCATGGCTACAGACTATGTTTCATCACCTATTACTCCGTCAGGTAAGATAGTCTTTGGTATACTTTTAGGGCTGCTTACCGGAATATTCCGTTTCTTCGGACCTTCGGCTGAGGGTGTAAGCTACGCTATCATATTCTGCAATCTTTTGGTGCCTCTTATCGAGAGAGCGACCATTCCGCGTGCCTTTGGAATTAAGAAAGAAGCGAAAGGGGGGAATGCGTCATGAAAAATCAATTAGTAAAGGATGCTATGGTTCTTACCGTAATCACTTTGGTTGCAGGTCTTGCATTGGGATTTGTATGTGAGATTACAAGAGAGCCTATTGCGCAGGCTCAGGCAGCAGCACTTGCTAAGGCTTATCAGTCTGTTTTTGCCGATGCTTCTTCCTTTGAGCCGCTCGAAGGCTTTGATGCAGATGAAGCTACCGAAGCCGGCAAAGCTTCAGAGGGCAATACAGGAGATAACAATATTACTGATTGTCAGGTGGCGAAGGATGCCGATGGAAATGACATAGGATATGTTATCTCTGTAACAACACACGACGGATATGGCGGAGATATCGAGCTTTCCATAGGTATAACTAATGAAGGTGTTATGAATGGTTATTCTATAACAAGCATTAACGAAACCCCGGGACTTGGTATGAAGTCGACGGAAGAGGGCTTTTCCAGCCAGTTTGTTGATATACCTGTTGGTTCATATACCGTTACAAAATCATCTCCGGCAGGAGAGAACGAAATAGAAGCCATAAGCGGAGCTACGATCACATCCCGTTCCGTTACTAATGGCGTGAATGCCGCTATGGCATATTTTGAAAGCTTAGGAGGTGGTTCTGATGAGTGATAACAGAATAGGAGAACGCTTAAAAAACGGTATTCTTATTGAGAACCCCACATTTGTGTTAATGCTGGGAATGTGCCCGACACTTGCGGTAACTACTTCGGGAATCAATGGAATTGGTATGGGACTGTCTACCACAGTGGTGCTTACTCTTTCCAATCTTTTGATCTCCATGCTTAGGAATGTTATTCCTGATCGTGTCAGGATGCCTGCATTCATAGTAGTAGTTGCTTCCTTCGTTACTATAGTTCAGTTTTTGATGCAAGGATATGTTCCCTCTCTGTATGAGAGTCTTGGAATATATATCCCTCTTATCGTAGTTAACTGTATCATCTTAGGCCGTGCAGAGAGCTTCGCATCCAAGAATCCTGTAATTCCTTCATTCTTTGATGGATTGGGTATGGGATTGGGATTTACGATCAGTCTTACTGTTTTAGGTTCTATCCGTGAGTTATTAGGATCCGGACAGGTATTCAAATATCAGTTGCTTCCCCTTGCAGATGCCGCAGCAGGTAAGGCAGGCTATACTCCCATATCCATATTTATACTTGCTCCCGGAGCTTTTTTGGTACTTTCTGTAATTGTGGCAGTAATGAATGTGGTTCGTAAAAAGATGGACGAAAAGGGCAAGCCCCTTGCAGCAGCCCAGGGCTGCTTCACAGGCGAGTGCAGCGGATGTTCATTTGCTAGTAGCTGTACCGGCAAGTCACAGTCACCACAGACCAATGAGTAAGGGAGGAGAGGACCAATGAAAGAATTATTAGTAATATTGGTGGGCAGCTCCATCGTGAACAATGTGGTCTTGAGCCAGTTTTTGGGTCTTTGTCCTTTCTTCGGTGTTTCAAAAAAGATAGAAACCTCCGCAGGAATGGGCGGTGCGGTAATCTTTGTTATTACCCTGGCTTCATTTGTTACTTCGCTGATATATAACCTTATACTGGTTCCCACCGGCTTCGAATATTTACAGACTATAGTATTTATCCTTGTAATTGCCGCTTTGGTGCAGTTCGTTGAGATGTTCCTTAAGAAGAACATTCCATCTCTTTATTCATCACTTGGCGTGTTTTTGCCATTGATAACCACTAATTGCGCCGTTCTTGGAGTTGCAATTAACAATATCGGTAATTACTACAGTAATGAGGCGCTTGGCCTTGGCATGAAAATATTCTATGGAGTATTAGACGGTTTTGCTACAGCAGTAGGCTTTACCATTGCCATAGTTATCATGGCAGGTATCAGAGAGAAAATAGAGTTTAACGATATACCGGAGCCTTTCCAGGGATCAGCTATTGTCCTGGTAACAGCAGGTCTTATGGCGATAGCATTCTTCGGTTTTTCGGGTATCATATAATAGAGGGAGGTAGAATATGAGCGCAACAGGCGTAATATTCGCAATGGTTATTGTCGGCGCGACAGGCTGCCTGATCGGATTTTTCCTCTGTGTGGCTTCAGAGAAGCTGGCTGTTGAGGTAGATGAAAGGGAGACAGCTATAATAGATGTATTACCTGGCAATAACTGCGGCGGATGCGGATTTGCAGGCTGTTCAGGACTGGCAGCAGCTATTGTTGCCGGTGAAGCGCCGGTTAACGGCTGTCCTGTTGGCGGAGATCCTGTGGCTGCCAAGGTTGGCAAGATCATGGGTGTTGACGCGGAAGCAGGAGTTAAGCAGGTAGCCTTTGTAAAATGTGCAGGAACCTGTGACAAAGCAAAGAATAATTACAATTACACGGGAGTAGAAGATTGTACGGCTATGGCTTTTGTTCCCGGTGGCGGACCTAAGTCATGTAATTATGGCTGTATGGGATTTGGAAGCTGCGTTAAGGCATGTCCTTTTGATGCTATTCATATAGTTGACGGCATTGCCAAGGTTGACCGTGATGCTTGTAAGGCCTGTGGTAAATGTATAGAGGCTTGTCCTAAGCATCTGATTGAATTCATTCCTTATGAGGCTAAGTTCGCAGTAGCGTGCAGTTCACATGACAAGGGCCGTGATGTGATGTCCGTATGTGATACAGGCTGTATTGCCTGCCATCTTTGCGAGAAGAATTGTCCATTTGACGCAGTTCATGTTGAAGACAATATTGCTCACATTGATCAGGAGAAATGTAAGAGATGCAGCATTTGTGCACAGAAGTGCCCTAAGAAGGTTATTCCACAGCTCCATGGCAAGCCGATTGTGCCAAAGGCTGACAAAGCAAATCAGGCAAGTGCATAAGCTTTTGATATAAATAAGCTTGCACATAATTTTGTAATAAGAACACCCACCAAAGAGATAACAGCTTCTCTTCATGTGGGTGTTTTTTATGTTTTTATGATGCGAGGGTTATTTTACTGTTCATATTCATGATATGGTATTAAATCTCCCATACCGGATGAATATTCCAGTTCGTTTTCACGGGTAATAAAGATGGCTTCTATGTTGTCATATGATTCAACAAAATCCATTCCTGCTTCCAATCCCAATAGAAATACACTGGTAGAAAGGGCATCACATTGTGTCGATGAATCTCCTATAATGGTGACTGAGGATAGCTCGTTATCACAAGGATAGCCGGTGTCTAAATCAATAATGTGATGGTATATATGACCATCTTCCTCAAAATATCTTTGGTAAATCCCACTGGTAACAACGGATTTGTCTATTATATCCACTGACACTATAGGCGTTCCGTCATCGGAAAAAGGCTTTTGTATGCCGATTGTGTAGGAAGATCCATCAGGCTTTGTATCTATAGTGAGAACATTTCCGCCAAGATTGATCAGTCCAGAGGTTATATTCTCACTTTTAAGATAAGCTTTGATCTTGTCAGCTATATATCCTTTAGCTATCCCGCCTAAATCTATCGCAGCATTATCTGAATTAAGACATATTGAATTGCCATCTATCTGAATATTATTGTAATCAACACCCAGGAGGGCTGATTTTATATCAGAATTCTTCGGAATATGAGAAGCATTAGAGTCAGAATCCCCTGTATCATCCACATCATAATCCCAGAGACTGGAAAGCTCTCCCATGGTAATATCGAATCTGCCATCGGACAGCTTGCTATAATCTATACCGTATTGCACCAATTCAAGGGTTTCATCAGATACAGTAACAAAGGTGCCGCAATTTGCATTGATCTTGGAAATATCGCTGTCAGGAATAGTAGCAGAAAAAAGATGTTCATAGCGTTCTGCCAGTTCCATGCAGTGATCCAGAGCATATTGTTCTTTTTTGTCATACAAGGTCACCTGTATAACCGTATCAAAATAGAATGCGCTGTCAGATATGGTATTGTTGCCTGATGCATTAGCGCAGGATGTAAGTAAGAGCAGGCTTAGCGCTATAAGGGTTGGATATATGTATTTTATGTACGAATAAGGTCTGGTAATCATGGCCTAATTCTATCACATATAGATGATTTTTTCATGTGTTTATGCTATACTAATGTGCTAGTTGTTACCTTATCACTGCTTGAGGTTCATATAAGGCTTTTGCCTAAGTCGTAAATGGTAACGACTGTTACGGAGATAATTGAAAAGTTATGACGCTGGAGTTATACATGAAGGATTTTTCACAGAAAAAGCGAATAGTAATAAAAATTGGCTCACATTCTCTGGTACATCCCAGAACGGGACGCATTGATTATATCAAGATGGAGCGCCTTGCAATGGAAGTAGCGGATATCAAGAACAGAGGGCTTGATGTGTGTCTGGTATCATCAGGAGCTATGGCTGTGGGCAGACAGATCCTAGGAGTATCACAGAAATCCGACAGTCTTCCTGAAAATCAGATGCATGCTTCAATTGGACAAGCTCGGCTAATGTCAGTGTATCAGAAATTTTTTACTGAGTACAACATATTATGCGGTCAGGTATTGATGACCAAGAATACTATGATCGATAATCTATCCAGGAAAAACGCCCAAAATGCTTTTGATAAGCTTTTTGAAGCCGGAGCTATTCCGGTAGTTAATAATAACGACACGGTTTCGACCTATGAGATTCAATTTGGCGACAATGATACGCTTTCTGCAATAGTAACATCACTGATAGGCGCTGATCTTTTAATAATTTTAACTGATATTGACGGATTATATTCGGCTGATCCCAGAGATGATGAAAATGCCCGTTTGATCAGGTATGTTGATCGTATAGATGACAAATTAATGAAGATGGCTTCCGACAGGCCGGGCAGCAGTGATGGAACCGGTGGCATGCTCACTAAGCTGCGGGCTGCAAGAATAGCAACTGCGGCAGGAGCAGATATGATAATTGCCAGCGGAGCAGATGTATCTATACTTCACAGGATTTTTGAGAATAATTATACAGGCACCTTCTTTGAAAGTCATTACGATGAGGATTTCGATCTGATCAGTGTAGCGGAGGAGGTTTATTGATTAAAGATACTTCAACTATAAGAGGCGAGGTCAAAGAATTTCGCAGGTTGATTCAAATCAATTCTAAAAAAATTCTCTACGATGAATATTCCTCTGCAATCAGACTACAAGTGGTAAATATTTTAGAGTCGTTAACAGATATTAGGTACCTGCTCTGTTATTATCCAACGAAAGAGGAGTTGCCCTTAATTCCGCTGTATAAGGATCTGATCAATAAATATTTACTGTTTTTTCCGGTAACCGGAGATACAGATATCGAATTCTATCAAGTCAGGTCACTGGATAATAAAAGCTTTGCTTCCGGAAGAATGGGTATCATGGAACCAACAGACCGGTCATTGAAATATAATTCAACTAATTTGAAAGATGCTTCAAATACTGAAAATAAGCCATTTCCAGACACCGCAGCCATTGTTCCGGGGCTGGCTTTTGACAGTATGTCTTTTGGGCGGATTGGTTATGGCGGCGGATACTATGACAGATTTTTAGCTGATAATTCTGATATAATCAAGATAGGTGCATGCTATGAGGCCCAGATATATGAAAAGCTGCCCCAGAATTCATGGGATGTTCCTATGGATTATTTAGTTACGGAACAAAGGACTATCCATAATTCTCACTGAAAAACAGATTTGGAAGGAATTAATCAATACAATGGCGGATAATACTTCATTGAGCCAGACAATTTCATCAGAACAGGTACAAGCTTATCTGGATCAGGTCAGGAGCATAGTTCTTGAGCAATCCCAACGATTAAACAGACCCCTTACATTTCATGTAACTACCTTTGGCTGCCAGATGAATGCAAGGGACTCCGAGAAGCTGGCAGGAATGCTTTTGTCAGCGGGATATCAGCAATCGGACAGCGAAGATGCTGATTTTGTAATCTATAATACCTGTACTGTAAGGGAGAATGCGAATAACAAGATCTATGGCAGGTTAGGCTATCTGCATGGCTATAAAAAGAAGAATCCACATATGAAGATAGCGTTGTGCGGCTGTATGATGCAGGAATCAGTTGTTATTGATAAGCTTAAAAAGAGCTATCCATTTGTAGATCTTATATTTGGGACATTTAATATCTATGAATTTCCAAGGCTGCTTTTGACTACATTAGAGTCCGGGGGGATGATTGTAGACATATGGACAGAGCATAAGGAAATAGTGGAGGATTTGCCAAGTGTGCGCAAATACCCCTTTAAGTCCGGCGTTAATATAATGTTCGGGTGCAATAATTTCTGTACATATTGTATAGTTCCATATGTCAGGGGAAGGGAAAGGAGCAGAAAGCCTGAGGATATAATAGGTGAATGCACAAGTCTCGTAGAGGATGGTGTTAAGGAAATAATGCTCCTGGGACAGAATGTCAACTCATACGGAAAGACGCTTCAACAACCGATGACATTTGCCGAATTATTGCAAAGGATTGCTGAAATTCCGAGACTTAACCGGATCAGGTTTATGACATCGCATCCCAAAGACCTGTCAACAGAGCTTATGGATGTTATGGCGGCTTATCCTAATATATGCTCACACTTGCATCTGCCCCTGCAGTCAGGAAGTGATAGAATCCTTGCTGCCATGAACCGGCATTATACCAGGGAACATTATTTGTCGCTGGTTAATCAGCTTAGGGACAGAATACCTGATATTACCCTGACAACTGATATAATAGTTGGCTTTCCCGGAGAGAGGGAGGATGATTTTGCTGATACATTAGACATAGTAGAGCGTGTGCAATATGACAGCGCTTTTACATTCCTGTATTCCAAGAGAACCGGAACATCTGCCGCTTCAATGGATGATCAAGTGGATAAAGAAACCGCAAAAAGACGATTCAACAACCTCTTATCCAGAGTTCAGGAGATTGGAGCCAGACAGAATAACAGATTCTTAAATACTGAACAATCCGTCCTGGTGGAGCAGGTGAATGAACAGGACAATTCGCTTGTTACCGGACGAATGATGAATAATTCCCTGGTGCATTTTCCGGGAAATGAGGGTATGATAGGCAGTGAGATATCAGTCCGATTACTGGAATCAAAGGGATTCTATTATATTGGTGAGCGGGTATGAAGCAGCCTTTGTCCGATTACCTTGTTAAAAATGATCTGTTTTTGCTGCTTGCCATGCTTATAATGATGATTCTGGCTGTAGTGGCCGAAGTCTTTTTGTCAATGAATCATGGTTCAACTGTTATAATAACTGTTGATGGCAAGGAATACGGACAATATGATCTGTCTATAGATCAGCAAATTCCTGTTGAAATAGATGGTATTACCTGTAATACAGTTAAGATCAAGGATAACGAAGCTTATATGAGCTTTGCATCCTGCCCGGATAAGCTTTGCATGAAGCAGGGGCACATAAAAAGCGATACCCAGTCGATAGTATGCTTACCTAACAGGGTAATTGTAAGCATTTCCGGACAGGATGACCCCGAGATTGATACCATGACGGATTAATGGGTGGCAAAATACCTTTTGACCATCATATCATCAAAGATAGATATAGCATGTGACATACATAATAAAATGAATTATACATTTACAAAACGGGTCGCCAAGTGGGGGATTATAACATCTTTAGCTCTTATATTAAGCTTTATTGAGAGTCTGATCCCTTTTTTCTTTGGAATACCGGGTATGAAGCTTGGGCTTTGTAATATAATTGTTGTGATACTTTTGGATATAGCTTCATGGCAGGAGGCAATAATCGTCAATTTGCTGCGGATCATATTATCCGGATTCATGTTCGGCAATCCCTTCAGCATTATTTACAGCCTGGGCGGAGCGTTAGTTTCGTTTGCGGTTATGCTGATCCTGTACAAAAGCAGGCTTTTCTCCCTTACAGGTATTAGCATGGCAGGTGGATTTAGCCACAATATGGGCCAGCTTATGGTATGTGCTGTATTTTTGTCCAGTAAATATGTCTTCTGGTATGCACCCTGGCTTATGGCTGCCGGGATTATTACCGGAACTCTTGTAGGTATTTTGTCGGTAGAAATCTTAAAGAGAATAAAAAATATTAATTCTCAAATAGTTGAATCATGAATCAAAATATCTTTTTTAACCTTTGCATCATTGCATAGAGTGGGTGAATTATGTATGCGTATATAGAAGGAACAATAGATTCAGTTACGGCGTCACATCTAATACTTGATAACAATGGAATTGGCTATGAGATAATGATGCCGCTGTCGGATCTTAACAGGATATCAGGACGCCTGGAGCGTATTCGTGTTTTTACATACTACCATGTATCAGAAAACGGCGTTTTTTTATATGGATTTCTGGAAAAGGATGAAAAGGAGCTGTTTTTGCTGCTTTTGTCAGTTAATGGAGTTGGTCCCAAGGCTGCTTTGTCTATACTGGGAACCCTGACTTCTGACGAGCTTAGATTTGCAATTGCAGGTGAAGATGTAAAGGCCATTAGCGCTGCAAACGGTATTGGAGCAAAGACCGCAAAGAGGATAATTCTGGATCTTAAGGACAAGCTGGATTTTGAAGAGATGCTTGATACAACAGGCTCTTCTGGTGCTTCCTCCGAAAGCAGTGTCAGAAATGACGCTATGGCAGCTCTTATGGCACTGGGGTATTCATCCTCCGAGGTTATACGAGCCTTTTCTGAAATGGAGATTTCTGATGGCATGACAGTGGAAGCTGTCATAAAAACGGCACTAACTAGACTGCTGTAAGTTTGGATAAAATTATGGATAAACGGGTTATATCAACTGAGCTTTTAACTGAGGATAAGGTTTCGGATTTTTCCCTTAGGCCTAAGACTCTTTCGGAATATATTGGACAGCAAAAGACCAGGGAGACGCTTTCTATCTACATCAAAGCAGCAAGAGAGCGAAACGAACCACTGGATCATGTGCTGTTTTACGGGCCTCCCGGCCTTGGCAAGACCACTCTTGCCGGGATCATTGCTAATGAAATGGATGTTCATATCAAGATAACCTCCGGGCCGGCTATTTCAAAGCCCGGAGAAATGGCTGCCATACTTTCCTCCCTTGGAGAGGGGGATATCCTGTTTGTCGACGAGATCCACAGGTTAAACCGCCAGGTAGAAGAGGTTTTGTATCCGGCGATGGAGGATTATGCCATTGATATTATGATTGGGAAGGGCCAGCAGGCCAGATCCATCCGCCTTGATCTTCCAAAATTCACCCTGGTAGGCGCTACCACAAGGGCAGGACTGCTGTCGGCTCCCTTAAGAGATCGGTTTGGTGTGATACATCATCTGGAGTTTTATTCACCAAAGGAGCTGGCCGTTATAATCAAGCAATCTGCCCAAAAGCTGGAGGTGCCAATAGACGAAGCCGGCGCATTTGAAATGGCAAAAAGATCCAGGGGAACCCCAAGACTTGCAAACCGCCTGTTAAAAAGAGTCCGTGATTATGCCCAGGTTAGGTATAATGGCATGATCACAGAAGATGTTGCAAAAGAAGCGCTGGATCTGTTGGATGTGGATTCGCAAGGATTGGACCGGAATGACAGAACTATGATACTTGCCATCATAGACCAGTTTGAAGGTGGCCCGGTGGGGCTTGATACCCTTGCAGCAGCTCTGGGAGAGGATTCCGGCACCATTGAGGATGTCTACGAACCATATCTTGTAAAAAACGGTTTTATAAACCGCACTCCAAAGGGCAGGGTTGCTACCAGGGCAGCCTACGAGCATTTTAACAGATAGGTTTATAAGGCAAAAAAACAGTTGTTTTTCTTTTGATGTTCCATTACAATAAATGGTGTGCGTTATTGCTCAGTAAATATGGTGTGTGTGGGGAGGAATTAGTGTAATGTCTGCTAAAAAAAGCGCTGAAGTTCTGATTGGGGGCAGGGTATATACTCTTTCAGGATATGAGGAGGAGGATTACCTTCAGAGAGTTGCAGCGTATATCAACAATAAGCTGACAGAGTTTAATGAGATGGAAGGTACAGCCTATCTGTCCGCAGATATGCGTAACACACTGATAGAGCTCAACATTGCAGATGATTATTTCAAGGCAAAAGAGACCATAGAGAAGCAGGAAGAGGACATCGAGCGCAAGGACAAGGAGATCTATGATCTCAAGCATGACCTTATTTCTGATCAGGTCAAGGTAGAAGAGCTTGAGGAGACCATCTCTAATTTGGAAAGTGAAAAGAAGGAACTGCTCCGCATCAAATCCAAGCTGGAAGCTTCCTTGGAGGATGCGCTGCTAGGATCCCTGGATTCTAATGACAAATAATGACCAAGGTGACAATTCCATAGAGCTTTTAGCTCCTGCCGGCAGCCCCGAAATGGCTTATGCGGTTTGTGATGCCGGGGCAGATGCGGTGTATTTTGCCGCAGAGGCCTTTGGAGCCAGAGCCTATGCACCGAATTTTTCTAAAAAAGATGCAGCAGCAATGCTGGATCATCTTCATTCGAGAGGACGACGGGCTTATCTTGCCATCAATACCCTGTTAAAGAACATCGAGATAGAGCGTAAGCTGTTTGACATACTGCGTTTTTACTATGAAGCAGGTGTCGATGCCGTTTTAGTGCAGGATTTTGGGGTGTTGTCTCTAATTGAGAGTTATTTTCCAAAGCTTGATGTGCATGCCAGCACCCAGATGAACATATGCAGCGAATACGGTGCAGGATTTTTAAAAAAGCTTGGAGTAAGGCGCCTGGTGCTTGCCAGAGAGCTTTCCCTGTCAGAGATCAAAGCGATTTCCATGATACCTGACCTGGAAACAGAGGTCTTTATCCATGGCGCTTTATGCGTGTGCTATTCAGGCCAATGTCTTATGTCAAGCTTTTTAGGGGGTAGAAGCGGCAACAGGGGACGCTGCGCCCAGCCATGCAGGCTGCCCTACGAGGTTTTATCATCAGATAAAAAAAGAATCAAGACTCCTGGCGCCTATGTTTTAAGCCCCAAGGACCTCTGTGCCATTGAATATATCAAAAGGCTGATCGAAGCAGGGGTCAAGTCCTTTAAGATTGAAGGCAGGATGAAGCAGGCAGGCTATGCCAAAACTGTTACTGCAGTTTACCGCAAACACATAGACCAGATTCTAGGCGGCGATGGATCAGATGTGGCAATATCCGGACAGGATAAAAAGCTGCTTTTTGACAGCGGAAGCCGCAGCGGTTTCACCCATGCTTACCTGGACGGGCATTTTAACCCCTCAATGATCAGCATGGAGCGATCCTCTCATGTCCGCCAGGAAAATCAAACTCCGAAAATATCTTTATTTGATAATCCGACAGAGGATAATAAGGATTACAATAGATTCCACAGGATATATGACGAAACTGTTAATCCCTTTAGACCGGTTCTAAATAATACAAAAGTCGCAAAAAGGAAAACAAAACCTCCCAGGCTTTGGATCAGGGTAACTGATGATTTACAGCTATCCTGTTGTAAGGATTATGCCCCAAAGGCCGGTCTTATTGTGCCTGTTGAATTAGCAGTAGATAAGAATATAATTCCTGATAACTGGATAATAGCCCTTCCGGTTGTTATGAGGAGGCGAACCTGCCGGCAGTATTCAAGCTGGATAAGAGAACACCAGACTCTCCAGTACGAGGCCTCATCCTATGACGCCCTGGGATTCCTTATGGATGAGGGAGTAGAGGCGGATCATATATGCGGTGGCATGCGTCTGTATATGATGTCTGACCGGGCAAAGGAAGCTTTTAGTGATATTGGCATAAAAACAGGCTTCGTTCCTGTGGAGCTGTCACAAAAGGAGCTGTTACACCGCAATAACAGCCGGGACCGGATGTTTGTTTATGGCAGGGTTCCTCTTATGTATATGGCAAATTGTATACACATGAGCTGTAACAACAAATGTACATCAGGCAGATCGCAGGATGAGCTAATTTATTATCTTAGGGACAGGAAGAAAAAGGAGTTTCCCGTACAGGTTAATTGTGCAAATTGTGTAAATGTAATATACAATGCAGTGTGTACTGATCTTATGGACATATTAGATAAGGTGATGGATGTTAATCCCATGGGTATTGAGATATCCTTTACTACTGAGAGTCCCAGGCAGATTAAAAAGATATTAAGGCGCTATGATGATATTATAAACGCTGTAAAGCTTACCAGACCGCAGACAGCTTTTACACGCGGCCATTTTAATCAATCAATAGAGTAGAAAAATGCTTCACATTATTATATCTGTATCCAGAATTATTCTGGTATTGTTGCTCGCTTTTTATACATTCTCGTGCTTTGCCGCCTTAAGCAGCAGATTTTCAGAGGATACACAGGACGATTTCTATTTTCAACAGACTGCCTGTATGTATCTGTTTTTGCTGATAGCTGACGGTATTCTTTTTTTGCACTCTTTTTCATCCCAAATCATAATAATGACAGCTATGGAGCTGATTTTTTTCATATCCACAGATCTGATATACAAGCACATCTATAAGAACGCTTCCATGGCTCTTACTAACAATATGTGTATATTGCTTGCAATTTCATTTATCATACTGACAAGGCTTGATATGGATAAAGCCTACAGGCAGCTGGTTCTTGCCGGGATAGGGCTGTTGATCACAGGTTTTATACCATTTCTGGTCAGAAAACTGTTTTTCCTGGACAGATTGTCTTACTTCTACGCTGCCATTGGCATAGCCGGACTTTTAATAGTTACCGTTGCAGGCAATACAGCTTACGGAGCGAAGCTGTCTTTGTCCGTAGGTGGGATATCCTTACAGCCGTCAGAGTTTGTAAAGATCTTTTTTGTATTTTTTGTGGCATCAATGCTGTATAATTCGGGAAATGATCCAAAAAAAATAAAAATCACATCTCTAATAGCTGCAATTCATGTAGTAATACTGGTTGCAGCAAGGGATTTAGGAGGAGCAGGCATCTTCCTTATAACCTATCTTATAATGCTCTACGCCGCTACACAGAAATTATCATATCTGCTTTTAGGCGGAGTAGTATCAGCCCTGGGTCTGGTTGCGGCATATTATGTTTTTGGGCATGTAAGAAACCGTGTTATAGCCTGGCTGGATCCTCTTTCTGTGGCTGACAGCGCAGGATATCAGATCATACATTCGCTTTTTGCCATAGGAACAGGCGGGTGGTTTGGAAGCGGCCTGTATCAGGGAATGCCTGAAAAAATCCCTGTAGTGGAAAAGGATTTTGTATTTTCAGCAATATCAGAGGAATTGGGCGGTGTTTTTGCGCTGTGTATGATATTCATATGTATCAGTTGTTTTCTTATGATGTTTAATATTGCAATGCAGATACATGAACCCTTTTACAAGCTGGTAGCCCTGGGGTTGGGATGTGTGTACGCTACCCAGACATTTTTTACACTTGGCGGAGTAACCAGATTTATTCCGTCCACGGGAGTTACGCTGCCACTGGTAAGCTACGGTGGAAGCTCTTTAATGTCGACAATGATACTTTTTGCCATAATTCAGGGCTTGTATGTTATGAGGGAGACGCGATTATGATCAGATTTTCCCGAAAAAAGCATAACGAACATAACGCTGTTTATGATGAACTCATAGATCTAAGCGAAATGCCTGAAAAAAAGACAAAAAGACGGCATTCCATAAACCGGGAATACGCCTTTATCACTTATGGGTTTTTTGTGTTGTTTTTATGTCTGGCAGGCTGGTTTGTTTATTACCTGGGCTTTGCTTCTGAGAACTTCATTAACAGCCCTTATAATCCAAGGCTCTCTCAACTGTCAGACCATATCATAAGGGGTTCGATTCTGGCATCCGACGGCACAGTCCTGGCAGAAAGCTCTGTTGACGAGGCTGATAATGAGAGCCGTTCCTACCCAAAGGCCAATGAATATGCCCATGTGACAGGCTTTTGGGAAAAGGGCATGTCAGGAATTGAGCTGGAATGCAATTTTGAATTGTTAAGATCTCATTCCTTTATTCTGGAAAAAATAATTAATGAGCTAAAAGGCAGAAAAAATCAGGGCGATTCGATTGTAACAACTCTGGATACTGCGCTTACAGATACTGCTTACAGCGGAATGTCCGGCTATGACGGGGCTGTTATAGCCATTGAGCCTGGCAGCGGACATATACTTACCATGATTTCAAAGCCTGATTTTGATCCGAATTCCATAAGTGCCAACTGGGATACATACACAGCGTCAGGCTCAGGCTCATCAGTACTGCTTAACAGAGTTACCCAGGGACAGTATCCTCCGGGATCTACATTTAAGATAATAACAGCATTGGAGTATCTCAAGGAATCAGGCAGGATGAGCGATACCTTTGACTGTACAGGCTCGTATACCTACGGGGATACTACAATCCACTGTTATCACAATATTGTACACGGACATCAGACGCTGGAGGATGCTTTTGGTAATTCCTGCAACAGCGTATTTGCAAGCATTGGCCTTGGTCTCTCGGCATCCGGTACTGAAAAGCTGGCAAAAAGACTTCTTTTTAACCGCAGCCTCCCTTGTGACCTTAAAAATGTTAAAAAAAGCTCATTTTCCGTTTCCGGAAGTGACAGCGGACTAATAATGCAGACTATGATAGGCCAGGGGAATACCCTTGTAACTCCCATACATATGGCTATGATAGTATCGGCTCTTGCCAATGAGGGCGTATTGATGGAGCCTTCTGTTGTAGATCACACTCAAAATGACGGCGGAATAACAGTCAAGACCTTTCGTCCTAAGGAATACGGTTCGTTATTTGGAGAAAAGGAAACTGCCGCGCTAAAGAGGCTTATGAGACATGCAGTTACCGACGGAACCGCAAGCAGGCTTAATTCGGAATCGTATACGGCATATGGCAAGACCGGAACGGCTGAGTTTTCCGGTAATAAGAGCGAAGCTCATTCCTGGTTTGTGGGCTTTGCCAATAATGACGAAAAAAGCATAGCTGTTGCCATTATACTTGAAAGAGCCGGCAGTGGAAGCGAACACGCTGTGCCTTTGGCAAAAGAAATGTTTGATGTTTTTTTCCAATGAAAAATTATTGAGACCGCATCACTGTTATGATAAAATGATACGAGGTGTGCAAACAGGATGAATCGAATGGAGCAGAGACTATGACCTTGATTCCTTGTCATGGGATGTATCTTCCTGACGAGAAAACGGATATAGGAGATATCTTTGACAAGATTTCAATGGGTAAGGGTCGGACTTTCTGGTATTTGATCACCTTATCTGACAGGACGGATCGGCTATTTGAGATCTACACAGCAAAGGAGCTGTCCCAACCGCCATATCGCAACAAAACCCTGTATGTGGCCGGGTTTGCCCGCGGAAGGCGTGGGATGCTTAACATGCTTGAAGAGATTTTGCTGGAAATATACAATAAAACAAAGGGTTTCAATGTACATAGTTTTTTTAATCCTTAAAATTCTTGCAGCTATACTTATAGCGCTTGCTGTGATACTGCTTTGTATGATAGTGTATCTTCTTTTTGCTCCTGTAGGATACCGTGCAGATGCAGCAGCGGATGAGGATATTAGTTTATCATTTGATGTATTTGATTTTTTCAGGCTTTTAAAGGCTTCAGTGCTGTACAACAAGGGCGATATCAGCTACAGTATTAAGGCTCTTTTTGGACTTATTAAGCTTAGATCCGGCGAAGAAGCTTCACCCGATCCGATAGCTGGTGAGGAAGGTACAGAATCAGACACATCCTTTGAGGAAATATCAGAATATTCCATCACGGATGATGGCTCTGATAAGAAAAAACAGCCGGATAAGCATGAAGAAGCCGTTTTTGATACTGACTTTGAATCGAAGGCTGATAACCGTTCCATACGGGACGATGTAATTAAGGCTTCCGATTCGTTAGAAGTAGATTATATAGAGCCCATTGAACCGGATTATGATATAACAGAACCATCTGATATAACAAGTGATGGCGGTTCATCAACTGATGATAGGGAACCAGGCCGGATTGAGAAAATACTTAATCTGATCAATGATAACAGCAGTAAGAGGGCGGCATCCGTGCTGCTTGCAGGAGGACTTAATATCCTAAAGAGAGTTATGCCCCATATCAGGCACGCGGATATCACATTTTCCACGGGAGAACCCGATACCACAGGTCAGCTTATAGGAGCTGCAGCCGTTTTTCCGGTTATGTATTCCAGGGGCGTTAAGGTGTCAGGTGATTTTAGCAGCGAAAGGGCATATATAAATGGCGATCTGTCACTGCAGGGAAGCATAGCCTTATGCCATGTAGCGATGTTTTTACTTAGGGTTGTAGCAAACAGAGATTGCCGCAGACTCTACAAAAGGGTTAGAAGTATATAAATCACAAGCGTCGGAGCTTTTGATAGTTACGGTTTAATTGGGAGGGGAGTATGGCTAAAAGTGATGAAATGATTAAACAGACCATAGGCAGCCTGTTTGACGGAATGGAGGGATATCTGTCCACCAAATCTGTTGTAAGCGAGCCTATATATGTGGATGATACAATAATTATCCCATTAGTTAATGTGTCATTTGGCATGGGGGCAGGCTCCTTTATCGGTGACCGCAAGAATGGCGGAGGCGGAGGAATTGGAGGAAGGATGTCTCCGAATGCTGTGCTGATCATTCGCGACGGCAAGACCAGGCTTATAGATATTTCCACTAATCACGGCATCAACAAGCTTTTGGATTTCGTTCCGGATTTTGTAGCTAATTTTATGAACAGGGGTAATAAGCCGGTTTCAGATACTGAAGCAGCAGCCCGTCAGGCGGCGGCTGAGGAAATGGAAGAGACTATCTTAGACGCTGTTGAGAATTAAGGATTTAGGAAGCAGGCGTTTAAATTGGACAATATTAACGACACTCATTTAGATAAACATTTTTCACCCATATCAATTTGGGCTCTGTCCTTTGGATGTGCAGTAGGATGGGGCGCTTTTGTGATGCCTGGAACCACATTTTTGCCTATAGCCGGACCTGTAGGATCTATTTTAGGTCTTGGCATAGGTGCTTTTTTGATGTTCATAATTGGCGTCTGTTACGCCTACATGATCAAGAATTACCCCGGAGCAGGGGGTACCTTTTCTTATGTTACTAAGGTTTTCGGATATGATCACGGCTTCTTGTGTGCATGGTTTTTGCTATTGGTGTATGTGGCCATTATCTGGGCGAATGCATCAGCCCTTACACTGATCGGGCGGAACATATTCGGGGACTTTTTTCAGTTTGGCTTTCATTATAATCTGTTGGGTTACGACATATATATGGGCGAGGCTATTCTAGCCATCGAAGCCATTATTCTGTTTGGTTTTATCTGCGCTGCCAGCAAGAGACTGGCTTCTGTTACACAGGTTATATTTGCACTTATTCTGCTGTTAGGGGTGGTATTGTGCTTTGCTGTAGTTACCAAGGCTAATCTTAATACGGCAACTGATTTCAAGCCTCCTTTTGCCATATCGGATAATGGTCATTTTTACCAGGTCTTTAAGCTTGTGGCCCTGGCACCGTGGGCCTTTGTAGGCTTCGAATCTATCTGCCATTCCTCCGAGGAGTACAATTTTTCACACAAGAAGATATTTGGAATATTTATTGCATCTGTCATAAGCTGCGCCTTATGCTACATAATGCTTACTGTGATCGCAGTCAGTGTACATCCCATGGGATATACCGGATGGGCTCACTATATTCGCGAGCTTGGCAGCATATCAGGCTATCGCAGCATTCCCGTATTATATGCCATCAGAGTTACCCTTGGAAGGGCCGGTATCGCAGTATTCGGATTTGTGACACTGGCAGGCATAATAACAGGTCTTATTGGTAATTTCATTGCCGCAAGCAGACTGATGTTTGCCATGTCAAGAGATAAGCTTCTGCCGGAGTGGTTTGGAGTTCTGGACAAGAATAATAATCCCAGGAATGCTTTTACAGCATTGATACTGATATCTGTCTTTGTGCCGTTTCTGGGACGAACTGCCATAGGCTGGATAGTGGATGTTACATCCATAGGAGCTACCATTGCATATGCTTATGCCAGTGCGGCATCTTTTTTTACAGCCAAGGAAAAAAAGAATTCATTTATGCAGCTTGTCAGCGCCGCTGCTTTTGTAATTGCTATTATATTTTTCATGTATTTCATGGCCTTTTCATCTGGAGCCATGGCCACAGAATCCTATCTGCTTCTTGCGGCATGGAGTATTCTGGGGTTTGTTTTCTTCAGGTATCTTTTCAGCCATGACGAAACAGGTAAGCTGGGCAAGAGTTTCATAGTATGGCTGGGTCTTACATTTCTGATATTCTTTACATCACTTATGTGGGTAAGACAGGCCAATACAGAGATGACAGATAATATTGTCAATAATATTCGCAATTTCTATGAGCAGAAGCATTCCTATGAGAATGCTGATACTCTGGCCGAGACTGAGATGTATCTTATGAATCAGATGAGCGATGCCAGGGACCAGCAGGTGCGCAACAGTTATATCCAGATGGCTCTTATCATAATCAGTCTTATCATAATGTTCAATGTATATAACATCATGACCAGACGCAATCATGATCTGGAAGTTGAAAGATACAAGGCCGAGGAGAGCAGTAAGGCAAAGAGCACCTTTTTGTCCAATATGTCTCATGACATCCGTACTCCCATGAATGCTATCATAGGCTACATCCATCTGGCCGAGGATGATAGTGTCGATCTTCCCAAAATGCGTGAATACATGGCCAAGATCAAGACCTCCAGCAATCACCTTCTGGCTTTGATCAATGATGTTCTGGAAATGAGCCGCATAGAAAGCGGCAGAATGGATCTTGAGCCCATTGCCATCAATCTCAGGAAGACATTTGCGGAGATCAGGGACATGTTTTCAACCCAGATGTCTGAAAAGAATATTGATTTTAATGTTGATTATTCAGAAATCAAGAGAAAATTCGTATACTGTGACAAGAACCGCTTCAACAGGGTGCTGCTCAACCTTCTGAGCAACGCCTATAAATTCACGCCTAATGGCGGCAGTGTGTTGGTGTCTGTCTGGGAGATTGATAATCCAGATCCTTCAAGGGGTGTCTATGAGATTAGGGTCAAGGACAGCGGTATAGGTATGTCCGAGGAATTTGCCAAGAATGTTTTTGAGGCTTTTGAGAGGGAGCAGACTTCAACTGTCAGCGGAATAGAAGGAACCGGTCTTGGAATGGCCATTACCAAGAGTATCATAGACCTTATGCAAGGTAGCATAAGTGTGGTAACTGCCCCTGGAGAGGGTACAGAGTTTATTATTAAGCTGGCATTTGATATTGTGGATGAAAAAGACTGGCCTGACACAGAAATGGAAGAAGAGGCAGATGAATCTGAAACAGGCACAGATTTTTCGGGTATGCGTCTGCTCTTAGTAGACGATGTAGCTGTGAACCGGGAGATTGCAGTTATGATACTGTCTACTATGGGATTTGTGGTGGATACAGCTGAAAACGGACAGGAGGCCGTTGACACCGTTTCTGCTTCCGAGCCGGGATATTACAGGGCTGTTCTGATGGATATACAGATGCCTGTTATGGATGGGTATGAGGCCACAAGGACCATCAGAGCTCTTGATAATAAGCAGCTTGCCTCCCTTCCGATTATAGCGATGACAGCAAATGCCTTTGCGGAAGATGTTAAGAAGGCAAAGGATGCAGGAATGGATGCGCATCTTGCCAAGCCACTGGATCTGAATGACATGACTGTAGTACTCCAAAAGTACTGTGGGGGGGGTAAAGCGAAAAAGCAGGTAAAATCGTAAGGATAGCAAAGCACTTTTTGCGTAAAATGAAAAAAGCTCCTTCCCGCGAACCTGCGAAAAGAAGCTTGTAGTTCATGCTTGAAGCTGTAGCCTTAAGCGCGCTCAACCTTGTTGGAACGAAGGCATGAAGTGCATACATACAGACGCTTGTGAGCGCCGTTAACTACGCATTTTACACGCTTAATATTAGCACGCCACATCTTATTAGATCTTCTGTGGGAATGGCTCACCTTATTACCGAAATGAGCACCTTTTCCGCAGACTGCGCATTTAGCCATGATGTCCTCCTTAAAACCGCTCTGATATAAACATAACGGGACTTATTCTAACAGACAACAAATAAAAATGCAAGAAAAATAATGCAAAGAGAGGTATTAATCTATGCAGGGACAAGGTCACATTGAAACAAAACTGGGCAGGATAGCTATAGACAAGGATGTAATAGCCACTTATGCCGGATCCGTAGCCGTGGAATGCTTTGGCATTGTGGGAATGGCAGCCGTCAATATGAAGGATGGTCTGGTAAAATTATTAAAAAGGGACTATTTAAGTCACGGAATAGATGTCCGAATTGATGAAAACAATGAGATATCTTTGGATTTTCATGTGATTATATCCTACGGAGTGAGTATTGCCGCAGTTGCAGATAACCTTATGGAAACCGTTAAATACAAGCTTGAAGCATTTGCCGGCATGAATGTAAAAGAAATATTGATACATGTTGAAGGCATTCGTGTTATAGATTAGGGGGCTAGATGAGATGAATTCAATAGATGCGGCACAGCTTTCCAGAATGTTTTTAGCGGGAGCCAAGAAACTCGAAGCAAACAAAGAGCATATTAATGAGCTGAATGTATTTCCGGTTCCGGATGGGGATACGGGTACCAATATGTCTATGACGATAATGTCGGCTGCCAATGAGGTACTTGCCCTGGATGAGCTTGATATGAGAAGCTTATGCAAGGCCATATCATCCGGAAGCTTAAGGGGAGCCCGAGGTAATTCAGGTGTTATTTTATCACAGCTTTTTCGTGGATTTTCCAAGGTAATAAAGACAGAAGATACTCTTACGGTGGATATTCTGACTGAAGCAGCCCAGCGTGCGGTCGAAACTGCCTACAAGGCTGTAATGCAGCCTAAGGAGGGTACAATCCTTACTGTAGCAAGGGCGGCAGCGGATAAGGCTATCGAGCTTTCTGAGACTACTGATGATATACTTGTGTTCATGGAAGCAGTTGTAGAGGAGAGCAAGGATGCTCTGGCAAGGACTCCCGATATGCTTCCTGTATTAAAAGAGGCGGGAGTAGTGGATTCCGGCGGAGAAGGTCTGTACATGGTTCTCTCAGGAGCTTATGCGTACCTTTCAGGTCAGGATGTGGATATATCCATGACCCTGGATGAGGCGCCCAAAAAGGAAGAGAGCAAATTCGTATACAAGCTGGAATTTGAGCTTATACCGGGCTCCCACAACACCCACGAGGAGCGGCGCGATCTTCGTAATTTTATGAAATCCATGGGAGATGAGGGACATCTTGAGAGGGAAGGTGATGTGTACCTGGGCAGGCTGATCACCAATGATCCCGGGCGAATACTTACAATGGCACTTCGCAACGGAGTGCTTGCTTCGGTGAATATAGTAAATACCAAGCTCTCAGGCAATAACGCAGGTGATTCAGCCAAAACTGTAATCAAAGCACAGGAAGCTGTTTCTAAAACAAAAAAAGAACCTGATAATACTCCCCAGCCTAAGCCCCTTAAGGATATAGGCGTAGTGGCAGTATCTGCCGGTGAGGGCATGAGCCATATATTTAAGGATCTGGGAGCTGATTGCGTAGTTGAGGGCGGCCAGACCATGAATCCCAGCACTGAGGATATTATGGAGGCTATCAAAAGCGTCAACGCCAGGGAGGTCATTGTACTTCCCAACAATAAAAACATCATTCTTTCAGCCAGGCAGGCTTCTGAAATGATGGAGGATGTAACGGTTGTTGTACTTCCCACTAAGACTCTGCCTCAGGGTATTTCCGCTCTTATCAGCTTTGTTCCATCTGAAAACGCCGAGGAGAATGCCAAGAGGATGACAGAAGAGATAGCTATTGTGCGTTCCGGAGAGATTACCTATGCCGTAAGGGATACCACTGTTGACGGACAGACAATCCAAAAGGGCGACTATATGGGTATCGGCGACGACGGAATACTCGCCATAGAAAAGAAAATAGACAAGACAATCCTTGGAATGCTGCAGAGCATGATAGACGAGGATTCCGCTCTTGTAACCTTGTATTTTGGCGCGGATGTCAAGGACAAGGATGCTAAAAAGCTTTATGAAAAGGTCAAAAAGCGTTATCCCAAGCTGGAGGTTGAGCTTCAGGACGGGGGGCAGCCTGTATACTATTACATATTATCTGTAGAGTAGAATATTATGGACTTTTATGCACCTGTAACGGCACTCAAGGGTGTCGGACCCAAGGCAAAAGAATATTATGAGGCGCTTGACATACAAAATGTCGGCGCCCTTCTTTATCATTTTCCAAGAGCCTATATAAGCTATCCCAGGCCTGTAGATGCTCCGAACAAAGAGCTTGAAGGCCAGAGGATTGCAATATATGTAACCCTGGATGCTCCTGTTTCCGTCAAAAAAACTGCCAAGATGGATATTTCCATTGCCACGGGCCATATATCAGATACTAAGATAGAGCTTATATGGTTTCGTATGCCGTATATGAGAAGCAGGCTTTTTGAACATAAGGGCTATATATTCTACGGAGATCTCAAGCAGATTGGGAATCATAAATTCCAGATTATGCAGCCTGCGGTATTTGATCCTAATGAATACGATGGTATGATGCGGCGGCTGCATCCTGTGTATCCCCTTACGAAAGGGCTTAAGAATCAGGCCGTAATTAAGGCCATTTCGCAGCTTTTTGATAATGAAGCTCTTGTAAGAGAGTATCTGCCGGATACACTCTTGAAAAAGAGAAGATTAAACGGGTTTTCATATGCCATCAGACAGATTCACCAGCCTGATGATTATGAAGCTTTAGATCAGGCCAGAAACCGTCTTGTATATGATGAGTTTTTAAGTTTTTTTATCCGCAGAGAATCAACGCTTGAGGAAAATATCAGTATTCCCAATGAATGGAACTTTGAAAATGACAGCTATTACAATAAGGTTATGGAGTCGCTGCCGTTTTCACTTACCTTTGGTCAGAAGGAAACCCTTTCAGATATCAGAAAGAGCTTTGCCGGGGATGTTGTTTCCCAGAGACTGCTGCAGGGTGATGTGGGCAGCGGAAAGACTGTAATTGCCTTTCTGGCTATGCTGCTGGCAGTTGAGAATGGTTATCAGGCAGCCATTATGGCTCCTACAGAGGTTCTGGCAAGACAGCACGAGAAGACATTTTTATCTTATGTCAAGATGTTCGATCTGCCCTTTGGGGTAGTATGCGTAACCGGATCTATGCCAAGGCAGGAGCGCAGGCAGGTTAACGAGCGTATTAAAAACGAGGGCGGACTTTTTATAATAGGAACACACGCCCTGTTATCAGAAGGCATGGAGTATCATTCACTGGCAGTTGCTGTAACTGATGAGCAGCATCGCTTCGGAGTGAGGCAGCGTAAGCTTTTTTCTCAAAAGGGAGTAAATCCCCATGTAATTGTAATGAGTGCAACCCCGATCCCCAGAACTCTTGCGATGATACTGTACGGCGGTATGCAGATATCAGTGATCAAGGATGTTCCTGCAAAAAGGCTTCGCACCAAGAACGCAATAATAAGTGCCGATCAAAGGGATAAGGCGTATGATTTCATTGAAAAAGAGGTAAGATCAGGACATCAGGCCTATGTTATCTGTCCTCTGGTAGATGCAAGTGAACAGGCAGACGCCCAGAATGTTACAGAGTATGTATCGCAGCTTAAGTCATATTATCATGGCAAGCTGTCAATAGGAATGCTTCACGGCAGGATGACCCCAGCCGAGAAGGATGCCGTTATGAAGGATTTTGCTGAGGCGAAAATCGATGTTCTCGTGTCTACAACGGTTGTTGAAGTAGGAGTCAATGTACCAAATGCCACGGTTATGATGATTGAAGATGCTAATCGTTTCGGACTGGCTCAACTGCATCAGCTTCGTGGCAGAGTTGGCAGGGGCGAGTGGCAGTCCTTCTGTATGTTCGTAAACAACAGCAGATCAGATGCCGCAAAGGAGAGGCTGTCAATATTAGTCGAATCCAATGATGGATTCCACATTGCAAGCGAAGATTTAAAGCTAAGGGGACCCGGTGATTTTTACGGTGTCAGACAAAGCGGTGATATGGATTTTACCCTTGCAGACATATACCAGGATGCCGACATTATGAAAAAAGCGGCTGAAGACGCCAAAGAAATAGTCTCATCCGATCCAAAGCTTGAATCAGATGAGTATAGGCTGTTAAAAGAACATATAAATGATATGGATTCCGTGATCTATACGAATCTCTAGTTTCTGCTCTTTAGTCCACAAGAGTTATTCCTTCAGGAAGCACCGGATGTATCGTCATGGAGTAGTTAGTATAATATACGACAAAACCCGGCACTGCACCTGAAGGTTTTTTTACTTCTTTCTTTTTTACATAATCTATCTCCAGCTTATCAGATTCCCGGCCCTGGGAATAATATCCGGCGATCTGGGCGCAGGCTACAAACAGCTCGTCAGGAAGCGTTCGTCCCTGTGTGGTGATAACTACATGAGAACCGGGTATTTTCTTGGCATGGAACCACCAGTCGTCTGATGATGCCAGCTTAAAAGTAAGCTCGTCATTTTGATAATTATTTTTCCCCACATATATATGAAATCCATCCTCTGTGACATAGTGGATAGGACGGCTCTTTTCCTGACGCTTGGCTTTTTTTGAGGACCTTTTTCTGATATAGCCGGATTCCGCCAGTTCCCTTCGGATGTCCTCCAGGTCAGCGGCACTTTGAGCGATCATGAGTGAATTTTGAATGGAAGATAAATGCTCCACTGCCATATTGGTTTCAGCTAACAGTCCTTCAAGCGCTTCTTTGGTACGCTTAAGCTTGGAATATTTTTTAAAGTATGCGCTGGCGTTATCTATGGCATTTTTATCAGGATCGAGACGAATCTTAACGGGCTTATCTGTTTCATAATCTGTAAGTATAACTTCGGATGCTTTTGGCGGAACATCATTCGGATATATCTGCAGCAGCGTACCGCACAGGCGCAAATGCTCCATCTTATCAGTATCCTGCATTTGCTTCTGCTGGAGAGCCAGCTTTTTTTCATTGCGCTCCAAAAGAGTGGAGACAAGCTTTCTCAAATCTGAGGACTTCTGCCTGATATTCTGGTGACGGTTCTTATTGTCATAATAGGTGACCAGCACATCAGATATGTCTGGATAATTTACAATGGTCTTATCCTCATAAATACTAAGATTAAAGGGCGCAAACTCTATTGGAATATGTTTTGTGTCGTCTTCGTAAACAATACAGCAATTTTCTGCTGTATCATCCACAGCTTTCAGCAGAAGAAAAAACGCGTCACATAAGGCATGGATCTGATCATCTGACAGAGAATCGGTACTTGCATCAGCGTCAATTTGGGCTCGATATGCCATTTCATTAGCGGAAACTTTGGATATACCGATATAATCAGAAGTTATGGCAGCAGATATTTTCTTATGGGCATTTTTAATCCCTGAAATAAAGCTATCTCTGTCTGTGTTGTAGGGATTTTTTTTGCCTTCCTGAAGAGGAATGAAATATTCCCGGCCCGGAAGTATTTCCCGGACAGAGCTTGTGGAAAAGGATACATGCTTGATTCCGTCAATAATTTTTTTGTTGGATTCATCCACAAAGATTATATTGGAGTGTCTGCCCATCATCTCACAGTAGAGGTATTTTTTGGCAAAGTCACCCATTTCATTGCGATGCTCAATGACAAATACCAGCACCCGTTCATTGGATGGCTGTTCAATAGAGACAATACGACCCCCGTTAATATGCTTCCTAAGCAGCATACAAAAATTAGGTGCACTGATGGGAGCCTGTCGGTTGTCCGGTATGAGATATATCAGCGGAAGAGAAGCGTTGGCTGATATCAACAGTCTTTCTGTTCTTGACTGGGATTTTACTGTTATTAAAAGCTCATGTTCTTCAGGCTGAATTATCTTTCTTATGATTCCGCCTGTGATCTTTTTGTCAAGCTCGTTTTTTAATGCCCTAATAGTTAATCCGTCAAATGCCATTTTTCTTCCTCTAAAAATATGCTGCCAAATCATTCATAATTTGACTAAATGTATTATTTTTACTATAATAGGTCGGATAGTGCTTTCAGTGATTCCGGCTTATGGGATCATCTGTTTGGAAAAGTTTACTATAGCGGGAGAGGTTTTGCAATGGTTAGCTCTATGACAGGCTTTGGCCATGTCGAATATCAGGAAGGCAGCAAAAGGGTTGTTTGCGAGATCAAATCAGTAAACCATCGTTATCTGGATGTTACTGTTAAGACCTCGCGAAGGGTCAGTTCTCTTGAGCCCCTTATCAGGGAGACCCTGAAAAAGAACATAGGAAGGGGCAAGGTAGACATCTATGTTCATTATGAGGAGTCTGCCGAAGAGACTTATTCTGTTCGTTATAATGAGAAGCTTGCCAGATCATATGTTGAGAATCTGGCTCACATGGCTGAAACCTTTTCACTTAAGAACGATATGACAGCTTCAGTTCTTGCTTCATATCCTGATGTATTCGAGCTTGTGATGGAGGAACGCGACGACAGCGGCCTTTCAGATTGGATTCTTTCGGCTGTACAGGGTGCCCTTGATGCCTTCTTAAAGAGCCGTCAGGTTGAAGGAGATAATTTAAAAGCCGATCTTCTGGATAAAATGAACGAGATGGAAGGCTATGTCAGGATCATAGAAGATAAGGCACCATCCATTATAGAGGAGTACAAGGCTCGTCTTATGGGCAAAATTGCCGACCTTTTGGATGATAAGCAGATTGATGAGAGCCGCATAGCAGCTGAGGTTACTATTTTTGCCGACAAAATATGTGTTGATGAGGAGCTGGTGCGCCTTAAGAGTCACATTAAGGAGATGACTCTGGCCCTTAACAGAGGCGGTGCCATTGGCAGACATATGGATTTTCTGGCTCAGGAGATGAACCGTGAAGCCAATACAATCCTTTCCAAGTCTACTGATGCCGAGATCGCTTCTATTGGAATCTCTCTTAAGACCTTGATTGAGAAGGTAAGAGAGCAGATTCAGAATCTGGAGTGATCTGCCGTTATGAGTTTTATAAATATAGGCTTTGGCAATATGGTTAATGACGACAAGCTGATAGCCATTATTTCCCCGGATTCGGCGCCTGCCAAGAGGCTTATCTCAAGCACAAGGGACGAGGGCAAGGTCATTGACGCCACCCAGGGGCGGCGCACCCGCGCAGTGCTTATTACAGAGCAGGGTCAGGTGATACTGTCTGCTTTGGTCCCGGAGACTATTGCGCAGCGCAGCCAGAGAACAGTAGAAACGGAATTTTCAGAGGAATCCACATGAACGAAAAAAAAGGACTTGTAGTGGTCTTATCAGGGTTTTCAGGCGCAGGCAAGGGAACCATTATGAAGCATCTGATGTCCACCTACCCCGGCGCTTACCATTTATCCATATCTGCTACAACCCGTCCCATGCGAACCGGTGAGAGAGACGGAAGGGAATATTTTTTTAAGACCCGTGAGGAATTTGACCGGATGATAGAAGAGGGAGCTTTTCTGGAGTACGCTACATTTAATGGTAATTCCTACGGAACTCCCAGGGAATATGTCTCCAAGCTAACGGCTGAAGGCAAGGATGTGATACTGGAAATAGAGGTTCAGGGAGCGCTTCAGGTGCGCAATATCTTTCCCGATGCGCTGCTGTTGTTTGTTACGCCACCCAGTGCCGCAGAGCTTAAAAAGCGTCTTGTAGCCAGGGGCACTGAAACTGATGAGGTCATATCCCAGAGGCTTTCAATATCGGTCGGGGAATCCGAACTGATGGATAAATACGATTATCTGGTGGTCAATGACAGGCTTGAAGATGCAGTTAGGCATGTCCATGCAATTATACAGAGCGAGCATGCGGCTACACGCCGCAACGCTGAATTGATAAATGATATTCACAAGCAGCTTGAGGAATTTCGAAAGGAGCAGATTTAGCGATGATTCACCCCTCATATGTTGAATTAATGAAGGTAGTTAACGACGATGTAGTAATAGGAGAAGAGCCTGTTGTAAACAGTCGTTACAGCATAGTTTGTGCAGTCGCCAAGCGTGCCAGACAGCTTATTGACGGTTCTGACCCCATGATTGAGGACAGAAGGGCCTATGGCAGGAAGCCCCTGTCAATCGCTGTAGACGAGCTTAACGAAAGCAGGCTCAAGATCCTTACCAAGGACGAAGCTATGGATCAGCAGAAACAGCTTGATACCGTAACCGAACAGGTAAAAGAGATCAAAGCCAGGGTTGAGGATAAGCGAAGCGAAGAACAGGAAGCCTCAGAAGGCAGCAGTAAATAACATATGAAGCTGTTCTTTTTATCCTTGGGATGCGATAAGAATCTCGTTGATTCTGAGAAGATGCTTTCGAAGCTTCTGGGTGGAGGTTTTACCCTTACAGACGATGAAGCTGAGGCTGAGGTTATTGTGGTCAATACCTGCTGCTTCATTGGCGATGCCATGGAAGAAAGCATTCAGGCGCTTATTGACATGGGCCGCTACAAGACAGAAGGCAATTGCAAGGTCTTACTGGCAGCAGGATGTCTTGCAGGGCGTTTTCCCCAGGAGATAGAAAAAGAGCTTCCCGAGGTGGACGGGATCGTAGGCCCGGGGGAGCTTGGTTCGGTACTAGAAGCGATTCAGCAGTCATTGCATGGATCACATCCTAAGCTTTTGGATACGGTTTCTGCCGATGAGCCTGATACCAGCCGTGTGCTTACAACCGGAGGACATTTTGAATATCTCAAGATAGCTGATGGCTGTGACAGGCGCTGCAGCTATTGTGTGATTCCATTTATACGGGGAGCGTATAAGAGTACTCCAATCGAGGGTCTGATATCAGAAGCAAGGGAGCTTGCCGACAAGGGTGTGAGGGAGCTTATACTGGTAGCGCAGGATACAACCGAATACGGTGTGGACATCTACGGCAAAAGATCTCTTCCCAAATTATTGGATTGCCTCTCGGAAATAGATGGTATCAAATGGATCAGGCTTATGTACTGCTATCCTGAGGATATTGACGATGATCTTATAGAAGCCATCATTCGCAATAAGAAGGTCTGTCATTATATAGATATGCCCATCCAGCATTGCAGTGATGACATACTAAAACGCATGGGAAGGCACACGGATTATGATTCTTTGTGCCGTACAATAGAGCATTTAAGAGAGCTTATACCGGATATTGCCATAAGAACTACTTTGATATGTGGTTTCCCGGGAGAGAGCGACGAGGATCACGCCGAGCTTGTTGACTTCGTTAAGAATATGCGTTTTGACCGCCTGGGTGCTTTCTGCTATTCCAGAGAAGAGAATACTGCGGCAGCCAGGATGCCGGATCAGATTCCGGAAGATATCAAGGCAAGCCGAAGAGAAGAGATCATGCTCACACAGCAGGAGGTTTCAGCCAATAATAACCTTAATATGCTGGGAAGGGAGTTTGAGGTCTTTGTAGAAGGGCGTCTTACAGACCAGCCTGATACCTATGTGGGCCGTTCATATAGAGATGCCCCTGATGTTGACAGCTATTTGTTCTTTACATCTTCTTATGAGCTTATTAGCGGCAGCTTTGTGCGTGTTCGCGTTACAGAAGCCGGAGAATATGATTTAATTGGAGAGTTGATTGATGAATCTACCAAATAGACTGACTATATTTCGTGTGGTTTTAATCCCGTTTTTTGTAGTCGCACTGCTGATGTTTGGCGACAGCATTAATGGTCGGATATGCGCAGAGGTTATATTTATAATAGCCAGTCTTACTGATATGCTGGACGGCAAAATAGCCAGAAAATACAATCTGGTAACAAACTTCGGCAAATTCATGGATCCCCTTGCGGATAAGCTTTTGGTATGTTCTGCCATGATCTGCCTTGTGGATCTTGGTCAGATTCCCTCATGGGTGGTTATAATCATAATAAGCCGAGAATTTATAATATCGGGCTTCAGGTTAATAGCCTCAGATAACGGTGTTGTAATAGCAGCGAGCTGGTGGGGCAAGTTCAAGACTGTTTTTCAGATGCTTATGATAATATGCATGATTCTAAGTCCTCTGCATAGCAGTCTTGTATTTGTGTCAAATATTCTGATGTGGATTGCCCTGGCCCTTACTGTGATATCTCTTGTTGATTACATCGTAAAAAACCGCAGTGTTATAAAGGAGCATAATTAGATAATGAGACAGGCAAAGCAGGCGGTTTCACTTTTATTCAAGAAAAAGCTTACCATAGCAAGCGCTGAATCCTGTACCGGAGGGATGATAGCCTCTGAACTTGTGGGCTTTGCCGGTATATCTTCGGCATTTTTAGAAGGATATGTAACCTATTCCAATGCTGCCAAGGTCAAATGTCTTGGAGTAAGCCAGGAGACTCTTGACAAACATGGTGCCGTAAGCCAGGAGACTGCTTATGAGATGGCACTTGGAGTAAGAAAGGCATCAGGCTGTGACATAGGTATTGCCACAACCGGTATTGCAGGTCCTGATGGCGGTACACCTCAAAAGCCTGTGGGACTGGTGTACATTGCCTGTGCCTACAAAGATAAGGTTGTAGTCAGGAGGTATATATTTGACGGCAGCCGTTATCAGATAAGATATTCCGCCGTCAAACGAGCTTTTTCACTTATTTCAGATACAATCCAGATGTTTGAACAGGCATAAAGGTAGATTATTTATGCGCGTTATCGCCGGAACAGCCAGAAGCATTCCATTACAGACGGTTAAGGGATCTAAGACCCGTCCTACCACGGATCGCATTAAGGAAACACTGTTTAATATGATATCCGACCGCATTCCGGGGGCTGTTTTTCTGGACATGTTTTCCGGAAGCGGCCAAATCGGCATAGAAGCATTAAGCCGTAGTGCCAAAACGGCCGTATTTGTGGACAGCGACAGAGATGCCTGCAGATGCATCCAACACAATTTAGGTAAGACCCACCTTTCGGATAAGGCAAGGGTGTTTTGCAAAAAAGCGGATTCATATATTAACAGCGCAGGATCTGATAGCGTATTTGACATTGTATATCTGGATCCGCCGTATGATATGCCGGATCAGGAGGCTTTGCTTAAAGCTGTAGCCGAATCAGGACTATTAGCGCGGGACGGGTTAGTGATTTTGGAAGCCAAAGCCGGTTATACCTTTGATGAGGAAGCTGTTTTACCTCTTGAGGCTGTCCGGATTAAAGAATACAAGACCAATCAGCACATATTTTTTCAGATGTAACTGCACACAGGAGCCCTATTAAAATGAATCAGGAAAAGAAGATTGCCGTATATCCAGGGAGCTTTGATCCTGTTACCCTGGGACATATGGATATCATAAAGCGTTCAGCTGTACTGTTTGATACAGTCATAGTAGCCGTTTTATCAAATAGCGCAAAAACTGCATTGTTTTCTTCTTCGGACCGTGTTAATATGATACAGGAGCTTGTAAGAGACTATCCCAATGTTATAGTCGAATCATTTGAGGGTCTCTTAGTGGATTATGCCCGATCCAAGAATGCCAGAATAATAATTCGCGGACTGCGGGCTGTTTCCGATTTTGAATATGAGCTGCAGATCGCCCAGACCAATCGTGTCGAGAATCCGCAGCTTGATACCTTGTTTTTGACTACATCTTTGAACTATTCTTACATAAGCTCTACCATAGTAAGAGAGTTTGCCTCCTATGGCGGTGACATTTCCCCATTTGTACCGGAGGAGATTATTCCGCTTATTGAGGCAAAGTACCAGCATTAACCGGCGTAACTTGTTTCATATAAGTAACGCGCACCATTTGAAAGTGAGTAAAGTATGGCCAGCCCTATCGAAGACATAATCGAAGAAATTGAAGAGTATATTGACAGTTGTAAGCCGGTTGCTTTTTCAAGTACTAAGATCAGCGTTAATCGAGATGACATACAAAGCCTTTTAGAGGAGCTTCGCAGCAAGACTCCGGAAGAAATACGCCGGTATCAGAAGATTATCAACAACGAAAAAGCTATTTTAGACAACGCCAAAAAGCAGGCTGACGCCATTCTTGCCAAGGCTCAGATCAAGACAGACGAGCTGGTAAGCGAGCACCAGATTATGCAGCAGGCATACGCACAGGCCAATGAAGTAGTAATGGTGGCTACCAAGCGTGCGCAGGAGCTTTTGGATAATGCGACTAATGACGCCAATGACATAAGAACCAGCGCCATAGCATATACAGATAGTCTGCTTATGAATCTGCAGGAGATCATAGTTCGTACCATGGATTCCACAAGAACCAAGGCAGATACATATCTTGGTGAGCTTCAAGGTTATCTGGACCGGGTGGTTGCAAACCGCATGGAGCTTTCTCCATCACCTGAGGAGACAATCGCCAATGCACCCCAGCCCAAGGTAGGAAGAGTTCAGACTCCCGTAGTTAATAAGCCTGCCCAGCAACCCAAGCCATCTGCAGCGGATCAGGCTTCCCAGAAGGTTGAACGCCAGGCCACAGGCAAGCTTACACCTGCTTCCAACAAGCCTTCCGACAAGGACAAGGTTGATGATAAAAAAGACCAGGGTACCGATGAAGCAAAGGGTGTAAGGTCTATGTCGGAAAAGTTTTTTAACAAGGATTGATGCGGGAATATATTATCACCGGGGATGATGCTTCCCAGCGGCTTAACAAATACCTTCGGCGTCTTCTACCACAGGCTGCCGAAGGTTTTCTGTACAAGATGCTTCGTAAGAAGAACATTACAGTTAATTCCAAAAAGGCCGATGGCAGCAAGCTTCTGTCTGAGGGTGATGTTGTAAGGATCTATTTTTCTGAGGATACATTTTTAAAATTTTCCACAGACACAAAAAAACAGGAAGAGTATGACAGGCTATCCTCTATAGAACCTTATGTGGAGGTTATATATGAGGAAGACGATTTTTTATTGTTAAATAAGCCTGCCGGATTATTGTCACAGCAGGCGAAGCAGGGCGATATTTCCCTTAATGAGCTTATGCTTTCTTACCTTATCAGACAGAATAAGCTCAACAAGGAAGCTTTCTTACATTTTCGTCCGTCTGTAATGAACCGTCTGGATTATGGCACCAGCGGAATAGTTATTGCATCAAAGACTCTTAAGGGAGCTAGTTTTATTGCATCATCCATAGCATCAGGCACCATCAAAAAAGAATATACAGCACTGGTTCATGGCCAGCTTGCCAGAGAAGGTCTTGTAAAAAGCTGGCTGAAAAAAGACAGCCGCATCAATAAAGTAACTTTGTTTACAAAGCCTGTAGAGGGTGCTGTATGCATTGAGAATGATTTTTCTATTTTAGAAACAAGGCCGGGGTTCACACTTGTCGGTGTACATCTTATTACCGGCAAGAGCCATCAGATACGATCCCAGCTTGCTGCCATGGGTAACCCGATAGTATTGGACAGAAAATATGGCAATCCTGATTTGGACAGGGATTTGCTTTGTCGGGATTACAAAGGACAGCTTTTGCATGCCGCCAGG
>CAJOFQ010000001.1:104456-107483 GCA_905233955.1 uncultured Lachnospiraceae bacterium
GGCCTGGCACTGGTTCAGAAGGTTCCGACTCCCATTACACCAATGGAGATCGATCAGAAGACCAGACACATAACACTTGCTTTTTTCGAACAGAAGAGCACTGTGGATTATATTGGAGCAGTTCAGGGGATTCCGGTATGCTTTGATGCTAAGGAATGCCATACCACCACATTTCCCATTCATAATATTCATCAGCACCAGATGGAATTTATGGAGGACTGGCAGAAGCAGGATGGCATAGCTTTTTTCCTGATATATTTTTCCGGGGAAGATATTTTCTACTATCTGCGTTTTGAAGAAGCCTTACAATTCTGGAATCGTGCTCAAAACGGAGGCAGGAAAAGCTTCCGTATGGATGAGCTTGAGAGATCATTTTTTTTCAGAACACAGCAGGCACTTTTCATTCCTTATTTGGACAAGCTTCAGTTGGATTTGTCCATGAGAGATTAGATTCATATGATTATGATTCAAGGGTCAAAAACTTTTGAGCCTCATATCACTATATAGGAGCGGTATACAGATGGATCGTCAACTACATACACCTGAGGGTGTCAGAGATTATAACGGCATTGAATGCGAACGCAAGGATAGAATCGAAGACTCTCTTAAGAAAACAATTCAATCCTATGGCTACGACAGGATAGAGACTCCCACTTTTGAATTTTTTGATACCTTTGGCTCCAGGATAGGAACTACGCCCTCCAGGGATCTGTATAAGTTTTTTGACAGAGAGGGCAATACACTGGTTCTAAGACCGGATGTAACTCCTTCTGTGGCCAGAAGCTATGCAAATTATTATTCCAAGAATCAACTTTTGCCTGTAAGGCTGTTTTATTCAGGCAATGTGTATATCAATTATTCGAGTCTCCAGGGACGGCTAAAAGAGACCACCCAGATAGGGGCGGAATGTATTGGAGATAATTCCATTTCGTCGGATGCCGAGCTTGTGGCAGTATCCATAAATGCTTTAAGATCGTCAGGTCTTTCAGATTTTACCATTTCCATAGGGCATGTTAACTTTTTAAAAGCCTTAATGGATACTTCAAGCTTTACGGAAGAAGAGGAAGAACAGGCGTATGATCTTATCATCAATAAGAACATTTTCGGTCTGGAAGAGCTTCTTTCCAATAAGGATATCAGCCCCAAGTTAAGAAAGCTCTATACCTCCATAGGACAGCTTCTGCATACGCCTGAGGATTTTATAGAGCTTCGAAAGCTTGCTGATGGTTATCCTCTCATTGAAGAGACCTTTTCTTACTTTGAGAAGCTTTACACACTTTTAGAGGCTTATGGAGTGGAAAAATACATTTCATTTGAGCTTGGATTAGTCAGCCAGTATCGCTACTATACAGGACTGTTGTTTTTCGGTTATACCTATGGTTCAGGTAAGCCGGTTCTCTCAGGAGGCCGCTATGACAAGCTGCTTTCATATTTTGGATGTGACAGACCTGCCATAGGCTTTGCGATCTTTGTGGATTCTCTTCTTATGGCAATAGAACGGCAGGGAATCGACATGGATATCAAAAAAGAGCAAATTGCCTGCTTTTACGATGAAGCTGATCAAATTGAAGCTATATCCTACGCCAACCAGCAGCGTAATGCCGGCAAGTCAGTTACCCTGTACCAAAGGTCTTCTGACAGCAATTTGCATGACAGGATCAAAAAAGAGCTTACAGCCAGTGGAGTAAAAATATGGGAAAAGAATACCTGACCATAGCCTTAGGCAAAGGGCGTCTCGCCAAAGAATCAATGAATCTTTTTGAAAAGATCGGCATACCCTGTGAGGAAATGCGCGATAAGAGCACCCGCAAGCTTATCTTTGTAAACGAGGAAAAAAAGGTTCGCTTTTTCCTTGCCAAGGCTCCTGATGTACCGACTTATGTTGAATACGGCGCAGCGGATATGGGAATAGTGGGAGAAGATACCATTCTGGAGGAGGCGCGCAACATATATGAAGTGCTGGATCTGGGCTTTGGAGCATGCCGTATGTGTGTATGCGGCCCCGAATCTGCAAGAGAGCTTTTAGACAGCGGCAGTCTGATTCGCGTTGCGTCCAAATATCCCAGGATCGCCAAGGATTATTTTTACAATAAAAAACATCAGAGCGTGGAGATTATAAAGCTTAACGGATCCATTGAGCTGGCTCCCATAGTCGGTTTGTCTGAGGTAATAGTAGATATCGTAGAGACGGGATCCACTCTTAGGGAAAACGGACTTAGCGTATTGGAAGAGGTTATTCCTCTGTCAGCCAGGGTCGTAGTGAACCAGGTCTCCATGAAGATGAATAACGACAGGATCATGGAACTTATTAGACAGCTTAATTCAGTTCTATAAGAAGCTAACAGGAGCAAAAATGAACAGACAAATTTTATCCGGAGACGCTGCAAATAATATCAGCGAAACCCTCTTAAAGCGAAGCCCCCAAAGCTACAGCGAATATGAAAAAACTGTTTCTGATATAATAGAGCAAATCAGAAACAGGGGAGATGAAGCGCTTTTTTCATTGACCAGGGAGTTTGACCATGCGGACATTAACGCTGATAATATCCGTGTTACAGACGAAGAGATTAAAGAAGCATATGACAAAACAGATCCATCCCTTATAGAAGTTATACGAAGGGCCTTGGTCAATATCAGAAGCTTCCATGAGAAGCAGCGCCAGCAGAGCTGGTTTGAGACCAAAGAAGGAATACTGCTCGGTCAAAAGGTTACGCCCATGGACCGGGCAGGAGTATATGTTCCCGGTGGTAAGGCTGTATATCCCTCTTCGGTGCTTATGAATATAGTTCCAGCCAGGATAGCAGGGGTTAAAGAGATCATTATGACAACTCCCCCCGACAAGGACGGCCATGTCGCGCCTTCTACGCTTGTGGCAGCCAGTGAAGCCGGAGCAGACTGTATATATAAGTGCGGCGGAGCCCAGGCTATTGCTGCTATGGCATTTGGAACCGAATCTATCCCCAAGGTTGATAAGATCACCGGCCCCGGGAATATATTTGTAGCCTTAGCCAAAAAGGCTGTTTTTGG
>CAJOFQ010000002.1:0-6543 GCA_905233955.1 uncultured Lachnospiraceae bacterium
AGGGCAAAAGGCTCAAAATGAGTATAAGGCATATCCCCTTAAAATACAATCTTAACCGTAAAAGGAAGTACACATGGACGCAAAATCATTCGCAATGAACTCTTCCGGCTTTGTAGTTTTATCCGATCTTGTCCCACAGGTCGTTCAGGAGATTCGTTATTACTCCACGTACAATTTCATAGGCGACAGGATAGACGGCTATGAAGAGCCCCTCGCCCTTCTCACCAGGGAAGCTGCACGGGCGTTAAAGGATGTTGCAAACGAGCTTATCGTAAAGGGATACCGCCTTAAGATTTTTGACGCGTATCGTCCCGTTAAGGCGGTACGGCATTTCGTCCTGTGGGGAATAGAAGATTTGGATCTACGGATGAAGCCGTACTTTTATCCTGAGCTTGAAAAGGAAGAACTCTTTGCAAAAGGCTACATCGCAAGCCGGTCCAGCCACAGCCGCGGCAGCACCGTTGACCTTACGCTTCTTGACATGGTTACGGGAAAAGAGGTGGACATGGGAAGCCCGTTTGACCTGTTCAGTGAAAAATCCCATCCGGACTACAAGGGGATCACCGACGAGCAATATGACAACAGGATGCTCCTGCAGGATGCAATGGTCAGAAAAGGCTTTGAACCAATTGACTGCGAATGGTGGCATTTCACGTTAAAGGACGAGCCATATCCCGATACCTACTTTGAGTTTCCGGTGACCTCGCTTCGATAACGGGATGAACCACTTATTCATCATACTTTGCATCCTGCGGGAGTATGAGTTATTCTATAAAGCAATCACCATTGATTTCCAGGACATCCTCAAAATCTATATAAATGTCGCCGGATAACGAATCCTCATTTTTAAGTATCAAGAGCTTCCCCGTTTTGTCTATCCTTTTGACGAGCGAAGTATTGGTAAGATATGCGCCGCCTATGCGCCCTCTTGTCGGAGACGTGGTGCGGCAAATTTATAATGTCCGCATATATGGTTTCGGAATCTGTTTTTCTTCCGTTGTCATTCATCTTTTTTACCCTTGTATCCTATATGTAATATCTGTTATAATAAGTGTTAGGCAAACATAACACAATTAAAGTAAACTCTGATTAAAGCGTTTCCTTTGCGCCGAATCGCAGCACGGAGTGCTTTTCTTTAAATCCTCATACTTCGCAGCCCGTCAGAAGCATGAATAAGTCTCTTAGAAAGGATACGTACCATCATGAAGAAAAAATACGACATAGAAGTAGACTGCGCCAACTGCGCCAATCTCATGGAAGAGGCAGCCAACAAAACGCCCGGCATCAAGTCCGCCACCGTCAATTTTATGGCATTAAAAATGACTGTAGAATTTGAAGAAGGCAGCAATCCCAAAGCCGTCATGAAGGACGTCTTAAAGGAATGCAGGAAATTTGAGCCGGATTGCGAGATATCATTCTAATGATCCCAATGAACAAAAAACAGAAAAAAACACTACTCAGGATAATTATCACGGCCATTGCGCTAATCGCCCTAAACATTATCGCAATGCCGGATTACGTCAAATTCGCCGCATTTCTTGCGACTTATTTGTGTATTGGTCATGATATCCTCAAAAAAGCCTGGCACGGAATAGCGAACCGTAAGGTATTCAGCGAAAGCTTTTTGATGGCCGTTGCGACGCTTGGAGTATTTGCCCTTGCCTTTTTAGAACACAGCTCTGACTACAATGAAGCAATAACCGTCATGCTCTTCTATCAGATAGGTGAGCTTTTTCAAAGCTGCGCAGTCTCGAAAAGCAGGAAAAGCATCAGTGACATTATGGACATCAGGCCGGATTATGCCAATATTGAGACAGACGGCTCTCTAAAAAAAGTTGATCCGGAAGAAGTAGCCGTTGACAGCATAATAATAATCCAGCCAGGAGAAAGAATCCCCCTCGACGGCACGATAGTCGAGGGTTCCTCCAGCCTGAATACCAGTGCCATAACCGGCGAAAGCATCCCCCGGGACGTCGATGCCGGAGATGACGTCTTAAGCGGATGCATCAACCTAAACGGCGTGCTTAGGGTTCGCACCACCAAAATATTCGAAGAATCCACCGCTTCAAGAATACTGGAGCTGGTAGAAAATGCCGGATCGCTTAAATCCCGCTCTGAAAAATTTATCAGCAGATTTGCCGGCATATACACTCCCGTCGTCTGTTATCTTGCGCTCTTTCTGGCCATTATACCACCTGTTGCCGGATATATCCTTGGTGGTTCGTTAGATTTTCTCACCTGGATATACCGGGCGCTTATTTTTCTTGTCATAAGCTGTCCATGCGCCCTCGTTATAAGCATCCCGCTTTCCTTCTTCGCCGGGATAGGCGGGGCCAGCCGTAACGGAATTCTGGTAAAAGGTTCTAATTATCTTGAATCCATGTCAAAGGTCAGGACCATAGTCTTCGACAAGACGGGCACGCTTACCATGGGTGTTTTCGAGGTTTCGGGAATCCATCACAGCCCGATGGAGGACGAAAGGATTTTGGAATACGCCGCTTTGGCGGAATGTGCCTCGTCACATCCCATCAGTCAAAGCCTTAAAAACGCCTACGCAAAGGAAATCATAAGGGACCGCGTCAAAGATATCCAGGAATTAAGCGGTTACGGAGTTACTGCCAGGGTAGACAATGACGTGGTGGCCGTTGGCAATTCAAAGCTAATGAAAAAGCTTAATATCAGCTACCGGGAGTGCCACGGTACAGGCACCGTTGTCCACATTGCCATAAATGGCGAATATGCCGGACACATACTTATCTCGGATCAGCTTAAGCCTCATTCAAAAGAAGCCATACAATCCCTTAAATCCCGCGGTGTTGAAAAAATCATAATGCTCACCGGTGACATAAAAAAAGTCGCTTCAGACGTTGCCTCCACCATAGGAGTGGACGAATATATAAGCGACCTTCTTCCGGCAGACAAGGTTTTTTGGGTCGAAAAGCTGCTTGCCTCAAAGCCAAAGGGCAGCATGGTTGCATTTGTAGGGGACGGCATTAATGACGCACCGGTTTTGACCCGCGCGGATATCGGTATCGCCATGGGCGCAATGGGAAGCGACGCCGCCATAGAGGCAGCTGACATAGTTCTTATGAATGACGACCCTCTGCTGATACCTAAAGCGATTAAAATATCCCAGAAATGCATGAGCATAGTTTATCAAAATATCGCCTTTGCCCTTGTCGTCAAATTCAGCTGCCTCCTACTTGGAGCCCTTGGACTTGCCAATATGTGGGCCGCGATCTTTGCAGACGTCGGCGTAATGGTCCTTGCCGTCTTAAACTCCATCAGGATGCTGGCCGATAACTAAAGAATTATAGGAAGCGCTTTAATCAGCGTTTCCTTAATTTCTTACAAATACGCTAGGTTCGTCGTCTTCAAACGCGCTGTCCGTCCACTCAAGCTTACCATCCTCGGTGGCATGTATGACGCCCTGCACCCTTTTTTCATCCTTCACGGTCTCGGATCCATCCTCCGAGAATTCCAATAACTTATATTCACCATCATCATAATACAGATCCCCCGTCTCGGAATCATAAATCGCCGTAAAAATCCAGGTCGCGGTCTCCCAAGCGCTTGATCCCCAGTCCACCTGTATATAATACTTTCCATTTCCGCTCGGCTCAACCTCCATTGATCCGCGACCGGCTACCTCTTCATGCCACGAACCCTCATATACCTCTATCCCATCGTCCAGAACTATGTTCGTCTCGCCCTCCTCAAGGACGTCTGACACTACCTTGTTCTCACCAAAGGACGATTCTGAATCAGCAGCCTCACCGTCCTCTTCGCTATCAGATACCGCCGCATTGTCCGTACTTATATCCGAAGCGTCATCCAGGTCACCCGCTTCATCCTCCGACTTTACATCCTCCTCTGCGACGGTCCCGCTTCCCGCTTCAGATGCCGTGTCCCCTTTTGCGGATTGGCCGCCGCATCCAACCATGCTAAGAGCTACGACCAGGCCCAAAGCCTTGATCACTCGTTTTTTCATTTCCTTCCTCCTCTATAAACGCCAGTTTATATCTGACTAACTCCGTTCGGACCCGATCCCGTAACACTCATACTTCGTATTCGTTAACGGTATCTGGCTCCTCGTATAACGCTAGTTTATTATCTGACCTTGTCCATCGGAATTTTGCACCCTTGCCAACTCATTTTCTACCATAGAAGCAGAAAAACCTACAAGATCATTGCACGGATGCTTTTTCTTTCTAAGTTCAGCGCAATATATCGTACCGTACTTCTCCAGAAACCGGCTTTCAAACCCCGAAGCGTCAATCCCGCATTCCCTTAGTATCTGCATCCCTGCCAATACCGTGCCACATTTTCCGCCATCTCCTCTTGGCTTCGGTGGCGTACCCGATACTTTGTCGTCGAAGGCGCCGTACACAGAAATGGCACAGTTGTTACCGGATCTGTGATAATTTCTCGCCGTCTGTTCCCTGTCCATATCAGCCATATCCTTTCCGTTTTCTTGCTTTGTCAATCAGTTCCTTTGCCTCGTTAAAAGCAGCCGGCAGATAGAGATTCGGGTCCTCTTTGCCTTCCTTTTCTTTCGCTTTTATCTCCTCCCAATTGTTCAGGACTTCTTCCGTACCGCTTACCTTAACGTCTCCAAAAACATGAGGATGCCGCCTTATGAGTTTTTCACTGATTCCCCAGCTCCTCTTTAAGGTTCTCTGGATTGCCGGTCTTATCAAGTATGTTTATCCCACATATTACCTCTGCCGCCTCCTCGATACATCCAGGCTTCAGGCTCATGTGCGTCTGTTCCTTATCCCATGGACACTACACTAAAATCATAAATTGTAATTATTCCGGAATAATGATACAATTATAAAATTATAAGAAACAAATATATTCTATGAGTTTATTATAACAGATATTCATTGACCACGCCATAAAATGAAGCCAGGAGGATAATTGTGGATACCATTAAACAAATTATAGACAAATATAACAACACGTCCCTCATTTTACGAATAATATGCGGGCTTGTCATTGGAGCTGTCTTAGGTCTGCTGCATGGTGGCCTGCCGGTAATACCGCTTTTAGGAACGCTCTTCGTCGGCGCCTTGAAGGGCATAGCCCCGATTCTGGTGCTTTGTCTGGTAGTATCTGCTCTCGCACAGGGCAATGAAGGTCTTGACAGCCGTTTTCGTCTCGTGATCTGCCTGTATATGATAAGTACTTTTCTGGCTTCTGTTATAGCCACGGTTCTAAGCTTTGTCTTTCCTCAAACCATTAAGCTAAGTACTGTGGCTCAAGCGGAGTCCATCCCGGACAACCTTGGCGACGTACTTCAAAATCTTCTCACCGGAATGGTCGCCAATCCTATCGACGCACTTTTGCAGGGTCGATATATTGGGGTTTTGTTTTGGGCCGTCGTCATGGGCATTTCTGCTAATAAAGTAGCTTCTGACAACACCAAAAAATGGATGTCAGACATCTCGGAGATAATCTCCCTTGTCGTAAGGTGGATAATCAACATGGCGCCTTTCGGAATCATGGGACTGGTATACGAAAACGTGGCCACTAACGGTCTTTCCATTTTTACGGATTATGGAAAGCTGCTGCTGCTTCTGGTAAGCTGCATGCTGCTGGTAGCCCTGGTTGTCGATCCTTTTATCGCGTGGCTCGTTCTTCGTACCAATCCCTACCCGCTCGTTTTCCGCTGCCTGAAGGAATCCGGATTGACAGCATTCTTCACCCGAAGCTCCGCGGCCAATATCCCCGTTAATATGGAGCTGTGCCGTAAGCTTGGGATGGACAAGGAGATGTACGCCATATCAATACCTCTTGGTGCGACCATCAACATGGACGGAGCCGCCGTCACAATTGCCGTAATGTCCATCGCGGCGGCCAACACCTCCGGAATACAGATTCCGCTTACAACCGCTCTTGCGCTGTCATTCATCGCCACCCTTGGAGCATGCGGAGCCTCTGGCGTTGCAGGAGGATCTCTCCTTCTAATCCCAATGGCATGCTCCCTGTTTGGAGTAGATCAGGATACCGCCATGCAGGTGGTAGCTGTTGGCTTTATCCTTGGAGTAGTACAGGATTCGGTGGAGACAGCGCTAAACTCCGCCGGTGACGTCATGTTTGCAGCCACTGCTGAATATGCCCAATGGAAGAAGGACGGGAAGTCGCTCCCGGAATTTCTCGGTGGTACAACAAAGCTTCCGGAATAATCCGATACCCTGAAAGTATTTTCTCCTCTATAAACGCCAGTTTATATCTGACTAACTCCGTTCGGACCCGATCCCGTAACACTCATACTTCGTATTCGTTAACGGTATCTGGCTCCTCTAATACCGTAGGTTATTATCTGACTTACTCTGTCGGATGCCAGTGCTGCGACGCGAAGCTAGTCCTTTAGGATCAGCAACTCACTTCGTTCGTTGGAAGCTTGCCCTTTAGGGTACAGTACTTGGCTCCTACTGTGAGGACAAATAAACATGGATAATAACACAGGGAAACTCAGACAACAGTACGTGCATAACCCACCACAAGGTATGACCCCCGATGATATCCGATCTATGA
>CAJOFQ010000002.1:6593-148474 GCA_905233955.1 uncultured Lachnospiraceae bacterium
GCAGAAGGTTTTTATATCTTCTGATACTCCACTATACCCACCTCTCAATCGAACACACGTTCTCTATTTGTGCAAAAATGAAGCACTTTCCTATAAAGTTAAAAAGATATTGTATCCTGTTCCTATGGCATTATCTATATAATTTCCAACTCAAATCCCATAAAATACATCATGTCGGAACTCTCCCCAGGCATTATCCGCAAAATCGTACGGAGTTAGCTGGTAAACATAGTAATTCAGCCAATTGGTATATAAGGTATTAGCATGTGATCTCCATTGAAGTAACGGGCGCTTGGATGGATCGTTGTCGGGATAATAATTGACAGGAACATCAATATCCAATCCCTTGGCCAGGTCCCTCCTGTATTCCTGATCAAGTGTAAGCCTGTCATATTCAGGGTGCCCCATTACAAATATCTGGCTGCCATCCTTGGACATGCACAAAAATACTCCTGCTTCTTCTGAATCTGCCAAAGTTAAAAGTGACGGATGATGTCTTATCTCTTCCGAATCCACATCCGTGTACCTGGAATGAGGAGCATAAAATATGTCGTTAAATCCCCTGACCAATGGAATTTTTCTGTGAAGTACCTTATGTGCAAAAACCCCAAAAACCTTTTTATCTAATATTCTCTTTCGTATCCCATAGTGGTAATACAGGCCTGCCTGGGCACCCCAGCATAGATATAGCGTCGATGTTACATGCCGCTTTGTCCAGTCCATAATCTGACAGATCTCATCCCAGTAATCCACTTCCTCAAACTCCATTAATTCAATCGGAGCACCTGTTATGATAAGTCCGTCCAGATTTTTATCCTTAATGTCGTCAAAGGTCTCATAGAATTTCATCAAGTGACTCTGTGGAGTATGCTTGGCATCATGACTCTTGGTTTTTAAAAAGGTTATGTCCACCTGCAGCGGCGTATTAGACAGCATTCTTAATATCTGCAGCTCGGTGTCCTCTTTTAAAGGCATGAGGTTTAATATACCAATCTCCAGGGGGCGAATGTCCTGATGCATCGCCCTCTCTTCATCCATGACAAAGATATTTTCTTTTTCCAGAATGCTCTTAACGGGCAACTCTGATTGTGTTCTGATCGGCATATTCTAGCCTCCTATCATTTCCTGCAATTCTTCTAATGAAATAACCTTAACATCAAGCGATCTGGCTTTATCCAGCTTTGAACCGGCATTTTCGCCTGCCAGAAGGTAATCTGTCTTTTTTGATACTGAACCTGTAACCTTTCCTCCATAGGATTCGACAAGAGCAGCCGCCTCTTTTCTGCTCATGTTTGGAAGTGTTCCTGTAATTACAACGGTCTTTCCATCCAACACATCACTTTGAAGTTCTTCGGAAATCATATTCATATTCACACCGAAGCCTTGAAGCCTGTCTATCAACCTTCGGTTGTCATCATTGAAAAAGTAGTCGATTATACATCTGGCCGAGACCTCTCCAATATCCGGTACTAAAACCAACTCCTCCAGCGAAGCATTCATCAGGTTAATGATTGAGTCAAATGTCTTCATGAGAGTTCTGGCAGCTGACCTTCCAACATTTAAAATACCAAGTCCCGACAAAAGCTTGTCAGCACTGTTAGCCTTTGACGCTTCAATTGAAGCCAACAGCTTGTCGGTATTTTTTTCCTTGCCTACTATACCCTTCTGAACCAGTTCATCGCGGTATTTATTAAGCTCATATAAATCTGCAACATCAGATATGTAACCTTCGTCCTCAAGCTTCGCTATTGCCTTGGTTCCAAGTCCCTTTATATCCATTGCCTCCCTGCTGACAAAGTGAATAAGATTTCTGACCCTTGCGGCAGGACACGAAGCGGATGTACAAATAATATTGGCAGTATCCGCCTCTCTCATGGTCTTGGATCCACATACCGGACATACATCGGGAATTTTAAAATCAGTTACTCCCTGTGGACGCTTGGAATGATCTACGGATCTGATCTTCGGAATAATCTCCCCCGACTTATAGACACGAACAGTATCTCCTATTCCGATTCCCAGTTCATCTATAAAATCCTGATTGTGAAGGGTCGCCCTTGATACATTTGTTCCGCACAGCCTTACCGGATTAAAGACTGCAGTAGGATTAATACGCCCTGTCCTGCCAACAGACAATTCGATATCCGTAATAACAGTCTCCTTTTCTTCCGGAGGGTATTTGTAAGCTATGGCCCACCTTGGAACCTTGGCTGTGGAGCCAAGGATTTCTCTGTCCTGATAGCTGTTCAGCTTTATTACTGCACCATCTATGTCATAATCCAGATTACCTCTGTTGTCACCTATTTCTTCAATGGCACTCCATACCTCATCAGCAGTTTTACACACCCTGTAATCCGCAATTACAGGTATTCCCTCGGAAATAAGATATTCATAACACTCTGTATGTGTCATAAAGCTTCTTCCCCTTACTTCCTGAAGATTAAAAATAAACATTGACAAGGGTCTTTGCTTAAGAATCTCCGGATCAAGTTGCCGCAGAGTACCCGCCGCACAGTTTCTGGGATTCGCAAATGTCTTCTTGCCGAGTATCTCCTGCTGTTCATTAACCTCGTCAAACACCTTGTTCTTCATATACACTTCCCCGCGTATCTCAAGGTATTCCGGCGCATTATCCAGCTTTAAAACCACATCCTCTATCTGTCTGGCATTGGCTGTTACATCCTCACCAAATTCAATTCCGTCGCCCCTTGTCTCCGCCAGGGCAAGCCTTCCGTTCTCATAACGAAGCGTCATGGATAACCCGTCAATTTTGTACTCAACTACAAATTCCGGATCATCAAACCTGTCTCTCATCTCATTAACAAATGAGTCAACATCCTCCCTGAAAAACACATCCTGTAATGACAGCATAGGTACATTATGACGAACCATTACCCCTGCTTTTCTTTTTGCCGTTCCACCTACCCTTTTTATAGGTGAATCCGCCGAAGCAAGGTCTGGATGCTCACTTTCCAGGGATCTTAATTCTCTGGTTAACAGATCATATTCGTAATCATCAATTTCAGGAGAATCATTGTTATAATACAAATTATTATGATAATTTATCTTGTCCTCAAGAAATCTCATCCTTTGGCTTATTGAATTTGGATCCAAGTCTTTCCCATTCATCTTTCGTCGCCTCTCTATAGCTTCCCTCTTCAATACCATCCAGCAAAAAATGCATTATCCGAATCCTTTTCAGATCCAAAACCCTGTATGACAAAGCATTACACATCCTGCGGATCTGCCTGTTCTTTCCTTCATGCAATACAATAGACATAGTGCGTTCTGACAGTTTTTTTACCTGGGCCGGAAGGGTCATTTGTTCCAGATCCTTAAGGTATACTCCCTCAGACATATTTTTTATAAAACCGGCATCTATTCTTTTATTAACTGTGACAATATATTCCTTTTCATGCATATTGGAAACACTTGTAATCTCATTATGCAATTCCCCTACATTGGTCATAAGTATAAGTCCGCGGGAATCCTTGTCCAGCCTGCCAACAGGGTATATTCTCCTGGGATAATTCAGAAAATCTATTATATTGTTTTCTTCCTTGCTCTGAGCTGTACAGACTATTCCCTTTGGTTTGTTGACCAATAATAAAATATCCTTCCTGTCTTTGTTCTCAACCGGTATTCCATCGACATATACTATCTGTTCCGGAGTAACCATTGTACCCTTAAGGGCAATCTTACCATCAATTGTTACCCTTCCCTCATCTATTAAAGAGTCAGCCCTCCTTCTGGAGCAAAACCCTGCTGCCGAAAGATATTTGTTGATCCGAATCGGTTCATCAATTGTCATTTATCGTAAGCCCTTCTATGAAAAACACGACACGGGATTCCTAAAATATCCTGTGCCGTGTATCAATTTTATCTCAAGAATTCTGTCTTAATGTATCCCTCTTTTCCGTTGAGATTAACCTTGGTCCATCCGTTTTCATAAACAGCCTCTACAGTAACTGTGTCTCCGGAATAAGCAACCCCCACACGATCAGATGTCTCACTCATACTCTTCCTGACATTCGTCGCTGATGAAAGTCTTACACTCTGTCCCTGAGAAAGACCTGAGTTTGTGTCCTGTTTTGGTTCATCAGTGTTATCTTCTGTTCCTTCATTCGATTTCTTATCTGTCAGAAAATCCGATCTGATCCATGCTTTGCTGCCATTATAATCGATCTGACTCCATCCGTCTTTCTGACTGTATCTGGTAAGCTTTGTACCCTTTGCAACCTGCCCTAATGAAGCTGAATTCTGGCTTGCACTCTTTCTTACATTGACCTTGTCAGTGGTATATACTGTTTCGGTTTTTTCTGTTTTGTTATCCTTTGTGTTCTTTGAAGACTTTTCAACCTTAGTATTGGATTTGGTTTTGGAATCAGTTTGTTTTTCTTCTGTATCCTGATCCTTAGCTTCTTCTACCTTGACATAATCGGAATTGATCCATGCAGTAGAGTTTTTGTACTTGACCTTGCTCCATCCTCTCTTTTCCTTGTAGCGGGTGAACTTAGTGCCCTTGGCAGCCTGTCCCAAAACAGCGGAATCCTGAGAAGCTTTTTTTCGAATGTTAACCTTGTCTGTTGTAACTACAGTGTCAACAGTTGTCTTACTGCTGTCATCCTTGGCAGTTTTTGTAGACGATTCTGATTCGCTGTCGCTTTTTTCATTTGTATCAGTATCTGCTGCTGTGGTTTCTTCGGTCTTTTCCTCTTTTTTATCTTCCTGCTTCTTAGCCTCTTCTTCTTTTTTCTCCTCCTGCTTTTTAGCTTCTTTTTCCTCTTTTTCCTTCTGTTTTGCTTCCTTCTCTTCGGTCTTCTTATATTCTGAAGCCCAATCAGTTATTGCATCAGGAAGTACCTTACTGAAGTAGACATTAAAATCGTTGTCCTCCAGAACAAGCTTATTAAATTCCATGGATACATTATCCTGTAATGAAGTAACATCCTCCTGCCGCTCAAAAGCTGCAATCAAAGCTATTATGGTAGGATCTACATCCAGCTCGCCGTTCTGGGAATTAAATGTACTGTAGAGATTGTTGATGTGATATATATCACCCTTTTTTTCTACATAGAAAAAGTCCAACCCCGGAGCTGGTTCCTTGAGCTTCTTGTATTTGATATCTACAGATACCGAAACCAACAGATCGCCCTTTTCAACGCCCGGCTTGGTGTATATCTCATTAATAGTATAAAATTTTATATAATCAGACATCAGCTTGATATAACTCTGCTCCTTGTCTGAAATCGGTGAAGCAAGCTTTTTCAGGGTCTTAATATCACCTTCGGCATAAGCGCTGTAGTAGTCTTCCAACAGCTTGGACAGCTCCTCATTGTCGGTCTGCTCCTCGTAGTCCATGTAGGCTCCGGCAATGGGGTCTCCGCCACCTGTTACACCAACTATCCACAGCACCGCTGCTAAAACGCACACCATCCCTGCAGAAATATATCGACGGTATTTCTCGGTCGATACATTAAAAGAATCTAAAATATCCTGTATATTCATGGCATTTGCTCCTTGTAAAATCAATTTTGTCCAAATGAACAATTATTGTACCACAAATGCCATTATATGGCAAACAGGATTACGATAAAGATGAGGCGATAAAACCTTTGAACAGAGGATGAGCCTTGTCAGGCCTGCTCTTAAATTCAGGATGCGACTGTGTTGCTGCAAAAAAATGATGCTCTCTTAATTCTATCATTTCAACGATCCGTCCGTCCGGGGACTTGCCAGCCAGTACCAGTCCGTTTTTAGACAGAATATTTCTGTAATCGTTATTAAATTCATAACGATGCCTGTGTCTTTCTGTAATATTTTCAGTTTTATACAATCCGTAAATCATTGAATCCCTTGTAAGCCGGCATGGATAGCTTCCCAGTCGAAGTGTTCCTCCAATACTTGTAACTCCCTCCTGATCAGGCATTAAATGTATTACAGGATTTATGGTTTTATCATTAAACTCAATTGAATCGGCATCATTAATTCCACATACATTCCTGGCAAATTCTATACATGCAAGCTGCATTCCAAGGCATATTCCAAGAAAGCTTTTATTGTTTTCCCTGGCGTAACGGATTGCACTTATCATTCCTTCAATGCCGCGCTGTCCAAATCCTCCCGGTACTATAATTCCCCCATATTCGCTAAGGAGCTTTGACGCATTATCATCTGTTATCTGACTTGCATCCAAAAAATCTATTGTCACTTTGGCACGGCATGCAATTCCTCCGGCCTTAAGAGCTTCAACAACAGATAAATATGCATCGTGAAGCTTTGTGTATTTGCCTACCAAAGCTATTTTTACCTGTTTTTGTGGATTGAGATAATGCTCCACCATTTCTTCCCATTCCAAAAGATCAGGTTTTTTGAAGGGAATATCCAATATTTCACAGGTAATTTCGGCAAGCCTCTCCCGCTCCAACATTAAAGGTGCTTCATACAAGCACGATACATCGGTATTTTCGATAACATGGGATTCTTTAACATTACAAAAATGAGCTATCTTGCCTCTGATTTCTTCTGTCAATGGAACTTCGGTTCTGCAAACTATTACATCAGGCCATAAACCCATTTCCTGCATGGTCCTTACCGCAGCCTGTGTGGGTTTGCTCTTTAATTCCTGAGAACACTTAAGATAAGGTACCAGCGATACAAGCATCAACATACAATTATTATTTCCGATCTCTCTTGAAAACTGACGGATAGCTTCCAGATAAGGCTGTGATTCTATATCTCCCACTGTTCCGCCAACTTCAATAATGGAAACACATATTCTGTCGGGATCATCTACCTTGGCAAAATGCTCTTTTATCTCATTAGTGATATGCGGTATAACCTGAACTGTGCCTCCTCCATAGAAGCCGTCCCGTTCCTTTTGTAATACACTGCTGTAGATTTTGCCGGTAGTAACATTAGAATTGTAATTCAGATCCTCATCAATAAACCTCTCATAATGACCCAGATCCAGATCGGTTTCTGTTCCGTCCTCTGTCACAAAAACCTCTCCATGCTGGATAGGATTCATAGTCCCGGGATCAACATTCAGATATGGATCCAGTTTCTGCATTGTCACTCTCATACCTGAGGCCTTTAATAATCTTCCCAGGGAAGCAGCAGTTATTCCTTTTCCCAGGCCTGAAACAACACCGCCCATTACAAAAATATATTTCATTGACATTACTTTGACCTTTCCGTATTTTCGGCTGTGATAACATCCTCGGCCGCCTTTTTCATAGTCAGCCCTCTGTCCATTGCAATTTTTTCCAGACAATGATGAGCCTCATCCTCTGTCATTTTTTGTTTTTCCACCATGATAAGCTTTGCTCTGCTTACCAGTCTCTGTTCCAAAAGCTTTTCAGCAAGTTTTTCTTTTTCACGGGATATACGCCTTAACATCATCTGTGTCTCATACATTATATTAACTGCCTGGATCACCATCCCTTTTCTCATTGGAAAAGTAAGTACAAAAATCCGCTTTCCCCTGCTTCTGTAAACCATCTGTGGATAGAATTCTTCCCCCACCACAAATACTGCCGGCAGATTTTTTACAACCGACAGTTCCATATAGCTTTCCAGACCGGCATTGTCCGATGAAGAGGCTACAACTATCAGCATCACTAACTCGCTGGAAGCTGCCTTTTGCCTGGCCTCGTTGTAATTAGAAGCATAAACCAAATTCTTATAATAACTCTGCAGGGATTTTTTCAAAAAAAGAAACGCGTCTTCCTTTGAAGCAGCCACAAGTATCGATCCCGGCTCACCGCTTGTTACCCTAATCGTACTTGACATAGAGTTCCTTTCTGTATCAGTGCTCCAATTCACACATATCTGTTATTGCAGTATTCATCTATTATTTTTTGAGGGATACTTTCTTTTAGAAAATCACTTTCCCTGGCGCATCTTATGGCTTCCTCCAGATGCACAGGCAAACGGCCAAGCTTGGCTATCATATCTGCATTCGCATTATGCAGATCAAAATCCACAGGATCACTTAATCTGCTCTTTTTCTTAACGCCATCTAACCCTGCCAGTATAACCAGCGTATATGCAAGATAAGGGTTTGCAAGGGGATCAGGCGACCTCAGCTCAAAGCGCTTTATTTCAGATCTTTGAGCCGGTATCCTGATAAGCTGTAAGCGGCTTTTTTTTGACCAACTGATATATCCCGGCGCCTCAAGAGTACCCAGCCTTTCATATGAATTAACCCCGGGATTTAAGAAAAGTGTCATTTCCCTTATGTGATCCATTACACCTGCCATAAAATATTTTATGGTATCATCCGTAGAATCGGAGGATATACCAATATGCATCCCGTTGCCAGGCTTGTCTCTTAAGGGCTTTGGTGAAAAGTCGGCATGGCATCCCGAAAGCTCTATGGCGTTTTCTACGATCCATCTGAAGGTGGTAGTATTGTCGGCTGTCTGAAGAGGGTTTCCGGCTCTGAAATCCACCTCATGCTGGCCCGGTCCCTTTTCATGATGAGACGCTTCAGGAACAATCCCCATCTGGCGTAGCATCTGACATATGCTGCGTCTGATATTCTCACCCTTGTCCTTTGGAGCCACAGAAAAATATCCTGCATTGTCATGGGGAATTCTGGTGGGTTCTCCATTTTCATCGGTTTTAAAAATATAAAACTCTACCTCAGTTCCAACCTCCACATCAATCCCCTGGCTATGAGCCTGTTTTACAGCTTCCTTTAACATATGCCTGGTATCCAGCGTAAAAGGCGAACCGTCAGGATGAGTAATATCACATAATATCCTTACTACTCCGCCATCTAATGATCTCCAGGGTACAATGGACATTGTGGATGTATCAGGCTCCAAAAACAGATCACAATTCTCATCCGAATAAAATCCTGGAATGGCCGATGCGTCAAAGGGTATTCCCTCCTTCATTGCACGCTTAAGCTGTTCCGGCATTATGGCAATGTTTCTCTGTTCTCCAAACACATCAAAGAAAGTCAATCTGATAAATTGAATGTCATTCTCACGGATATATTCTTCTATTTCCTGTTCATTCATATCGTTCCCTCCACACGGTATCCCATCAGAAAACCATCAGCCTCTCTTGCTGCGCTAAGTCCCTCTGCAATAGCACGCACAACCAGCGACTGGCCTATGTGCATATCTCCGGCGCAGAATACTGATGAGTCGCCTATCCTGTGACTGTTTACTCCTGTTACTATGTTGCCCCTTGGATTCTTCTCTATTCCAAAGGCTTCGGCAACATAATCCTCGCATCCCAAAAATCCTACCGCAATCAGTAAAAGATCGCAAGGTATTTCTTCAAGATGCTTTTCATCAACCACAGGCTTTCCTGATTCAAAGGATACTCCCGCAAGAGTGGCGGAACAGATCTGTCCTTTTTTATCTGTTTTAACCTTATGAACTGTAGTCTGAAATCTTCTTATATCATGTCCAAAAACCCAGGCAGCTTCCTGATGACCGTAATCAGTTTTCAACACTTTGGGCCACTGGGGCCATGGATTGTCATCACTTCTTTCTATGGGAGGTTTTGGCATCATTTCAATGGCGGTGACTGATTTTGCACCATGTCTGATACATGTTCCGATACAGTCATTTCCGGTATCCCCGCCTCCTACAATAATGACATTTTTATCTCTGGCACTGATACCCTTACCATTCCATTTTCTGTCGTGTGTATCAGAATCCATTAAGGACTTTGTGGTAGCCTTCAAAAAATCTACAGCATAATACACACCCCGTGTTGTTCCGGGATTTACAGCAGGTATACCCCTTGCTTTTTTAGCTCCGCAGCATAGAATGATGGCGTCATATTGCTCCTTAATACTGTCATAGGAAATATCTCCTCCCACATCAGAATTACACAGGAATACAACTCCTTCTTCCTCCATGAGCCTTATGCGCCTTTCTATGACGGACTTATCCAATTTCATATTAGGTATTCCGTACATCAAAAGTCCACCCGGGGCATCATCTCTTTCATATACGGTAACGGTATGCCCTCTCCGGTTAAGATAGTTCGCACATGCAAGCCCTGAAGGACCGCTCCCTATTACAGCGACATTTTTTCCGCTTCTTTTATCGGGGATCTGAGGTGTGACAAGCCCCTTTTCAAAGGCACTTTCTATTAGATATTTTTCGTTATCATGTATGGTAACCGGTTGGTCATATTGACCGCACATACACGCCTTCTCGCATAATGCAGGGCATACTCTTCCTGTAAATTCCGGAAAAGGATTTGTCTTTAAAAGTCTTTCAACAGCATGTCCTATATTGCCCTTATATATCTCATCGTTCCATTCAGGAATTAGATTGTGAAGCGGACATCCTGTCATCATTCCTGCCAATACCATTCCCGACTGACAAAACGGTACACCGCAATTCATACAGATTGCAGCCTGGCGTTTTCTCTCATCTCCATCCAGAGCTTCGTACAATTCTGCAAAATCACATATGCGATCCTTAGGACTTCGAATTGTGTTCTCCTGCCTGTGGTATTCTAAAAATCCTGTTTCCTTACCCATTGTCACTGATCCTCTTAAAAGCTTCCAATACTGCTGCTTCGTGGGGGATTCCCCCTTCTTCAAACTGACCTGTCAAAGTCTGCATCCTTCTGTAATCATGAGGAACCACCTTTTTGAAGTTTTTGATCTGATTTTCAAAATCCCTGGCAATACTTCCGGCAAAAACCGAGCTGGTTTCCCTGATATAATCATCCAGAATACTCTTTAACTCCTCAATCTCATACTTGTCTGATAATTCATCAAGCTCCACCATGTCCTTATTGGTCTTAAGATATAGTGTATGTCCTGCATCATAAACATAGGCAACTCCACCGCTCATGCCGGCAGCAAAGTTTTTGCCGGTATCACCCAGTATCAATGCCCTACCGCCTGTCATATACTCAAGGCCATGATCTCCGCAGCCTTCACACACTGCAGTCGCTCCGGAATTCCTGACAGCAAAACGCTCGCCTGCAATACCACAAATATAGGCAGTACCTCCTGTAGCTCCAAACAATGCAACATTGCCTGCTATAATGTTAGTGTGAGAATCATAAGAGGCATTCTTTGGAGGAATTACCACAAGCTTTCCTCCGGACAGACCTTTTCCAAATCCATCGTTAGTATCTCCATACAGGCGAATTGTAATACCCTTAGGCAAAAATGCTCCAAAGGACTGTCCTCCGCCGCCCTGGGCTTCTATCACAAGTGAATCATCGGCCAAAGTATTTTTATACCGCTTTGTGACCTCACTTCCAAGTATTGTACCAAAGGATCTGTCAGTACTGGAAACCTTGACATTTACAATCTCATTTTGTAAGTCTGTGCTTCCATCAAGAGTTTTCGAAAAAGCCGGAATAAGCTTTTTAACATCAACTACATTTTTAAGATCCACAAACGGATTTGGCTTTTTATCCTTCCAGCCTTCTGCTTCATTATCCCTTACAAACAGGTCTCTTACATCAATGCAGTCAGCCCTCTTTGAAATATGGTTTTCTCTGCGCTTTAAGCACTCCGAATGACCAACCATCTCATCAATATTTCTAAATCCAAGACTGGCCATAATTTCCCGAAGCTGTTCGGCTATAAAGCGCATGAAATTCTCTACATACTCAGGCTTACCTGAAAATCTTTTTCTAAGCTCCTTGTTCTGTGTAGCAATTCCGGCAGGACAGGTATCTCTGGAGCATACACGCATCATCATACAGCCCTCACATACCAATGGTGCTGTCGCAAATCCAAATTCCTCCGCACCAAGCAGCGCCGCCACTGCCACATCTCTGCCACTCATAAGTTTGCCGTCTGTTTCTAAAATAACCTTATCTCTAAGATCATTTTCTATCAAAGCTTTGTGTGCTTCCGCAAGACCCAATTCCCATGGAAGTCCTGCGTTATGAATAGAAGACATGGGAGCAGCGCCTGTTCCTCCGTCAAAGCCTGAAATCAGTATTACATCGGCTCCTGCCTTTGCAACTCCTGCCGCTATTGTTCCTACTCCAGATTCCGAAACCAGCTTGACTGAAATCCTGGCTTTACGATTTGCGTTCTTAAGGTCGTATATAAGCTGGGCCAGATCTTCGATAGAATAAATATCATGATGGGGCGGCGGTGATATAAGCGACACTCCCGGAGTAGAAAATCTGGTCTTAGCAACCCAGGGATAAACCTTTTTTCCGGGCAGATGTCCGCCCTCACCGGGCTTTGCTCCCTGGGCCATCTTGATTTGAATCTCACTTGCGCTGCACAAATATTCACTGGTTACACCAAATCTTCCGGAAGCAACCTGCTTTACAGCACTGTTCTTTTCCGTTCCGAAACGGGCAGGATCCTCTCCACCCTCTCCTGTATTGGATTTTCCTCCCAGTCTGTTCATGGCTATAGCCAGGGTTTCATGTGCCTCCCTGGAAAGTGATCCATATGACATGGCACCTGTCTGAAAGCGCTTTACTATTGTATCAACGCTTTCAACCTCATCAATGGAAATGGCATCTTTCAAAGGAGCCAGATCAAACAGGCTCCTTATAGTGTGAGGATTTTTTTCATCATCAACAGTATTTGTATACTCCCTGAACAGCTCATAATTGCCTTCCCTGACTGACTGCTGCAGCAGTACTATAGTCTTTGGAGAATACAGATGATCGTAGGTATTTGCACCGGCTCTTGCCTTGTGGAACCCCATGGAATCGAGACTTTCATCCACGCTAAGCCCCAAAGGATCAAAGGCTTTGTCATGCCTGGCGCCAACATCCTCTCCTATTTCTTTTAAACCTATTCCTCCAATATGACAGGTTATTCCCGTAAAATATCTGTCAACAAGCTTTTCTGACAATCCAACAGCTTCAAATATTCTTGCTGACTGATAAGACTGCATTGTGGAAATTCCCATTTTTGCAGCAATCTTAGTAACGCCTGAAAGCAATGCCTTGTTATAATCCTTGACTGCTGTAGATACATCCTTGTCCAGTCTTCCCGATTCAACCAATGAAGCTATACACTCATGCGCCAGATAGGGAAACAGCGCTCTTACTCCAAATCCCATAACACAGGCACAGGCATGAACATCTCTGACCTCTCCACTTTCCAGGATAAGTGATACTGCAGTTCTCTTTCTGGTGGTTACCAGGTGCTGTTCCACTGATGAAACAGCCAGAAGCGACGGGATTGGAACATGATTTTCATCAACTCCCCTGTCAGAGAGGATGATGATGTTTATTCCCTTTGCAATAGCCCGGTCCACTGCTATATCAAGCTGTGTAAGAGCCCTCTCAAGTGATGTGTTTTTATAATATAAAATTGAGATAGTTCCTGACATAAAACCATCTTCAGACAAGGTCCTGATCTTGGCCAGATCTACGGCATCCAAAATTGGATGGTCTATTTCAACCATTTTACAGTTATCAGATTTTTCTTCCAGCAGATCCCCGTCAGAACCAATATATACGGTGGTATCTGTTACTATTTTTTCCCTCAGTGAATCTATTGGCGGATTAGTAACCTGGGCAAACTGCTGGTAAAAATAATGAAACAGCAGCGGATGGGCGTTTGACAAAAATGCCAGAGGCACATCATGTCCCATGGAAGCCGTGGGCTCAAGGCCGTCTCTGGCCATGGGAAGGATTACATCCTTGACATCCTCGTATGTATATCCGAAAACCTTATAAAGTCTGTTTCTGGTCTTCTCGTCAGATACAGGAGTTTTCTCATTGGGAACCGGCAGATTCCTCAAGTGCTTTAAGCTCCGATCCAGCCACTCTCCGTAAGGATTTCTCTTTGTAAAATACTCCTTGCACTCCTCATCAGAAATAAGCTTGCCGGCTTCTGTGTCAATGACAAGAATCCTGCCAGGTGTAAGACGGGACTTTTTAACTATGTGTTCCGGGGCAATATCCAGCACCCCCACCTCAGAGGAAAGAATTAATCTGTTATCATCCGTTACATAATACCTGGCAGGTCTTAATCCATTTCTGTCAAGGGTTGCGCCTGCAATCTTACCGTCTGTAAAAAGCACGGCCGCCGGACCGTCCCATGGCTCCATCATAGTGGCATAATAGTGGTAGAAATCCTTCTGATCCCTGTCCATGAATTCATTATGCTTCCATGGCTCCGGAATAGTAACCATCATGGCAAGAGGCAGGGGCATACCATTCATGTACATAAACTCTATCGCGTTATCCAAAACTGCAGAATCTGAACCGGAATCAGCTACAACCGGAAGAATCTTGTCCACATCATCCTCCGAAAAAAGAGAATGCATTGTTTCTTCTCTTGCCAGCATCCTGTTGGCATTGCCTCTTATGGTATTGATCTCGCCGTTATGGGCTATCATCCTGTATGGGTGAGCCCTGTTCCATGAAGGGGTAGTATTAGTAGAAAATCTGGAATGAACCAGAGCAATCGCGCTTTTATAAACCTTGTCTCTTAAATCGTCATAGAACTTGCGAAGCTGCCCTACCAGAAACATCCCTTTATATACTATAGTCCTGCTGGAAAATGAGCATATATAGGTATCCTCAGAGCTCTGTTCAAATTCTCTTCTCGCTACGAAGAGTCTTTTTTCAAATTCATCCTGGGTTTTTATTCTTTCAGGCCTCTTCACAAAGCACTGGTATATCTGCGGCATACAGGAATAAGCCCTCTCACCCAAAATCTCGGGATGTGTAGGAACCTTTCTGGTCCAGATTATATCCAAGCCTTCCTTTTGGGTGATTACTTCAAACAGCCTCATGGCAAAGGTTCTCTTTATCTCATCCTGGGGAAAGAAGCACATGGCAATGCCGTACTCGCCATAATCCGGTAAGCTGATCTGCTGCTCCTGTGCCCTGGCCTGGTAAAAATCATGTGATATCTGCACCAGAATTCCGACACCATCTCCAACCTTGCCGCTGGCATCCTTCCCTGCACGATGCTCCAGCTTCTCAACAATATCCAAAGCATCTGACAAGGTCTTATAGGATGCCTTGCCATCGATATTAACTATCATCCCAATTCCGCAGGCATCATGCTCACGATTGTATCCCAAATTGTTCATAACTACCTCACACTATATAACAAATCTCCATATGTCGGATATGGCCATATATCTCTCGGAACAATTGATTCCAGTTCATCTACAGCCTCTCTTAATGAGTGCATAGCCTCATGAATTGTGTATTCATGATACCGCGCAAGCTCAGGAACACTTGTGATCTTGCTTTCACCCTTGACTGCGTTTTCCAGTTTTTCCAGTCTGTCGTAAATGTCCTGAATAAGTCTGGAGGATCTTTCTAACAGCTTTTGTTCTGTATCAGCATTGATTCCTACTTCCTTCTTCTTGATAATAAGCTCGGATAACTTGGATTCATACGAAAGTCCTGCACCTAAAATATTCCTCCTTACCATCCACTGCATGGTAAGAGCTTCTATGTTGATCTGTTTGTAATAGTTCTCAAGCAGAATTTCATATCTGGCTCTTATCTCGGATTCGGAATATACCTTATGTCTGGTAAAAAGCTCTATTGACTTATCCTCTACAAAGGCCTCCATAGCTTCTACTGTAGTAGGCAGGTTCAAAAGACCTCTCTTTTTTGCTTCTTCCTTCCACTCTTCTCCGTATCCGTTGCCGTTAAATAATATTCTCTTGTGCTCAACTATCTCACTTTTTATCAGCTTTGTAAGAGCATCATCAAAATTGTCAGCTTTTTCCAGGATATCCGCGTAGCCTGACAGAGCCTCTGCAACTATTGTGTTTAAAATAATGTTAGGTCCTGAAATAGAAGCTGATGATCCCAGACTCCTGAATTCAAATTTGTTGCCGGTAAAAGCAAATGGTGAAGTTCTGTTCCTGTCAGTGGAATCCTTCGGAATGTGAGGAAGTACACTTGCTCCTATACTCATCAGTTCCTTGCCGCTGTCATGATAATCTCTGCCCTCTTCTATTGCGGATAACACAGCCTCCAGTTCATCTCCCAAGAACACCGACATAATAGCAGGCGGAGCTTCATTGGCTCCCAATCTGTGATCATTGCCTGCGCTTGCGACAGACATACGAAGCAATCCCTGATACTCATCTACTGCCTTGATAACGGCTACCAGGAAAAGCAAAAACTGAGCGTTTTCAAAGGGCGTATCTCCCGGTTCAAGCAGATTGATACCTGTATCGGTAGAAATGGACCAGTTATTATGCTTTCCTGAACCATTAACTCCGGCAAAAGGCTTCTCGTGAAGAAGACAAACCATGCCATGACGCTGGGCTACTGTCTTCATCAATTCCATAGTAAGCTGGTTGTGATCTGTGGCAATATTGGTGGTCTGGTATACAGGTGCCAGCTCGTGCTGGGCAGGGGCAACCTCATTATGCTCAGTCTTAGCATATATACCAAGCTTCCACAGCTCTTCATCCAAATCCTTCATATACGCCTTGACTCTTGGCTTGATCATTCCAAAATAATGATCGTCCAGCTCCTGTCCTTTTGGAGGATTGGCGCCGAACAAGGTCCGTCCTGTATATATAAGATCCGGTCTTTCGGCATACATTTTTTCATCAATCAAAAAATATTCCTGCTCGGGACCAACCGTAGTAAGTACCCTTTTTGCTGTGTCATTTCCAAATAGTTTTAATATGCGAAGTGCCTGCTTTTCCAATGCCTGCATAGATCTTAAGAGGGGCGTCTTTTTATCCAGCGCTTCTCCGCTGTAGGATGCAAAGGCTGTGGGAATACACAGCGTATCGTCCTTGATAAAAGCATATGATGTGGGATCCCATGCAGTATATCCCCTTGCCTCAAAGGTAGCTCTCAAGCCTCCGGATGGAAAGCTTGACGCGTCGGGCTCGCCTTTTACAAGCTCCTTGCCTGAAAACTCCAGCAGAACTCTGCCTCCCTGCTCAGGGGAAATAAAGCTGTCATGCTTTTCCGCTGTAACTCCGGTCATGGGCTGGAACCAATGTGTAAAATGTGTTGCGCCCTTCTCCGTCGCCCAATCCTTCATGGCCTCCGCAACAACATTTGCCAGATCCATCTGCAGATGCTTGCCCTCGGCAATTGTTTTTTGCAGAGCCTTGTACACATCCTTGGGAAGCCGTTCCTTCATTACCTCATCATTAAATACCTGTGTTCCAAATATTTCTCTGATACCCATCTTTCTTCTCCTCTCTTTTACTTGAATGAAACCTGACTATCTTTTTTCCTGTCAAATTTATACACCGCTGTCACCGTAATTATCCAAAACCCTGGCAGATGGATCGTTCACATTGCAATGCTCCCAATTCGGATTAGGCATCCAGAATCCCGAAACCATCCTGGCCTGATTTGGATAGTGTTTTTCAAACAATTCTCTGTATAAAAGCGACTCCTTTGTAAAAGGCTTTGCGAAATCATACTTTTCTGATTTTTCAGCAAACTCTTCATCTGTATAAAGGCTGTTGGCATAATCCCGGATATCATCCACCATAGAATGTCCCACTGCATCTGAAAAAGCAGCCTTTTCCCTGAAGAGAATATCATAGGGCAGGTAATCTCCATCCTCAAAGGCGTGTCTTAGGAGGTATTTACCTTTACCATACTTATTCAGCTTCTTTTCAGGATCAATTGCCATGACATAATCCACAAACTCCAGATCACCAAAAGGTACCCTTGCCTCCATTGAGTGTACAGAAATACATCTGTCTGCTCTTAAAACATCATACATGTGAAGCTCTCTGACCCTTTTTTCCGCTTCCTGCTGAAAGCTCTCGGCATCGGGAGCGTAATCCGTGTATTTATATCCGAACATTTCATCAGAAATCTCTCCCGTAAGCAGCACCCTGACATCAGTTTGTTCACGAATACCCTGGCACAGAAGATACATTCCCATACTCGCCCTGATTGTAGTAATGTCATAGGTTCCAATTGCTGCTATAACCTTCTCCAGAGAATTAATAACTATATCTTTGTTGATAATAATCTCTGTATGTTTGCTTCCCAGAAAGTCTGCCACCTCCCTGGCATATTTAAGATCTATAGCGTCTGTATCCATTCCTATGGCAAAAGTTCTGATCGGTTCATCCAATATCCTGTTTGCTATAGCACACACCAAAGAAGAATCCAAACCTCCGGAAAGCAGAAATCCTACAGGTGCATCTGCACTCAGACGCTTATCTACCCCTGAAATAAGCTTCTCTCTGATATTTCCGGCTATAGAGTCCATATCATCAGAAATATATTCTCTTCTGCGGGAAATCTCGTTATAACAAACAAATTTACCGTTATAATAGTAATATCCCGGCGGAAAAGGCTTGATCTCATCTGATAATCCGACAAGATTCTTTGCTTCACTGGCAAATATTATTCCGCCGCTTGTATCGTATGCATAAAACAGCGGTCTTATTCCGATGGGATCTCTGGCTGCAATGATATCATTGTTTTTTTCGTCATATATGACACACGCAAACTCAGCATCCAGCATGGCAAACATTTCACAGCCATATAATTCATACATGGGAAGCAATACTTCACAGTCACTGTTTCCTGAAAATGTAAAGCCTCTTTGTATCAGATCAGCTTTGATGCCTTCAAAACCATATATCTCACCATTACAAACCACATATCTGCTATCCTTTGAAAACGGCTGCATTCCACTGGAGCCTGGCCCCATGATAGAGAGTCTGTTAAATCCCATTAAGAAATTATTAAGCTGTATTATTTTCTGCGCATCCGGGCCTCTGCTAAGGGTCCGGTCCAGTGCGTCATGAAATCTTTCACTTGTTATACTACTCTTGTACGCTGCCATAATAGAACACATATTAATCACCATCCCAAACTAAAAAAACTCAAAAAAAAAGGCAAAGACGCCAACACAATACTGTGTGGCACCTTTGCCTTCCTAATTCAACTATGGAGGCTATGATACAACAACATTTACAAAAAGTCAATATTGTTTTTGTAAAAAAACACAAAGAAGCCCCAAAGAATTTTTTGCCCCCTTGTGCCATACATAAAAATCGGCTATAGTTTTGGATGTTGTACAAAATGACATTGGGGAGGATAATATGTTTACAAATTCACTATGGGCGTTATTACCGCCTGTCATTGCTATTGTTCTGGCACTCATTACCAAGGAAGTTTATTCATCTTTGATGATCGGAATTATAGCAGGAGGACTTCTGTACGCTAATTTTAATCCGGTTACAGCCATGAATCACATATTTGTGGACGGCATGATTGGTCAGCTTTCAGATCCCTGGAATGTCGGCATTCTGATATTCCTGGTGGTCTTAGGAAGCGTGGTTATGCTGATGAACAGGGCCGGAGGATCAGCCGCCTTTGGCAGATGGGCTTCTGAGCATGTTAAGACAAGAGTTGGAGCACAGCTTGCAACTATGGCCCTTGGACTGCTTATCTTCATCGACGACTATTTCAACTGCCTTACTGTCGGCTCGGTAATGCAGCCTGTCACAGACAAGCACAGAGTATCACGGGAAAAGCTTGCGTATCTTATTGATGCTACAGCTGCTCCAGTGTGCATTATTGCTCCTATCTCATCATGGGCGGCTGCAGTAACCGGATTTGTGGATGGAGCAAACGGATTGACCCTTTTTATCAGGGCAATTCCCTATAACCTTTACGCATTTCTGACTTTTGCCATGATCATTATGCTGACTGTGGGACAGTTCGATTACGGCCCCATGAAAAAGGCCGAGGAAATGCTCAAAAAACCCGAAATACCCGATCCTAGTATGAGGCATCCCAGCGTAACCGGTTCAGAGGATCAGCCTCATCCCCCTGTTTCCGGCAGGGGCAAGGTTATTCACCTTATATTGCCTATAGTATCTCTTATAGTATGCTGCATTATTGGAATGATCTATACCGGTGGCTTCTTCAGTGGTGAAAGCTTTGTAGATGCTTTTGCTAACGCAGATGCATCTGTCGGACTGGTATACGGATCGACCGTTGCCCTTCTTATCACAATAGTATTTTACCTGATCACCAGGGTTTTAAGCTTTGAAGAATGTATGAATGCTGTGCCAGAAGGCTTTAAGAGCATGGTTCCCGCCATTTTGATCCTTACTCTGGCATGGACCCTAAAGGGAATGACCGACTCCCTTGGAGCTGCTGATTATGTTGCCTCTCTTGTGGAAAGCGTTGCTGAAAATGGAATGGTTATGAGCTTTTTACCGGCGTTTGTGTTTGTAATTGGCGCATTTCTGGCTTTTGCAACCGGAACCTCATGGGGCACATTTGGCCTGCTCATACCGATTGTAGTAAGTGCTTTCCACAGTGATATCAACAACGAGCTTATGATCATATCCATATCGGCATGTATGGCAGGAGCTGTCTGCGGTGATCACTGCTCTCCTATCTCTGATACTACTATCATGGCCTCTGCCGGAGCTCAGTGCAAGCATATCAGCCATGTATCCACCCAGCTGCCCTACGCTATGACAGCGGCTGCAGTATCCTTTGTTGGATATATTATAAGCGGCTTTATCAGGAACTGGATCATTACACTGCCTTTGGGAATTGCCATTATGGTTGTAGTAATGCTAGTGTTAAAGCGTTTGTATTCCAATAAATAATGATATATAATATCAAAAGCCCCTTCCCAAATTTTAAAGGAAGGGGCTTTTATATTACTTTTTATTCTTTGCGATCAGATCCCCCAGGGCTCCAATCTTATCTGCTATGCATACTACTATTGCCTCAGGTCTGGTTGGCGGTTTTGCAAATACCGGAAACATATGGCGCTCTATTGCCTGTCTCATACCCTCACTCATCTGGGGCTCTATTTTGTCAGCTATCAGAAGAGATTCCTTTGGATGCCTGCGGCTGGTATCATAGCTGTTAGAGAACTTTTCATGTCTTCCGATGATACCCAAATCGTGCATGAGCGCAGCCCTTACAGCAGACCGTTCATCAATTTTTATTCCATGTCTGATCAAAAACTCGCAAATCTTAACCGTACTCCACGCAACGCGAAGTGAATGCTTGCCAACTGTAGTTGTGTTATGATGGGTCTGACGGTTAGCTTTTGCAAATATATCAGAAGAAATTATATCTCTGCCATATTCTTTTATTTTTTTCTCAATATATGAATTCTTAAGCTTCATAAATTCTATTTCCTACAGCAAAGGAGCAACCAGTCTTAGGATCATCTGGCCTATTTTCATGAGGGCTCCGCGGCCAATCTTATAGTAATCAGTTACATCCCTGCTGACCTCAAACATTGCCTCAAAATCTCTCCTGACATCCATTACTGCTTCATTATCAGCAAAAAAACAGCCGTTTTCAAAATGGTGATACAGACTCCTGTAGTCCATGTTAATCGTTCCGCATGTAGCAGCAATATCATCAGCTACACTCATCTTGGCATGACAGAATCCCGGAGTATATTCATAGATCTTAACTCCGTTTCTTACAAGTCCAGCATAATAGCTTCTTGTGACACTGTAGATAATTTTTTTGTCGGGAATGCCAGGTGTTATTATACGGACATCTACACCCCTTTTTGCTGCCATGGACAGGGCATGATTCATCTCGTCAGTTATTATCAGATAAGGTGTAATAAACCACACATAATCCGTCGCCATTTCAGCCATACTGATGTAGACATCTTCACCCATGGCTATATCGTCCAGCGGACTGTCAGCATAAGGCTGTACAAAGCCCTTGGATGGATCGGAAGCCTTGTCATGCTTTGGAAGAAAAATATCAAAATCTATATCCTTCTCGCTATCCTCTATTACAGCATTCCACATTTCAAGAAATATTATTGTAAGAGAGTTAACCGCACTTCCCTCCAATCGGACTCCTGTATCCTTCCAGAATCCAAAAGGCTCCGTTATGTGGAAATACTCATTGGCAAGATTATAACCGCCGGTAAATCCGACTTTACCATCTATAACCGTGATCTTGCGGTGATCACGATTATTTAAGAAGATATTCATACCCGGTGCAAATGCGTTAAATACCTGACATTTTATTCCCAGGGATTCCATTCGATTCACAAAATCCGTATTAATAAAACCTATGGAGCCCATATCGTCATAAAACACACGGACTTCCACTCCGGCTTTGACGCGATCAACCAGTATCTCCTGAATCCCATGCCAGCTTTCGGCATCCTCTATCGCATGGTACTCCATGAAGATGAATTTCTGAGCCTTTTTTAATTCTGCTTTTTGTGCTTCAAGGCCTTTTTCACCGTCATCATAGTATATAATATCAGTGTCGTTATAAGCAGGATAACCTGAGTAATTATAGATATAACTCATCAAATTGGCGATCCTTTTATCCCTTTTTTCTGCCAGCTTGTATGCCGAACGGTCCGTATCAATAAGCGGCAGCAGCTTTGTATCCAGCTCAAAATACTCCCGTTTCATCCTATGGGTTGAGCCATGCAAACCTATCAGAAGGTATAAAACAGATCCAAAGATAGGCATTGCAATAATGAGCATTATCCACGGCATTTTCATAGCTGATGTAATATGCCTTGAATAAATGTATAATACCAGGATCAAAGCCAACAGATGTGTCAGTTCCAAAATCAGCTGAGCGTGTCCCTCAAGCTGAAAAACCGCAAAAAGAAGAACAATGAGTTCTGCAAACATTGACAATACTGCCAATGCCATCCTTCCTATACCATTCTTGACTGCTTCCTTGTGTTCTAATGTCTGACCCATTTTAATCTCCTTGTATCATAATCAATATACGGGAAGCCGATAACAATCAGCTTCCCGCAAAAAAACCAGATACAAATTAATAAACAATTTTTCTCTGTAAAACTGACAAACTTACTGTAACAGCTCCATACGATCAGGATCGTCAGCAAATACTTCCTTAGCATTATCCTTGGTTACTACTACAGGAGGCAGCTCATAGATCGGAACATCGATCTTGCCGTTGTTTGTCTTAACATCTGTCTCGGGCATACCCTCGCCTGCCTGAAGAGAATCAATGATCTCAATAGTCTTGGCAACAAGATCCTGGGTAGGCTTAGCTACTGTACAATACTGCTTTCCTTCCCATACCCATTTTACAGACTCGTTCTCAGCATCAAGACCTGTAACTACAGGTATAGGCTGTCCAGCATCCTCACAAGCTGTGATGATTGCACGGGCAATACCATCGTTAGGAGAAAGAACGCCGTCAATCTCTTTGTCACTGTAGTTACCTGCAAGCAGAGACTCCATACGCTTCTGAGCCTTGGAGTTGTCCCAATCCTCTGTAGCGCACTGTGTAAAGTCTGTCTGGCCGGATACTACTACAAGGTTGCCTGCATCAATCTCAGGCTGAAGAACTTCCATAGCTCCTGTAAAGAAGTTAGGTGCGTTAGGATCAGCAGGGCCACCACCGAACAGCTCGATGTTGTAAGGGCCATCACCCTTCTCAGCCTTAAGGCCGTCTAACAGAGCCTTGCCCTGAAGGCGTCCGGTCTCAACGCTGCCGAACTGAACTACACCGTCAACACCAGTGGTGTTCTCGATAAGTCTGTCGTAACCAATTACATAAACGCCAGCGTCCTTAGCCTGCTCTAAAACAGAACCAAGCTGAGAACCATCGACAGGACCAACTACGATAACCTTGGCGCCATTCTCGATCATGGACTCAATCTGCTGCTGCTGCTGAGGAACCTTCTGATCAGCTGCCTGAACTATAGGCTCATAGCCTGCCTCTGTCAGCTGCTCAGTGAACATTGTCTCAGCTTCCTTCCAGTTCTGGGTACCTAACCAGGGAAGTGAGATACCGACGGGAGATCCTGCTTCAAAGCCCTCTGAAGAAGCGCTGTCGCTGCTGGCTTCATCACCTGAATCAGCATCAGAAGCTGTATCGGTAGCCTCTGTAGCCTCCTGTGTTGAGGAATCCGAACTGGATGTTCCCTCACGACCGCCGCCGCTACAGCCTGCCAATGTCATGACAGAAAGAGCAGCAACCATCATCATTGATAATAGTGTTCTCTTGTGCATAATTACACCCTCCTTATGATAATAATATTTGTAAGGCCCGGCAGAAACCCTTGTTCCTGCAGGCATGCCTTCCTGTGAAATAAATGTTGTTTCTTACTTGTCTGACTTTTCTTCCTTGGATGGAAAGAGCTTGCCAATAATAGATGCTCTTCCTGAGTTCTTATTGTATACATCAAAGGCAACTGCCATCAGAAGAACCAGACCCTTGATAACCTGAGTCTTGTCAGCGCCAACGCCCATAAGCATCAGACCGTTATTAAGAACTGCCATAACCATACCTCCGACCATAGTAGCAAGTATGGTACCAACACCACCTGATACTGCAGCACCACCTATGAAAACAGATGCGATAGCGTCCATCTCCCATGAAGTACCATCAGAAGGACCCGCCGCAGTAGCACGGCCTACAAACAGTATTCCAGCGATTGCGGCAAGTAATGACATATTCATCATGGTAAGGAAATAAGTCCTGCTGACATTGACACCGGAAAGGGCTGCCGCGTTCTTGTTACCACCAACAGCATATACATGGCGTCCAAATGTAGTCTTCTGTGTAATAGTATGATAAATAATAACCAAAATAACAAGAATTAATCCCGGAATCGGGAAGGATGTTCCCTCTCGTCCTGATCCGAAAAGCCAGGTAAAATAAGCAATAACAAGGCTTACAAGGACTACTCTGGTCGTTACAGCCCAAAGAGGAGCCTTCTCTCCGGTTATATCGCCGGAACGCTTGTATTTCTTCATCTCCATATAAACATATGCACAGATTGCGATTATTCCAAGAAGAAGTGTAGAATTATTCATTCTGGTAAATGCAGGACCCCATTCAGGCAGATAACCAGCACCAAAGAATCGAAGCTCCTCGGGAGCCGGAACTGAAATAGACTGTGATATCCAGATAACTCCGCCTCTGAACATCAGCATACCGCCAAGAGTTGTAATGAATCCGGGGATGCCAAGCTTGGCCAGGAAGAATCCATGCCACGCACCAATGAGCAATCCCAGAACAATGGCAAAAAGTACAGCGATAAACCAGGGAAGGTTGTACTTCTCTGCAACTATAGCCATGGCCATAGCGGTAAATCCTGCAACAGATCCGACCGACAGATCAATCTGGCCAATAACAATAACCATCAGCATTCCAAGTGCCAGAATCAATACATATGCATTACCGGAAAGCAGATTCTGGAAATTAGATGGCGTAAGCATTCTGCCTCCGGATATAACATTAAAGAATATTATGAGAACTGCCAGAGCTAAAACCATCGTATACTGGCGAAAATCTCCTCCCAATACTTGTTTTATTTGTTTCATAATAGCCTGTATCCTTTCTGAAAAAGTTATCCGTCATTATAACGATGATGTGATCGTCATTCGTTTCATAAGCGATTCCTGATCCGCCTCGCTTGCAGGCAACTCCCCGGTAATCGTACCCTCGAATATGGTGTATATCCGGTCCACCACGCCCAAAAGCTCCGGCAATTCGGAAGATACCATTATGACAGCCTTGCCCTGTGCAGCCAATTCATGAATCAATTTGTATATCTCATATTTGGCACCTACATCAATACCTCTGGTAGGCTCATCAAGTATGAGAATATCCGGTTCCGTAAACATCCACTTGGAAAGGACTACTTTTTGCTGATTACCTCCGGACAAAGTGGTAACTCCAACATCCACACTGCTTGTCTTAATGCGAAGAGCTTTTCTGTACTCTTCAGCTGCAGCAAGTTCCTTATCAAAATCAAGCAGCAATCCCGTAAGAATCTTCTTGAGATCGGCGGAAACAATGGTCTTTCTAATAGAATCCAAAAGATTCAATCCCAGATTCTTACGATCCTCCGGAACATATGCCACACCATTCTCTATTGCAGACTCTACAGATGTAAGACGGACTTCCTTGCCCTTGATCTTGATAGTACCACTCCTGTAAATTCCGTAATTGCGTCCAAAAACGGAGCGCATAAGCTCAGTACGGCCAGCGCCCATCAATCCTGCAAAACCTACTATCTCACCAGCCCTGACATTGAAGCTGGAATTCTTGCAGACCATACGGCCCTCAACCTCCGGGTCTTCAACACACCAGTTGGAAACCTCAAAGATTATTTCCCCGGGATTAGACTGATGCTCAGGATAACGATTCTCAATGGAACGGCCTACCATGGATCGAATGATCTTGTCCTCGTCCACATGCCCCGCTTCCACTTCATAGCTCTCAACAGTATGACCATCTCTGATAACTGTAACAGCATCTGAAACTGCAGCAATCTCATTAAGCTTATGGGAAATCATGATACATGTGATACCGTCAGCCTTAAGACCCAGCATAAGCTGGAGCAAGTTCTCAGAATCATCCTCATTAAGAGCTGATGTAGGCTCATCAAGAATCAAAAGCTTGACATTCTTGGAAAGAGCCTTGGCAATCTCAACAAGCTGCTGCTGACCAACCCCCAAATGCTTGATCAGCGTATCCGGATTAATGGACAATCCAACTTTCTTCAGAATCTCACTTGTGTGCTGACGCTCAGCATGCCAATCAATCAGACCATTACGAGTAATCTCATTACCCATAAAAATATTCTCGGTAATGGACAACTCAGGTATCATAGTCAATTCCTGATGAATAATCGCAATTCCTGCCTGCTCTGATTCCTTAATATTGCGAAACCGCATCTCTTCACCCTGGAAGAAGATCTGTCCCTCGTAGGTCCCATAAGGATAAACCCCGGACAAAACCTTCATCAGAGTGGATTTGCCTGCTCCGTTCTCTCCGCATATAGCATGGATAGAATCAGTGGTTACCTTAAGAGTAACATCATCAAGCGCCTTCACTCCCGGAAATTCCTTTACAATACCCTTCATCTCAAGGATATAAGGATTTTTTCCCATCGTTATACCCCACCTCCTTTTCTTTTGACACATAATGCCACATATAAGTATGATGATATGGTTAACATGTCTATTTGTCAATAGCACATATTGACTGTAATATAGTATCCTCAATCTTTGAACACAAACATCAACCCGAAGGATCCCTCTTTATAACGGATTGCCATAGATGCTGACATTTTTTTACAAATAAGTTCTTTGAAAATATTCTTTTTGCTCACCTCATTTTTAATCCATTCCAGATCGTCATCCGTTATACCTGCATAAGAGATTATCACCTGTGTCTCATCAATCTTATTGGAAAAGCGCAGGACATGATCAATGTAGTTCTTCCATACTTTTCTGAGAGTTCCCATAAAGAATCTGCGGATTCTGACCTTGCCATCATATACCGCTGCCATTGGATACATCATAAAGGATGTTGTAACCCTGGGCAGCCTGAATGCGGAAACATCATCACCCACCAGAAAATCAGGGTGTTTCAGGATGAAGGTAGTCTCCACATTATTCTTAATGGTCTTCAAACGCTCAAGTATCTCAGCGGCACCCATGCCGCCCTCTGTCATCCTGCCGGCTTCCGTGGTAAGGAAGAACGCACCGCTTTCCAGGTGCCCGCAATCCACCACAAACACATTCTCAAATGATCTGGAAGCCTCAAGAGCCGGTGCGTATCCGCTTTCCTGTACCTGTGAGGTAATAGAGATATGGATTATATTGTTGGCGTTGGTAAGTCCATTAGCAAAAAACTGTTCATATTCCTCTACCGACGGGGCAACTGAATGAATCCTCTTGCCCTTCTTCATATACATAAGGGAATCATCGGTCTCTATATCAATCCTGTCCCTGAAGTTACCTTCCTCAGTTACTATAGTGTAGGGAATAACAGAAATCTTGTATTTTCCCATTACCTCCTGGGACAGACCAGCCACACTGTCTGTGGTAATAATAACAGAAGCCTTTTTCCTGTATTCTGTCATCCTGCCAAAAATATCACCTGGATCATTTTTAAGGTCGTCATTGATCCTGACAAGATGAGGCGGAAGCAGTCTTATAAGCTCGCGTTCAATCTCTTCACCTGTGACAGGCTTGACCAGATATCCGTCAAAACCCTCTCTCTCATAGAGGAAACGGTTTTCATCATCTGCATTAGCTGTAAAAGCCACAACCCTTGCATCACATGACTTGCCTCCAAGCTGGGAACGGATCCTGTGCATAGTCTCTATTCCATCCATTTCAGGCATCATATGATCCATAAATATCACATCGAAGCTCTCATTCTGTGTCTTCTTAAGAGCTTCTCTGCCGCTTTCAGCAGTTACAATTCTAACCTTGGTGGGTTTAAGCATCTTCTGTACCACAATAAGGTTAGGCAATGTATCATCAACAACCAGTACCGAAGCCTTTGGAGCCTCAAAGCTTTGAGTGTAGCTGCTGGTTTCTGACTGATCACCCCTCTGGCCGTTTTCTATTTTGACTTCGCTGCTGTCGTCAATGACCTCCTGAGGAATCTCTATGATGAAGGTAGAACCCTTGGTATATACACTGTTGACAGACACCTTGCCATTCATCATCTCCACAAACTGCCTTACTATGGATAGCCCAAGGCCGGTCCCTTCGATATGGCGGTTTTTCGCCTCATCAACTCTGGAAAAGGCTGTAAAAAGATAAGGTATGCTCTCCTTTCTGATACCTATACCCGTATCTGAAACACTGTAAATTATGGTAGCTTCTCTTTCACTTTTGCGTTCACACTGAACTGAAAGCAGTACCGAACCTTCGTCGGTATATTTAATTGCGTTATTTATTATATTGATCAGAACCTGTTTGATCCTGATCTCATCTCCAAGCAGGCCAGCCGGCACATCAGAAGCTACATCAATTTTAAAATTAAGTCCCTTCTCCCTGGCGCTATGCCACAGCATTCCCATTACATCTGAAAGCATTTCTCCCATGTAATATGGAGCTATTACCAGATGCATCTGTCCTGTGTTCAGTTTGGATATGTCAAGAATGTCGTTGACGAGATGAAGCAGCATACTGCTGGCTGACTTGATATACTGGGCGTCCTCACGGATCTCGTGAAGATTGTCCTCCCTTAAGATCATCTCATTCAAGCCTATTATTGTGTTGATGGGAGTTCTAAGCTCATGACTCATACTTGAAAAGAAATGGGTCTGAGCCGCATTTAATTCCTGGATCTCTTTTTTCTGTTCCTCTGCGCGCTTGCTCTCCCTCTGATACAATTGCTTTTGAAATTTGACAAGTATGATCATTGCAATATAGGAAAGAACCGCGATTGCCGCAAAGATGTCCTTACTTGTACTGTCAACAAATATATAGCCTCCTGCAATGGCAAAACCCATTCCGCAAAAGGCTGCAGAAAAAAGAATAAAAAATGTTTTTTCTCTGGATTTCTTGTCAGAGTTTTTTATATAAATTTTAAAAAATTTATGAAACAATATACCTGTTCTCCCAAGCCTGTTTTAAATATTTTTTGCTGTTTTTTCATAAGGCATGAATAAAAACCCTATATCCGAATCAGCTTCTTCAGAAATGTTCCCTATTTCTAATTCCATTGAATCTATTTCAGATACTACTCTTTCGTACTCTGCCCTTAATCTCCTGTTGTTGTCCTTGATATAGTCTAAATCATTGACCTTGGCTGCATCCTCTAATTCCCTAGCTGCCTGGGCGAGCGCAGCAGCTCCTATCATCCGTGATATTCCTTTTATGGAATGTACCAGAATTCTGTAGCCCTCTGTATCCCCTGACATAATATACCTGTCAGCTTCCTGAAGTCTGGATTTTTTCTCGGCAGCAAACCTGATTAACTGCTTATGATACAGCTCTTCGTCGTCCGCACAGTACAGCTTGCCTTTTTCGGTATCAATGCACTTTTCTGGGGCGTCTGTTTCATTAGTCTCTTCCGATGCTGCATCTTCCAACGCTGCTTTGGATACTATCTCTGATTCTATCTCTTCTATATCGGAAACATCCTCCAGAATATCCCCAAGCTCTATTGAATCAGGAAGCTTTTTTATATCCTGTGGCAATGTGTCTATTGCGTTTCTGGTAAGAATAAACCTCTCTGAAGCATACAGCGGAATTGAAACCCGCATCTTGGTGCCTGACTGTGGGGTACTCTCAACGGACATAAAGCCTCCCATAGCATGTGTAAGACCGGAAACAATTGATATATCCAGTCCCAACCCCTCACTATCCCAGGTGGCCGGTTCTTCTTTGGCGAAGCGTCTTTCCAATCTGTTCTTTTCATCCTCATCAAAGCCCGTTCCGGTATCCTCAACTACCAGAGAAAGATTCATACCATATGGCTTTACATCCTGCGAAATAGAAACATAGATACCTCCGTCCTCTGTTCGTTCTAAAGCATTTACAACCAGATGGCGAAGGATCTTTTTAACCTTTACTATGTCTGTATTAAGCTGTTGTGGGATTGATGGATCCGTATGAATTTCAAGAACTACCTGCGGTTTTTGATAAGGAATCAGCTCACGCTTAAGCTCCATAACCATAGATGCTAATGAAGCATAGTCTACACTGACTGTAAGCTGGTTCCTCTTTATCTGTGAATAGTCATATATTTCTTCGATGTGATTCTCCAGGATTCCAAGCGTAAGCACAAGGCTCTCCATGTCCCTGCGAAGCTCGTCATTTGATGATTTGTTGATAATAAGCTCTGTCTGCGTCCTGAGTGCCAGAGCTGAGGCAAGAAATTCCTGTGCGGCCTTGGCAAGCAGTACCTCGGTCTGTTCATTTTCCTTGATGATGGCTACATTCCTGCCACGGTATCTTTCTTCATTGCTCTCCATCACTCCAAGGATAATATGAAACAATACACCTGCTGCCACAAGGAGCATAAAATGCCATATCAGACTTGCGATACTTAAGCTGTCCAATTCGAGTAATCCCTGGCTGTTTTTGGCGAGAATATTATATATCATACCCGCCAGGCCTATCAGCATGCAAAGTATCACCAGCTTTTCTTCCTGTCTAAGGATAAAAAGAGCTGATACCAGAATAATAACAGGGATGGCATTATAAAGCAGATGAACATGAACACAATAATAGAATAATTCACCGGCCAGAATGCCGGCGTATATATATACTCTGTTACTTTCGGAGGGCTTTTCTACCAGATGGATAATGATACAAGATACTATTGCAAACAAAAAGAGCGGAATTATCCAGTTCTCCTGATCTGAGATAATATTAATTACAACCAGGGCTGTCGAAAAAAAACAGATGCTGACGACCAGAACAATCTGTGAGGCTCTTCGATTAAAGCTGCTTTCTATCATTCTACAGCTCCCTCATCATGTAGTTTGTATCTTCATCAATCATGGCAAGCATAATATCTGCAAACTTGGGATCAAACTGGCTTCCACGGCCCTTTTCTATCTCGGAACGGACAACCTCCTGCGGCAGGGCGTCACGATAGCTTCGCTTGCTGGTCATGGCGTCATAGGCATCAGCTACTGCTATAATCCTCGCCTCCTCAGGAATCTCATCTCCCTCAATCCCGTCAGGATAGCCCCTGCCGTCATATCTCTCGTGATGCCACCTGGCACCGGTTGATAATGAGGGCATCTCTTCTATATTCTCTAAAATGTTATAGCCTATGACAGGATGCTGCTTGATTATGTCAAATTCCTCATCCGTAAGCCTGCCAGGCTTGTTAATAACAGCACTTGGAACACCAATCTTCCCTACATCATGAAGCATACCCATCATGTATATGTCATTTAACTGTTTTTCATCGTAGCCGAATCTCTTGGCTATCTCCTGGGAGTATGCGGCCACACGCTTGGAATGGCCATTGGTGTAAGTATCCTTGGCATCTATGGCATCTGTAAGAGATTGAACAACATGGAAGAAAAGCTTTTCATTCTCGGCAGTCTTTTTCTCCACCTCTACAAACAGATTGCGCTGCATCCTGACAAGCTGAACAATATGCTCTACCCTAAGGGTAAGTATCCTGGGTATAATGGGCTTTCTGATGTAATCCATAGCTCCGATGGACAGACCGAAAACCTCAGCATCCTCATCATCATCTGCTGTCATAAATACAATAGGTATGGATGATGCCCGGTTACTCTTCTCACGAAGTCTTCTAAGGGTCTCAAAGCCGTCCATATCCGGCATCCTGACATCCATCAGAATAAGATCAGGCTGGTTATCCTGAATGTATTCCAGAAGCTCGCTTCCAGAGAGAATCTTAGTGGTATGGATATTGCTTCTCTGCAGGATTTCCTCGACAAAATCCAGTGTTTCCTGATCATCGTCCACACACACAACATTCATATCCGGCGACTTGGAGAATCCATCCTGGGTATAGTCCGTAAACTCAACCTCGTATGTTATGTTAAAAATATCCTTGTAGTTAGAGTTCCACGCCTCAAGTATCTTTTGGATTACAATATCAGTATAGCCCTTCTTAATGTCGGTAAGCATGACAAGGAACTGGTTGCTGCGCGGTCTGGTGACTACATCACTCTTTCTCAGGACGCTCTGGGTTCTCTCGCCAAATCGCTCATAATAATCCGATACCTTCTCAGGCGAAACCCCAAGCTTGGGTGTCAGAGTAAAGAGGACATTACTCGCACTCTTGCCGTAACGCCTGATATAGCGCATTACAAAGCGATAGATAGGAATAAAGGTCTCCTTATTGAGGCTCAAAGCGAGATTACGCATATTCCTCTCTTCCAAAATAGTCGAAAGATGGGACAGGTTCATCTCCTCAGGATCATCCAGTTCAGTAATGCCATCCTTCCATACGAAGGAGGTATGCTTGCCATTCTGCTTGGCATAATACAATGCCTTGTCAGCCAGACGAAATCCCTGGGCGTAATCCTGAGTCTGTTCCGGCATAAATACAGCTCCGGCGGATACTCCAAGGGGTATATCATAATCCTTGCCTATGATCTCTTTAGCAGACTCTACTACACATTTATTAAGTTCATCTGTAAAGGTGCTTACCTCGATCTCGTCCTTGTGAGATGTAAATAGTAAGAACTCGTCTCCGCCAATTCTTCCAAGTATGCTGTTCTTGCCGACCAGCTTCCTGACACTATCCGCAAAGCTCTTTAAGACCTGGTCACCGGCAGCATGACCATAAAGGTCATTAACAAGCTTAAAGGAATCCAGATCAAGAAGGATCATACAGCCGCTGCGCTCTGAAATAGCGCCTGTAATCTCTTTTTCAGTGACTGATTTGTTGCGGAAGCCCGTCAGATTGTCGATTATGGCTTCCTCAGTCAGCTGCATCAGCCTGGCCTGCTTGTTAAGAGCATTCTCTACCCTTCTTAGCAGTACATTGGAATCGAAGGGTTTTCTGATGTAGTCAACCACACCTGCTTCAAACCCCTTATTCTCGGTATCCACATCATCATCAGCCGTCAGAAAAATCACCGGTATTTCTTCATAGCCCTTGGATTTCTCGTAGTCCCGCAGCTGCTGCAGTGTTTCGAAGCCATCCATGTGAGGCATGCGAATATCCAGAAGCAGCAGATCCGGTTCACCATGTTCCATTATATAATCCAGAAAAAAGGTTCCTGACTTCAGGGCAACTACACGCATCCCCTCGGCACTTAATACTCTTCCGGCTGTATTTAACACAGTTGTATCATCATCAACTATAATGACCCACTTATCCATTACAATTCCTCTCATACTATATAGGGTACAAAAGTCAGCGTCCTTGATTATAACATATTAGTCAAGATAATTGTTAAAAGTTTCGCCATATAGTTTTAATTTTTTACTGCCGCCATTTTTCTTGTTTCATACCCTGATAAATGGTAAAATACATTGATTGTACTGATCAACTAATCACACAACCAAACAGGGAGGATCATTATGCCATTTTTAAAAAGCAAACAGTTCAGCTCGGTAATAGAATGGGCCGAACCACAGGAAGGCGTCTTATTTCATCGTTTTGAGAACATTGAATTAAAAAAAGGCTCTGTGTGTATTGTTCGTCCGGGTCAGGATGTGATAATTGTCGCAAATGGCGAAGTAGCCGGGGTATTTAACAAGGACGGCCGTTACAATGTCGAGTCAGATATCATACCATTCTTATCAACAATAGCAGGTATCAAATTCGGCTTTGATTCTGGTCAGCGCGTTGAAGCCATCTTTGTTAACACCAGGGATATACTTCAAAACTGGGGAACCAGGAGCCCTGTCAATATAGAATTCCCCGGACTGCCGGGCGGGATTCCTGTAAGGGCTAATGGTAATTTCATCTGCCATGTGGATGAGAACCAGTATCAGGTGTTAGTAGAGAATATAGCAGGTGTGCAGACCGAATTCTCAGTAGAGGATCTAAGAGAGAGGCTTTTAGGAACTATTGAGCAGTCTCTCATGGTTCATCTGTCTCAGAGAGCCGGAACAGTACGCAATCTCCAGGCGGAGGCCGCAAACATATCAAAAGAGATCCTGCCCGAGGTTGATGCCGAGACATCCCAGTACGGTATTCGTATACGCGACTTTAAGATCATGAGCTTCTCATATCCTGAGGGAGTTCAGGAGAAACTGGAGCAGGCAGCAGGAATAGGTCTGCTCGGCAACAATATAGCGGCTTACCAGCAGGTAGCCCTAGCCGATGGGTTGCGAGAAGGCGGCGGCGCAGCAGGCATGGCAGGTATGTTTGTTGGTGCCCAAGCTGGCCAGCAGCTTGGAGGATCCTTTGTAGCCGGAGCGCAGCAGAATCCTCAGGCAGGCGGACAACCGGCCGGAGGCGGTTTCTGCATCAAATGCGGAAGCGCCCTTCCTGCAGGAGCAGCTTTTTGTCCTTCATGCGGAAATAAAATAGGTTAACCTGCTTCTGGAACACTGCCACAGATAGATGGAGGTGAACGCTTATGAGATCTTGCCCCAACTGCGGAGGAGGTCTGAAATATGATATAGCTTCAAAACAACTCAAATGTAACAGCTGCAGCAGCCCATTTGCCATAGGCTCAGTTCCGGAAGCACGGGCAGCCAAGGCGGACGGCTCACTGGAAGCAATGATTTTCTCCTGCCCTCAATGTGGAGGGCAGGTCTGGTCTACATCAGAAACAGCCGCCGGCTTCTGCTCTTTTTGCGGTGCATCAGTACAGCTTGAGGGAAGGATGTCCGAGGAGCATATGCCAAAGCTCATTGCTCCTTTTTCCATCACCAAGGAAGAGTGCACCAAAAAATTCCAGCAATATGTCAAGAGTTATTTCTTTTCACCGGACGACCTTAGAAAAACCGACGCCAAGCTGGAATTCCGCGGTATATACATGCCCTACTGGGATTACACGGTTCACCAGCAGGCACATGTAATGAGAGAATACTGCGACGAACATCGCAGCGGCGACTACAGAGTTGTAAAGCATTACGATTTTTCCTGGGATCTGGATGAGGATATTCCGTCTATTCAGCACGATGCATCCACTTCCTTTGACGATGAACTGGGACTTGCGATAGCTCCATTCAATCCTGACGGAATTGAACCCTTCAAATCAGACTATATGGAAGGCTTCTATGGAGATGTTGCTGATAATACCTGGGAAGATTTTGCTGATTTTGCTCTTGATGAAGCAGTAAAACAGACAGAACGCGCCATAGACACCAAGACTATGGGAGTACGCACAGACCATGGCCCCAGAGGCAATGAAGAATTCGGAGGCATAATTACAAAAAAAGATCTGTCACTGTTTCCTGTATGGTTTCTATCCTATCGGAGCGGAAACCGCATCGCATACTCTGTAGTTAACGGCCAGACGGGCAAGGTGTATGTCGATCTGCCTGTGTCATTTGCAAGGTTTTTCGCACTTACCGCAGCCCTTACAGTAGGTTTTTTCCTGCTGCTTCTAATGCTCTTAACACCCACACCACAGATGGATGTATCTATATCCATGGCCATATCCATAGCAGCTTCGATAATATTTATAGCCATGACAAAGGCAATTATCGACCGCGACAACCCGCCCAAGCCCAAGAAATCCGATGATAAACCCAAAAAGAAAAAGCAAAATACAAATGCCAAAGGCTCTGCTCTTGGATTTATGATCGTATTTATTGCTTTTGTGGCTTCAGCGACAGGATTCTTTTTATCTTTCCAGGTGGTTGCGCTTATTACTTCAATTGTGTCGGTAATTTATTATATTCTACAGTCATCCCGGCTTTCGTCATCTAATGGCGGCAATGTCTTTCCATCACCATTTCTGGCACTTATAGCTGCACTCCTGGGAATGGGACTTTTGATCTGGGAGCCTGTTTCGGATTTCTGGTATTATGGAATAACTGTCGTGTCCATGGTGGCCGCTTCATGCTCACTTATATCGGTGCTTTCACTTCTTAACATGCTTTCAACCAGGCGTTTACCGCAGTTTGATACACACAAAGGAGGTGATCACCGTGCACACTAGAATCAATTGGAAATTTACAATAGTGCCATTACTTATTATGGTATGCTTGCTGGCAGTCTTTGTACCGGCTTGTGTTTCGTTTGCATCCGGGGAAAATGTTTCTGAGACTGACGATGCTGATATTAGTGCTGATACTGATGTTTCAGATTCGGAAGTATCTTTTGATCTTGTGTACAAATATGCTGCCACCGGTACCATCCTGGTGGTTGACGACAGGGAGGGCCTTTTTACTGATCACGAGATTCAGCAATTCATAGAATCCGCCTCCGGCGTACTGGAGTATGCGAATGTGTATATAGCAACAGCCTCGGAAAACAATTACGAAGCCTACAGCAAACAGCTTATAGACAATACCTTTGGCAACGGCTCCGATTCTACACTGTTTTTGATCAATATGGATCCTCGCAGGATATATCTGTTCAATGAGGGAAAGATTCAGAGTATACTGACTGTTGGAAAGGATAATTCCATTACCGACAATATATACAGACAGGCCAGGCTGGGAGCGTACTATGAATGTGCCGCCAAGGCGCTTCGCCAGGAAGCTACACTGCTGTCAGGCGGACATATCATAGAACCAATGAAGTATATTGGAGATTTCTTCCTGGCGTTTATGATAGCAATTCTGGTGGCCTTTGCCCTTTCATTTATGCTTCGGCCCAAGATGAAAATGGAAGCAGTTGCAGGCATTGATAAGGCCGTACTTGCAGGCATTGCCGCCGGGATACTGTTCGATTTTGCCAGAGAAGAGCGAATATATGATCCTGTAAAAAGCTCCGACTCAGGCGGCGGTGGCGGTTTCAGCGGAGGTGATTCCGGCTCAGGCGGCGGACACAGCTTCTAAGAATTTACTGGAAATGCAGCTCATCGTCCTCAAAGGTTACATGGTTACCTCCATGGCGTTTGCTCTCGTAGGTTCCGCGATCTGCTCTCTCGTAGAGATTTTCAAATGTATCGTACCTGGTATCTGTATAAAATGCAGCGCCGACTGAGGCAGTTATTATACGCCCTTTAAGTTCAGGAAGGGGAGCGTTTGTAAGTTCGTCAAAGAAACGATCTATAACCTTTAATCCTGTTTCCTTATCCGTAATGCCTTCTGCGAATACGGCAAATTCGTCTCCTCCGAGGCGGAATACAATGTCCGTATCACGGAAGGCATTTGTTAATGAATCAGCAATAGCTATTATTACCTTGTCCCCCACCTTGTGGCCAAAGGTGTCATTTACCGATTTAAAATCATCAGCATCCATCAGAAGGAACATTCCCTGCTTGCCTTCTGCTATTTCCTGGCGTATATATGACTCACCGCTTCCACGATTTTTAACTCCTGTCATAATATCTGTCTCAGAAAGCTTTCTTAGTGCTTCCTGCTGCTTTCTGTCTTCATCTATTGACTCAAAAGTCCAGAGAATCTCAACAGCCTGGCCGTTGGCATCCCGCTCTGCTGTGATGAACCTGAGCCTGATCCACCTGCCTCTGATATCCATATATTCCTGGGTAATAGAATCCACCTCTGACAATCGGTCAATAAGAGTGGAAGGATCCATGAATTTCTTCATCAGCTCACGGGAACGCTCTGAAGTCATTCGCCTGGCAAACTCCTGGGTTCTCTCATTGAAACGGGTCAGATCATTATCTAAAATCCGATCCAGATCATCATTTCCACGAATTATCTCCATATTACCCGTAGGCAGGTCCACCCGTACAGCAATTATGTAAATATCCGCCATTGCCATCATCTCATGACCCAACTGCCGGGATTCACGATGCTTGGAGGTAACATGGAAAAATACCGTCATAATTACTAAAACGACTACAACAAGCGCTATCATAAGCGCCAGAAAAATCATCCCCAGAGACGCCAGGGTCTTATCCTTATTGAGGATGAAAACCATATTCCAATTGTCTCCTATGCTGTCACAGAAAATAATATAGCTTGTGCCGTTACCCTCCATCTCAAACTGTCCGTTTGTTGCAGATTTCAGCTTGCCGGCCAGCTTCTGTTCAAATTCATCGCCATCCTTCAGATAATTTTTGCCTACATCGTCCTCATCAGAGCATGCAACCACATTTCCTTCAATATCTATAACAAGAGCCGCTTCAATTTCCTGCTCTGATGCTACCTCTGTCGCAAGAGACTGTACCCCATCTAAAAACACATCCATCGACACTACACTTTCACCATCTGAAAGCATCTTGCTGACAGACATCATGTAAGTATTGGTCTGCAAATTAAGGTATGGCTTAACTAAGGCTATGCTGCCCTTTTGTTTAATGGCTCCTTCGTACCATGGTCTCATCTGAGGAACATAATATCTGGGTGGGATCCATCCGCTGCCATCCAGGTATTTGCCATCGTAATAGGCATAAACTCCTGTGGTATTGTCATTGATCAAAGAAGCGTAAATTTCGGTCTGATCTATTAGATACTGCCCTATCGTCTTGTGTGAGGCTCCCTCGGAAGCCAGACTCTCTATTGTGGCAGCAGAAATAGACACAGCATTCTCAGGCATGGTCATGTAATAATCCACATCCCTGGCCGCCTGAGTCGTACTGTTTTTCCAGGAACGAATGATGTTGTTCTTGGCTTCTATGTACAAGCTGTAGAATATACACGAAATAAACACTGCAGCTGAGAAAAGCAATATTGCAGTAATGAGAGTATAATTAATTCTTATTTTCTTTTTCATTCAATATCACATCCAAATCATTCAGCAATGGATCCAGATGCCCCCTTTTTCTCTATAATATTTAATGATAATTTAATTTATATGTGCTGCCCCTTTCCACTATTTGTGGCTTGATATCCATCCTTATTACACCATTATGGCCTCCCTTAAGACGGTCTAACAGCAGGTACATTGCGTGTCTCCCCATGTCCTCCTTGAACAGTCTGACTGTTGTAAGCATTGGCTTGGTTCTCTGGCCCTCTTCTATGTCATCGCTTGCGATTACAGATGGAAGCTCAAATCTGCCGCGAATGTTCTGAAATGCCCATAACAGACCAACGCCTATTATATCGTTGGCACAGTATATTCCTGTGGGCCCTTCTCTCATTGTCTTAATAGTCCTGGCTATCTCTCGGGACTCGGTTCTTGCACGCTTGTTGTCAAAAATATAATCCTGATTAAGTTCTATTCCCGCATCCTCTAAAGCCCTTTTAAAGCCTCTGAATCTTGCCTCACCGCTGCATTCTCCCACATAGGCTATCCTTCTATGTCCTAAGGATATCAGATGCTGTACAGCCAGATACGCCACCTTGCTTCCGTCACAGGTTATCTCATCCACCAAGCCATCAGTGGGATTACGATTGATGGAAACCACACTCTTATATCGTGATTTTAATTTGAGGATTGCTTCAGAATTACAGCGGCCAATAATAATAAGTCCATCAGCGTGCTCATTGGTCTGTTTGTACATCCTGTCTATTTCTTCGGAGATGTTTTTTTTCCTGCAAAGCTCATCGTCTGAAAACATAGAATTAACCCATACCTGGGACAGTGCACAAAAACGGCTGTGAATCTCCGTCTCAATGCAATCCAACAACTCGCGAAAGAATGGATCCATCGCCAATTGATCGGTATGGGTTAACAGTATATTAATATAGTAAGTTTTCTGTTGATCTGTGCCGCCGCCCTTCTTCAGCCTTCTGGCTGCCTCATTGGGCGAATAGTCAAGCTCAATAGCAGCCTCCCTGATAGAGCGGGCAAGCTCCTCGGAAGAGCAGTGATAATCAGGGTTATTAAGCACCCTGGATACAGTTGACGGAGATACTCCGACTTTTTTGGCGATATCCTTAATAGACATAAATGGATTATACCCTATGCCTATTATAAAATCAAACTACAAAGTACCCCTCTTCACTGTATAGATAGGATTCCAGATGTATATTGTTTACATCCTTTTTCTTTAGCTCCTCATTCTCCAAAAGGTACGCCCTGCTGTCATCATAGGCCAGCACACGATATATTATAACATTCATGACCTCGCCTACCTTGATTGGGCGACGCTCCAGTGATCTGTGGGTCGTAAGCTGCACACCTCCCACATCAAGCCTTACCTCCAGAGAATTGCCCCGGAAAAGTATGTCTGTGATCGTACCCTTCTGTGAAATACCCACCACATCTGCGAATCTGTCGTTGTCGCTCTTAAAGGCTTCCACAAATTCAGGCCGGATTATAGCACCCTTGTAATTGCCTTTTTCAAAGCCTTTAAGGTCGTAATAATCCTCGATAACAGTTCCCTGACCGATAAACTGTGATACAAACGGCGTCTGCGGAGTCTTATATATCTCTAAAGGCGTCCCTATCTGCTCAATCTGACCATGATTAGTAACTATTATCTGATCAGCAACTTCAACTGCCTCATCCTGATCATGTGTTACAAAGATACTGGTGATGCCAACCTTGTATATCATTTCCCTTAGCCATGATCTAAGCTCTTTCCTAACCTTGGCATCAATTGCAGCAAAAGGCTCATCTAAAAGCAGCAATGAAGGCCTGGGTGCCAGGGCCCTTGCAAAGGCAACCCTCTGGCGCTGGCCTCCTGAAAGCTGATTTGGAAAACGATCCTCAAGACCTTTTAGATTGGTTAACTCCAAAAGTTCATCCACACGCTCTTTGATCTCCTGCTTGGATTTCTTCTGGATCTGCAAACCAAAAGCTACATTATCATACACATTCATATAGCGAAACAGAGCATAGCTTTGAAACACAAACCCTATTCCACGCTGAGAAGGTGAAAGATCGTTAACCCTTTTTCCATCGATCATTATATCTCCGGAGGTAGGATTCTCCAGACCGGCTATCATTCGCAAAATAGTGGTCTTACCACTGCCGCTTGGTCCAAGCAGCGCTACAAGGCGGCCCTTTTCTATCCCAAAATTCACATCCTTCGATGCCTGAAAGTCGCCGAAACTTTTATTGATATTTTTTAATTCAACATACATGCTCTACCTCACAGCTTTTTCACGGTATTCGAAAATATTTCTAAGAACCAACACTACAACAGCTATTATTACCAGAATTGAAGAAGCAGAGAACGCCGCTACTATCGAGTCGGAATCTCCTGCCAGATACAGAGCGTCTATCTCCAGAGGCAATGTAAATGTTACTCCCCTGGTCTTGGATAGTGCATTAACCGCTCCAAATTCTCCCAGAGCCCTGGCACTGCACAGTATCATTCCGTATATCAGCGCCCATTTTATATGAGGAAGTGTAACTTTGCGGAATATGGTAAGTCCCTTTGCACCCATAAGCGCCGCGGCTTCTTCCTCATCAGTTCCTACAGAATTAAGTACAGGTATGATCTCTCGTGATACAAATGGAAATGTCACGAAAATCGTAGCCAGCACTACTCCCGGAAGGGCAAATACAATCTGTATATCAGTACCAAAGGTGTCATTGATCCACTCCATAATGGGATATGCCCAGCCCAGCCTTCCAAACATCATTATAAATGACAATCCAGCTATGACCGGTGAAATGGAAAACGGAATATCTATAAGCGTCGCCAGAACCTGTTTGCCTTTGAAGTCAAATCTGGTCATAACCCATGAAGCTACGAGGCCAAAAAAGGTATTGACTATCAGAGTAATAACTGTAGCCATTATAGTAACCGCAAAAGCGGATCTGACATAATTTGTGGACAGCGAGTTAATATAGAAGCCAAATCCCTTGGAAAGGGAATTACGGATTATTGACAGGAGAGGCATTACCAGCATCAAAAACACAAAGATCGTACTAATCGCTATCATGACCCTTCTTCCAATGCCGGGCTTTGGAAGGGCATCTCCCGTAGTCTGGGAGGAAACCTCATATACTCCCGATGTCCGTCTTGACTGGTATACCTGAACTATGTTGATAAACAAAAGCAATAAAAAGGATATTACAAGCATTACCAGCGCAATGGCAGTAGCACTGCTATAGTCCAGATAATTCAGTTTTTGCATGATTATATATGAAACGACCTGCGTATGCTCCTTGGCGCTGTTTCCCGCAATATATATGACGCTTCCGTATTCACCTATACCCCTTGCAAACGCCAGGCCAAATCCGGTCAAAAGCGCCGGTACAAGCTCAGGCAGGATTACCTTAAAAAAAGTCTCCTTTGGACCTGCACCTAAAATATACGCAGCTTCCTCATAGGCCGGATTAAACTTTTCAAGCACAGGCTGTATAGCCCTAACTACAAAGGGTATTCCTATAAAGATAAGGGCCACTATCAAACCCAAATGAGTATAAGAAACATATATTCCCCATTTGGACAGGGGAGCACCAAGCTCCCCTGTAGTAGAATACATCTTAGATAATGTAATACCCGCGACCGCTGTAGGCAATGCAAACGGCAATTCTATCAACCCGTCCAGAATGCGCTTTCCCGGAAATTCGTATCTTACCAGCACCCACGCCAATATTACCCCGAATACTGTATTTATAACCGCAGCTATAAAGGAACAAATTATACTGGTTATAAAGGCTGCCACCACTGCACCGTCTGATACTACCTTAAAGAACTGGGCCGGTCCGATTTTAAATGAATACACCAGCACCGATGCCAGGGGGATCAGTATCAGTACAGACAACATTGCAATAGTTATGCCAAGGGTGAGATGATATCCTGGAATGATCTTTTTATTCATAATAATATTCTCTCCGGAAAATCCCTGTTAATGGCTGTAAATCTCATCAAAAATCGCGCCATCGTTAAAGAATGTATCATACGCAGCATCCCATCCGCCAAAATCATCTATTGTGCAAAGCTCCATATCAAGATCGAACTTGTCCGAAAAAGAATTAAGGATTTCTTCATTAGAGGGGCGATATCCGTTCTCTCCGATTATCTGCTGAGCCTCATCTGTATAAAGGAACTCAAGATATTCTTTTGAGACCTCTTCGGTTCCGTCCTTCTTGGCATTCTCGTCAACTATTGCCACACTTGGCTGAGCAAGTATGGATACACTCGGAGAAATGATCTCATACTCGTCCGGATATTCCGTAACTGTAGCAATAGCTTCGTTCTCCCATGCTATCAGAACATCTCCCTGTCCGTTTTCAACGAATGTAGTAGTAGCTCCTCTGGCACCTGAATCCATTACGGTAACATTGTCATAAAGCTTTGTCATAAAATCCTTGACTGCGTCTTCATCATTGTCAAACTTTCTGCTTGCATACTCCCATGCAGCCAAAAAGTTCCAGCAAGCTCCACCGCTTGACTTGGGATCAGGATTGATTATATCAACTCCATCCTTGGTAAGATCATCCCAGTCATTGATTCCCTTTTCATTACCCTTACGAACCAAAAATACTATTGTAGAGGTATATGGAGAGGAATTCTTGTCAAACTCATCCAGCCAGCCCTCTTCTATCAAGCCTGCCTGCTCAATCAATGTAATATCATGAGCAAGTGCCAGAGTAACAACATCTGCGTCAGCTCCCTCAACTACCGACCTTGCCTGTCCTCCGGAGCCTCCATGTGATTGTACTATCTCGATATCATTGCCGGTTTCTTCCTTATAGTGCTCCTTGAATAATTCATTGTAAGCCTGGTACAGCTCTCTTGTAGGATCGTATGAAACATTAGTTATTATAACTGTGCCATCATCAGAAGCGCCTGACCCGGAGTCTCCTGTTGACTGTCCTCCACACGCGCTTAAACCTATAGTAAGAACTCCTGCCAAGGCGATTGATGCAATCCTTTTTCCTATTATCGTGTTCATTTCTGATGCTCCTTTCGAGAATCTTATCTTGTTCTCAAATCATTTTTATTCCTGCGTTACGCAACATATAGTACCCTCTGTGCTGGCATAATACAATTCAAAATGGTGAAATCGTTTGCACAGATTTGATTACACCTCACGGTCTTCTTACATTTCACATGTAGTACTGTATACAAAATCCGTTTTTTGGGGATTAAAAACAAAAATCGTGAAATCGTTTGCACGCCCGAAAAATACGCCTTTTTTGCTCAATTACATAACATTATAAAATCGTTTTCAACCATGCAGTAAACATTTTAACATTTTTGTGTTTATTTTGACATTTTCGTATAGACATGCTTTACCTTTATTGATATACTTATCAGAGTTATATTTCAGGTTTATTAGTTATAGAAATGGAGTTTTTCATGGCAAAATCAAAATCTGCTAAGTCTCGAAAGAGAAAAGACAAGACATCCAGCCTCAGTTTCCAACTGCTGCGAATCGAGGTACCTATGATAGCACTGTTTATAATAGTAGTTGCTATCATCATCTTCACAAATGCCCAATCAGCACTGATTGATGAAGCACAGTCAGGGCTCGAGAACGAATCCAAATCCAATGCTAATGATATCAGCGGTCAGATTAATGAGGTCGCAGGATATTTTGACGGTATTGCTGACATGCTCTCACAGGTCAAATTCAAAAATGACGACGAGATCTTTAATGCCGGACAGATCGTTATGACCCGTTTTGATTCTACTCCTAACGGCGCTTATATGGGCTTTACTAATATGGATTTTATTGACTTTTCAGGCTGGACTCCTGATGAGGGTTATGATCCTACCACCAGAGGCTGGTATCAGGGCGGTATCAACAACGACCATATGGCTGTGGGTGATCCATATCTGGATGCCAATTCAGGAGCAGTTGTTGTGTCCGTTGCCCGTAAGATCAAGCTCCAGGATGGCAGAGAGGGTGTTATTTCAACCGATCTTTTCCTGGATTCTATTTCCAGCGAAGTTGCCTCCTATGCTCCCGGTGGTACAGGACATGCGATTCTTTTTGACAGAAGCATGATCCTCGCCAGCGAAGACACCAGTATGAACGGAACTGAAGCCTCTGACCATTCCTCTGATGCGTTCATCACAGCTATAGCCCAGCAGGTAGCAGCAGGAGCTTCGGATATCCAGACTATTAAGGGCAACAATGGCGAGAAATTCTATGTTTCCTTTGACAATGTTCCCAATACTACCTGGACGATGGTTTCTTATGTAGACAGGGATCATGTGTTAAGGGAATTAAATATTCTGCGTAATATCACCATCGTGCTTGTTCTGTTAGCATTGATATTGAGTACCATCATCATCACTATGCTTGTATCCAGAATGATCACCAGACCAGTCAAGAATCTTACAGATAATATCAGCCGTATTGCCGACGGTGACTTCTCATTTGAGATTGAAAGAGGCGGCAATAATGAAATCGGCGTAATGAACAACAGGATGCATGACTATATTGGCAGGATGCGCGAAACCTTAGGTGAGATGAAGGATGTAACCCAGCTTTTGTCTACAGAGGCGGATAACAGCAAGAACGCATCCGATACCCTTAATAAACAGGCTACTGAGCAAAGCAGCTCCATGGAGCAGATCCATCAGGCAATGGAGGGTGTTGCAGAATCAGTTACCGAGCTTGCTACTAATGCTACCGAGCTTGCTACCTCAGTAAGCGAGATGACCGAGCAGGGAGACGCCACCGGCCAGACCATGAATGACCTCTTAGAGAAGGCCAAGAAAGGTCAGCACGATATGGAGAATGTTCAGAACAATATGAACAATATTGCTTCCTCCATGGCCGAGATGAGCGATGTGGTACAGCGTGTAGGAGATGCAACCAACCAGATCAATTCTATCATTGATATGATCAACTCCATTTCATCTCAGACCAATCTCCTCTCCCTCAACGCCAGCATAGAGGCTGCCAGGGCCGGTGAAGCAGGCAAGGGCTTCGCAGTCGTAGCTGATGAAATTGGAGGTCTTGCTGCAGAGAGTGCTAACGCTACTCGCGAGATCGGCGTAATAATTGCAGATGTTACCAAGGAGATCCAGAACTTATCAGAGAAGTCAGAAATAAGTGTTACCGAGATTGCAGCCTCCAGTGAAGCAGTTAACGAAACCGGTTCAACATTTGCCGAAATATTCCGTTCACTTGATGAAGCTGAGGAAACAATCCGTGATATGATTGCAAGGATGGAGAAGGTTAACGACATAGCTACTAATGTTGCTGCCATAGCCGAAGAGCAGTCAGCCAGCACGCAGGAAGTTACAGCTACAGTAGATTCGGCTGCCTCCAGTGCTCAGGATGTTGCTGACGAGAGCCGCGGTGTAGATAGCAGCGCTGTAGCAGTAGCTGAGAGTGCTTCCAAGATTGAAGACTTCGTATCAACCTTCCGTTTAGAGTAACTTAAGGATGTATTAGCTCTGATCTACGAGATTTTATAAACGAAAGTACCATAGAAAACAGCCCGCCCCGAAGATATCGGGACGGGCTGTTTATTTTGTTTTGCAAACTGAATCTTGCAAAGTTCAGATCTCTTATGAGATCTTCTTATAAAGGTCAATAAACTCTTCTGCAATGATCTTGAATGCTTCTGCGCTCATTAACTGATCTTCAGCATGAATCAACAATACACCGGCATTCCCTAATTCACCATTGGCTTCCTTGGTAAGCATATCAGCGTGAGCATGATGCCCTTCTACAAATTCCTTCTCACCGGCTGCAATCAAGTCCTCAGCCTCCTGGAATTTGCCTTCCTTAGCCAACTGAATAGCACCAATATAATTGGAACGAGCTGTACCTACATGCGTAATGATGTTAAAACACGCAAGTTCTAATTCTTCACTCATCGTTTGTCTCCTCCCTTATATTTAATGAATTCTACCAATCATCGTCATCGTCGTCTGCGGTTGCTGACTTAGCTTCGTTCTCAACAGCCTGCTTGTCAAGTATACGCATGAAAGGTGTGTATATAACAACTGACATTACAAGTACAAGAGCCTGCAGAACAGCAGTTCTCCAGTCACCAATCAGGAAACCGGAAATGATAGGCGGCGTAGTCCAAGGTACATAGATTCCACGATACATAGGGCACAATCCTGTAGCAATAGCTACATACTCCATGGTTGTAGAAATCATAGGAACCAGGATAAACGGAATAGCCGCAATCGGGTTCATAACGATAGGAATACCAAAGATGATCGGCTCATTGATATTGAATACAGCAGGTCCGATAGCGATACCACCGAGTGCCTTGTACTGAGTTGACTTAGCGAAAGCCAGGCAGTAAATTGCAATACCAATGGTAATACCGGAACCGGTAATAGTAATCATGTTCTCATAGAACTGCTGGGTAACAATATGACCGGTCTCAAGTGTAAGATTGCCTGCGTCATAAAGTGTCTGATTCTCCATGTAGTTAGCAGTCCACATAGGTGTCATGATACCTGATATAAGGGTCGCACCGTGAACACCAAAGAACCACAGGAAGTGAACCAAAAATGCCACCAGCATAATAGCACCATATGTATCTGACAAGCTCTGAAGAGGAGCTCCGATAACTGTATAGATAAGTTCCATACCTGTCTGGCTTGCAACAGCATGGAAAATACCCTCTATTATCATTGTAACTGTAATGATAAGAATAGCCGGGATCAATGCTGTAAACGCATTGGATACACCTTCAGGTACTCCGGCAGGCATCTTGATACGGATATCACGCTTAAGAATAGCGCTATAAGCCCAGCCTACCAAAAGTCCAACTATAATGGAACCGATCATGGCCTTACCGCCGGTCCAACCCTTGTTAATAACACCACCGGCAATAACTTCCTCACCACTATCCAGTATTGTAGAAATAGTATCCGGTGAAATGAGAAGGAATGCACCAAGCGCAACAAACGCACCGCCCAGTGGTTCATAACCTTCGTTCTTAATGTAAGTATAGGCGATAGCTACTACCGCTATAATCGCATTAATAGAGAATGTTGATGCATTAGCCTTTAAGAATAATGAATTAAGACTGATATCTCCAATCATGATGCTGTTCAGATAATCCTGAGCTGACTGGACGGGTAATTGTCCCAGAATCAAGAAAATAGATCCGGTAATGATCAACGGAATAGTGTAGATCATACCGTCCTTCATAGCCTGGATTGCCTTGGTATTAACCAGCTTCATAACAGGAGGCATGATTTTATTCTGTACAAATTCTTCCATACCTTACTCCTTTATACTCTCCTGGTTTGTTCTGCAAGCTAAAAGCCTAAGAACAGATAATCAGTAAACAACTATATATTGCCAAACTAATATGACCTCAATTACTTCTTAAGCTTATAAGCAAACTTAAGAACATTCATGCCGTTGCACATGCCATAGTCAGCAGAAGGTATTACATCTACAGGAATACCCTTAGGATCACACATCTCCTTAGCCTTGCCGAGATTGAAACCTACCTGAGGTCCAAGCAAAGCTACATCGGTGTCATCCAGGTGCTGATCCATCTCAGAAAAAGGATATGCAGCAATCTCTGCATCCTTGCCCTTCTCCTTGGCAGCTTCCTGCATCTTCTTTACCAAAACGCTGGTAGACATGCCTGCAGCACAAAATAAATTAATCTTCATACTTCCTTCCCCTTTCTAGTGAAGAATAATCATTGCATCTAAGTTATTTTACCAAACAAAGTGCGTATTTACAACAAATATCTGTAAAAATGTCATAAATATCATAGACAAATGTGTTTTGGATTTTTGAAACAGAAAAAGAGACAGATTGGGGGATCTGTCTCTTTTCCCAAAGGAGAAAACTTTTCGACTTGCGCTTAAGAAGAAGGAGATTCGCAGGCGCAAGTCCACACCAAAACAAAAGTCAGTCGGCAAATATATCACCCAACCTTGATCGAAAGTTCCATTCCCAAGGAGTCAGCAACCTTAATCAGAAAATCCAGACTAGGATTGTACTTGCCGCTCTCCATGCGCGAAATATTCGACTTCTTAGTGCCACACAATTCTGCTAAGTTCTGCTGGGTTAGATTGGAGCTCAATCTCGCTGCCCTAAGCTGCGATGCAATATCAGCCCGTGCCGTCTGAGCTAATTCCGGCACGATACCGTCAGAATACCGTTTCTTCATCACACACCTGCGCTCCAACTGTCTGTCTTTGCAGCCACCACTGCATCAGCAGGAGCTTCAACACGGTTAATAGGTTATCATATATGATAACAATTGTCAACAAAGTTTTTGATTTTTTTGATTATTGTTAGTTTTCAATAATTTCATTTTTGATTTGTTGTACATGTTGACAGATTCGTCTTATTTCTTTAGTATAAATGGTGCGTTTTTTATATAAAAGTTTTAGTAATCTAAGAAATAAGTTAGGAGCACAACATGGAAAAAAGAGCTTTTTTGACAAAGGAACAGGCTGATTCTATCTGCAAAGACTTTCCCACTCCTTTTCACATATATGATGAGAAAGGTCTTAAGGACAATGCCCGGGCAGTCCGTGAGGCGTTTGCCTGGAACAAAGGCTTTAAGGAATACTTCGCTGTGAAAGCTACTCCCAATCCCTTCATCATGAAGATATTTCAGGAATCAGGCTGCGGTTTCGACTGCTCTTCCCTTACGGAGCTGATGCTGTGCGAAGCTATTAATGCTACCGGGGATCAGATAATGTTCTCCGCCAATGATGTTCCTATAGAAGAATTTCAGAAGGCATATGAGCTCGGAGGAATAATTAATCTGGATGACATTACTCATATAGATGTGTTGGAACAGGCTATAGGCTGTATACCGGAGACTATTTCGTGCCGTTATAATCCCGGGGGCGTATATCAGGTTGCCAATGATATCATGGACAATCCCCAGGACGCCAAATACGGTATGACAAAGGAACAGCTCTTTGAGGCGTACCGAATACTTAAAAGTAAGGGTGCAAAGCACTTTGGCCTGCACTCTTTTCTGGTAAGCAATACTGTGACCAATGATTATTACCCGGCTTTAGCGCGTACTTTATTTACCTTGGCAGTTGAAATTATGCATGATACCGGGTGCAGGATAGACTTTATCAATCTCTCAGGAGGTGTCGGCATAGCTTACAGACCTGATCAGACTCCCAATGATATCCATATTATTGGCGAAGGTGTGCGCAAAGCCTATGAAGAGATACTTATTCCTGAGGGGCTGGATGATATCTCAATATATACGGAGATGGGAAGATTTATGACGGGTCCCTATGGAGCACTGATAACCACCGCCATTCATGAAAAACACACTTATAAAGAATATATTGGTGTAGATGCCTGTGCTGCCAATCTGATGCGTCCGGCTATGTACGGAGCGTATCATCACATTACAGTCTTAGGCAAAGAAGATGCCCCTTGCGATCACACCTATGACATTGTGGGTTCATTGTGTGAAAACAATGACAAGTTCGCAATCGACAGGGCGTTGCCAGAAATATCAAAGGGAGATTTATTATTCATCCATGACACCGGGGCTCATGGTTTTGCCATGGGGTATAATTACAACGGCAGGCTCAGATCATCTGAAATCCTGCTTAAAGAAAATGGAAGTCCTCAGCTAATCCGCAGAGCCGAGACTCCCAAAGACTATTTTTCAACATTCGATTGCTTTGACGAATTTAAAGGGCTGCTGGATTGATCCAACAGCCCTTTTTATGTGTACTGTAATCACAATTAAATAAATTTTTTACATTAGAATAAATGCAATTCATTAAATCCTTATTTAACAAGCGCTACAGTTTCCCTTGCAATTGCAAGCTCTTCATTGGTAGGTATGACATAGACCTCAACCTTGGAATCTGCTGTAGAAATCTTGATTTCCTCACCGCGGGTGGAGTTAGCACTTTCATCCAGGGCTATTCCCAGATATCCCAGTCTGTCGCATACCTTTTTACGAATAAAGCCTGTATTCTCTCCTATTCCGGCTGTAAAGCATATTACATCTACTCCGTTCATAGCTGCAGCATAAGATCCGACATACTTGGCTACCCTGTATGCGAACATATCAATGGCAAGTGTGGCTCTCTCATTGCCTTCTGATGAGGCCTTCTCCAGATCTCTGAAATCCGAAGATACTCCGGATATACCCTCTACTCCGGACTTCTTATTGAGGATCTGAAGGATTCCCGATATATCAAGTCCTTCCTTGTTGGCAATAAACTCCAGCGCGGAGGGATCAATATCTCCTGATCTGGTTCCCATAATAAGACCTTCCAACGGGGAAAGTCCCATGGATGTGTCTACTGACCTGCCTCCATCTACTGCACAGATGCTGGCTCCATTACCCAGATGACATACGATGGTCTTAAGAGAGCCATAATCCCTGCCTGTAATCTCAGCGGCCCTTTTGCTTACGAAGCTGTGTGAAGTTCCGTGAAAACCGTATTTTCTGACTTTGTATTTGTCATAGTATTCATATGGAATACCGTACATATAGGCTTCCTTGGGCATAGTCTGGTGGAAGGCGGTATCAAATACGCCTACCATGGGAACCCCGGGCATAAGATCGCGGCATGCATTGATCCCGATTATATTAGCCGGATTATGAAGGGGCGCCAGATCATTACACTCTTCAACCGTCTTTATTACATCATCATTTATTATTGTGGATGAAGTGAATTTTTCTCCGCCATGTACTATTCTATGGCCTATTGCATCTATTTCATCCAGCGACTTAAGAGCGCCCGTTTTTTCATTTGTGAGCGCATCCAAAACCATCTGTACTGCTTCCTTATGTGTGGGCATTGGAGCATCTGTTATCTCTTTTTCTCCCCCCGCCGGCTGATACACCAGCCTGCCATCTATTCCAATCCTCTCACATAATCCCTTTGCCAGCACCTGCTCAGACTCAGAGTCTATCACCTGATACTTTAAAGAAGAGCTGCCGCAGTTAATAACCAATACATTCATAAAAACCTCCCTATCTCATCTATGAATGAATTACAAATAATATCTTTGCCATTATACCACAAAAGATGTATAATAAAAATGTTGTTTCGAGATTTTGGAGGTCTTGATATGTCAGTCGTAGGTATTATTGCAGAATTTAATCCACTTCACAACGGTCATATCGAAATATTAAATCACGCCAACACAGAAATGAAAGCTGATTATGTGGTAGTCGTAATGAGTGGTGATTTCACTCAGCGCGGTAATCCGGCCATGATCAGCAAATATGACCGCGCCAAGCTTGCCCTGCGTCATGGTGCAGACCTTATCATAGAGCTTCCTGTTATCGCTTCTACCAGCAGCGCTGAGACATTCGCATTATCCGGAATAGCACACCTGAGTGCTACAGGCGCAGTATCCCATCTCCTGTTCGGCTGTGAGGATGCCAATATGGAGATGTTCAGAACTGCTGCTAATCTTGCCAGCAGTGACTCTATGGACTATCACAAGACCATTAACTCTTTCGTCAAGCAAGGAGATTCATACGCTGTTGCCCGTCAAAAAGCTATTCAGATGCAGCAAAAGGGCGTTCAGCTACCTTCTGATTTCCTATCCAAGCCTAACAACATTCTGGGAGTTGAATATGTTAAGGCTCTGGCTTCTGACGCCTATGCCATGGAACCAGTGTGTTTTCCCAGGACATCATCCTCTCACAACAGCAAACAAACAGGTTCATCGGCTTCCGGGTCTGCAATCCGTAATGCCATGGAGACTAATCAGGCTCAGGCTGCCCAGCCGTCAGTTCCTGATGATGTTATGAAGCTTCTACGCTTTAATGCTCAGTTCAAGACTCTGGTGCGTTCCAGTGATGTGTCGATGTTGCTTCATTACAAGCTGATATCTTCCGACGATTTCACAGAATATCTTGATTGTACTGAAGACATCTCCAATAAGATCAATAACATGAAGGATCGCTTTGTAGAATTTGAGAATTTCTGCTCTCTTCTTAAATCCAAGGATCTGACATACGCCAGGATCAGCCGTGTTCTGATTCATATTGCACTTAATATCAAAAAGACCGATCTGGAGAGCCTTGCCATGTGCAACTACGCTCCTTATCTGAGAGTATTAGGTTTCTCAAAAAAAGGAACCCTGCTGCTCTCCCATATCAAGGATCACGCGCAGGTTCCTTTTTTCCTGTCGCCACAGGGCGGTATAAATCAGCTTAACGCCATCGAGAGAACCATCCTGGAGAAGGACATCTATGCCAGCGATATATACCGTGCACTTTTGACCAATAAATCAGGACGGGTATTCCCGACAGAATTCACCAGAAAATTCGAATTAAAGGATATAAATGGTTAGTGACAGTTCCTTAGTGGTGGAACAGCCTGATGCCGGTAAAAGCCATTACCATATCATAGCAGTTTGCTGCTTCTATGACCACATCATCGCGAATAGAGCCTCCAGGCTGTGCCACATACACTACACCACTCCTGTGAGCTCTGTCTATATTATCTCCAAAGGGGAAGAAAGCATCTGACCCTAAGCTTACGCCAGTGCATTTCGACAGCCACTCCTTCTTCTCATCTGCGCTAAATTCATCCGGCTTTCGTGAGAATATCTTTTCCCATTTGCCATCTGACAGTACCTCGTCAGCGAACTCTCCAATATACAGATCGATAGCGTTGTCCTGGTCAGCCCTTCCTATTCCATCCAAAAACGGAAGTTCTAATACCTTGGGAGCCTGACGCAAATGCCAGTTATCCGCCTTGGTTCCTGCAAGCCTGGTACAGTGTATCCTGGACTGCTGGCCCGCTCCAATTCCTATAGCACCCCCGTTTTTCACATAGCATACTGAATTAGACTGGGTGTATTTGAGCGTGATCAGTGATATTATAAGATCCCGTCTGGCATCATCCGGCAGCTCCTTACGATCTGTCACAATGTTGGAAAGCAGCTCATCATCAATCACAAGATCGTTATGTCCCTGCTCAAAGGTTATTCCAAATACCTGTTTTTTCTCCTTGGGGGCAGGCCTGTAATCAGGATCAATCTCTATAATATTGTAAGCTCCCTTTTTCTTGGACTTGAGTATTTCAAGGGCATCATCATCATATCCCGGTGCGATAATACCATCAGATACCTCACGCTTGATAATAGACGCAGTGGCAGCATCACAAACATCGGACAGAGCTATAAAATCACCAAAAGAAGACATTCTGTCAGCGCCCCTGGCCCTTGCATATGCCGATGCCAAAGGAGTCCATTCGATATCCAGATCATCAACATGATATATTAGCTTTTCTACATCTGTAAGGTCAGTTCCAATGGCTGCTCCCGCGGGAGATACATGCTTAAAAGAAGTGGCGGCGCTTATTCCTGCAGCGTTTCTTAATTCAGTTACAAGCTGCCATCCGTTAAAAGCGTCCAGAAAATTAATATACCCGGGACGGCCGTTTAAAACCTTAACCGGCAGATCACTTCCGTCCTCCATATATATGCTTGAAGGCTTTTGATTCGGATTACAGCCGTATTTTAATTCGAATGACTTCATAGTACTCCTTCCTTGTCAAGAATTCTTGTTCACAATCCTTGTTTCATAGCTTCCTGTATCAAGATTGATATACCGTACAAACAATGATATTTTATTATCCTCATTGAGGCTCTTCCACACTGTCTGTGTGAATCTGTCAATATCTCCGTCGATAATGACCCGCTTAGGCTCTCCCTCAAAGCTGGGCAACGGATCTCCATCAGAAAGATAGGTATGCAAGAACCTGCCCTCTCCCGGCCTTGGATCATCATAGGCAAATGTGAAACGGTTAACACATTCAGGATTGCCATTATCGCTTTTTATCAGTGAAAAAGCATAATGGAATTTGTCCTCCTTAAAGTGGAGGATTCCTGAAATACGCGGAGTAAAATTAGGATCATCCGGTTCAAAGCTGCGGCTTCTAAGGGACTGTTCAAAGGTCATCTGCTGATCCATCCCCTCGTAAATGGTATCCGTCTGATCTCCGTTAGTAACAATCAGCTTATTGCCGAGAACCCTTACAGGGGAATAGATTATAAGGCTTGGATCTTCCATTTTAGAAGGATCGAATGCTTCTGTTCTAATGCCCTCGCCATCCTCTACAAAAATCCTGTTACGGCTGTTTGCGCTTCGCCCCATAATAAAATATGCAGCTACAGCCTTTTGTCCATCCTGACTTTTACCGATAATTATCCCTCTGCCAGGATATGTATTCTCTGACAATTCCCGTTCCAGACTTCGTCGTTCCATTCTCTACCTCCTTAACATTATAGAGCCCAGTCCACAGGTTCTAATCCATTCTTAGTTAAAAAATCATTGGTCTTGGAAAAATGCCTGCACCCGAAAAAGCCGCGGTATGCTGAAAGCGGTGACGGATGCGGAGCTTTTAGTACCAGATGCCCCGGATTGTCAAGAAGCTTTGACTTCTCCTGGGCGGGTCTTCCCCATAATAGGTAAACTACCGGCTCTGATTTGTTATTAATATACGATATAACTGAATCTGTAAATATATCCCAGCCCAAGCCCTTGTGGGAATGAGCCAAACCCCGCCTGACTGTAAGGGTCGTATTCAGCAGCAGTACACCCTGCCTGGCCCACTTTGTCAAATCTCCAGTATGGGGTATATCAATACCCAGATCATCATGGAGCTCCTGATAAATATTAACAAGGGAAGGAGGAATCTGACAATCAATTGGAACAGAAAAGGCCATTCCCATTGCCTGTCCCGGCTCATGATAAGGATCCTGTCCCAATATGACTACCTTGGTATCAGAATAGGAAGTCAGCTCAAATGCTGCAAATACACTGGAAACAGGCGGATATATCTGATGTAAAGAATATTCCTGGCCTAATGATTTATTCAGGCTGGAAAAATAAGACTTTCTGCACTCCACCTGAAAAAAACTCTTCCAGTCATTATCAGGCATTTTTGCTTTTTGACTACTCATATCCGTACCGGAACCCCTCTTGAATGCAGGTATTTCTTGACCTCGCCAATTGATAATTCATGATAATGAAACAGCGAAGCGGCAAGGGCTGCCGAAGCATCCGCCTTGACAAAGGCATCATAAAAATCTTCAAGACTGCCAGCCCCGCCTGAGGCAATTACAGGTATCGAAACTGCATCGCTGACTGCCTTGGTAAGCTTGATATCATAACCGGCTTTTGTACCATCACAATCCATACTTGTAAGAAGTATCTCACCGGCTCCGAGGGACTCGGCCTTTTTTGCCCATTCTATGGCATCAACTCCCGTATCAAGTCTCCCACCATGCTTGAAGCAATGCCAACTGTCATTATCCTCGGTCCTCTTGGCATCAATTGCTACCACTACACATTGACTGCCAAATATTTCAGCCGCTTCCTTAATAAGCCCGGGCCGGTCCAAAGCAGCGGAGTTCACCGATACCTTATCTGCTCCTTCACGAAGTATCGCTCTAAAATCCTCTACGGTTCGAATACCGCCTCCAACTGTAAAAGGAATAAACACCCTGTCAGCAATTCTTCTTACCATATCGGTTACAATCTGTCTTTGATCGCTGGAGGCAGTTATGTCCAGAAACACCAGCTCATCAGCCCCTTCACGATCATATGCAGCGGCTGTCTCTACCGGATCTCCGGCATCAACAAGATCCACAAAATTTATTCCCTTTACCACTCTGCCGTCTTTTACATCCAGGCACGGAATCAATCTCTTAGTCAACATGGCTGTTTTCCTGACATAATCTTAAGAATTGCTTCAGTATATACAGTCCAACTTCTCCGCTTTTTTCGGGATGAAACTGCACTGCAAAAATATTATTATGCTCCACCGCAGCGTCTATCTTAACTCCATATGAAGCCTGGGCTGTAACGATATTTCTATCGGAGGCTGCAAGATAATATGAATGAACGAAATACACAAAATGATCATCGCCACAACCCGAAAAAAGTCTGCTACTGCCGCTTAACTCCAGTTCATTCCACCCAATATGAGGAACCCGAAGGCCGCCCTCTTCAGGAATCTTTAGAATATGCCCCTTAAGTATCCCAAGCCCCTTAACGCCCGGACTTTCCTCGCTGTCCTCAAATAACAGCTGGAGCCCCAGGCATATTCCAAGAAATGGGATTCCCCTGTTGCAAGCATCTCTGATACAGTCGCACAGGTTCAACCCTTCCAGCCGCTCCATAGCCGCGCCAAACGCGCCTACTCCCGGTAATATAACGCCGGAGGCTGCACCTATAACCTCGGGATCACTGGTAAGAACAGCTTTACTTCCCAGGGCATTTACTGCTTTTTTGACACTTTGAATATTGCCGGCATCATAGTCAATGACAGCTATCATACATCGCTCCTCTTAGTAAGTCTCGCTAAAGCCTGCCTGACGAATTATCTTCTGCAGGGCTGCAGTATACTCCTTCCTGGTGGAATTGTGATATAAATCAACTGCATCCCCCACAGTTAGATTGAACTGTTCATCCAGCTCCTTCTCCAGGGACTGGCCGTATTTTGCATACTCCTCACTTATGCCCAGCTCGTTGGCCTTTTCTTCATTGCGCTGGTAGAAATATACTCCGGAAATAAGGCTGTCTAAAGCCATCTGATAGCTGCTTCGGATGGAATATTTATCCAGTCCTGAATCCGTCTGTGTACCACTGGCCATACAAACCAGATATTCGTTCTGTTTTGTCTCCATATACGCCATCAGCTTAGCCCTGTTGCGGAGCTTTTTGGCATCTCCATCCAGATTGGTATTACCTGCCAGCCTCCTGTAGGCAACACTGTAATCGCCCTTGTCATAGGATTTTCTGGCACGATATATGGTAGTCTGGTATCCCAATACATTAGTCATGATCTGAACCGAGGCTACAATCGAAAAGGAAAACAATAAAAATACTATGATTACAGGGATCGGGATCTTAGGAGATCTTTCCTTGGGTTTTTTCTTTTTCTTGGGCTTAGCCGCCTTTGCCGCCTGCTTTTTCTTCTTTTCCTCGGCTTTTTTCTTCTTTTCCTCTTCCTTGGCTTTCTTTTTAGCGTCAGCCTCTTCTTTTTTCTTCTTTTTAGCTTCTTCTTTTTCTTTTTTCAGGCGGGCCTTCTTTTCTTCCTTTGTCTCTCCGCCTTCTTCGCCGCCTTCCTCCTCTTCGTCATCGTCTTCATCTTCTTCTTCATCTTCGGAATCTTCTTCGTCACCATCCTTGTCTTTTTTCTTGAAGATTCCGGTTATAGTTCCAAGTATCTTTTTGATGATGTTAGGCTTCTCTTCTCCTTCGCCCTCTCCGTCTTCCTGGGCTTCTCCTGCTTCTAATCCTTCACCGCCATCCGAGACACCTTCTGCCGCAGCCTCGAATGACTCTCTGGCATCTGAAAGCTCTTCATTCTGCTCATCTGAGGCCAGCAGGTCCTCAATATCCTTAAGATCGCCATCCTCGCCACCGGAAAGCATGTCCATCAGATCCAGGTCCTCACCGGATTCATCCATCAATGGGACTTCCTGTGCTCCCAGTGAGTCATCCATATCAAAATCCAGTCCAAGCTCCTCTGTAAGATCAGGTTCTTCCATAGACTGCGATCCCAAATCCGGCTCCTGAATGGAATCAGTCTCATCAGAGGCGTTAACTTCCTCATCGTCCTCGCCTGTTACTACACGCTTCGCCTCAGATACAATGCCTGCTATGTCCGATAAAATCGCATCAGCGGGAGACTGCTCTTTTTCGGAGTCATCCCCGGCCAAAGCTGAAGCAAAGAAATCATCATCGCTATCGTTCTGTTCAGGCTCTTCGCTGTCCTCAAATGACAAATCCTCATCATCGGATGATCGAAGTTCCATCTCAAAAGAACGAATAAGGTCATCAGCGTCGCTCATTGTAAGGTCATCCTCAAAGGATCTCAAAAAATCATCCTCAGAATGAGCACGCCTGGTACGCCTGCTTCGTCCCCTCTTACTGCGATATTCATTAAGGCCGTTTGCTTCCATGAAATCATCATCAGGACGAACACGGCTCCTGCGCTCATCCCGACGGCTGCGGCTCCTGGAGCCTACTGATTCAAGATCATTCGTCTCGGACTTTGCCTGAGTTATAGAATCCAGCAATCCATCCAGATAATCTTCTGTATTTCCCAAAAATGCATCCCCCGTCTACAATGAAAGCATTTTACAACATAGGGGATGTGAAAAAATCCACATCCCCCAAATGATTTCCAAGCTATATCAGTATATATTCCTTAGTTCTTGGCCATCTCGTACTCATCAACCAATCCGTCTATGGCAGCAACCAGCTTGCCAATCTCGGGCTTGGTCAACTGAGCGTCAGCACCAAGGGACTCTCCCTTGCGGCGAATCTCATCATTGATAAGTGATGAGAATATGATAACCGGTATGTTACGCATAACCTCATCTTCCTTGACGAGCTTGCAAAGTCTGTGGCCGTCCATCTTGGGCATCTCAATATCAGTAACTATACAATGAACTTCATCCAGAACAGTTCCTGCTTCCTTAAACTCTACCATCTTCTCCCAGCCTTCCTGGCCATTAGGATTAACAATAAGATTGGTATAGCCAGCCTTCCTGAGGCACTCTGTAATAAGCTTTGAAAGAAGAGGTGAATCCTCGCAGATAAGAATAGGTGACTGCGAACGGTCTCTCTCCTCATAGACATCCATATCTGATACCTTCAGGCCTGTCTCAGGATTGATGTTGGTAACTATCTTCTCAAAGTCCAGGATTACAACCAGTCTGTCCTCAAGCTTGATAACACCTGTAGATACTCCGGCATCTTCAGCACTTATAGTCGAATCAGGAGAATTAATATCCTCCCAGGATACACGATGTATACCGAGAACCTCGTCAACATGGAAGGCTGTGTTCAGGCTGTTAAAATTAGTGATAAAGAACAGTCCCTCCACATCCGGATCTTCTTCGTATCCGAGACAACGGCGAAGATTAATGACTGATATCATCGTATCTCTCGGCATGAATATTCCCTCTACAAAGGGATGAGAATTAGGTACCGGGGTCACATGTTGATAAGTCAATATCTCCCGGATCTTGGCGACATTAATTCCATAAAAATTATTAGCCACCTTAAATTCCAGAATCTCCAGTTCGTTTGTGCCGGATTCCAACAAAATATTAGTATCCATACCTCGTCCTTTCCTTAATACTCCCCTTTGGTTTTATATAGAAAACGAATTCCTGTAATTCGTCTGCTACAATATCAGCGGATAGCTTGTGCCATTAACATTAACAGATAAATTGAGTGCAGACAGATCTGAAGCTGCCTGTTCTGATACCTCAAAGAGGATTATCAGATCCTCGGCGCCTCCTGCATCGATCACGCCCTCATATGTAGCCAGATCATCCTCCAATACTATGCCTGCTGTAGATGATTCCCCGTCTATCTCTGCCGTGAACACCGGCCTTAACGATGCAATCGAAACATTCCTGGCTGTATCTGATGCATTACGCACCTCATAAGTTACAATAACATAGTTCTTACCAGCGGCAGGATCAGGCAATGTGTAGTAACTGCTAAGCCTGAGACTCTCGGGAACGGAAGCACCCTTGAAGCTGAATGTGATCTGGTCCATAGACATGGCATCCGTCAGCGAAACAGGATCTGCGGTACTAGCTGTGGTCTCTTCTGCAGTCTCTGCCGGCTGCCCGCCATCTTCTGTCGGCTGCTCCTGGGGTGTATCGGAAGCCTCTTCCGCAGCATCATCCGTATCCGCATCGGCTCCGTCAGTCTCCTCCTCCGTGTCTTCTTCGTCGGCGTCATCGCTGCCCTTATAGCGAACTATTCCCTGCGACAGCCGGACATTATGCTTGGCTACAACCTTGGCAGCATAGAGAGTGATTATATCCTCTTCCTCCTCGGTCAGCTCCTTCAATTCCTCACCACATCCGCTCATAAAGATGCAGCAAAAAATGATTAAAACACAGACAAGACTTTTTTTAATGTACATAAGCAGTCTCCGGCTCTTTGCATAAACATTCCTAGTAATTCTAACATTCCCATCGTAAATATTCAACAAAAAATAGTCATTTTTACCATATAATTTTACTATTTTTCAAACTCAAACCAGAAAAGCACACCATTTTCATAGTTTTGCGCCCCACACTCTGTATGAAGAGCCTCAGCTATAGCATAAACTATTGATAACCCTATGCCTGTTCCTCCGTACTCTCTGGTTCTTGCCTGGTCAGCTTTGTAGAATTTCTCCCAAAGGTGGGGCATTGCCTCCTGATCTATTGGATCCCCCGTATTAAATACGCCAAGGCGGACCACATCGTCCTTGTCCTCCAGGCGGACTTCTATTTGTTTGTCCCCTGCCGCATAGTGAATTGCATTGCTTAAATAATTGTCCGCCACCTGCTCGCACATAGACGCATCTGACCATATATTGACAGTATCGCTGTCATGAATAAGAGATATTTTAATTTCTTTTTCCCTGGCAATCACGGAATATGATCTGACAACAGATCTTACCAGCTCTAACAGGTCCAGCCGTTCCATATTGACCTGACCTTCTCCGTACTCCAGACGATTCAGTGACAGAAGCTGCTGTACAATACGGTTCATTTTCTCGGTTTCATCGATTATCACTTCCAGGTAAAAGGCCCTGTCTTCTTCACTTCCCGCAATATTCTCTGACAGACCTTCCGTATACCCTCTTATCAGAGCAAGCGGGGTCTTTAGCTCATGTGAAACACTGGAAATAAAATCTCTTCGCATGCTCTCATTTTTGTCCCGAATATCTATATCCCTCTCAAGCTGGGTATTGGCCTGTTTCAACTCGCGGATGGTACTCTCCAGTGCATCCGAGAGTTCGTTCATACGAAGTCCCAAAAGATCCAGCTCGTTCATGTGCTTCCTCGGCACATATCTGGCGTCAAAATCCAGTTCCGTCATATGCCTGGACAGCTCAGTCATCTCATGAAGGGGACGGGTGATGTGCTTTACAATTGCAAAGGAGAAGATCATTCCTATGAAGAGTGACAGCACTCCAATATATATTAAAAGACGGTTAGATAACTCCGCAGCGTCAGTCATACTCTGAATGGCGGATCTTATTAATATAAGGTTTCCATCATCAAGAGTTCCCCACAGGGTCAGATATTCGTTATCATTCCAGTCGTCAGTACTTTTTTGTATAGTATAATTATCATTGCTTATGATAAGCTGGGATGCATCATTATTTCGCCCCAGCATCAGATCAAAAAGCTGACGCATCATTGCCTGGCTTTCACTTTCAGATTGAAGCGCAACCGAACCATCAGAAGACATTACCACGATGGATACATTCTCATTGGCGCATATTTTCTCTAACTCGTCCGAAAAAGATTCTTCATACAGATTACCGCTCTTGGACTGGGCATTCAGCTTTTCAAAAGCATCTTCCATGGATGCAGTCTTGTAGTTCAGATAAAACTCCTTCAAGAACAGGTTGTTCATCATCCATATAAGCATGAATACAAACGCCAGGCATAGAAAGATCATCCCCGTTATCTGTACATTAATGCGATAATGTTCAGGCTTTGTCCACTTCAAATTTGTAACCCATCCCCCATATTGTCTTGATGTAGCTTCCTGATATTCCAAGCTTGCTGCGGAGCATCTTCACATGAGTATCTATTGTTCTGGCTTCACCCAGAAAATCATAGCCCCATACTGCTTGAAGTATCTGTTCTCTGGACAGTGCCAGCCCTTTGTTCCTGATAAAATAAACCAGCAGTTCGAATTCCTTAACAGAAAGCCGGACATCTTCTCCCCCCACCTTGACCTCATGTGCATCCTCATCGACTATTATATCTCCGGCTATCAGCTTGCTTGCTTCTTCCTTTTGATTCCTGCGAAGCAGGGCATTCACTCTGGCCACTAATACCTTTGGAGAAAAAGGCTTTGTGACATACTCATCCGCTCCCTCTATAAACGCCGCAAGCTCATCCTCCTCAGCACTTTTGGCCGTAAGCATCAAAACAGGTATTGCAGATTCTTCTCTGATGTTTGAAAGAACCTTGCTCCCATCCATTTTCGGCATCATAATGTCCAATATTACAAGCGACAGATCATCATTCTCATAAAAGGCATTCAGTGCTTCCAGTCCGTCACTTGCCTCTATAACCTGGTATCCGTCCTTTTTCAAAAAATCTCCCACGAGCTTTCGCATCCTGGCTTCATCATCCGCAATTAGTATTTTTTCTTTCATAATGTACTCTCTTGAGATAGTCCATCCTCAGTATCTTCAACCTGTTCGTCAACTACAGGGTTCTCTTGTTGCTTGTTCAACTCGGCTTCACGCTTTTTAAGCTCCTGTTCCCTTCTGTTCAGTTCCTCATCCCATGTAGCGTACTCATCCTCAAGCTGGCTTCTGTAGTTAATTATGTTCGGTGAATCACTTGTTATGGTAAGCACAAACATTATAGCTACCATAATAGCTAAAACAACATTTAAAAATATAGAGAACCCTAGTACAGGAAAGGATTTTCGATTTTCATTTTCTTCTTGTGATTTTTCCCGGAAGAATCTCTTTTTCTTCTTATCCTCCTTAGGTTCCTTTTTATGCTTGTCCTTCGTTTTATTATTTTTAGTTTTGACTTTCTTCTCAGGTGTGGATTTTATCTCCTCAGGCTCCTGCTCTACGATATCAGCTTCACTTGTAGCGGGAAGAGGAGGAACCTGCCCGGGATCGACAGCCTCATCATTGTGTATTATATCATTAAGCTCGCGCAAAAAAGAAAGTCCAACATCAGTATGAAAGACATCCTGTTCCAATATCTGTTTGTAAACAGCCAAAACCGCTTCGGCATTACTTAAATCAAGTTGAGATTTAAGATATTCTACTGCCCGCTGTTCCTTTCTCTCTTCCGGAGTGTATTCCATATCAATTTCCTCATGCCTTCGCTAATATGCGTTCCACCAGTTTTACACATTCCGCTGCATCCCTGGAATATCCATCAGCCCCTATTTCATCTGCAAAGCTTTCAGTAATACAGGCGCCGCCTATTACTATTCTGGAAGTGCAGTTCATCTCTTTTGCCTTTTCAACTACTTCCTTCATTCTCATCATGGTGGTAGTCATAAGTGCCGATAAGCCTATTACTGCCGCTTTTTCACGGATAGCAGCGGAAACTATATCCTCTGCAGGAATATCCTTCCCTAAGTCAATAACCCGATAGCCGTAGTTCTTCAGCATAAGTACCACAAGGTTCTTACCAATATCGTGAATATCCCCTTCAACGGTCGCAACAACTATAGTCTCTTTTTGATCATTGCTGTCGGAAATAAGCATTGGCTCAAGATAATCCATTGCCTCCTTCATGGCGTTGGCACCTGCTATGAGCTGGGGCAAAAAATATATCTTGTCTTCATAATATTTCCCTACAAGATTAATTCCTGATATAAGATATTCATTGATAATACCCGATGGTTCAGTTCCTTTTTCCAGTTCTTTTTTAACATCATCAACTATCGAAGAATTCCTCCCCTGAACGACATCCTCAGTGATAGGATGTAGTGACTCCTGTTTTTTTTCTTTCTTTTCATGTGAGGATGAAACTGTAAGATTACCGGAGGGCACAGTGTTCAGATACCGTTCGGTAGCCTTGTCCTTGTCCATCAGCATATCAGAAGCCAGAGCTGTGTACATAAGCATTTCCTGGGAAGGATTGGCAATAGCCATTGTAAGTCCCTTTGACAGAGCTATAGAGAAAAATGCCGTATTGACAAAGGTCCTCTGGGGCAGTCCAAAAGAAATGTTGGAAAGTCCGCATACCGTAGGCAGACCAAGGGTCTGTTTGCAGTAGCTGACTGTGGCAAAGCATTTCTGCGCAGACTGAGGATCTGCGCCTATGGTCGATACCAGAATATCAACCACAGCGTCCCTTTTATCCAATCCACATGAGATTGCATGCTCTAAAACCGTATCAATATTATCATGCTTTTCTTCGAGTGTCTTTGGAAGTCCTGCGTCTGAAAGAGGCAATAGTATAAACATGGCTCCATATTTTCTGGCAATAGGTAAAAGCCTGGTCATCTTGTCGCTTTCTGCCGATACGGAGTTAATTAGTGCCCTTCCCGGATATATTCTCAGTGCGGCCTCCACCACATCCACATAACTGGAGTCAATGCACAAAGGCAGATCAACCGTACTTGTAACCTCATATACGGCATCTATCATGCTCTGTTTTTCATCTATGCCGTTGGTTCCCATATTTATATCCAGAATCGAAGCTCCATCTTCTTCCTGCTCCCTGGCAAAGGAATTAACTATGTCCATCTTGCCGGCTCTAAGCTCCTCCTGGAGAACCTTTTTACCGGTTGGATTGATGCGCTCCCCTATGATCAAAAACGGAGCATCATGGGATATGTCGACATTTTTTCTCTCTGAGGTAAGAACAGAAAACACTTCAGGCTCAGGCGGCAATACAGTCATTCCATTTATCCGGTCACAAAGAGCCTTAATATGCTCCGGCGTGGTACCGCAGCAGCCGCCCACAACTGAAGCCCCGGCTTCCACAAGAGAAACCATGGCATCAGCGAATTCGTCCGGATCCATTTTGTAAACAGTTTCACCATTCTCAAGTACCGGAAGTCCTGCGTTGGGCTTGATGAGTATAGGGATCTTGGCATATTTTCGCATCTTAATCAGAGGATCCAACATTGCTTCAGGTCCCGTAGAGCAATTAATACCTACAACATCAGCCCCCATCTCCTGCAGCACTATTATTGTAGTATCAGGCAGACTTCCAAACAGAGTCCGTCCATCCTCATTGTAGGTAAGGGATACCATCACCGGAAGATCACAGGTTTCCTTAACAGCCAATAAGCCGGCTCTGCACTCCTGCAGGCTCATCATAGTCTCTATTACAAAAAGGTCCACGCCCTCTTCCAATATAGCCCCGACCTGTTCCTTGTAGATATCTACAAGCTCTTCAAAATCCAGATCCCCTATAGGATAAAGCTGCCTGCCTGTCATAGTAAGGTCTCCGGCTACAAAGGCGCTTTCCCCTGCTGCCTCTCTTGAAAGCCTTACCATCCGTCTGTTGATATCCGAAAGCCTGCTGCCCAGACCAAACTCCTCGAGCTTGATCCGATTGGCTGTAAAAGTAGGCGCATACAAAATCTGGGTTCCCACTTTAACATAGTCCTTCTGCAAATTCAAAATCGCATCTGGGTTATCATAGATCCAGGCTTCCGGACAGACACCGGTTGGCAAGCCTGCTTTTTGAAGATTTGTTCCGGTAGCCCCATCTAAAATTACAGGTCCTTTGGAAAGAAGTTCTGAGAAATCGAGCTTTTTTATCATAACCTACACCCTTATATGCTTGCTATATCCACAAGTGTAAACCTGTCAGGCTCACTTTCCAGGCATGTGGCAAGAGCATTGGCGGTATCCATGGCCGTAATACAATACACCCCTGTTTCAATGGCGTTTCGCCTGATCAGAAAACCGTCCCTGGTCTTGTCTCCATGTCCCTGGGTAGGTGTATCTATAACCAGATCTATCTTGTGCCCTAAAATCAGATCCATTACATTAGGAGATTCCTGAGTGATCTTATTGACCCAAAGAGCGTCAATCCCCCTCTCCTGCAAATATTTTGCAGTAGATCTGGTGGCATAAATCTTGTAGCCTAAAGCCTTGAATCTCTTAGCCACATCCACTGCCTCAGGCTTGTCTGCGTCCTTAACAGTAAGTATCATCTGCTTGTATTTTGGAAGCACTACTCCCGCTCCCAAAAAGGCCTTGTACAAGGCTTCGGTAAAGTTGTCAGCAATTCCCAGGCACTCACCGGTGGATTTCATCTCAGGCCCAAGAGATATCTCGGCACCTCTTAGTTTTTCGAAGGAAAAAACAGGCATTTTGACTGCGATATAGTCACTTTCCTTTGCAAGCCCCGGCTCATAGCCCAGCTCTCTTATGGTATGTCCCAGCATTACCTTTGCCGCCAGATCAACTATGGGTATACCTGTAACCTTGCTGATATAAGGCACTGTACGGGAAGACCTGGGATTGACCTCTATCACATATACCTTGTCATCCATTACAATGAACTGAATATTGATCATACCCTTGACATGCAGCGCCTCTGCAAGCCTGGCCGTATAATCCGCCAGGGTTTTCTTAACCTCTTCAGAAATTGACTGGGCAGGATAAACAGAAATCGAATCTCCCGAGTGAACTCCGGTACGCTCAATATGCTCCATTATTCCGGGAATAAGAATATCAGTACCGTCACATACCGCGTCAACCTCGATTTCCTTGCCCTGAAGATACTTATCAACCAATATAGGATGATCCTGGGTCGTTCTGTTAATAACCTCCATAAACTGCTCTATATCGGAATCGTCCCAGGCAATCTGCATCCCCTGTCCGCCAAGCACATAGGAAGGGCGTACCAGAACCGGATATCCTAGCCGGTTAGCTACGGTACGAGCTTGAGCAGTGGTAAATACTGTATCCCCTGCTGCCCTTGGAATCCTTGTTTTTTCCAGTATCTCATCAAACAGCTCCCTGTCCTCGGCCGCATCCACATCCTCAGCCCTGGTCCCAAGAATAGGTACTCCCATTCGCATCAGGCTTTCAGTAAGCTTGATGGCAGTCTGTCCCCCAAACTGCACCACTGCCCCGTCAGGCTGCTCCATGTTTACAACATTTTCCACATCCTCAGGGGTAAGGGGCTCGAAATACAGCTTGTCTGCAATATCAAAATCAGTTGAAACGGTTTCAGGATTATTATTAATTATAATGGTTTCAAAGCCCTCTTTGGCAAAGGCCCATGTGGCGTGAACGGAACAATAATCGAATTCTATTCCCTGTCCGATACGAATAGGCCCCGAACCAAGTACAAGGATCTTTTTGGTGTCGTTGCTCCTTGTGGCTTCATTTTCCCTGTTATAAACTGAGTAATAGTACGGAGTAGATGCTTCAAATTCGGCAGCACAGGTATCAACCATCAAAAATACTGCTTCTATGCCGTATCTCCTTCTCATATCCCGGATCTGTTCTGTTTTTCGACCCGTAAGGGCGGCAATGGTACTGTCCGGAAACTGAAGTCTCTTTGCCTCGGCTAAAAGCTCTTCGTCGAGCTCATCTCTCTTAAGCCTTTCCTCCATCTCCACCAATATAGCTATCTTATCTATAAACCAGCGGTCAATGGATGTGATCTCAAAAAGCTCGTCTATGCTCATACCACGGCGAAGAGCCTCTGCTATACGATAAATCCTAAGATCGTCAACAAGCTCAAGCTCTTTTTTTAACCTGTAGTCCGAAAGACCGGAAAAATCCACAGAACGCAGGGATTCAACATTCTGTTCGAGAGATCTTATTGCCTTCATCAGCGCGCCTTCAAAGCTGTCACATATGCTCATAACCTCCCCGGTTGCCTTCATCTGGGTGGTCAGAGTTCTCTTGGCTGTAATGAATTTGTCAAAAGGAAGCCTTGGAATCTTGACTACACAGTAGTCCAGCATTGGTTCAAAGGAAGCGTATGTCTTTTTAGTTATCGCATTAGGAATCTCATCTAAGGTATATCCCAAGGCAATTTTTGCTGCTACCTTTGCAATAGGATAACCTGTGGCCTTGGAAGCCAGGGCCGACGAGCGGCTGACTCTGGGATTGACTTCTATAACGCAGTATTCAAAAGAATCAGGATTCAGAGCGTATTGAACATTACAGCCTCCGGTAATTCCAAGCTCAGAAATAATATTAAGCGCGGAAGATCTTAGCATCTGATATTCCTTGTCGGAAAGAGTCTGAGATGGAGCAACTACTATTGAGTCACCTGTATGAACACCTACCGGATCGATATTTTCCATGTTACAGACTGTAATACAGTTTCCGGCACTGTCACGCATTACCTCATATTCAATTTCCTTCCAGCCGGCAATACACCTTTCTACCAGAACCTCATGAACCCTTGATAATCTAAGTCCATTCTCCAGTATCGCTCTTAGCTCATTTTCATCATTGGCTATTCCGCCGCCGCTTCCTCCAAGCGTATAGGCAGGACGGAGTACAACAGGATAGCCTATGGTATTGGTAAAACGGACGCCATCATCTACATTGTTAACCACCTTGCTGGCAGCTATTGGCTCTCCGATCCTCTCCATGGTGTCTTTGAATTCCTGACGATCCTCAGCCTTTTTTATTGTGGATGCCGTAGTTCCTATCAATCTTACATTATGCTTTGCCAGAAATCCGGATTCTTCCAGTTCCATTCCAAGGTTCAGTCCCGCCTGTCCTCCCAGTGTAGGAAGCAGACAATCCGGCTTTTCTTTTTCAATGATCTGTTCTAAAAGGCGGATCGTAAGGGGCTCAATATATACAGCATCGGCGATCTCTTTATCCGTCATAATGGTTGCAGGGTTAGAATTAACAAGTACAACCGTAACTCCCTCTTCCTTTAATGAACGACAAGCCTGGGTACCGGCGTAATCAAATTCCGCTGCCTGTCCAATTACAATTGGGCCTGAGCCTATCACCATAACTTTTTTAATATCTGCTCTTTTAGGCATTCTTATTCCCCCTCTTTCGGGCCATCATATCACAGAACCTGTCAAACAATACTCCGCTGTCCATAGGTCCCGGAGCTGCCTCCGGATGAAACTGTACGGTAAAAATGTCTTTATTTATATATGCCATGCCTTCGTTAGTTTTGTCATTGACATTAACAAATGACGGCACAGCAACATCCTTCGGAATGCTGTTTTCATCTACTACATAACCGTGATTCTGCGACGAAATATATACCTTGCCTGTTTTTACATCCTTTACCGGATGATTGCCGCCTCTGTGCCCGTATTTCATCTTGTGTGTATCCCCGCCGTTAGCCAGCGCCAGAAGCTGATGTCCCAGACATATTGCAAAAATCGGAATATCCGATTCACATAATATTTTAATCTGATTAATAATACCGGTACAGGATTTAGGATCACCAGGGCCGTTTGACAACAGTATTCCATCAGGTTCATCTCTGATAATTTGTTCGGCCAGGGTATCCGCAGGATAGACATTCACCTGACATCCTCGCCTGGACAGGGACTTGGCTATGCTTTTTTTGGCGCCAAGATCCAGCAATGCTACCTTGTAGCCCTTGCCCTTTACTACATAGGGCTTTTTGCAGGTAACCTTTGATACCACATCACCTACACTATAGCCTTTAATAACTGACAGCACTTCATCCGGATTAACATCCTCGGTTGTTATCATGCCGTTCATGGTTCCCTTATTACGAAGCCTTCTGGTAAGGGATCTGGTATCTACACCGCAGATCCCCGGAATATCTGATTTGATCAGAAAATCCTCCAGGCTTCCCATACTTCTAAAATTACTGTCAAGCCTTGATAATTCCCTTACTATATAACCGTCTGCCCATGACCTTTCAGATTCCATATCATCAGTAAAGCCATAATTGCCAATCAGAGGGTAGGTCATAACAATCGCCTGCCCTGCATACGATGGATCGGTAAGCACCTCAAGATAACCTGTCATAGATGTATTAAAAACAATCTCACTTATGGCAGTTCTCGTTGAACCTATGCTTGTTCCTGTATATACAGTTCCATCTTCTAATATAAGCTTCGCCTGCATATGCGTGCCTTTCTATCAGTGAAAATACTCTACTCCCGACTCAAACAGCTTCATATCCTTATTGCCGTAGATATTCTTCATCACATTCTTTCCAATCCTCTCTGAATGACACATCTTGCCGAAAACTCTGCCATCAGGACTTGTAATACCCTCAATTGCATAATATGATCCATTGATATTCCAAGGCTCGGCCATAGTACATGTTCCATTTTCGTCAACATATCTTGTTGCTATCTGTCCGTTTTCATAAAGCCGCTTTATTGTGGCATCATCTGCGACAAACCTGCCCTCTCCATGGGAGGCCGGGATGGAATACACTTCATCTAACCCTGCTTTTGAAAGCCAGGGTGAAAGATTGCTTACAACCTTGGTATAGGCAACCTTGGCCACATGCCTGCCTATAGTGTTATATGTTAATGTAGGAGAATTCTCCTCCTGAGGACATATTCTGCCATATGGAACGAGTCCCAGCTTGATCAGCGCCTGGAAGCCGTTACAAATTCCCAGTACCAATCCGTCTCTCTCATTTAAGAGACGCATAAACGACTCTTTTATCTTTTCATTTCTGAATACAGTAGAAAAGAATTTGGCGCTTCCTTCCGGTTCATCTCCGGCAGAAAAACCTCCCGGGAAGAAAACAATCTGCGAATTGTCTATCACCCTGCAAAACTCTTCTACTGAATCTGAGATGTCACTCTTGTTCTGGTTGCAAAATACTACTGTTTTTGTATCTGCTCCCGCGGTATCAAAAACCTTTTTGCTGTCATATTCACAATTTGTCCCGAAAAATACCGGGATAAATACCTGCGGCCTGGCGGTCTTATGCTTGTTGATATATATTTCTTTGGCATTGAAAGGCTGATTCATCTGGTTCCACAGATTGCTGCCTTCTACACTTCTATCTACCTTCGTCTTAGTATGGAATACTCCCTCTAACGGCTCCTCCCACGCTGTAATTGCATCCTCTAATGAACATACAACATCTTTGAATCTAAATTCAGCTTCATCCGTTACTATAGCTATATATTTTGCCAGGTCAGAAAGCCCCTGCAAATCAATATACTCTGATACCTCAGACTGATGCTCCTTTTTAATCTCAAGGATAAGAGAGCCTGTCTGTGGAGCAAACAATTCATCAACAGATATGGCTGCATCATCGAATGCAATTCCAAATCCATTGCCAAACGCCATTTTGGCTGCAGCGGCAAAAACACCGTATCCATCTACTGCATAGGCAGATTGTATAAGGGACCTCTGCATAAGCTTATGTACAAGATCATATAAGCTTGAGGCACTGTCATAATCTATGACATCGTATTCATCTCTCTTTACACTAAGCAAAAGCAACAGATTACCAGCCTGCTTAAGCTCCGGGGTTATAATGTCATTGTCACTAGCAGTATCCACCGCAAATGAAACCAAAGTCGGAGGAACATCTATATCATTAAAGCTTCCTGACATAGAATCCTTGCCTCCAATGGATGGCAGTCCAAATCCCATCTGTGCCGCATACGCGCCTAATAACGCTGCTACAGGCTGACTCCATCTGGCCGGATCTTCACTCATCCTTCTAAAATATTCCTGGAATGAAAATCTGATCTTCCTGTGGTCGCCTCCACTGGCAACAATTCTTGCAATCGACTCAGTAACCGCGTATATGGCTCCATGATAAGGGCTCCACGAAGAAAGGTATGGATCGAAGCCATAAGCCATCATGGATACCGCATCAGAGCTGCCATTTTCTACGGGGAATTTTGCAGCCATCGACTGAACAGGAGTAGCCTGATGTCTGCCTCCATAAGGCACAAGCACACTTCCGGCGCCTATGGAGCTGTCAAACATCTCCACCAGTCCCTTTTGATCAGCGACATTCAGATCAGAAAGAACATGCAAAAACGCATCCCTTATACGATTATCTGCTATATCACTGCAGACCTTGGGAATGGGATTGTGCATGAAATAATTATCCTTTTGGGAAGGACTCTCGACATATACATCCGTTTCCTGATGTGCTCCGTTAGTATTCAAAAACGCCCGTGACAGATCTACGATTTTTTCTCCATGCCATTTTAGCACAAGTCTTGGCTCATCGGTTACAACAGCAACCTGTGTTGCCTCCAGGTTCTCCTGCCTGGCATACTTAAGGAAAGCCTCTGTATCCTTAGGATCTATAACCACAGCCATACGCTCCTGGGACTCGGAAATAGCAAGCTCCGTTCCATCCAGACCCATATATTTTTTTGGAACCTTGTCCAAATCTATATCCAGACCATCTGCCAGCTCGCCAATCGCTACAGAGACTCCGCCTGCTCCAAAATCGTTGCATTTTTTTATGAGGACACTGACCTCTTCTCTGCGGAATAATCTCTGGAGCTTTCTCTCTGTAGGAGGATTACCCTTTTGAACCTCAGCCCCGCATTCAACCGTAGATGATGTGTCATGTGCCTTGGATGAGCCTGTCGCCCCTCCTATGCCATCCCTTCCGGTTCGGCCTCCCAATAGAATAATTATATCTCCAGGATCCGAAGTAAGGCGTCTTACTGCACGCCTGGGAGCAGCACCTACTACAGCTCCTATCTCCATTCGCTTTGCTACATAATCCTTGTGGTAGATTTCATGAACATATCCTGTAGCCAGGCCTATCTGGTTGCCATATGAGCTGTAACCATGGGCTGCCTCACGGACTATCTTCATCTGAGGAAGCTTGCCTTCCATAGGCTTTTCAACTGCAAATCTCGTTGGATCGGCTGCCCCCGTTATACGCATTGCCTGATATACATATGTCCGCCCTGACAACGGATCTCTGATGGCTCCTCCAAGGCATGTTGCAGCTCCTCCAAACGGCTCGATCTCAGTTGGATGGTTGTGAGTCTCATTTTTAAAATTTAATAACCACTCTTCATTTTTTCCATCTACCTCAATCGGTACCACAATGGAGCATGCGTTAATCTCGTCAGTATCCTCCTGATCTTCCAGCATTCCCATGGATTTCAGCTTCCTGGCCGCCAGAATTGCCATCTCCATCAGACAGATGTACTTGTCATCCCTGTCCTTGTAAAACTCTTTAAAATCCTTGCAAAACTGTCTGTAGGTTTCCTCTATGAGTCCGGTATAATATCCATCCTCAAATTCTATTGATTTGATCTCGGTTGAAAAGGTTGTATGCCGGCAGTGATCAGACCAGTATGTATCCAATACCCTGATCTCTGTTATGGTAGGATCTCTGTGTTCTTCCTTGCTAAAATAATTTCTGATATGCCAAAAATCCGCATAGGTCATGGCCAGAGAAAGAGATTCATACAGCTCTTTGAAATCACTTTCAGGCATCACGCAAAAATCACTCATCACCTCTATGCCCTCAGGAATACTGTATTCCTGAACCAGAGTATCCGGTATGGCTTCTTCGGCCATTCTGGAATCTACAGGATTGATGCAATACCCGCATATCCTGTCAAATTCCTCATCTGTTATACTGCCCTCTATGATGTAGGTAGTGGCTGACCTGATCAAGGGCTGGGCGTCATCATTCAACAGCTGAAGACACTGCTGTGCAGAATCAGCCCTCTGATCATACTGTCCCGGTAACAGCTCCACTGTAAACCTGCGTCCGGATACATCAATATCATCTTCAAAAATATCATCCACCGGAGGCTCAGAAAAAACGGTGCGCTTGGCCATCTCATATACTTCTTCTGATACTCCGTCTATATCGTACCTGATGAGCTTACGCACATTTTCTACCTTGTCAATTCCCAGATAATGGCGAAGCTCGTGAGCTAATCTATGTGCTTCCGGGGCAAACTTATCCTTCTTTTCGACATATATCCTTCTGACGCGACTCATACAGCCTCCTTCTTAAGCCAGGTTTTCATTCGTAGTAGTATAACATAAATCCACCATCTTGAAAACTAAGAGGAACAGCTTGCAAAAAGAAAGAAGCCTGCACAATTACTGTGCAGGCTCCCTTGCCGTATCCTTGTTACAAGCTATGCTCTATGCCTTATTTAGCCTGAGCCTTGATAGCATCTGTAAGCATAGGAACAATTTTGTTCAAATCACCAACAAGACCATAATCAGCAACATCGAAAATCGGAGCTGTATCATCCTTGTTGATAGCAATAATAATATCAGATTCTTCCATACCTGCTACATGCTGGATGGCACCTGAAATACCAATAGCAAAATATACATTAGGCCTTACAGTCTTACCTGTCTGACCAACCTGCATGTCCTTGGGCTTCCAGCCACTGTCCACTACTGCACGAGAGCAGGAAACAGTTCCGCCTATTGCATCCGCAAGATCCTCTAACAGCTTGAAGTTCTCAGGGCTTCCAACTCCACGGCCGCCTGATACCAGAATCTTAGCTTCTGAAATATCAACTGTCTTGGATACTTCCTTAACAACCTCGAGAATCTCTACATAGCGGTTGTTCTCGTCAAAATCAGGCTTGAACTCAACTACCTCAGCCTTGGCACCCTTGTTAGGCTCAATCTTCTGCATTACGCCAGGGCGAACTGTAGCCATCTGAGGACGGTTATCCGGGCATGCAATAGTAGCGATAGTATTACCACCAAAAGCAGGACGAGTCATCAGAAGCTGATTCTCTTTTGTCTTGCCATCTCCCGGCGTACCATTAAGCGGGAAGTTACCTATATCCAGTGATGTACAGTCAGCAGTCAATCCTGTTGCAACTCTGGCTGATACTGTAGGTCCAAGATCGCGTCCGATAGCTGTAGCGCCAACCAGAACTATCTCGGGCTTAAACTCATTAATAACACCTGCAAGTGCCTGTGCATAAGGCTCTGTACGGTATATCTCAAGCTTGGGATCATCTACAACAATAACCTTATCTGCGCCATATTCTGCGAGAGAATCTGCAAGATCCTTGACGCCTGATCCAAGCAGCACTGCTGCTACCTCAACTCCGCCAAGATCCTTTGCCAGATCTCTGGCCTTGCCCAGCAGCTCAAATGCGATATTGTCCAGCTTGTTATCTACCTGCTGTGCAAATATATATACTCCTTTGTAATCCTCTAATGCCATTACAACATCCTCCTCATTCGTCTGCTGTCATCAAATAACATGCTTCTCTAAAAGCTTGCCCATTATGTAGTCTACTGATTCCTTCGGATCGAGACTAACCTTCTCGCCGGCTCCCTTTCTTACCTTGTCAGAAGCCTTGGCAATCTTAGTGGGTGAACCTGCCAAACCAATGTTAGCATCGTCCAGATCCTTTAAGTCGTTGCGGCCCCAAACGGTAACTTCCTTCTCATCATAGGCATCAAAGATTCCGCCGGGTGTCATATAACGAGGCTCATTAAGCTCTGCCAACGCGGTAATAAGGCAGGGCATCTTAGCCTTGAGCATGTGGTAACGATCCTCATACTGACGCTTTACAACAACAGAGTCACCTTCGATCTTAAGCTCCTCTGCGTAGGAAATTACAGGCAATCCCAAATGCTCAGCGATCTGAGGTCCAACCTGAGCTGTATCACCATCTATTGCCTGACGGCCTGTGATGATAAGATCATAGTCAATATTTCTAAGACCTGCTGCAATTGTAGATGATGTAGCCCATGTGTCAGCTCCGCCAAGCACACGATCTGTAATCAGAACACCCTTGTCAGCTCCCATAGCCATTGCTTCACGAAGTACATCGTCAGCCTTGGGTAATCCCATTGTAAGTGCTGTAACCTCAACATTATCAGGATCGGAATCCTTGATTCGAAGAGCAGCCTCCAATCCGGCTTTGTCATCCGGATTCATGATAGAAAGCATAGCTGCACGGTTCAATGTTCCATCCGGGTTGAACTGTACGCCGCCCGCAGTGTCCGGAACCTGTTTAATACAAACTACTATTTTCATATTATATTAATACCTCCTATTTATTCTACGCGCGGTTTACTTCAATAATGCTCCTGAAATAACCATTCTCTGAACTTCAGATGTTCCTTCGTAAATCTCAGTGATCTTGGCATCGCGCATCATACGCTCTACATCGTACTCTCTGGTGTAACCATATCCGCCGTGAAGCTGAACAGCCTTGGTGGTGACTGCCATTGCTGCTTCTGCTGCAAAAAGCTTGGCCTGTGCTGCTTCAACTGAATAAACCTTCTGTGTAGCCTTAGCCTGTGCTGCACGATATACCATGAACTGAGCAGCCTGCATACGGGTCGCCATATCAGCCAGAGTAAACTGGGTATTCTGGAATGCGGATATAGGACGGCCAAACTGCTTTCTCTCCTTAACGAAGTCGATGGCGCACTGCAGTGCTCCCTCACCTATACCAAGTGCCTGAGCGGCAATTCCGATACGACCGCCATCAAGAGTATGCATGGCAATACCAAAGCCCTTGCCTCTGGGCCCTAAGATATTCTCCTTGGGAATGCGGCAGTCCTCGAAGATAAGCTCATATGTGGATGAACCACGGATACCCATCTTCTTCTCCTTGGTACCAAATGAGAAACCAGGTGTTCCCTTCTCAACAATAAAAGCTGAAAAACGCTTCTGAGGACCACGCTTGCCTTCAACTATATCTGTTACGGCAAAGATGATATAAACATCAGCTTCCTTACCATTGGTGATAAAGCACTTTGTACCATTAAGTACCCACTCATCGCCATCTTCAACAGCCTTAGTCTGTGCTCCCTGGGCATCAGTACCTGCACCAGGCTCAGTAAGGGCAAAAGCTCCAAGCTTCTGACCACTTGCAAGGGGAACCAGATACTTCTGCTTCTGCTCTTCCGTACCGTAGGTCAGGATAGGATCGCAGCAAAGAGAAGTATGAGCTGAAACGATAACGCCTGTAGTACCGCAAACCTTTGATAACTCCTCAACACACATAACATATGTCAGAGGGTCAGCACCCTGTCCGCCATACTCCTTGGGGATAGGTATACCCATAAAACCGGCCTTCTGCATCTTGGTAACCGTCTCACGCGGGAAAACCTCTGTCTCGTCTGTTTCCTGTGCAAGAGGCTTTGCTTCTTTTTCGGCAAACTCTGCAAAGAGAGTCCTGGCCATTTCATGTTTTTTATCTAATAAAAAATCCATGCTTGTTTTTCCTCCATTATTTATTCTATAGTGATGCGACACTTATGCATCCATGGGTGTCTTGGTACGGTCAGCATTGTAGATATAGAAGCCCTTGCCTGACTTAACTCCCAAGTTACCTCCACGAACCATCTTGCGAAGCAGAGGACATGCACGATATTTGCTGTCACCTGTCTCATTGTACAAAACATCCATAATTGCAAGGCAGATGTCCAGTCCGATGAAATCACCCAGCTCTAACGGTCCCATAGGATGGTTAGCACCGAGCTTCATAGCTGTATCAATACCAGCTACATCTGATACGCCTTCCATCTTGATGAAGGCAGCTTCGTTAATAAGAGGGATCAGGATTCTGTTAACAACAAATCCTGCTGCCTCATTAACCTGAACAGGAGTCTTGCCGATCTCTTCTGAGATCTTCTTGATGCAGGCTACTGTATCATCAGGTGTATTAACGCCTGCAATAACCTCAATAAGCTTCATACGGTCTGCCGGATTGAAGAAATGCATTCCGATCATAGGGCGTGAAAGACCGTTTCCAATCTCTGTTATGGAAAGTGATGATGTGTTAGAAGCGAATACACAGGAATCCTTGCAGATCTCATCCAGCTCCTTAAATGTAGTCTTCTTGACATCCATATCCTCGAAAGCAGCCTCAACGATAAGATCACAATCCTTACACAGATCCTCTTTAAGACCGGGTGTGATGCTGGCAAGGATGCCATCAACCTTAGCCTGATCCATCTTGCCCTTTTCTACCAGTCTGGCGTAGCCCTTTGCAATCTTATCCTTGCCGCCCTCTGCCCATTCCTGCTTAATGTCGCAAAGTGCAACCTCATAGCCGTCAACCTGTGCAAAGGCCTTGGCGATGCCCTGACCCATTGTGCCGGCGCCGATTACTCCAACCTTCATTTTTTCTCCTCCTTTACTATAGTTGCTTATTCGATTAAACCCGGATCCTGATAAAGCTTTCTTTCTATCATGCTTTTTTCATATTCCGCTGTTTCAATGACTTTATCAATATCGTGCGTTTCTGTAGCAACCTTCAATATTCTCTCTATGCGTTCCAACTGTTCAAACACATAGCCATTAAATTCTTTTACATCTGTCGCCATAGAAACACATCCTAAAAAAATCAGTCACGCTCTACAATTGTAGCGCAGCCCATGCCGCCGCCAATGCAAAGTGTAGCAAGACCCTTCTTGGCATCCTTCTTCTGCATCTCGTGAAGCAGAGTAACTAAGATACGGCATCCGGAAGCTCCTACAGGATGTCCGAGAGCAATAGCTCCGCCATTAGGATTGAGCTGTCTTGCCACATCAATTCCCAGATCCTTGCCAACTGCAACAGACTGAGCAGCAAATGCTTCATTAGCCTCGATGATATCAAAATCACCAATCTTCATACCGGTCTTGTCCATAACCTTGTTAACAGCAGCAACAGGTCCGATACCCATAACCTCAGGACGAACGCCTGCTAATGCTCCTGCTACGAAGGTAGCCATAGGCTTAACACCAAGCTCATTAGCCTTCTCTTCGCTCATAACTACAACTGCTGCAGCACCATCATTGATACCAGATGCATTACCAGCTGTTACAAATCCGTCCTTGTTAATAGGACGCATTCCTGCAAGCTTCTCTAATGTGACTGTAGGTCTGGGGCCTTCATCGGTGTCAAATACTACTGTATCTCTCTTAACCTTAACCTCAACCGGAACAATCTCATCCTTGAAAGCGCCTGCCTCCATAGCAGCCTTGCACTTCTGCTGGCTGTTGTAAGCAAACTCATCAAGCTCTTCACGGGTAAGATTCCATTCCTTGCAGATATTATCTGCTGTCTGAATCATATGATAATCATTAAATGCATCCCAAAGAGCGTCCTTAACCATGGTATCTACAAGACCACCCTTGCTGGCTGAAGGCCACATCATACGATAACCGTAACGACCCTGAGGAAGGGCAAAAGGAGCCATGGACATACTCTCCATACCTCCGGCAACAACAACATCCGCGTCGCCTGCCATAATCATCTGAGCAGCCTGGTTAACACAGTTAAGGCCGGAACCACAAACAACATTGGTAGTTACTGCCGGTACTTCAACCGGAAGTCCTGCTTTGATGGAAGCCTGACGAGCAACATTCTGACCAAGACCTGCCTGGATTACGCATCCCATGTATACATGCTCAACCTGGTCACCTGAGATACCTGCACGGTTAAGTGCTTCCTTGATAACGATAGCGCCAAGATCAACAGCCGGGGTATTGCCAAGGCTTCCGCCCATAGTACCAATAGCTGTACGGCATGCACCTGCTAGAACTACTTTTTTTGCCATGTCTTTCTCCTTTTCTTGTTTGTTACGGTCTAAATGTACAATTATGGCTAAATTGCACAAATAGAACAGACTTCTGTTACTTCAACATCAAAAATGATAACATAACAGAGGTCTGTATTCAAGCAATCTTTGTGAAAAAATACCAAAAACCTTTATTGTTTCTTAGTAGCTTGTCTCAATTATCACGGCTGCTGTATTTCATCATGATAATTTCTACGCCGATTTGCGGATCAATAAGGCCGGTTTTTATCCGGGCCTCAACATTGCCGGCATCCTTTATAAGCTGGCGTAGCTCCTCCATCCTGAAATTACCTGCCAGCATCTGGTTTTTCCTGATAAAATACGGCCTTATACCGGCTGATCTTGCTATAACGCTGTCAGGCTCCCGGCGGTCTGTCATTTCTTTTACCACAAGCAGTTTTATAAACTGACTCCTTAATATGGCAATTATCTTCAGAGGTTCTTCCTTTCTCAGAAGAAGGTCCCTATAAGCATTCATAGCCCCTGTGGAATCCTTTTTTGCTATGAATTCCAGCATTTCGAAGATCCTGTCCTCCGCAACGGCCGGACAGCATACTGATATATCCTCCTCTGTGATTGCTTCCTGTCCCTGGCAGTATGAAATCAGCTTGTCTATCTCATTAGACATTCTGTCCATTGAATCCCCTGCCCTATTGTAAAACATCTGCCAGGCCTGAGAATTCATGGAAAGATTTGCATTTTTTGTCCGTTTTGAAATCCATCCATACAGCGCTCTCTCATCGGGCAGATTAAGCTCCTCAACATCACCGTGTTTTTGAACAGCTTTATAAAGTGAAGTCCTTTTGTCAACTTTTTTCTCCGTAAAAATCAGGTATGCAGTTTCCGGAAGAGATTTAATATATTCTGTAAGCGTGGGGCATTTTTTATTAAACAGCCCTCCGTCCTCACAAACTATAAGCCTGCTGGAGGCAAAAAAGGGCATAGTATCCGCTGCTTCTATGATCGCAGATTCGCTGCACTGTGAATCCTTAAGGTGGGTAATATTAATATCGCTGTCATCAGGACGAAGGGCTTGTGTCAATGTTTTGCGATAACCCCGGATCAGATAGCTTTCCTGGCCATATAACAGATATATGTGCTTGAATGATTTGTTTTTGATATCTGAATCTATTGTACGCATGTCGTTACCATATAGTGATGCGAGGGTCACAAAGTCTCAAATTATTGCGCAAGCGCATAATTTGGACCTTTTGACCCTTGAATCATATTATCTTGCGGAGATCCTGTTTTTCCTCTATAATCATAAGGTAAATGCCAGAACCTTGCAAGCGGCATGATTCAATGAATATTTAACAGAACTGGAGAGTCCCGTAAGATGAAGCTGATAGCTGCGGTTGACAAAAACTGGGGAATAGGACTTAAGGGCAGGCTCCTTTGTTCCATTCCAGAGGATATGAAATATTTTCGCAATACTACTCTTGGAAATGTGGTTGTAATGGGCAGAAGAACCCTGGAAAGCCTGCCAGGTGCCAGGGCGCTTCCTGACAGAACCAATATTGTTCTGACCAGAAACCATGACTACAAAGCCAAGGGTGCTGCCGTTGTTCATTCAGTGAATGAATTACAAAAAGAATTAGAACAATACGACACTGATAATGTATTCGTGATAGGTGGAATGAGCATATACAAAACCCTTTATAATCTCTGCGATACGGCTTATATTACGAGGATTGACTATACTTATGAGGCGGATGCTTATTTTCCTGATCTGGACAAGAATGACAACTGGGAGTTATCCGGCGAAAGCGATGAATACACCTACTTTGATCTAAGCTATACATTTTGCACTTATCGACGGATTTGATTCAACTTGACACACATGGAGGCTGTTTATGGATATCACCGGTAAAAAACTGTTTGTAAAAGCACTCTTAGAAGAAGGCGTTGATACTGTATTTGCCTATCCCGGAGGATACATAACGGATGTACTGGACGAATTGTACAGGACAGATGGAATCAGGATTGTTCTGCCCAGGCATGAGCAGGCGCTTGTACACGAGGCTGAGGGCTATGCCAGAGCCACCGGCAAGCCTGGAGTCTGCATTGTAACTAGCGGTCCCGGTGCTACTAATACCATCACTGGAATAGTTGACGCCAGATATGATTCTATTCCCCTTGTCGTAATAACAGGCCAGGTATCCCAGGGTCTTATTGGCAACGACGCCTTTCAGGAAGTGGATATCGTTGGTATGACCAGAAGCGTGGTCAAATACGGCGTCACAGTAAGGGATAGAAAAAAGCTTGGCAAAATCTTAAAGATGGCCTTTTATATTGCTTCCTCCGGCAAACCTGGACCGGTTCTTATTGATCTTCCCAAGGACATACAGCTCGCCCAGGGGCCCGCTGAATACCCCTCAGAGGTGCATATCCGTGGTTACAAGCCTAATGAATCTGTACATATAGGCCAGTTAAAAAAGGCATACAAATTACTTCGTACCGCCAGAAAGCCTCTTATCCTGGCAGGCGGAGGTGTACGCATTGCCGGCGCAAATGAAGAGCTTACCCGTTTTGCTGAAGAAATGCACATCCCTGTAGTTACAACAGTTATGGGCAAGGGCGCCATTCCCGAGGATCACCCTTTATATGTGGGTAATTCTGGAATGCACGGCCGCTATGCCGCCAATACTGCTGTAAATGAATGCGATGTATTGTTTTCCATAGGAACCAGATTTAACGACCGTATCACCGGAGATCTTAACGAATTTGCCCAGCATGCCAAGATCATTCATGTGGATGTGGACACCTCCTCCATATCCAGAAATGTAGTAGTTGATGTTCCTGTTGTTTCTGATGCCAAGCTTGCTCTTGAGAAGCTTTTGGAATGGGCATCTCCGAAAAAAACAAAATCCTGGAGAGAGCAGATAGGTATATGGCAGCAGGCACATCCACTGCAGATGAGAAAAGACAGAGGCATGACGCCTCAGATGATTATGGAGGGAATTAATGAGGTTTTCCCTACCGGAATAGTTGTTACTGATGTAGGACAGCATCAGATGTGGGCAGCCCAATATATCAAGGTTCTTAATAACAGGCGTTTCTTCACCTCAGGAGGTCTTGGTACAATGGGATTTGGTTTTCCTGCTGCTATTGGCGCCAAGATCGGATCCGGCAAAGAAGATGTGGTTTGCATAACCGGGGATGGCGGAATGCAGATGAATATGCAGGAGCTTGCCACTTGTATGTATGAGGATGTCGATATTACCGTATGCATTCTCAATAACCGTTATCTTGGAATGGTTCGTCAGTTCCAGCAGGTATTCTATGGCAAGCGCTATGTTGCTACCAGCCTTTGCAATTCCGGCGGCAGGCCCCAAAACGGCAAGCTTTCAGATTCTGCAGAGGCCAAATATTTACCGGATTTTGTAAAATGGGCCGAAAGCTATGATGCCCTTGGTATCAGAGTGGACAACGAAGCGGATATAATCAGTGCCCTAAGGCAGGCGAAGGAGCACAAAGGAACAGCAATAGTCGAATTTATGATAGCTTCCGAGGAAATTGTCTTACCCATGGTCAAGGGTGGTGCGCCCATGACGGATATGATACTGTAATTCTTATCAGTGCGAGGATATCAATATGAGTAGTATATTAAAAAACCGCTGGATTGCTCTGTATGTAGAAAACGAAGTAGGCGTTCTTGCCAAGGTTGCCGGATTATTCTCCGGAAAATCATATAATCTCCAGAGCCTCACTGTGGGTACCACAGAGCACGAGGATATCTCCAGAATGACCATATGTGTAACCAGTGATGATGTGACCTTTGAGCAAATAAAAAAACAGCTCAACACAATGGTTGAAGTCATTAAGGTTATGGATCTTACCAATATTCCCATTCACATGAAGGAGATCCTCTTTGCCAAGCTAAAAAGAATAACCACAGAAGAAAAAGCCGAGGCATTCCGAATAGTAGAGGTTTTTGCGGCCAGCGGACATATCAGGGTGATAGACATAGGTGAAGACAGCCTGATAATAGAAAGTGCCCTTACAGAAAGGCGCAATAACGAGCTTTGCGCCCTCCTTAGAAGCACATTCAAGCATATTGATATAGTAAGAGGCGGAGCTGTGGCTGTTGAAGCAGTCTCTACAAGCTGCAGATAGCACACTAGTATAAGTTTATCCACACTAATTCACGCGGATTGCCGAATCTCGGAACAGGCGCTGTATTAGCAAGTCCCCTTGATACAATAAGATTTCTATCCCCATTGCTGGAAAGTCCGCCGGCATATCGGGGCAGTATCCCCTGCCCCGGTGCAAATAAACCGTGTCCCATCACCCTGATCTGACCTCCATGGACATGTCCTGAACATACCAGGTCTATATTCCGGTCACAGAGCATGGGCTCCTGAACAGCCCAGTATTCAGGATGGTGGCTTAAGAGTATCTTAAATCCCCTTTTTGATTCAAATTCATCCAGCCATCTATATTCAGGTATGATGCCTGCCATATGATATTCGTCCAATTCCTGCTGTGACAGGCTTTTTTTATCTATCCAGAGCCAGTCCTTATGATTCTTCCTGTATGCTCTTGTACCAATCACTGCAGCCGATGTTAATCCACCTATCAAAAAATGTTTATTGATCCGTTTGAATGCATTATCCAGTACGATCACTCCTGTTTTTTTGACCTGCTTAATATCATACCTGGTCAATATTCTTTCGTGATTTCCCAAAGAATAATATGTAGGTGCGATCCCGGCTAATTGGCTGATAAAGCTCATTACTTCACTGCAATTATCTGTTACGGCTGTCCTCCTGTTGGCCAGACCGTTTTGCTTGAGATACCAAAGAATTCTGCCATCGATAAGGTCTCCGGTTATGGCTATAATATCAGGTCTTCTTTTCTTCAGATAACCTGTAATAAAATTCAAAGGCCTGTTGTGTATGTCGGAAAGAAGCGCTATAGACAGCCTGCCTCTGGCAGGAAGATTGTATTCACTGATATCGAATTTCAATTCTTTCCCTTTCAATATTTAGCAAAATGAGGTACTATATCCTCATTGTTTTTAATATTAAAAAATTCTGCCGTATATAAAGGAGGCTGCACTATTATGAGCAAAGCAGATAAAATCTTTGTATCAATGTGTGAGGATATATTAAGTAACGGAACATCCACAGAAGGCGAAAAGGTTCGTCCGCATTGGGAGGATGGCACAAGCGCTTACACCATCAAGAAATTCGGAGTGATAAACCGCTACAATCTGGCAGAAGAATTCCCTGCCCTTACATTAAGACCGGTCGCCATCAAATCCGCTACAGATGAGATGCTGTGGATATGGCAGCGTAAATCCAATAATATCCACGATCTCAAGCCTCATATCTGGGATGAATGGGCCGATGCGGATGGTTCCATAGGCAAGGCTTACGGGTATCAGATGCAGATGCTTCACAATTATCCTGAGGGAAAAATGGATCAGGTGGATCGACTGATATATGATTTGAAGCACAATCCATTTTCCCGGCGCATGATCACCAATATGTATGTTCATCAGGATCTTTCAGAAATGAATCTGTATCCATGCGCATACAGTATGACCTTCAATGTTACTCTTGACGAGGATAACGCACTTGTGCTAAACGCAATTTTGAACCAGCGTTCCCAGGATGTGCTCGCCGCTAACAACTGGAATGTATGTCAATACGCAGTGCTCGTACATATGCTGGCACAGGTATGCGATATGAAGGCAGGCGAACTGGTGCATGTAATAGCTGACGCGCATATTTACGACAGACATATCCCAATTATTAAGGAGCTGATACAAAGAGAACAGCACGATGCTCCTGACTTTGTACTCAACCCCGACATACACGACTTCTATGAATTCAGTGACGCTGATGTAAGATTAGAAAACTATGTAACCGGCGAACAGGTCAGAAACATTCCTATTGCGGTGTAAGGAACATTGCATCACCAAAAGAGAAAAATCTATATCTCTGTCTTACTGCTTCCTCATATGCCTTGAGAACATTTTCCCTGCCCGCAAAGGCCGACACGAGCATTAAAAGTGTAGACTGGGGCAGGTGAAAATTAGTGATCAGCCCGTCTATTACCTTGAACGAATAACCCGGATATATAAAAATATCCGTCCAGCCGCTTTTTGCCTCTACTATTCCGTTATCGTCAGCCGCTGACTCCAATGCTCTTGTTGATGTGGTTCCAACGGCTATAACTCTTCCCCCATTCGCCTTTGTCTGTCTGATTGTATCGGAAGTCTCCGGTGGAATGGAATAGTATTCGCTGTGCATATGGTGATCCGCAATATCATCCGCCTTTACCGGCCTGAAGGTTCCCAGCCCTACATGAAGGGTAATCGGCGCAATGGATACTCCCTTATCTGTGATCTTCTTCATAAGCTCCCTGGTAAAATGCAGTCCCGCCGTCGGTGCCGCTGCCGATCCGCTGTTGGCAGCGTACACGGTCTGATAGCGTTCCTTATCCTTAAGCTTGTGGGTGATATAGGGTGGAAGCGGCATCTGTCCAAGCTCATCCAATACTTCTTCAAATATTCCATCGTAGCTGAAGCTTATGAGTCTGTTGCCGTCACTTAGAATGTCTGTTATCCTGCCACTTAACCTGCCATCACCAAAATCCAGTATGGTTCCTATCCTGCACCTTTTACCGGGCTTAACAAGGGTCTCCCACACATCCGCTTCCACTCTTTTAAGAAGCAAAAGCTCTACATGACCACCTGTGTCAGGCTTGATGCCGAATAATCTTGCGGGGATAACCCTGGTGTCATTGATCACCAGAGTATCTCCACGCCTCAGATAATCCACAACATCAGAAAAAACTCTGTGAGTAATACTTCCGTTTTGACGATTAAGAACCATGAGCCTTGAACTGCTCCGGTCTTCAAGGGGATCCTGCGCAATCAATTCATCCGGCAGTGTATAGTTAAAATCAGCCGTTCTCATTATTTTCTCAGGCTTATGCCAAGCTTTGACAAGGCATCAATAATGCCATCAACAGCATCCGTTATATCCGCTTCCTCAAGACTTCGGTTGCTGGCTCTGAACACAAGGGAATAAGCCATGGACTTATGACCCTTCAATACCTGTGAGCCCTCATATATATCAAACAATTGATAACCTTCCAGATACTGCCCACCCTCGGATTCAAATACCGCTTCGATCTGGCCTGCAGTTATACCATGGGGCACAACCATGGAAAGATCTCTGGTGGCTGCAGGGAATCTGGCTATGCCCTCATATTTATGATCAAAGGTCATAAGAGGAAGAACCATAGGCAGATCAATATTGGCAATGTACACCCGGTCCTTGATATTATAATTCTGGCAGGTAAGAGGATGTACCTCGCCCATAAAGCCAAACTCACGACCCTCATAGCTGATCAACGCCCTGCGTCCCGGATGTAAAAACGGATAGCTGCCTGCATTGGTGTCATATTGTATTTTCTTTCTGAGACCGGCCTTTTCGAAAAATTCCTCCACAGCACCCTTCAAAGTAAAGAAATCTCCCTCACCGAAGAATCCCATTATAAACTGCACTCTCTCATCAGGAAGTTCACTAAGAGGCAGCCCCTTCGGAATATATATCTTGGCCAGCTCATATAGCCTTACATCCTTGTTGCGGTGATTGTAATTCGTAGAAAGCGAGGATAATAAACCGTTAAGGGCAGATGTCCTCATTATGGAAAAATCTTCTCCGAGGGGATTAGATATAACAATTGCCTGTCTCATGGGATGATCCTCAGGCAATAAAAGCCTGTCAAATACCTTGGGACTCTCAAAGGAGTATGTCATAGCCTCTGAGAAACCACAATGCTCTGCCGCATCCCTTGCGATATTGTCCAGCACAAGCCTCTCGGAAAGCTTGCCAGCGGTAGCCTCACCGCTGGGCAGGGTAGATGGTATCCTGTCATATCCCCAAAAACGGGCAACCTCCTCCGCAATATCCGCATAAGAAAGCAGATCCTGACGGAATGTAGGAATTTTAAGCATATTGGAAGACTCGTTGTATTCTATCTCCAACGGAACAAAATACGAGAGCATATCCTCTTTTGAAATTGAGGTTCCGAGTATACGATTATATTTTTCCGGTTCAAAGGGCAGAGATACCGGTTCTCTTTTTTCCGGGTAAATATCTATAACACCACCCACAACTTCACCGGCACCCAGCTCTTCTATCAACTGGCAGGCCCGGTTCATAGCAAGTATGGCATTATTAGGATCAAGTCCCTTTTCAAATATTCCGGAGGCCTCAGTACGCATTCCCAGCTTCTTGGCGGACAATCTGATGTTGGTCCCGTCAAAGCAGGCCGCCTCAAAAAGCATTGTCTTGACATCATCAGTGATCATGGAATTCTCACCACCCATGATACCACCTATACCTACAGGTTTCTTGCCGTCACATATCATGAGCATGGACTCATCCAAAGTGTGCTCCTGACCGTCCAATGTAACGAATTTCTCGCCATTTGACGCATTTCTGACTATTATCTTTTTATCCTCAATGGTATCAAGGTCATATGCGTGCATAGGCTGACCAAATTCTTCCATTACATAATTAGTAATATCAACCAGGTTGTTGATAGGTCTTATGCCTTGAGAGCGAAGTCTCTGCTGCATCCAATCAGGTGAAGGAGCTATATTAACATTTTTGACCACTCTGGCAGTGTATCTGGGACATAACTTAGTATTTTTAACCTCAACAGATACATAATCATTAACATCATCAGAATTGCCTGTGTCAGTTACCACAGGAGGGCGAAATGGCTTGCCAAAAGTGGCAGCAGCTTCTCTTGCTATACCAATTACCGAAAAACAGTCTACCCTGTTGGAGGTTATCTCATATTCTACAACACAGTCATCCAGACCCAAAAAACTGATGGCGTCCTCTCCCACCGGAGCATCATCAGGCAATATGTAAATACCGTTTTCAGGAGCATCTGGGAACAGATTTCTATCGCTTCCAAGCTCCTCAATAGAACAAAGCATACCGTCTGACTCAACTCCACGAAGCTTGCCTTTTTTTATCTTTATACCGCTTACGCTCTGTTTGCCATCGTGATCTCCGGCAACCTTACCTCCGGAAAGCACCACCGGTACTATCGCACCTTCAAATACATTTGAGGCACCTGTTACAATCTGAACTGACTTGTCTCCAACATTTACCTGACAAATCACAAGCTTGTCTGCATCCGGGTGTTTTTCTATTTTTTCTATTTTTCCTATTTTGATATTATCCAGTTTGCTGTCCAGCTGTTCAAATAATTCAACCTTTGATCCGGACATTGTCATGGCATCGGCGTATTGCGAAGGGGTTATATCCTCCATACCATCAACCATTGACCTGATCCATTTCAGCGATGTTTTCATGCTGTTTTACTCCTCCAAAACGATAGTATTTTTATCTGCACTTTAGAACTGTCTTAAGAAACGATCATCATTATCATACAATAATCTCATATCGTCTATTTCATATTTGAAAAGTGTAATCCTCTCCAGTCCCAATCCAAACGCGAATCCTGTGTACTCGTCTGGATCTATGCCACTCATCTTAAGTACCCGGGGGTGTACCTGCCCACAGCCAAGGATCTCTATCCAGCCTTCTCCCTTGCAAAAACGGCAGCCCTTGCCCTTGCATTTAAAGCAGCTTATATCCACCTCTGCTGAGGGTTCCGTAAACGGAAAATGGTGGGGACGGAATTTGACCTTGGTGTCCTCTCCAAACATCTCCTTTGCAAACTGAGCCAGAGTACCCTTCAGATCGGAAAAAGTAATATCCTTATCTATGACCATTCCCTCAATCTGATGAAAGCTTGGTGAATGAGTCGCATCTACCTCATCTGAACGAAAAACACGGCCCGGAGCTATCATACGAATAGGCAATCTGCCCTGCTCCATCTGATGAACCTGTACAGAGGATGTCTGGGTTCTAAGCAGAATGTCCTTGTTAATGAAAAATGTATCCTGCTCGTCCTTTGCAGGGTGATTCGCAGGGATATTAAGCGCCTCAAAATTATAGTAATCGTATTCTACCTCAGGCCCCTCAACTACTTCATAGCCCATTCCTATGAAAATCCGTTCTACCTCTTCCAATGCTATGCTGTTGGGATGGCGGTGGCCTCTTTTTTCTCTCCTGGCAGGAAGGGTAACATCTATGGTTTCTTCAGCCAGCCTCCGCTCCATTTCTTCTCTTTCAATGGCTGCTCTGGCTTCCTGCAGCCTGTTCTCGATCTGGGCTCTGGCATCATTGACCATCTGTCCGATTTTAGGACGATCCTCGGCTGAAACATCCTTCATACCCTTTAACAGCGCAGTCAGCTCTCCTTTTTTACCCAGCACGGCAACACGCACTTCATTAAGAGAGTCCATGCCCCGGGCATCATCTATCTTTTTTAATGCTTTTGCCTGTATTTCTTTTAGTTTTTCGTTCATATCAATGCTTCCTCCTATAAAAATCCAAAAGACATTATATCTATACACAAAAATCTCGTCAAGCAAGCTTATATATGCATTATTCCAAAACCTTAAGATCTGCAATCTCTTTTCTGATGCTGCTATACTCCTGATCCAGCATTAAAATTTTAGAGTATTTGTTATATGATTCACTGGAACACTCGGCCAGATACTCCTTTGCATAAGGATCCCTGCCAATTGAAGTCAAAAACAGCAGCATTTCCTGTCCTTCTCCAAATGTCTTGTCCAGGAACAAAAAGGCATTTTCGAGCATGTCTCCTGTCAGATCAATTTCTTCCTGGCGCCTGTCTTCAAGACTGTCAAAATGTTCCTTTTCCCTGGCAAAATCATCACTGCTAAGTGATTCCTTTTGAGCCTTAAGAGTGGATAAAAGATTCTCCTGCGCCTGCCTTTCCTCATGGTAAGAATAAAATCTGTTACCCAGAGCATCACTTAATAAATGCAAAAATGACAGCTTCTCATCAAACGGGGCGTTTGTTATTTCATCTCCTCCCTGTCTATATGAGCCCTTTAATATATCGCCTACAGCAAATCTGGTATTATATTTCTGATACAGTCTGTAATAATCAAAAAAAGCAGCCGCAATCTGTGTATCCTCAACATATTCGCTGATAAGATACTCTGTAACCGGATAGCTGTTTCTCTCGTATGCTTTTAGCATTTCAGAAAGATCCTCCCAGCTTCTGGCTGTTACAAAGGATGTCTCATTCACATCGGCACTGATACGATAGAAATAATCCTTCTTGATATCCAAAAAAGCCCTTATTGCATCATGTAATCTGGCCTTTACTGCGTATTCAAAAAACACATTTATATCTATGTCAATATCCAGTCTTCTGACACGATCCAGGGTTACTATGTCAAAATCCCTGGCTGCCCTGTTATAGCTTGGGGGATTTCCGGCACAGGCAATAACAAAGCCTCTTGGTACTTTGTGAGTTCCAAATGTCTTGTATTGCAAAAACTGAAGCATTGTGGGCAAAAGGGTTTCAGATACACAGTTTATCTCATCCAAAAACAATATTCCCTCAGAAATTCCAGTCTCCTCTATGCTCTTATATACCGACGCAAGTATCTCGCTCATGGTATATTCTGTTACCGAATAAGGCTTGCCGTCAAAGGTAACCTCCCTTACTACAGGAAGACCAATTGCGCTTTGCCTGGTATGATGGGTTATGGTGTAGGAAACAAGATTGATGCCCATTTCAGAAGCTATCTGGCTCATTACCGCAGTCTTGCCTATACCCGGTGCTCCCATCAGCAGCAGCGGTCTGCAAAACCGTTCATCAAGAATATAGTTACCTGATTCATCCTTCCCAAGATACGCGCTTATTGCGTGCTTTATTTCTTCTTTTGCCTGACTTATGTTCATATTATTATGCCTCTTTACAGATACACCTTTACTGCCCATGACGGCACATTGGTATCATCGTAATCCTCGTCCTCTATGAAAATAAAGGCTGTATCATAATCTGTTGCTTTTGTGGGGTAAATTCCGTATCCATCAGTAAAATATAAAAGAGCTGAAAGCCCGGGCAAGCCTCCTTTTTTCCTTAGATCATCCACATAGGAAAAAACCGGTCTGAAATCCGTCCCATATCCGCCTGAAACGGTAAAATCTCTGGCATATTCTTCTATCTGCCCGGGTTTGGTCAGTTCTATATCCCTTTGAACATGCTCATCACATTCTATTATGTGCAGATTGACACTTTCAAAAAAATACTCTGACTGGCGAAGAATAGCGACTGTCTCATTCAAGAATCTGATCACATGCTTCCTTCTGGTGGAAGCCGATGTGTCAATAGCTATGATCAAAGTAAAAATCCGTTTTTCTTCTCTTCCCTCAAGTTCCTCTATCAGGGGCATGTCCCCATACATCTTCATGCCATACTGATAGTAGGCTATGTCAAAATACTCCGGATCTATCCTGCATACTTCCCTTGGAATCATGTATTTCTCAAGCAGCTTATGATAGTCTCTGTGCGCCGTGTGCCTTAGCTTAAGATTCCAGGTGAGCCTGCCGCTGTCTGACATGGCCTTAGCACCTGAAAGCTCTACCTCAGAGTTTATTGCATTTGCGGCCTTCTCCCATATCTCCTTTAGAGGAAGATTACAAAAGGGAGCCAATTGAAAATCATTTTCTATTTCATTACTGTCATCATCATTATCCCGCCTCATCCAGAAGGAGTGATCATCCATGCAAAATTCATCTTTTAGCTTCAACCAATCATCACCATAGGGCGGATGCTCTTTGAAATATCTGTAGATTCCGGTGTCCGTAAGAGATCTTATCTCATTTGAAAGGGTTTTGTACCATTTTTCACGAAAATCACTTGTGACCATACGCATACAATCCATATCCATTGAATCAATAATTGACTCAACGGATATCTCACAGGCAAGCTGCCACAATTCCTCATCATCCTCATTGTCAAAGGAAAAAGCCCGATAAAAAGGATGCATCAGCAGATTGTGGAGAAGCATATGCATATATATGCGGTTTAATCTTGTCGGAAAATTCAGATATATCTCACTTAGAAACCTTGTATTATAGCGGATAGATACTCCATCTGTTCCAACTGTGAAGGTATTTTGATCCATAGCCTCTGACAGAGTACCCATAGCTCTGGCAAGATACGGCATACTTAGATATAATTCTCTTTTTACCGCCGAAAGAATCCGGCTTCCGAGAGTGATAAGTGTGTCCTTAGTTTTTTTCATAGCTGCAAAGAAAGCCTTGTCCGTTTACGGGCAGCGTATTTAAGCAGCAAAGCCACAGTCTGGGCGTCCTTAGTCTCTGACAGGCAGTTAAGAGCCTCTAATGCACTTTGCCTGGATAGTAACCCGTTTTTTATCATAAAATCAACTTCACCTGATATATCCCTGTCCTGATCTATCAGCTCCTTTATAACCATAGCATCATTATCTCTGATAAAATCTTCGTAAACAACTCTATGATTATCCAGCATCTGTACGGGAAATCTCAGCCTGCAAAGAGACATCCTTGCAGCATCACTGATATCCTGATCAACCACATGCAAAAACTGCCTGTCATATTCACGCAAATTAAGCTGATATTTGCCAACACACTCTCTGCAGACATATCCGCTGCCCTCTATCTTGTGATGGATAGCCCTGGCAAAGGTATCCTCCACAAACCCATACAAGTAATCAGGAAAATACAACGACATCACCGTATCATCTTCGGATATAATATCAACTGACAGCGCTGTCTCATGATCCTGCAAAAAGGCCCTTAACAACGCAAAATCGCCCTTTGCAATTCCATTCGAAAAGGCCGGCCTAACATCAGAGTCTGTGTATTGAATTTGAAGCCTTACTATGGAGGAATAGCGTTTTGCAACTCCTGCATAGTAGTCCTCAAGGGTGTTTGAGAGATTTTTCAGCTTGTGATTCCTGTCAAAACCAATACATACCATAGTTTCAAAAAAGATTTAGTAAGGACAAAGCACATAAGCTCTGTGAGCTTCTACTTCAAGCCCTCCGCCAAAATCAACCGTTTCACCAGTAATAAGATCCCTGGCTCTGCCTGCCTGGGCGTCAAAATGGAATACATACGGTGCGTCATCAATGTTTATGGCCACCATAACACGACCATCACCAAAACGCCTTTGGAATATGCAGTGCTTATTCTCTAATACAAGCGAAGAAAAATCTCCTTGGCTGAGGGCCTCTGTTTCTTTTTTAGCCCTCGACAGTGCTGCTATTGTATCACAAAGCGGCGTCCACCGGGGCTCTTCGATCCTGGGTCTTAATGCATTATCTCCCTGTGACTTGTCGCCTCGAATTCCCCACTCACTTCCGTAGTATATGCAAGGGATCCCCGGCATTGTATACATAAGTGTATAGGCTATGGCAAGATTCCTCTCATCGTTGAGATTGGAGGCTATCCTGGTTACATCGTGATTATCTACAAAGGATATAAGATGCGCACCCTTGTACAGCGTCCATTGCTCCGGTCCAAACTGCCTCATAAGGGAATGAATTATTTCAAATAAATTACCACTGTTTATGGCAGAAAAAATACCTTTGAAGCATTCATAATTAGTGGCCGAATGACACATTTCGTCATTCATGATCTGTTTGTAATCACCGCCTAAAATCTCCCCAAACAGGAAGAAATCCTTCTTCCAGGAAGATGTCTGTGCTCTTAATCTCTTTAGAAAATCACGATTGACCATATAAGCCACATCAAGCCTCAGGCCATCAATGTCAAATGTGTCTATCCAGTATTTGACACTGTCCATCAGGTAATCACACACTGCCGGGTTGTTCAGATTGAACTTGACCAGATCGTAATTACCTTCCCAGCCCTCGTACCACAATCCGTCATTGTATGAATTATTGCCGTCAAAGCTTATATTAAACCAGTCCCGGTAGGCTGAATTCTCGCGGTTAACAAGCACATCCTCAAATGCAAAAAAGCCCCTTCCGGCGTGATTGAACACACCATCCAGCATAACCTTAAAGCCCTCTTTGTGAAGCTTGGCACAAATATCGGCAAAATCTTCATTGCTGCCCAGGCGGACATCCACCTTACGATAATCCCTGGTGTTATATCCATGAGTATCAGATTCAAAAAGCGGATTGAATAAAACTGTATCTACTCCCAGCTTCTTAAGATGGGGTATCCAACGGGATATTTCGTTGATCCTGTGAGTTAGAACCCCATCATTCTCATATGGAGCCCCGCACAATCCCAAGGGATATATCTGATATATAACGCTGTTATCTGACCACATAAATATCTCCTTTCGTAAAAAATATAAAACCCCTATACTAAGGGTATAGGGGCAATAAAAACCTCAAAAAACAAAGTTCATCAAAAAGCCACTAACAATACTATACAGCCTACAAATTCTGTAACTGCAGCAGGGCATCGGATTTGATCATACGAATGGCATGCTCCTCAACACCATAGGTTGAAGGACCTGAAGCATACATATTGTCTGAATACTCGGCAATGGTGAAAACACTGTGAGCTAACTGCTTCTTAGTCTGATGCAATTCTATGATCAGATAGTAGGTATCATGATATTTGAGCAGACGCGATGGTGCTCCTGGCATATCTACTGACTTGGCAAGCCTGATACAATCATCCAGATTAGAAAACTCCGCCCAAATCTCCATGTCGGTGATCTCATCATCTGAAGTTCCCTCCAGAACCTCCTTGGCAGGATCCAGAGCCAAAGCGTTCTGTGCCTTCATCTTGCCTTGCTCAATAGCCTGCTGGAATTCCTTAAGGCGTTCCTTGAATTGAGCCAGCATAGCATGAATCGCTGCATTCTGGTCGTCAGAGATCATCAGTGATACATCTCCGTCCTTCATAACGGTGAGCTGAACATTGAGAGCCTCTCCGGTAGTCTCAAAATCCACCTCGTATCTTGCCTGCTGAAGAATATAGCGCAAAAACTCCTCAGCCTTGACACGATCTCCCATAAGCTCATCCAAATCTATACCCTGTGCGTTCATCTCTTCACGGCTTATAATGCACTGGATTGAATTATCATTAATCTTAGTAAATTTCAAATTATCACCCCTGAAAAAACATGCGGTATAACAGAGAAAAATTCGAGTCCGCACCCGGCGGAAATGGCACCGGATTTACGACCGCTTTAGAATACATACACTCCACCATATAATAACAAGAAAGTATAGATATGTCAAAGAATTAAAAATAAAAACTTTATTAAAAATGAAAATCCCCAGGGAAATCTCCCTGAGGATGTCATACACAACAACAAATTCATACACAAAACTCGTATCCGTCTGATTAGATAGTATTAACTGCCTTGGCAAGACGGGACACCTTGTGAGCTGCATTATTCTTATGATAAACACCCTTGGAGGAAGCCATGCTGATCTCCTTGGTTGCCATACGAAGAGCACTTACTGCAGCGTCTTTATCCTTAGCGGCAACAGCAGCCTCAACCTTCTTAATGCGATAGCCTTGTTCCTCTCAGTCTTTGTTGCCGATACTAAAATTCGTTTCTTTGCAGACTTTATATTCGCCAATGTTATTCACCTCCTCTAAAGACCAAAGTATTCTACCACATTCGCTACTCTTAAGCAAGGGTAAAATTAAACTTTACAAAAATATGTATGATCCCTCATATAACTCAGGCTTTATGAGGGTTTTGGATTATGCCTTTCCTCACCAACTACTATACGATTCCTGCCAGTCTCCTTGGCTTCATACAATGCATTATCTACACGGGTGTATATAGCCTTTTTGTCCTCGGCTCCTGTAACAACAGTAACTCCAAGACTGCAGGTAAGTCTGTGGATCTTAGGGAAGGGGTACATCTCAACAGTCTGCCTGATCTCTTCTGCGCGCTCTAATGCCTGCTCCAGAGTAACTCCGGGCAGCAGCATAAAGAATTCTTCGCCGCCCCAGCGTCCAACTGCCTCTCCCTCATATTCCCGGACTGTAGCATTTAATACCGCCGCCACTCCTTCGAGAATCTTATCTCCTGTTTCATGTCCACAGGTGTCATTAACACGCTTAAAATGATCAACATCAATCATTACCAGAGAAACCACGCCTCCATTTTCTGCCACATCATCCAAAGCTACATTAATGCGTCTTTCTATTTCCCGTCTGTTGTACAAAGCTGTCAGCTCATCAACAGTTGCCATATGAAGCAGCTTCTCATTAGCCTCAGTAAGGTCCGAAAGGCTCTGTCTAAGCTCGTCTGATGTAGCCTTGATGAGAGTTGTAAGTCTCTTGACAAGTGAAGTCTGACCATGCATAGCGGTAGTGTCAACTGATACCCTGGGTATATCCCGACCCGTCTTTGGGCCCTCGCGCATCGCAATAGTAAGCATAGTAATATTATGCCACATAATATGACCCGTATCATGATCACGATTCAATTCACCGCCCGTACAAAAACCACATGATGTGGCTATCTTCTGGAATGGCGCCATCTCATTATTGATGAAATAATTCCAGAAAATCTTGCGCATAGCACAGCTGTAAATAAGTATGGCCTCCGGCTCAAACTTTCGAACCTCTTCTGCCCTGGCGTCAACCTCCGCAACTATCGCTATAGGATCACCATACGACATGGTAACCTTCATGCCATTATGAATATAACCCGCAAGCTCCAAAGCACCCTCAGTTCCGGTAACAGAACAGTGCCTTAGCATGGTCATCCCCTCATCCTCCACCAACAAAGGAAATTCCATGGAATTCTCAATAAAGTGACCATCATCTTCGATATCAAGATAACGGCGATACAGCTCCATGGCAGATATATCATCTACACAGTATAAGGTATTCTTACTGGCTTTTGTAACTGTAAATGTACGCCCTAATGGCTCCCATCCAGCAGTATGTCCCACATCAATATGGAAATCACTGCCGGCATATGTAATCAAGGCAAGGGCGTTGTCAAACACACCACCCTCTGTAACAATGAAACGGCGTCCTCCCTCAAGTATATGACTGATTGGATATCCTCCGAAAATCTTTACATCCCTGCTGCACTTGTCCAGCGAATGTAAAAAAGTCAGGTTATCCACCGGAGCGCCCTGAATCAGAATCTCCGCAGCCTTAATATCCGGTGTATCATCTATGATACGCCTGGCCTGATCACCTGTCTCAGCTTCATGATCCAGTACATCGGGAAAGAAAAAGACCCTGACATCAGTGGTCTTAAACATCATCGCGGAAAGCAGTATCACCGGATCAGTAAGGGCACCGTTAATAATCTCTGCATTAGAAGAAATCCCGCAAAACTCACAGAAGGGAAACTCCCTGTACAGCCTGTCCCTTATGGTTAGAATCCATCCCTCCTCATCTATTCCACAATATATGTGAAATAGCAGTGATTTCGCCTCTCCAAATACCTCAAGCTCCTTCCTTATAGCGTCAACTGAAGCAGAAAGAGCATCATCATTATATATTTCGTACAAAAACTGTCTCATGATATCTCCTCTAAAAAACAGATAATACCGCTTGCTTTAAACAGCTCATACCATTAGAAAACCGATAAATACTCTTGTAATTTTAAATCATTGTACATAAAAAGTAAAGATGTTTGGCGGTGCCATTGAATGATTTAATCAGTTGGATTATACTGTATCTGGAACCCTAATACGAATGGAATCAGGCAGAAAAATGATAAGTCGCATTGCAGTAATATTCCCCGGCATCGGATACAATAAAAACCGTCCGCTTCTATATCACTCAGGCAAGCTGGCCCTTCAGCACGGATTCAAGGTCAAAGCACTTGAATTTGGCGGATTTCCGACCAAAATAAAAGGCGACCGTGAAGCCCTTATGAAGGCTTTTTCAATCGCCGTAGCCCAATCAGAAGATCAGCTAAAATATATAGATTTCGAGGCCTATGAGGATATTGTTTTCATATCCAAAAGTGTGGGTACAGTAGCAGCCGCCGTATATGCTGCCAAGCACAATGTTCCGGCTCGTCAGCTATATTATACGCCTCTTGAGCATACCTTTTCCCTGATGGAGGATCACAACGGACTGGTCTTCCACGGCACTGCTGATACCTGGGTCAATACCGAAGCTGTAGAAGAGGGCTGCAAAGAAAAGCATCTGATACTTAAGACCATTCTTGGGGCTAACCATTCTCTGGAAAGCGAAGATGTATTTGCCAACCTCCAGGATCTGTTTGTGATCCTGAAGGATGTCAATCGTTTCCTGCTCAAGCAGGAGGTCTGATACATCTTATATATCATTTAGAACATAAGCTTTTCTTCAAAATACTCTTTCAGCTTGGCAATAGGTACTCTCTCCTGCTCCATCGAATCTCTTTCCCTGACAGTGACACAATTGTCTTCCTGGGAATCAAAATCATAGGTTACGCAATAAGGAGTGCCTATCTCATCCTGTCTGCGATAACGCTTACCTATATTACCCCTGTCGTCATATTCACAATTATAATACTTTGAAAGCTGGCCATATACTTCTTCGGCAGCCTCACCCAGCTTTTTTGAAAGGGGCAGTACGCCGATCTTAACCGGAGCTATGGCAGGATGAAAATGGAGAACCGTTCTCATATCTGGCTTCTCTTCGGTGCCTATATTCTCTTCATCATAAGCAGCGCATAAAAATGCCAATACTACACGGTCAGCTCCAAGTGAAGGCTCTATACAGTAAGGAATATACTTTTCTTTTTTGACATCATCAAAATATGTCATATCCTCACCTGAAGTGTCCTGGTGCTGCTTGAGATCATAATCTGTCCTGTCAGCAATTCCCCAGAGCTCGCCCCATCCAAATGGGAACATAAATTCAATATCAGTGGTTCCTTTGGAATAAAATGCCAGCTCTGCAGGATCATGATCACGCATCCTTATATCTTCTTCCTTAATACCCAGAGAAAGAAGCCAGTTCTTGCAGAAAGAGCGCCAATATTCAAACCATTCAAGATCCTTGCCCGGCTCACAGAAAAACTCCAGCTCCATCTGTTCAAACTCTCTGGTACGGAATGTAAAATTCCCGGGTGTTATCTCGTTTCTGAAGGATTTTCCAATCTGTCCAATTCCAAAGGGCAGTTTCTTACGGCTGGTTCTCTGAACATTTTTAAAATTGACAAATATTCCCTGAGCTGTCTCGGGGCGCAGATATACTACATCCTTAGCATCCTCAGTCACTCCCTGGAAGGTCTTGAACATAAGATTAAACTGACGGATCTCTGTAAAATTGTGCTTACCGCAGGTAGGACAGGCAATATTATTATCGGCAATGTAACTCTCCATTTCCTCCTTGGTCCATCCATCCACAGATGAAGAAAGCTCTATTGAATTGTCATGGGCATAATCCTCTATGAGCTTGTCTGCACGAAATCTCTCATGGCACTCCCGACAATCCATAAGGGGATCGGAAAAACCGCCCAAATGTCCTGAAGCATGCCAGGTTCTGGTATTCATCAATATGGCACAATCCACCCCAACATTGTATGGATTCTCCTGTATAAATTTTTTCCACCAGGCCTGCTTGACATTATTCTTAAGCTCTACTCCCAGATTTCCATAATCCCATGTGTTAGCAAGCCCTCCATATATCTCGGAGCCGGGATAAATAAATCCTCTGTTCTTACACAGGGCTACAATTTTTTCCATGTCTTTCATTTCTCTGTTACCTTTCCTTTTTCATTTTGCGCTGTATATTATATAACTCTCAACAGGATCTCCTATCTGGACCTTTCTGGATGATATGACTCCTGTGCCCTCATCGCTCAGATATAAAATATCCGAAGGAACAACCACACTTATAGCCTGGTCAATAATTACAACCTGCTGTGATGAATCCTTGGTAACCGCATCTATTTCAGCGGAATCAGCCTTTTCTCCACCCTTGACATTCACAAAACTCGTCTGAAAATCGTAGCCTTCCTTGAGAGCAGCCTCAATCGTCCCGTCAAAGAAAGACAGGCCTGTAAAGTCCGAATAGCTCTCAAAATCCCTGTACTGTGTCTTCAAATAAGCTACCCCGTCAGAAACACTGCATTTTTTGAAACGGATGGCGTTAGGCTTTTCGGATTTGTCGTTATATTCACTTATCTGCTGCCTGGCAAAGGATTCGATTTCCTGTTTTGAAGCTTTTGAATCAACAACATCTATTTCCTCAAAAATAATACTTCCATCAGACTTGATAGTAAGAGTAGTCTCAGTAGCCTTTTTTTCAAAACCTCCCAGCAGAAAAACAATCAGCAAAATTACAGCTGCCACAAAAGCACAAATAGCCATTATCAAAGCTCTTCTGCGCCTTTTTAGAAGCTCAACCCGTTCTTTTTTTCTTTTCAGCATCGCCTGATCTCTCGTCATGCGATTGGTTTCTGCTCTGTGAAAACCGTTTCGTCTAACTCTTTTTTGACTCATCTGATTACCTCATAAGTCCAAAAAGCTCTCACTTTTAAAGCTATGTCCCACATACAGGTTATAGTATTCATTAATTATATAAGAAAGTTCCTCTAGTATTTCATCCTTTAAAACAAAAGAATAAACCTTAGAGCTTGGTGTAGATGCAATATACTGCAGCGTGTATAGTGCGGAGGGTGATATTCTGATCCCCCTGCCATTTCCACAGCAGTCACTGCACAAAACACCTCTTCGATCCGAAGAAAGAAATATCAGATTCTCTCTTTTTTTACAGCTTTGACACTGAAAAACATTCGGATAATCACCGTTTATCACAAGGGTCTTAAACTCATATACCAGTCTTACAAGTTCAACCGGAATTCTTCCCACCAGCATAGCCCTGAAACTTTGGTAGAGCAAAACCAGCCTCTCGGTTTCATCAACATTTTCAAGCGAAAAATACTCTGCTATCTCAAGAAAATAATATCCGTACCATACCAGCTCCAGATCACCGGTTAAAGCTTCAAAATAATTGCTTATGTCCGCGCTGTAAATTGTATATGATTCTCTGCCCTCAAAGGCTTCAAATACTCCACTTACAAACGGATTTGTAGCCGCGGCAATCTGGCTTTTTGACCGTCTGGCATTCTTGGCAAATGCGGATATCTTTCCCCGTTCTTTGGTTAACAGTACTATCCTTCTGTCAAACTCTCCTACAGGCATACTGGACAATACCATCCCTGTCAGGTTGATTCTATCACTCAAATATCATCCTCTATACGGTACCCAAAATTTGATACCAGATAATCACTGTCCCGCCAGGCTTTTTTTACTTTAACAAACAGGGAAAGATTAACGGGGGCATCAAGCATTCTCTCTATTTCAAATCGTGCATTGGTACCGATCTTCTTCAGCATTGAACCCTTTTTGCCTATTATTATCCCCTTGTGGGATTCCTTTTCGCAAATTATGGTGGCTTCTATATCGTATATTTTCTTGCCCTTTCGCTTCTTCATACGATCAATGGAAACCGCTATTCCATGGGGTACCTCTTTGTCTAAAGCGTGAAGAGCCTTCTCCCTTATAAATTCCGCTGCCAACTGTCTCTGCGGCTGGTCCGTAACCGTATCCTCATCGAAGAACATGGGACCATTTTCCAGATAGTTAAAGATTATATCAATAAGCTCATTGCAGCCATCTCCCATCCTGGCGGATACCGGAACTATCTCAGCAAAATCGTACAGCTTACTGAAATGGTCTATGACTATCAAAAGCTTATCCTTTTGGATTGAATCAATCTTGTTAATAACCAGAATAACCGGTACACCAACATTACCAAGCTGATCGGCTATTTTTATATCCTTTGGTCCGGGATTAACATCCGGCTCCACCATCCAGAGGATAACATCCACATCACGAATGGCGGATTTGGTCACCCGAACCATATACTCCCCCAGCTTGTTTTTAGCCTGCTGTATACCCGGAGTATCTGCAAAAACTATCTGTCCCCTGGCATTGTCATTATAAACACTTAAGATTCTGTTTCTGGTCGTCTGGGGCTTGCTTGAGGTTATTGCCACCTTTTGGCCCACCAGATGATTCATGAGAGTAGACTTACCCACATTTGGCCTGCCGATTACTGTTACAAATCCACTCTTTAACTCTTCTAAAGTGTTCCCGTCCTCCATCATAGACTGCGAACCTCATCAAAAATATCAGAATTCTCACGAAGTACATCTTCATTGCCAATGGCGCACAGGTAGCCTTCATCCGTGACTGACCGGATAATATCGGATAATGCCCGTATATCCTCTGTATCACAGGATAAAACCTCGTCTCTCTCCTTTTGAAGAACCTCCTCAGTCATATCCGTAAGATATGCTGTAAGAGATCTTACTCCCTCCTGAGAAACTGTCAACGGAGTATCCATACTGCTGATTGTTCCTATTACATATTTGCGCATATCTCTTTCTGATGCGTCAAACTCCGAAAGATAATCTGCTGTATGCTCAAATATCTCGTAGGTTTTTTTCAGATTAGGATCCCTGTAGGAGGAAAAGAGCACATTGCCATTTCTGGAAAAGGTACTCATGCAACCGTATGCTCCGCCCTTTACCCTGATATTGATCCAAAAATATTCATAATTGAGCAAGACCTTGAGCACCTTCAAGGCACCGCTGTATTTGAATCCATGGCGCTTAAAATTACCTGCCAGGGAATCATACTGAACCTGGGCTGCCGTTCCTATTCCCTCATTCCTGTGTGAAGATTCATGAATATCGTATTCTACGGAACAATTGCCATCAAAAAGACCATCGCAAAAATGTTTATAACATCTGTCCCATATGGTCTCTCCCTGGTTTTCACGGATTGAAAAAACGCTTAACCTGGTTTTGGTGAAAATCTTGTTGCAAAGACTTTTTGCTCTGTCCACGAAACCATCTATTCTATTATCGAAATCCTCCGCAAAGGCTTTGACAAATTCGAAATAACAAATTCCTGAAAGCTCATCTAATTTTTTATAATTATCAGCAAAATAGCTTCCTGCACGGTAAGAAGACAGCGTATGGCCTGCACTCATAAGCTTCATCTGCATAGCTGACACTTCCTGAAGCAATAGCTGATTTATACGCTTTTTATCGGAAAAATCCGTGTGAAAAAGCATCTGTTCCATAAACTCAAAAGCCTTTTCTTCCTTGTCGTAAATATATTTCATGTGAGCTTCGACAAAGAATCTGTAAGTTCCGTCGTCTTTTGCATATAATTTAGGAATCAGACTTATTCCGCCTGTGTTTAGATTAACCTCATTGTAGAAATCATTATAATTGTATTTTTCTGTATTAAGGAGTCCTATCAATCTGGTGAAAAATGACAGCTCCGGTACATAAAAATCATCTATATCCTTAAGCTCGAACAAAAACGAAATATATGCGATTCCATGAGTATCCAACTTACACTCTATAAAAGGAACTCCGTCAACCTTCCTTGTTGTATGGCAGAACGGTCTTATTTTATCCTTGAGGTCGCTTCTTTCAAGAAGAGGAAGAGTCATAAGCTCCTCCTGGCTGGAGGGGGTCGCTTGGTATTCCTTTAGATGGGCGGTTTCTTCTATCAGCTTATTGATCTGATCATCCGAAAGACTGGTTTTGTATTTGGCAAGCTTATCCTTAAGCTTCTGATCTCTCTCCTTGGTAAGTCCCTTTTTGGGTTCTACAACTACAACTGAAGCATGAGAATTGGACAACAGATATTCTCTGATCCAGTCTTCAAAGCAGCCATTTTCAAGATCTTCCTTTAGCTGCTGCAGTACCTGAAGCGCATCCAGATGCAGAAATGGCTGTTCTTCATCATAGAGCCAGCTGTCCAGCGCGTTCAAGCCATACAGCAATCCCTTGGGATATGAGCCAAAATCAGCCTCTCTTACCTTGAATTCCGTACTGTTAATTGCTGCCAAAAGACTCTTGTGGTCAAGAGCTCCATCGGCTTGCTCCTTTAACACCCGGTTAATTATATCCAAAAATTCCTGTTTTTTCTCAACATCACTACCCTTGGCTATTATTGAAAAGACAGGCTGCAGCGTTCCATTGTCATAACCGCCCAAAATATCCTTGCCTATCCCTGCATCCAAAAGAGCCTGTCTTATGGGAGCTCCGGGAGCTGACAAAAGAGCATAATCCAAAAGCTCAAAAGCCGAATACAGCTTCTGATCCAAAACATCTCCAATTACAAGATTATACGAAAGGTATGTCGCCTGCTTTTCATCCTCAGCACTTGCTATAGGATACTCCTGAACCAGGTGAACCGGCTCGGAAAAAGGCTTCTGTAAAACAATCCCGGAATTGATATCTATTCTGTCATAATGGGAAAGATAATTAGCGTCCAGCCAATTCAGCCGTTCCTCCATATCCATGTCACCGTACAGGTAAATATAGGAATTAGAAGGATGATAGTACATACGGTGAAAGTCCAGAAAAGCCTCATAAGAAAGGGACGGAATATCATCCGGATCCCCTCCGGACTCATATTGGTAGGGCGTATCGGGAAACAGAGAGTTAAGCACTGCCCTTGACAGAACATCATCCGGCGAAGAAAAGGCTCCCTTCATCTCATTATAGACAACACCACTGATCCTTATATCTCCATCAGGATCATCCAGCTCATAATGCCATCCCTCCTGCCTGAATATCTCCGGATGTCTCGCTATATTGGGATTCAGGCAGGCATCCATATACACATCCATAAGATTGGCAAAATCCTTGGCATTGGTGCTCGCCACAGGATAAACTGTCTTATCCGGATAGGTCATAGCATTCAAGAATGTATTCATGGAACCCTTTGCCAATTCTACAAAAGGATCCTTTATCGGATATTTTTCTGATCCGCATAATACAGAATGCTCAGTTATATGAGCAGTACCGCATGAATCTACAGGCGGCGTCCTGAATCCAATGTAAAACACCTTATTCTCGTCATCATTCTCCAGAAGCAACAGTCTGGCGCCACTTTTTTTGTGCTTTAACAGCCAGCCCTCTGACCTGAGATCAGAAAGGCTCTGTCTGGAAACAAGAGAATAAGTATCAGGTATTTTAAACATAATTATGATTACCTCTCTATTTCGTGGATCAACAAACCACTTCTAAGCTTAGGCTCGAACCATGTGGATTTGGGAGGCATAAGAAGGCCGTTATCAGCAACTGCAAAAAGCTCATCCATGGATGTTGGATACATTGCAAAAGCCACCTTCATATTGTCCTTTTCACACCGCTTTTCCAACCCTTCCAATCCTCGTATTCCTCCTACGAATCCAATTCTCTTATCCTTGGAAGGATCCTTTATTCCAAATATTGGTCCAAGTATATGATTCTGTAAAAGCGACACATCCATTCCATCTACAGGATCATCATTTTTCAATTCATCATGAAACTCAAATAAATACCATTTGTCCTCCATGAACATTGAGAACTGTCCCTTTTTTTCGGGGCGAATACCGTAAAAGTCTGTTTTTTTAAGTGTAGCAGCCTTTTCAACAGCAGCCAAAACCTTAACGGGAGTAAGCCAGTTCAAATCCTTAACCACCCGGTTATAATCGTAGATCTTAAGCTCGTCCTGAGCGAACAATACCGCAAGAAAGTAGTTGTATTCTTCCTTGCCATTGCCCCTTGGATGGGAGTCTCTTCTCATCTTAGATACCCTTATTGCAGATGCAGCCCTGTGATGTCCGTCTGCAATATAAACCTCCGGGATATTGCCAAAAGCAAATGTAATATTGTCTATATCCTTACCGTCACTGATCACAAATATCCTATGACGGATTCCATCATCGGCGGTAAAATCATATACAGCCTCTTCTTGTTTTTTTGTTTTTTCTATTATCTGTGCAATAGTATTGTTATGTCTGTGAGCCAAAAAAATCGGACCTGTCTGGGCACTCGTCCTGTCCACATGACATACTCTGTCTTCTTCCTTTTCTTTTCTGGTATTCTCGTGTTTTTTGACAACACCATTTATGTAATCATCTACTGACACGCAACCTGCTATTCCATTTTGAATGCGGCCATCCATTGTAAGCTCGTACAGATAATAGCAGGGCATTTCCTCACGAATAAAATCCCCCTCATCTATCATCTTATGGAGAAGCTCATCGGCTTTGTCATACACTTCCGGTGCGTATGTGCTTACACTGTCATCAAAATTTGTCTCAGCTCTGTCAATTCTCAAAAATGAAAGCGAGTGATTCTTAATCTCCATTTTTGCTTCGCTGCGAGTATATACATCGTATGGTAATGCCGCAATTTCACTGGCCTTGTCCCTGGCAGGACGAAGAGCTTTAAATGGTTTTATATTTGCCATGTATGTCCCCTTCTAAGGTGGTTAGGTTACGCAAGTAACTGATATTGTATCATTTTATAACTCTGATCCGGATTACCTCTGGAATCTTGTTAAGTTTTGCAATTGCATCCTTGGTTACAGGAGTATCCAAATCCAACAGAGCATATGCTAAAGTTCCTCTTGTCTTATTAAACATGTCAGATACATTAATATCATCGTCACCCATGATCTTAGTATACTGAGCTATAACGCCCCTTACATTGCGGTGCATTATCGCTACCCTTCCGGCTCTTGGAGGACGGCCCATGTCACAATCAGGGAAGTTAACTGAATTAGTGATATTGCCGTTCTCAATGTAGTCCATTATCTGCTCAACCGCCATAACCGCACAGTTATCCTCAGCCTCCTCGGTAGAAGCTCCAAGATGCGGGGTAAGTATAACTCCCTCTTTGCCTGCCGTAACAGTATTAGGAAAATCGGACACATATTTGCGGATCTTGCCATCCTTAATAGCCGCTACCACAGCCTCTTCATCTACCAGAAGATCCCTGGCAAAATTCAATATCACTACACCCGGCTTCATCTCGGATATAGCTTCCTGATTGATCATCCTTCTGGTATTATCCATTAACGGAACATGTATAGTTATATAATCACAGTTCTTATAGATATCACTTACATTGTCTATGTGACGGACACTGCGTGACAGGTTCCATGCCGCACGAACTGAGATGAAGGGATCATAGCCGTACACCTCCATACCAAAATGCGTTGCCGCATTAGCTACACGGACACCTATAGCTCCTAAGCCTATAACGCCCAGCTTTTTACCATATAATTCAGTACCGGCATAATTCTTTTTTGCCTTTTCCATGGCACTGGCTATCTCTTTGTCACTGGCATTATCCGAAACCCACTTGTTGCCGCCAATGATGTCTCTTCCTGCCAAAAGCATGCCTGCAAAAACCATCTCTTTTACAGCGTTGGCATTAGCTCCGGGGGTATTAAATACGACTATCCCGTGTTCTGCACACTCCTGAATAGGAATATTATTAACTCCTGCACCTGCCCTGGCAACAGCCAGAAGCTTTTCATGAAACTGCATTTCGTGAAGTCTGGCGCTGCGCACCAGGATAGCATCCGCTTCCTTAACATCCTTGGTCTCCTGATACTGGGAGGTAAATAAGGATGTTCCCTTATCAGAAATAGGATTCTGGCAATTATACTGGTACATAATTATATCTCCTTAATTAAATTATATGTTTTTCTTTTCAAAATCCGCCATAAATTCTACCAGCTTTTCCACACCCTCTTTAGGCATGGCGTTATAGATTGAAGCTCTCATTCCGCCTACAGTACGATGTCCCTTAAGATTCTCAAATCCCACTGCCTTGGACTCTGCAACAAACTTAGCATCCAATTCATCATTATCTGTGACAAAGGGAACATTCATCAGTGAACGGTCCTTTTTGACAACTGTTCCTCTGAACAATTTGCTGTTGTCCAGGAAATCATATAATACTGCAGCCTTTTCCTCGTTGCGCTGCTTCATAACCTCAAGGCCGCCCATGTTCTTAAGCCACTTAAATACCTTGCCGCAAATATATATTCCATAGCAGGGAGGAGTATTGTACATGGAACCGTTATCCGCCTGAGTCTTCCACTTCATCATGGTAGGAGTGCCGGTAAGGCATTCATCTGTTATAAGATCCTCGCGGATGATGTTAATAACAACACCTGCAGGACCAATGTTCTTTTGAACACCACCGTACAAAACTCCGTATTTTGTCACATCAACCGGCTCTGACAAAAAGCACGAGGAAACATCTGCCACAAGCTCTCTCCCCTTTGTGTTCGGAAGCTGCCAGAATTTGGTTCCGTAGATAGTATTGTTTTCGCAGATATAGACATAATCCATATCGTCTGTAATTGGAAGATCAGAACAATCAGGGATGTAAGAAAATGTCTTGTCGGCGGAGCTGGCAAGCTCAACTGCATCACCGTAAACTTTAGCCTCCTGGTAAGCTTTTTTAGCCCATTGTCCGGTTACAATATAGCCTGCCTTTTTATTCTTCATAAGATTCATCGGAACCGCTGCAAATTGTAGAGAGGCCCCTCCCTGTAAAAACAGAACCTTATAATTATCAGGTACATTTAAAAGCTCTCTAAGATCCGCTTCTGCTTCATTGATTATATCGTCGTACATCTTGGATCTGTGGCTCATCTCCATGACTGACATACCGCATCCGCGATAATCCATCATCTCGTCAGCAGCTTCCTTAAGAACCTCTTCGGGTAATACAGCAGGTCCGGCAGAAAAATTATATACTCTTGACATTTTTACCCCTCTCTACATTCACTAATGGATGTTCCCGGTGCGACCATAGGCCATACCTTGTCATCTCTGTCTATAACTGCATCTATCAAAAATGGTTCATCCGCAGACAAAGCCATATCCAAAGCAGCTTCGTACTCCTGTCTGTTTGAAGCACGCACGGCCTTTATTCCAAAGGCCTCTGCCAGCTTAACATAGTCTGTATTCTCATCTAATATGGTGGCCGAGTAGTTCTCATCATAAAACAGATCCTGCCACTGACGGACCATGCCCAGCACATGGTTGTCCATTATTATTTCCACTATTGGAACATTTTCCCTCTTTGCAGTGGCAAGCTCGTTCATATTCATGCGAAAACACCCGTCACCTGCGATATTTACAACCTTTTTATGTCCCAAACCTATGGACGCACCTATGCAGGCACCAAGACCGTAACCCATTGTGCCGCAGCCTCCTGATGTAATAAGCTGTCTTGGCCTTGAGAATTTGTAATGCCCCGCAGTCCACATCTGATGCTGACCCACATCGGTTGTAATTACCAGATCTCCATCGGTCTTCTCATAAAGTGACTGAATCATATATGGACCGGTAAGACCCTCTCCTGTTGCAAGTGGATATTTGTCAGAAAGGGATTTTATATATTGTACCCACTGGGTATGCTCCTGGGCCTTCAGCATTGGATTAAGCTGCCTTAATATACCGCGTATATCTCCCACTACCTGCGCGTCTGCAACTATATTTTTATTGATCTCAACAGGGTCAATGTCAAATTGCAGTATATCGGCATTTTTCGCAAAGGTTGTAGGGTCTCCCAGAATACGATCTGAAAATCTGGTTCCTATGGCTATCAAAAGATCACACTCGCTGACCCCCAGATTAGACGCCTTGGTCCCATGCATTCCAAGCATTCCGGTATAATTATCCTTGCGGCCGTCATATGCTCCCTTGCCCATGAGAGTGTCACAAACCGGAGCATCCACCAATCGTACAAACTCTTCAAGCTCTTTTTCAGCTCCTGAAATTACGGCTCCTCCACCTACCATCACAAAGGGCTTTTTGGAACCATGTATCATATCCGATGCTCTCTTAAGATCCTTCTGGCTGATAGTAGCCGTAACCGGAACTATGTCTTTTGGCGCAGTATATGTGTACTCTGTCTCTTCTGCAGTTATATTCTTGGGAATATCCACCAGCACCGGTCCCGGGCGCCCGGATCCGGCAATATAAAACGCCCTGCGCAAAGTGTCTGCAAGCTTGTTTATATCCTTGACAATAAAATTATGTTTGGTAATAGGCATTGTTATGCCTGCTATATCCACTTCCTGAAAACTGTCCTTGCCTAGCAGTGACAAGCCAACATTACAGGTTATGGCGACCAGAGGTACTGAATCCATATATGCCGTTGCTATTCCTGTAACCAGATTCGTCGCACCGGGTCCGCTAGTAGCAAAGCAAACTCCTGTTCTTCCTGTGGCTCTGGCGTAGCCGTCGGCTGCATGGGCCGCACCCTGTTCATGGCTTACCAGTACATGATGGATCTCATCTCTGTGACGGTACAGCTCGTCATAGAGATTTAAAATCGCTCCTCCAGGATAGCCAAATATTGTATCAACCTTTTGTTCTTTCAGGCATTCTATTACAATCTGAGAACCATTTAACTGCATACTAAATCAACTCCATTTTCTCAAGGCTTGTCACCAGGGATCTCAAGTATTGCACCGCGGTTACCGGAGGTTACCATACTTGCGTATCTGGCCAGATACCCGCTTTCAACCTTGGGCTTTCGAGGAGTCCAGGCTGCCCTTCTCTTTTCAAGCTCCTCATCTGATACGAGAAGATCCAGCTTAAGTCCCGGAATATCAATGGATATCATATCTCCCTCTTCTACAAGAGCTATAGGTCCGCCTACGGCTGCTTCCGGAGAGACATGTCCTATGGATGCACCCCTTGAAGCTCCTGAAAACCGCCCGTCTGTGATTAAGGCTACGCTGGAGCCTAAGCCCATGCCTGCAATCGCAGATGTAGGATTAAGCATCTCTCTCATGCCGGGACCGCCTTTGGGACCCTCATATCTGATCACTACTACATCACCTTCGTTGATCTTGCCGCCCTTGATAGCAGATATGGCATCCTCTTCGCTGTCAAAAACCCTTGCAGGACCTTTGTGAACCATCATCTCATCGACAACGGCTGAACGCTTGACAACAGAACCATCCGGAGCCAGATTGCCCTTTAATACGGCCAGACCTCCGGTCTTGGAATACGGATTATCTACCGGTCTTATAACCTCAGGGTTGAGATTAACAGCGTTTTTAATGTTTTCTCCAACTGTTTTTCCTGTTACCGTGATGCAATCCGTATTAATCAGCCCTATATCCGCAAGCTCTTTCATAACTGCGTACACGCCGCCAGCCTCATTCAAATCCTCCATATATGTAGGACCGGCCGGTGCAAGGTGGCACAGATTCGGAGTCTTCTCGCTTATGGGATTAGCATATGATATGTCAAAATCAAAACCAACCTCATGGGCAATTGCCGGCAGATGAAGCATTGAGTTGGTGGAGCATCCCAGAGCCATATCCACGGTAAGAGCGTTCTCTATGGCTTCTTTTGTCATTATATCCCTGGGCCTGATATTTTTAGCCAGCATATCCATTACTGCATAACCGGCTCTTTTAGCCAGACGAAGCCTCTCGGAATACACTGCCGGTATGGTACCATTGCCTCGGAGTCCCATGCCCAAAACCTCTGTAAGACAGTTCATGGAATTAGCCGTGTACATTCCTGAGCATGATCCGCAGGTAGGACATATTTTCTCCTCATATACAGCCACCTCTTCTTCGGACATCTTGCCTGCGGCATGAGCGCCTACAGCCTCGAAAATGGAAGAAAGGGATCTCTTTTTGCCATCTATGCGTCCCGCAAGCATCGGTCCGCCTGAAACGAAAACTGTAGGAACATTGATCCTTGCAGCAGCCATTAAAAGTCCCGGAACATTCTTATCACAGTTTGGCACCATAACCAAAGCATCAAACTGGTGCGCAATAGCCATACATTCGGTAGAATCGGCTATCAGATCCCTGGTAACCAGAGAATACTTCATTCCAATGTGTCCCATGGCTATACCGTCACAAACAGCTATGGCAGGAAATACTACCGGCGTGCCGCCGGCTTCCGCCACACCCATTCGTACAGCGTCTACTATTTTGTCTATATTCATATGACCGGGTACAATCTCATTATATGAGCTTACAATACCCACCATTGGTTTTTTGATTTCCTCAGGTGTATAACCAAGCGCATTCAAAAGGCTTCGCGCCGGAGCCTGCTGCATACCGCATTTCATGTTGTCACTTTGCATTTTGTTCCTCCTATAAGCGCTCTACTATTTTATCACCCATCTGGGCTGTGTTGATCTGTTCTACGACACTTTTATCACGAGGCATAATGTCTATGGTACGATAACCGTCTTTAAGAACCTTAGTAACAGCGTCCTCTACTGCTTTTGCCTCCTCATCCAGGTCAAAGCTGAACCTGAGCATCATAGCTGCAGATAGTATCGTGGCTATGGGATTGGCTATGCCCTTGCCTGCTATGTCCGGAGCGCTGCCGCCGCTGGGCTCATAAAGTCCGAAGCTGGTCTCATTAAGGCTGGCAGAAGAAAGCATTCCCAAAGAACCTGTAAGCATGCTTGCTTCATCGGAAAGTATATCCCCGAACATATTCTCTGTAAGAATTACATCAAACTGCGCAGGATCCTTCACAAGCTGCATGGCAGCATTGTCAACAAGCATATGCGAGCATTCCACATCCGGATAGTCCACTGCAACTTCATCTACGATCTTTCGCCATAATCTTGAAGAATCCAGCACATTAGCCTTGTCAACGGAGCATACCTTTTTGCTGCGCTTCCTGGCTATATCAAACGCCCTTATAGCAATTCTTCGAATCTCATTCTCATTATAAATAAGTGTATCATAAGCGCTTAACACACCATCTATTTCTTCAGTTTTGCGCTCGCCAAAGTACAATCCTCCGGTTAATTCGCGCATTATCATCATATCAAATCCGTCAGCAATAATATCATCCCTTAAGGGGCAGGCTTCCTTGAGCTCATTATACAGATATGCCGGTCTTAAATTCGCAAACAATCCCAAAGCCTTGCGTATTCCAAGCAATCCGGCCTCGGGACGCTTGTCGGGAGGAAGCTTGTACCATGGAGAGGTCTTGGCATCTCCTCCTATTGAACCCATCAGCACTGCGTCAGCGCTTTTCGCCTGCGCTATGGCTTCATCTGTCAACGGAATGCCATATTTGTCAATCGACGCTCCCCCCATGAGAATCTCTTCATATTCCCATGAATGCCCAAATTTGTCTGCTACAGCGTCTAATACCTTAATGGCCTCAGCCACTATCTCAGGACCAATACCATCTCCTCTGATAACTCCAATTTTAAAATTCATATTTTTTCCTCCCCTGGTGACTGTAAAGGAAATTAACCAATTCACTAACTATAATCTATTTGCCGTTTTATATCAACCCAAAATGTTCCAATCCATTGTATATACCATCATTATCAATATCTGATGTTATGTAATCCGCCAGGGCCTTGATCTCATCCCTGCCATTCCCCATACATATTGACAGACCGGCGTATTCCATCATGTCCACATCATTGGGTCCATCTCCAAATGCCACCGAATCCTGTCTGTTTAATCCATAATGAGAAAGCAGCTTCTCCATACCTGTTGATTTTACAACTCCGTTTATTGTTATCTCACCACAGTATGGATCCGGATCACCAAATGACAGCTCTGTAACGGTAAAATAATCACCCAGCATATCGGAAAGCTCATCTACCGTAACCTTTGCGTTATGATAAAACATCTTCTGGACTTTTTCAATTCCATCGAGGGATGGCAGCTTTACAAGATTACCTACTGCATCCTTGGGATCCTTGGCATTTGCCACTTTCGATGTAAACATAGCCAGCTTGTCATATCCCTCATTACTTATGAATACTTCTCCAACAGTCTGAACACATAGATCCGGCAGTATTCCTTGCGAAATCTTAAGACAAGAAGCGTATTCCAATGGATCAATATACTCCTCATAAACGACCTGCCCATTTGCTGTAACATAGGCACCTGCTGCCGATACTATCGCGTCAAAGCCAATATCAAGTATATGACTGTCAATCTGATTTTCACTCCTGCCAGAACAAAGTGCCGTAATATTACCCTTTTTCTGAGCCAGCTTCACCCCTTCTATGGCTGAGGCCGGTACCACACCTTCAAAATTGCTAAGAGTTCCGTCAATATCAAAAAATATAACCTTCATGCTTTTTATACCGCCTATAATTCCTGAAGAGAGTGAATCTGACCGTTACCGTGTTCCTTTAATTCATGAATGCCCTCTGCTGCAGCCATGGCTCCGGCAACAGTTGTAATATATGGTATACGGGCTCTGATCGCAGCTCGCCTTACATAAGCGTCATCATGACCTGTACCCTTGCCGATGGGAGAATTAATAACCAATGACACCTGACGATTAGTGATTACATCCTCGACATTTGGACGCCCTTCATAATTCTTTAAAACCCGCTTTACAGGAATTCCGGCATTTTCTATTGTTGCAGCCGTCTGCCCTGTAGCAAAAATCTTAAAGCCATCATCATGGAAGCTTTTTGCTATGGCAGCAGAATAGGGTCTGTCCTGCTCGTTAACTGAGATAAGTACTGATCCTTCAAGCGGAAGCTTGGAACCGGCTGCTTCCTGTGCCTTGTAAAATGCTTCGCCTGTAGATGTGGCAAGACCAAGCACTTCTCCCGTAGAACGCATCTCCGGTCCCAAAAGAGGGTCAACCTCAGGGAACATGGAAAACGGGAATACAGCTTCTTTAACACCATAGAACAAAGGCTTTTTGCCGTCAAACCTCAATTTCAGATCTGATACGGGTGATTCCTTGCCAGTAAGGGATGATGTTATTATCTCAGTAGCAATTGGAACCATCCTGATTCCGCAGACCTTGGAAACCAAAGGCACTGTACGGGATGCTCTGGGGTTGGCCTCCAAAACATATACTGTGTCATTTTCTATGGCATACTGAATATTCATAAGTCCCACTACATTGAGCTCCACAGCTATCTGTCTGGTGTATTTCCTTATGGTATCAAGATGATCCTGTGAAATATGCTTAGATGGAACTATACAAGCCGAATCGCCTGAATGTATACCAGCCAGTTCTATGTGCTCCATAACTGCCGGAACAAAGGCGTCCTGCCCGTCAGATATGGCGTCGGCCTCACATTCTACAGCATTCTGCAGAAAACGGTCAATCAGAATCGGTCGATCCGGTGTTACGCCAATTGCATCACGCATATATGAATCCATGCTCTCTTCACTGCGGACAATCTCCATTCCCCGGCCTCCGAGTACGAAGGAAGGTCTTACCATTACCGGATAACCGATTTCTGCCGCAACAGCCTTGGCTTCCTCTACAGTGGATGCCATACCTGACTGGGCCATAGGAATGTTAAGCTGATCCATCATTTTCCTGAACAGGTCACGATCCTCCGCCAGGTCAATAACCTCAGGCTGTGTTCCCAGTATTTTTACTCCCTCTTCTTTAAGCTTTGAGGAAAGATTAAGCGGCGTCTGACCCCCGAACTGGGCAATAATACCTACAGGCTTTTCCTCGCGATATATCTGCAGTACATCCTCCAAGGTAAGGGGTTCAAAATACAGCTTATCTGATGTATCGTAATCTGTTGAAACAGTTTCAGGGTTGCAATTAATTATTATTGTCTCAAAACCCAGCTTCTTCAGCGCCAAAGACGCGTGAACACAGCAGTAATCGAATTCTATTCCCTGCCCTATACGGTTTGGTCCGCCTCCAAGGATTAAAACCTTGTTCTTTTTTTCAGATATCGGGTTATTGCCTTTTTTGCAGTAGGTTGAATAGTAATATGCACTGTCCAAAGTCCCATATACATGAACGCCATCCCAGCTCTCTAAAATATCAGATTCCTCGCGCTTTGCTCTTATTTCGTCCTCTGATACTCCAAGAAGCTTGGCCAGATAAAGGTCTGAAAAACCGTTTTTCTTGGCATTCTTAAGAGCTTCAGTATCCGGAACCGTCCCTTTAAATCTGTCTATCAGGGATTCTTCCTCCTCAACCAGTTCCTTCATCTGGGTCAGGAAATAAGACTTAATGCCGGTCTTGTCAAAAATTTCTTCAACACTGACTCCCTTGCGAAGAGCTTCATAAATCAAAAAATATCTCTCGCTGGAAGCATTCTGTATCATCTGCATCAGTTCTTTTGCTGATAGCCTGTCGTATCCGTTAACATATCCAAGACCATATCTGTCCTTCTCAAGAGAACGGATAGCCTTCTGGAATGCTTCTTTGAAGTTCTGCCCTATACTCATTACTTCGCCCACAGCGCGCATCTGTGTGCCAAGCTTATCCTCAACTCCGTCAAACTTCTCAAATGCCCATCTGGCAAATTTTACTACAACATAATCCCCGTTTGGAACATATTTATCCAGCGTACCAAAACGACTGTCAGAAATATCTGACAACAAAAGTCCTGCAGCAAGCTTAGCTGAGACAAGAGCTATCGGAAAGCCTGTGGCCTTGGAAGCAAGTGCTGATGAACGGGAAGTCCTGGGGTTAATCTCTATTACTACCACCCGATCACTCTTGGGATCATGGGCAAATTGAACATTAGTACCTCCAATAACTCCTATGTGTTCTACAATCCTGTACGCCTGATCCTGAAGCTCCTTCTGAAGATCCTGTGAAATCGTAAGCATGGGTGCCGTACAGAATGAATCTCCTGTGTGAACTCCTACCGGATCAACATTCTCGATGAAGCACACCGTTATCATGTTGTTGGCACTGTCCCTGACAACCTCCAGCTCCAGCTCTTCCCATCCCAGAATAGATTCTTCCACCAGAACCTGATGTATAAGTGAAGCCTGCAAGCCCCTTTCACATACCACCTTCAATTCATCTCTGTTGTATACCAGTCCGCCTCCTGCACCGCCCATTGTATATGCAGGTCTTAACACTACAGGATATCCCAGCTCGTCTGCTTCTTCCAAAGCTTCATCGACACTATAGCATGCCTTGCTTTTTGCCATAGCAATTCCCAGGCTGTCCATAGTCCGTTTGAATTCGGTCCGATCCTCTCCCCGTTCGATGGCATCTACATCAACGCCTATAACCTTGACATTATATTTTTCCAGAATTCCTGCCTTGTACAGCTCAGAGCACAAATTAAGACCCGATTGTCCTCCCAGGTTAGGAAGAAGGGCCCGGGGTCTTTCCTTCTCTATTACCGCTGTAACCCTTTCAACATTCAAGGGCTCAATATATGTATGATCCGCCATTTCAGGATCCGTCATTATGGTCGCAGGATTGGAGTTGACTAAAACTATTTCATAACCCAGACTCCGCAGTGCTTTGCATGCCTGGGTTCCTGAGTAGTCAAATTCGCAGGCCTGACCTATGACAATTGGTCCGGATCCGATAATCAGTACTTTTTTCTTTTCTCCTTTTTGAGACATATCTTGCTCCCTTCATCTTTGTAATCTTAACGGAACAATGCCGCCGAAACTGTCATAACCGGCAATTTCAACGGCATAATTCAGATGCTTCCGGGAAACACCATGAACCGATGAATCCCTTAGTAATTTTTATTGTCAAGTCGCTTTCTAAAATCTTCTTCACAAAGGGGCTTGTCGAAGTAATATCCCTGTATCACATCACACCCCGCATTATTGACAAATGACAGCTGGTCTTCCCTCTCAACTCCTTCGGTAAGAACTTCTATCCCGAGCCTTTTTGCCATTCGGATTATGTCCGTCAGTATGATCTCGTCCTTCCATGAGAAATCGTCTGTATTGATAAATGAACGGTCGATTTTTAATGTGTGAACCTGGAATTCCCTAAGGGTAGATAATGATGAGTATCCCGAACCAAAATCATCTATGGCAGTCTTGACTCCCAGCATATATAGTCTGTTAATAAAATCTGCCAGAATACCGTGTTCCTCATCATCTACGGTCTCTGTAACCTCTATTTCTATCAGATTCTTGTCTATACCGGATTCTTCGATGATGTTGTTAATATTGTCTGCCAGCTCGGCATCCATAAGATCTTTTCTGGAGAAATTTACAGATATGGTTACAGGCTCCAGACCTGCTTCCATCCAAAGCCTGATATCATTACAGGTACGCTGAAGAACATAATAGTCCAGGAATAAAATCTCACCATTCTGTTCCAGGGTTGGGATGAAAGCTCCCGGCGGAACCATGTCTCCGTCATGCTTCCACCGAACCAAACCTTCTGCTCCAACCAGAAGGCGTTTCTTCGAATCCACTTTCGGCTGGTAGAATACAAAAAATTCTTCATTCCCGAGAGCAGTGTGAAAATTCTCAACCACTTCCTTCTTCTGAAAATCACGGTTAAGCATATCAGTTGAAGCAAGAGCTGTAGTCTTGTGAGTTATGTATCTGGCATGGATCAATGCAACAGACGGACGGCTTATCACCTCCCTGATACCTGAAACCTTCTCATCTATGTCCCACATACCCACAGATGCGGATAAAAAGACCTGTTCCTTGTGCTTGTCCACATATACAGTCACACCTACACGGGATAAAAAATAAACAAACAGATCCCTCCTGCCCTTCAATATGAGAGCGGTGAAATTATCCTCACCCAGATGCCCTACGCACTCCTGGGGCTGAACAAACGATCTAAGCTTATCAGCGTATTTGCGAATGATCTCGTCACCAACCTTATGACCATATTTCTGGTTGATCATTCCAAATCCGCGAATGTTAAAAAAGAACGCAGTATAATCGCTAAGCCTGCCAAAGCGCTCTAACCGACTGGCAAATTGAAGATATCCGGAGGCATTATATAATCCGGTCAGATATTGAGTCGTTCTGTTATTGAGTTGAACTGAAACATTACTCTTATCTAATGCCATTATGACTCATACCTCTCCACCAGTTCATCCACTGTTTCCACCAGACGACCAATCTCGGGCTTGGTAAGCTGTGCGTCAGCTCCAAGGGATTCACCCTTTTTGTATATTACATCATTGATCATTGATGAAAAGATTATGACAGGAATATTCTTGATGACCGGATGCTGTTTCACCAGCTTGGTCAGCGTATGTCCATCCATCTTCGGCATCTCAATATCTGTGATAATACAGTGAACCTTGTCTAAAACATTGCCTTTTTCCGCCATCTCTGTAAGAGCATCCCAGGCATCCTGTCCGTTGACATAGGGCAAAATCTTAGTATAACCGGCTCTGTCCAGGCATTCCTGAATAAGCTTGGAAAGCATTTTGGAATCCTCAGCCATAAGGATTGGAGAATGTGAGCGGTCTTTCTTCTCATATTCGTCCATATCAGAAACCTTGATGCCGGCTTCGGAATTGATCTTGGACATAATGCGCTCGAAATCAATAACCACAGTAAGATGACCTTCAATCTGCACAACTCCTGTCGCCAGATCAGCTTCCCCTGCCTCAGCAGATGCGTCCGGTACATGGATATGATCCCATGAAACGCGGTGTATGCCCCGGATCTCGTCTATATGAAACGCTGTAATAAGTCCTGAAAAAGCGGCAATAATGAACATACCCTGTTTCTTCTGCCTGGGAAAAGGTTCAAATCCAAGAGCCTTCCTGAGGTCCACGACAGATATCATTCTCTCTCTGGGCATGAACAATCCCTCGACATAAGCGTGAGTATTGGGAATCGGAGTGACAGGATACCAGTCTATAATCTCCTGAATCTTGGAAACATTAATGCCATAGTGGTGGTTTCCCACCATGAATTCCAGAATTTCAAGCTCATTTAATCGGTCTCCAAAAAGTATCTCGCTCATTATATCACCCGCTTCTTGCCGTGCGTTATACAACACCATTGCCATTATATCATTTTTTTTGGATTTTGTGAATATTATCCTTAATAATTTGGTGATTGCACTACCACGATAATTTGTATTATAATGGGAGCGTTAAATCATTATTTATCTGGCAAAGTTTACGGGACGGTTTGGTATATGAGAACAAAATTATTATCAACCTGTGTAGTTTTATCCTTATTTTTGATTCTGCTTGGCGGCACTGTATATGCCGCACCTTCCAAAGATCATCAGAGTGATCCATTTCGCATACTCTTTATTGCCTCATATAACTATTCCTATTCCACAGTTCCCCTTCAGCTTAGCGGCTTTAGAGAGGGTCTTGGAGGAATGTCATACGATATCGACTATGAGTTCATGGATTCCAAGAATTTCTACCATCCTGACGATTTGCAGGAGTTTTACACTTTTGTTAATTACAAGATCTCTCATTCCGACCCATATGATCTGGTTGTGGTATCCGATGATAATGCTCTCAGATTCTGGAAGAATTACCGCAATAAATTATTCCCTGACACACCGACCGTGTTCCTGGGTATTAACAATTACACTGACGCAAAGGCTGCTGATTCAATGGATGAGGTGACCGGTATAGCTGAAGTATTCGATTACATATCCAGCTTTGATCTTATGCGTTCATTGTTCCCGAACCGCAATCATGTTGTCGCTGTTGTCGACGGGTCCATCACTGCCCGAGGTGAGTATGCACTGTTCCAGGATGCTTCCTCACAATATCCACAGCTTACATATTCTGTACTAAATACCGTGGATTACTCTGAATCAGGGTTGATAGAAGCTCTCAAGAAGCTTGGTGATAATGATATAATCCTGTACCTGGACTTTTTAGAGGACGGAGATGGCAATATCTATACCGAGCGCACAGCTTCCTCTCTTCTTGCAGACAATGCCCCCAATGTTCCCATAATGCGTGTCTCTACCGCGAATGTTGAGCGGGGAGTTTTTGGCGGTATTGTATATTCTCATTATGATGCAGGTGTCCTGGCAGGCGAGATGACTGCCAAGATTGCAAAGGGTACTCCCCTGGGCGACATCCCTATGGTTGATCACCCTATTACCACAGCTATTTTTGATCAGAATGCCCTGGATCATTTTGGGATTTCAATAAGGGAGCTTCCCACAAACTCCACTATTCTCCACGAACATCCTTCGCTGATCAAATTTTACAAAGAGAATACTATGCTTGCTAACCTGATTCTGCTTGTAATATTGATGATGATTGTCATCATAGCCATCCTCATAATCAATAATCAGCGCAGAGAAAAGTTAATCAAGCAGGACTTCCTGACACAGATGCCGAATCGGCTGTATATCAATTCCAAGATCCAGCAGACAATAGACAGACATGAGCCATTTGGACTGTTAATGATGGATGTAGACCACTTCAAGAACATTAACGATACCCTGGGGCATCCTATAGGCGACGAGCTTCTCATAAGTGTCGCCAAGAGGTTAAAACAGCAGAGCTCCAGCCAGCTTATTATCGCCCGTATCGGTGGTGATGAGTTTAATGCTCTTTTGCTTGGCAAGAGCGTAGGTCACGCGGATGAAATTTGCCAGCGTATCCTGGAATCAGTAAAGGAAGAATACAACCTGTCCAGCGGTCCTCTTAACATTACAGCCAGCTTGGGCTGTGCGCTTTACCCCCATCATACCGATGATCCAACCCGGGTTATGAGCTACGCTGATGCTGCTCTTTACGAAGTAAAAGAGCGTGGCAGAAACGGCTATCAGCTGTTCCATCCCACGCTCGCAAAGCACCTTAAGCATTCAGATTATCATGTTTGATCAGTCCACAACTTCAAAGGTTCCATCATCATTCATCTTGTAGAAGCCTGTATCTACTAGTTCTTCTACCAGGTTGTCCTTTGTAACTGTAACAGGAGTTAACAGGAATGATTTCATGTAATTGGTTCCGTTGGAGTATCTGTCGTCTGCAAATACCACATCAAAATCCCATCCGGATTTTTCTATAAGAGATTCGTCTATCTCTTCACCATTCATGAATGCCACTGTAACATCATACATGGCCTTAGTCTCATGAGGAAGGCACTTGTACACTGTCATGGACTGCTTTCCATCCATGATATTCTTAAGATTATCCACATCTCCATCCTGTCCGGTAAGAAGAACAGTATTACCACCGCTGTAGCTTGATTCTATCGCCTGAGCCACTCCAAGGGCTGCGGTGTCGTTGGCACAAAGTACGGCATCCAATGGCTCGTCGGCGTAATACGACGCGATAATACCTGTCATACGCTCGTTGGCCTTCTCTGTAGACCACTGGAAGGTCTCGGTTTCGGAATAGCCTGTCTCACCTGAAAGAACCTCTACTACTCCGCTGTCCAGATAGGGCTGGAGTACTCCCATTGCGCCATAATAATAACCATCAGCATTCTTGTCATTGGAATCACCTGAAACAATCTCCATGTGATAAACCTTGTCACCGGCATTGTCCAGATCAAGTCCGTCTCTGATATGCTCCCCCTCCAATTGACCTACCATGTCATTATCAAAAGATACATAGTAATCCACGGAATCACTGTCAATAATTCGGTCATATGCAATAACAGGAATGTCACACGCTTTGGCTTCTTCTAGTACCTCCGTAAGCTCTGTGCCCTTTACAGCCGCTATAAGGAGAATATCAACTCCATCATTAACCAGATCATGAATATCCTGCTGCTGAGTGTCTATCTTGTTATCTGCCCATCTGATATCAACTGTATATCCGGCATCCTCAAAATTCTGCTTCAGATAATTGCCGTCCCAGTTCCATCTCGGCAAATGCTCAGCTGGCATCGATATGCCAATTATTTCCTCGCCGTCATCTGCGTGATTAAGTGCTGCTTCTGATAATTCCAGCTCTTCCTCTGCTGCATCAGCACTTTCTTCAGCCACAGCTTCACCTGTATCAGCATCATCTGAAGTTTGTGTACCTGAACCTCCAGAGCCTCCACAGGCTGCTGCAGACCATGCCAGCATGCAGGCTGCAAGCAGAGCCATAATCCTCTTTTTTCTCATTGTATAAACCCCCTCCGTTTAAACCCCTGCACTATAAGTAACTTTCATATCAGTTTATACGATGTTAAATGTAAAATCAATCCTGTTTTATACACTGTTTTATTCTCAACTCTATTCCAGCACTTCAGTCCAGTAGTGCTGATCGTATATATCTGTAAATCTGTACAACGCTTTTATAGCGCCATTGCCCACATCAACATTGGATATACGCATGTTATCAGAAACGATCATCGGCTCTCCCAAAAATGCGTCTTCTTCATACTGACCATTATAATTATAGTACGGACATATAAAATCAATACGGTCGCCATTTTCCAGGTCTGTAAGGCTCTTTGACACCGTATCTGTAGGTGCGTCACAATACTGTGCTCCGGCTATATAGCCCTTTGGCTCTTCATTATCAAAAACTATAATAAGATTGGCTTCCTGATCATTTAATAATACAGGTACATAACCTGTAATGGTATAGCCTTCATCTGTCTCTGTAGTATCAGTGTGATAATAGCACACAGGCTGACCATTAATGGCAAGCCAGGTACGGTCAATATCTCCCAGAAGATTGCCATCATCATCAAAGGAGAAAACATTATCAAGTCCCAGATTAAAATACCCTTCCCCATCATCGTAATACATGGACAGATCCAATGACAGAATACTGCTCCATTCATCTTCTGACAGGCTTATATATTTTTTCCCATCCTCAGATGTCTTCCATACCAGTTCCTCCCCGGATATGGATCCATTCTGGGAATTTATGGAATCTGCACTTCTGGCCCCCGTCAAAAGATAAAAAATATTGGAAATATCCTGTGATGAGGTGGTAGTCTGTCCCTGAGACTGGGTGCTGGCAAAGGCACGAATACAGGCAGTGTAGTCGCTATCCATGCCTATATCCTCGTAATTATCCGCAGCCGCCTCAACATAATCCTTACGCTGCTGAGGGAAATATATGGACACGCCATAGGCATTTGTCATATTAGATGATGTACGATTATACTTGACAGCTTCCTTGAGTACATCCGCAAGCTGCTCTCCCTCCGGAGAATTCATATTCTCTGCCAGATTAACCAGATCTACCTGATCTATCCTGGAGCTCTGGGCAAACTCCCTGGTATGATATCTGGCTGACGAAACAGAAGCATAATCTGTATTAATCGCCCCTGAAACCTGCTGGGAAAAGCTGTTAAGTCGATCCGGAACGGTATTAGCAAATTCAGCCAGATCAATAACAGACAATGTAGTCTTCTGCCCTGGAACATAACTTTGACATGCACTGGTGTAGTCATCAATAATATTTGCAGCCAGATCCAGTGTTGGCATGGAAGTATCCTTGGACAGCTTATTTAACCATTTTGTATAATACCAGCCGATTCCGGGTTCAGTTTCCTCAGAAGCAACAAGATAGTCTCCATAATGCTCCAGCATCAGGGCGTTTTCAGCCGTTGCCATAAGACACGCATCAAAACCGATCATATCAAAGCTGATACCGGAATTTTTAAGAGCCGTGTTTATTCCTGACAATGACATGGAACCGGAGTTTTTATGCTTTTCATCGTAGCCGTAACCACTGACAGAACCGCCGCCATGATCCCAGAATATCAGTTCGTACCTGTTTGCAGGATAGTTTGCGGCACTCCATTTTATGAAGGATGTAAGCGTGTCAGGGGATGTAAGCGACTTATCCCCATCATCATTAACCAGGCATCTAAGCCCTCCGTTTTCAACCTTATATATCTGATTGACACGGCTGGAAACCAGGGAATTCTGCCATCTGCTGCAGCCTCCTGTATATACCAGCAGATTGATCTTATCTGAGAGGGTGGCATCCATCATTTCCTTAAGGTCATTAGTCGCCATGCTGCTTCTCGACTCAAGGTCAGTTCCGCACATGTAGACCATTAGCGTTATTATATCCTCTCCGTTACCTGCGATGTCCGTAAATTTATTACGGGAACCATCGGCAACAGCCGTATTAGGTTTTGACACTGGAGTGGCAGCCCAATTTGCGGAATCATTTTGATACAGGGTTTCAGAGGGGCTTACAGCTTGGCCTCCCAATAAATTCAACAGAATAATAATTATTATTACAGGCAGACTTAATCCTCCGCCAATCATGGCTCCTCTTGACGGACCACTACCCCCTGATGAAGAGTAGGAGCCGGACGGCCTTTTTGATACACCCTTACTATCATTAGTAACATATACATCTCTGCTCTTAGGTCTGTTTTTCGGCGCCATTAGACATCCTCCCGTTATATACAGTTTAATACTTTTTATACTCGCGACCGAATTTAACTGCCGCTTAAACTTCTCTGACACGGTATATGCAGTTAAACTTGAACCATTATATAATATCCTTTTTATTCGTACAATAGCTGTATAAGCTGCAAATATCACAAGACAAGAGAAGAAAAAGCCTTTTTAATTGCATTGGCATATTCACTGTCAAGATACCAGATTGAGCTGTCATTTGGAGCTCCCTTTGGCGGCTTTTGGGCCGTTGAACTACTATCTTCACCTGGATTTGAATAGTAATTGTCCTTAGAAATAAATCTTGTAAATACCTTCCTGTCCTTTGGAATTGGATCGTATATCACAACCTTAGCTCTGGCATATGTTATATTGCCTGCCGAATCTATGGCTTTGTATCTTAATAAAAAAGACCCAAATTCACCATATCCACTAAGATCATTCTCATTGAAATTCTCCAGAAATATATTCTTCCTCGAGGACAACGCTCCATCTTCAATATCATTTGCCGCTGCATTTTCAAGCAGCTTCTCTTCAGTTACCATACCTTTCTTAACATCATCACTGGTAAAATAGCCGTTCTTGACTTCTATCCCGGGAAAATGATCCCACAGGGCATACAGCGTTAGCACTGCTCTTTTCTCTGCCATAGGATTATCATCAGCCGCCGCGATCATAGAAAGAATATCTATATACGACTCAATATCCATTTCTTTTTCTTTGACCTTTTTACTAAGGGGCTGGTCGCTTTTTAAACATTTATCCCCCTTTACACTGCATAAAGGATCTGTTCCCCAGCCCGCAAAGGATGATTTTTCATCAAGCTTTTTAAAGTACCCGGCAGTGCTTCCTTCAACAAAAACCGGATTGAGTAGATCAGTGTCGGGTCCATCGTTTGCCGGAACCAAAGGATACACAATATCTGATAAATAATAATTTGGAGCTTCTTTAGTATTAGAATTACCATTTCCATCCAGGAAAAGATCAAACTTCATATCCCACACTGCATCAAAAGTTATTGGAGAATCCAATCTCTCGGCGGGAATTACAGTTTCTTTTGTGAGTGGCAGCCCATCCAGTAAAATAGAGCTGTTCCAGCCCATAAAAGACATGCTTTCACTTATGGAATTATCATTAAGAGCCGCACTGCAGGAAGAATTCAAACCATCAAAGCTGTGTTCTTCCTTCCAGTAGAATAATTCCTTTTCGGGTATGCCGCTAATTGACAGTTCCGGGATTTCCGATAACAGTCCATCATCTATTCCACTGCTATAGCTGGCTTCAAGCATTCCACTTAGAATCATAGTATCAGGTGGAGCGTTCACAGAATTACCTGCCCTGATTGCTGGTTCAGTAATTATTAAAGATTCGTCACTTGAGGTGTCAAAGGAATTAAAAACTGTGATAAAGCAGTCATTTAGCTTAGAAAGCTCTATTTCATCCGCATCTTCCAAAACCCGGGCTATTTGCCTGCCAAGAGTGCGGTCATTTTCAGCCAGATCAATCTTAGCTGCCAGTGAATTGGGATCAGGCATACATGAAATATTAATCAGATGTCCTTCTGACAGGAAAACAGAATTATCCAGATCAACATAGGAATTGTTACCAAATTCATATCGTCCATTCTGCATTATTCCATATGGACTATTTTGAAAAATGGCACAATCCTCCTGTACAAATGTGCCATTATTAATTACAACTCCGCTATCCATATTTCCTGAAATACTGCCGCCGGAAAAATGCACCAAAGCCTCACTGCCTTCAATTCTTATTCCTGATGACCTATTATCACTGATATCGCAGTCCCTCATAATAACGGATCCGGATTCTGCCAAAATGCCACACCCCAGGCTGCCTTGTATCTTGCAATTATACAGTGACATATCGCTATTGGCCCTTAAGGCCGGACCTCCGCCTTGTATATTAAGATCCAGGATTTGTATATTGCCTCCTGCAATGATACTGCAGCCATCAGTCAAATATATCTTATGATCATTCCCATACAAATTCATTATATTTGATATATCAATGGATTCAGTCAGATATATATCTTCTTCGATATAAATTTTCTGACATTTTTCCATGGCTGATAAAAGCCCCGCCTCATCTGAGACATGACCGTCTGTGCTATCGTACAAAGACAGCTCCTTTTCATCATTTGGATACATTGGAAGCTCTGAAGCTGCGACTGAATCAGTAAGAATAAGCAGAAAAAAGGTGATCAGAATTAAAGATTCTTTGATTGTCATACAGATTGTGTCCTTTCATACATATAAGAACACAAAGGGATCAGGGCGGACACCCCTGCCAGAAAAGATGAGTAAAATATACCACAAATATTTAAAAAAAGTCAAATTATTGCGCAAGCGCATAATTTGGACTTTTTGACCCTTGAATCATATTAATCAGTCATAAACTCGATAATAGCATAAACACGGCCCGTATCATCTCTTAGTACAACCTGGGTAAGATCTTCGTGAGTGCTTATAAAAATGTGTATCTCATCTGATAATTCAGCAGATTTCTTGTATTCTGTACGGATCTGAAATATCTTTTTATCCTTTGGAAGAATATCACGGGCAATCTCTATATAGTAGGCATTATTCATATGCATGTTGGTATCCAGATGAACGGGCATTACCTGTATGGTTCTGCCTTCAACCTCCTGCTCATCCTTGAATAACGCTATCCTGCGTCCCTGCCATTGACCGGCAAGGCCTTCACTGCCCTGATAGGCTTTTTTCATATCCTCAGGCATTCTTACAGGGCGTCTCTGCTTCAAATCCATAAGTATCCACAGAGATTTTGCTTCTACAAGTCTGTTGCCCTGTTCGTCATCAATACAAAAATCCCTGTTACAAAGCACACCATTAATGCTGACAGGCCATGTAGACACAACAATGTTATCTCCATATTTGGGAAGAGAATGAATATGAATCTCCCAATTAGTAATAAACCATCCCCAACCGTGCTCACTGACAAAATTAAGCCCAAGTGACAGAGCATCAGATTCAAAAGAAGAACAATCCTGTAGATAGTTAATAAGCGCAACTATAGTCAGATTGCCCTTCTGATCAACCTCACTGTACCTTACACGACTGTTAAGCTTGAACATCGTCCATCCCCTTATGTGAGATCACTTCCCTTACAAGCTCATATACTCTGGCGACTGAAGCTATATTCGCTCTTTCATCCGGAGTATGAATGTCTAAAATATCCGGGCCCAATGATACTATGTCAAATTCCGAATTCTTGCCTGCAAAAATACCGCATTCCAAGCCTGCATGAATCGTTCCAATACGCATATCCTTGCCTGTCTGATCGTGATATACCTTGCATACCAAATCTCTAAGTGGAGAATCCATACGATATTCCCATGCAGGATATTCACCATGTATGGAAACGCTTGCCTGATATCCTTCTGCCATAAATCGCATATTCTCACGCAAGGCTTCATATGCAGCTGTGACAGAACTGCGCAGAGAATAAGTGATGGTCACTTTGTTGTCATTGAAACGGACCTTTCCCAGATTCAGAGAAGTCTCAACCAGATTATCTATGTGATCACTCATCCTGATAACACCATTGGGCAATGATAGCAGCAACCTGATAATCTTCCTGGTATCTTCAGTGTTAATTGCCTTGCCTGATGAAGATTTCTCATTTAATGAAATATCTAAATCAGGATCTACAAGCTCATATTCTTTTTTGATATTGGAAATCTCTTTTTGGGCTATTTCAAAAAATCTTGCCTTGTCGGAAGAATTCACCCTTAACAGAGCACATGCGCTTCTGGGTATTGCGTTGTCCTTATCTCCGCCATTAAAATCTACGATATTGATCTCTGATTCCTGACTTAACCTGCGCATCAGACGAACCATAAGCCTGATAGCGTTTCCACGGCCTTTGTGTATTTCTGTTCCGGAATGACCTCCGGCGAGCCCACTGATAGAAACTTCTATATCATCACCGTCACAGTCAACTGACTCAACAGGAAGCTCGGCATTAAATCTGCCGCCACCCGCACATCCGGCGAGTAATTCTCCTTCGTTCTCTGAATCAATATTAATAATACGCCTTCCCTTTAATACAGAAAGGTCTATGGCATTTGCGCCTTCCATTCCAGTCTCTTCTGAGACCGTGCATACAAATTCCAGACGGGGCGTCTTAAGTGCTTCATCCTCAAGAATGGCAAGAGCGTATGCCACTGCGATTCCATCATCTCCCCCAAGAGTTGTCTCCCTGGCAGATATCCACTGCCCGTCAGTCTCAATAAATACTCCGTCCTTTTCAGGATCAGTTTCACAGGAGGCAGTCTTTTCACAAACCATATCCATATGACCCTGAAGTATTATAGGCTCTTCATTTTCATATCCCACAGAAGCTTCGCGAACGATTATTACATTAAAGCTTTCGTCCTGCCAATAATCAAATCCGTGGCTTTTGGCAAATTCTACAAGGTAATCGCTTATGGCTTTTTCATTGTAGCTGGGGCGTGGAATCTTTGATATTTCTTCAAAATAGTAAAACACTCTCTCAGGGTTAATTCCCTCTAATACTCTTTCTTTCACTGTTGTTCCTCCTCGTTATCCGGCTGCTGTGGAACTCTGGAATAAAGCTCTGTCATCGACCTTATACTATTGGCAAGTTCATTAGATAATGTACCATTCTCCAGACGCCACTGCCAATTACCCTCAGATGTTCCCGGGGCATTCAACCTTGCCCAACTACCCAGGCACAGGTAATCCTGCATTGGAATGATACAAAGATCGGCCACCGATCTGTATGCCTCTCTGATCATATCCCAAACGAACTGTCCATAATCGGAATGAAGCGAATTAATATATCTTCTGGCAAAATCCCTTTCACCATCATTAATCTCTTCAACCCAGGCTCTGGTAGGGGTGTTGTCATGTGTTCCGGTATATACCACGCAGTTATTAATATGTCTGTGATTCACATAATAACTGTCCCAACTGGTAAAACCGTATTGCAGCACCTTCATTCCCGGAAATCCGGTGTCTTTGAGAAGTTTTTCATTCTCCGATGTGTTATTGCCGAGATCTTCAGCAATGATCTTAAGTTCTCCCAATTGTTTTTTCAGCTCATCGAAAAGCTCTATTCCTGGTCCCTTACAAAGCTCGCCCTTCTCTGCTGTTTCAGAACCGTATGGTATAGCGTAATAATCACAAAAACCGTGAAAATGATCTATGCGGATAACATCATAAAATTCATAATTACGCTCTATTCTCCTGACCCACCAATTATAATGAGCCTTTTTTTCCGCATCCCAATCATAAATCGGATTCCCCCATAGCTGTCCTGTAGCTGAAAAAGCATCCGGAGGACATCCTGCAACAACACTTGGGACCATATCCTCATCCAACATGAAAACCTCGGGATGTGACCACACATCCGAACTATCCATAGATACATAAAAAGGAAGATCTCCGATTATCTTAACATTCTTTTCATTTGCATAAGCTTTCAGCTTGTGCCACTGTCTGTCAAATTCATACTGCATAAAATATACAAATTCAATTTGATCCGACAGCTCATCTTTGGCAGCTAAAATGGCGTCATCCTGCCTTTTTTTAAGTGCATCATCCTCCCAGTCTATCCAGGATGCTCCGTTATTTTTTTCTTTGATCGCCATATATAACGCGTAATCCTCAAGCCAGAAGGATTCTTTGTCCAAAAAACTCTCATAATCTTTTGTCGCTTTATCGGATCCTTTGAAACGATCATATGCTTTTTTCAGCAGCTCATATCTATTCTCATAAAGCGCACCATAATCTACACTTTTTGGATCATCTCCAAATCTCATACTCTCACATTCATCCCATGTAAGAAGCCCTTCTTCGATCAATACCTCAGGCGAAATAAAATAAGGATTCCCTGCAAAGGCTGAAAATGGCTGGTACGGAGAATTGCCAAAGCCCGTAGGTCCTATGGGTAAAATCTGCCAATAACCCTGAGCGCTTCTTTCCAGAAAATCTACAAACTCATACGCTTCTTTTGAAAAGCTTCCTATTCCAAACCTTGATGGGATTGAAAAAATCGGAAATAATACTCCACTCTCTCTCATAATCGCTCCTCTAATATTACTCTGTCTCCATTGTTGTATGTACCTTGCATTTTTTCTAAAAATGATCTTACATTAACCCTTACATCCCCTTGAAAAACAGCGCTGCCTGCGACTATAATGTTGGCTCCGGCATCCAGCACCTGGGACAGATTATCAAGCTTTATTCCCCCATCCACTTCAATATCAGGACCATCCTCCAGCCGGGAAACCATTTCGCTGACTTTTCGGATCTTGTCCAGTGTATACGGTATAAATGATTGTCCTCCAAATCCGGGGTTAACAGTCATAATAAGAACCATATCAACATATGGAAGAATATATTCTATGGCGGATATGGATGTGGCAGGATTGATTGCGACTCCCGCCATAACATTGCAGGCTTTTATCTGATTAACAGCCCGATCCAGATGGGTACAAGCTTCCGCATGAACCGTAATAATATCCGCACCTGCATCTGCAAAATCCTCAATATATTTCATCGGATCTTCTATCATGAGGTGAACATCAAAAATCCTGTCACTACAGCTCCTCAAGGAGCAGATCACCGGTGCCCCGATCGTAATATTAGGTACAAAATGACCGTCCATTACATCAATGTGGACATAGGAAGCTCCGGCATTATCTATTGTTTTTATAGCATTACTTAAGTTTCCAAAATCAGCGGATAGTATAGACGGGGATAAACAGTTCATGAACCATACCTCTTTTTTTGTGACAGTTCTTCATAGAACAGTCGATAACTTTCATAACGAGTATCCGATATTCTGCCAGCATCCAGCGCCCTTTTTACAGCACAATCCGATAATGCTTCGTATATATGTGAGCACGAATTGAATTTGCATTCGTCCTCATATATACCGATCTCGGGAAAATACATCCCCAGGGATTCCTTCTGGATATAATCCAAATCCAGACTGGAAAAGCCCGGAGTATCAACTATATAAGTTCCTGAAGTACAATTTGTCCCATCTCCGGAATACAATTCTGACAATTCCACATGCCGTGTGGTCTGCTTGCCTCGTTTTATCTTTTCTGAAACGGCGCCCACCTCCATTGTTTCTCTTCCGGTGAGCAGGTTAATAAGAGATGATTTGCCTGCCCCTGAAGGACCGCAGACCGTTGTAAGATGACCTGAAAGGTGCGGCATCAGCTTTGACCTTGCACCAGTGTCATAACCGCTGATGCATACAACAGGGTACGAAATATTGTCATATTTATGACTGTATTCCGCTATGGTCTCCTCATCCACCAGATCCCTCTTGTTAAAGCAGATTACCACTTCCAGTCCTGCATATTCCAAAGCAACCAGCATCCTGTCCAGCAAATGAAGATTCGGAACGGGATCCTTCAGAGCAAATACTAAAAGTGCCAGATCAACATTGGCAACTGTAGGACGGCTAAGCACACTGCTGCGCTCATGAATGCTTTCTATATTGCCTTCCTTATCTCCCTCATGGGTAACCACAAAATCCGTGACATCCCCTACAAGGGGCGAATGACCGCGCTTTCTGAAAATACCCCTGGCACGGCAGGCATAAACTTCATTATCAGTATATCTCTTTACATAGTAAAAGCCTGCAAGCGCCTTTATAATACGACCTGTGTAAAGCTCACTCATCCCTATTGCCTGGTAAATGTCACTGCCATAGATCCCTCTTCCTCTCCATTGTCATAATACAATGTACCTGTAGCAGTAGTTATCTTGTTTCGGGACAAGGTCTTGGAGCTTGAAACTGTCCACACCTCCAGGATCTCACCATTTGCATCTTCAAGTGTATAGTCTGTTTCCTCTCCGTCCCAGGGATCAACTGTCATTGAGAATGTATAGTACACCGTCTCCGGCCCCTGGCTTATTGTAATATTGACAGATGCTCCCTTCTGGGCATATTCCCCTGCTGCCGGATTCTGGGCAATAACACTTCCTTCAGGCACAGAATCAGAATATGCTGTATCTGTTGTAACCGCAAAGCCTTCTGCAGAAAGGGCATTAGCAGCCTCATCCTGTGACATTGATGTAACCGTGGGAACCTTGGCGTTCTCAACTCCCTGGCTGACTGTGATTGTAACTGTATCACCTGTCTTGCCCTTTTCTCCGCCTTCAGGGGATTGAGACATTACAGTTCCCTGAGGTATTGAGTCAGAAAATACATATTCCTTGACTGGTGAACTAAAGCCCTTGTCACGAATCATCTGTTCAGCAGCGCTTTCAGTCTGACCAACCACATCCGGAACCTCTAATTCACCAATTCCCGAGGATATCTTAACGGTAATGGTGGTATTCGGTTCCACAATCGTACCTACAGACTGACTCTGGGAGCATACCAATCCCTCATCATATTCATCAGAACTCTCCGAACCCCCATTGCTGTATGTCAGTCCTGCTTCCTCCAGGACTGTTTTTGCATCCTCTTCACTCATTCCAAGTACGGATGGAACAGTTATCTGGCTGGAAGCTTCCTGTGTGTCTGCCTGATCCTGCGCTGTATTTGTCCTGTTTCCTCCAAAATGAAATACATCCAGTATAGTCCCGCCGATAAATACAAATATTCCTAAAATAACTATGGCGACAACTATCCCCATTATATTTATAACCTGTTCCAAACGGGGATTAACAGGTCCGTCGTCATCATCTTCTTCATCATCAATATCAGGCTTTTGTTTCCTGACCGGCTCTGCAGGCACTTTGGGCTTTGGAATATTATTATCAGGCTTCTTACGAATCTCTGAAAGCTCATCGTCTGATATCATACGGGTCTTGTTGTTCTCAGAAGTATCTACCATACTGACGAAATCCTCGTCAGGGTTAATCAAAGCCTTCTTTAGATCAACCAGAAGCTCATCGATAGAAGAATATCTCCTGTCGGGACTCTTCATAGTACACTTCTGTATGATTTTCTCCAGGCTCACAGGCAGATTAGGTGCGTAAACACTGGGCGGCTGCATCTCACTCTGGAGATGCTGTATGGCTATTGCAACTGTGGTTTCACCATCAAAGGGTACACGGCCTGTACACATTTCATACATAACTATTCCAAGGGAGTAGATATCGCTGGAATAGGTAACATACCCGTTCCTGGCCTGCTCAGGAGAGGAATAATGCACAGATCCCATAAGATCAGCACTTACAGTATTGCTGGAAACAGCGTGAGCAATTCCAAAGTCTGTAACCTTGACCTTGCCTTCTTTGGATATCATAATATTCTGCGGCTTAATATCTCTGTGTATGATACCCTTCTTGTGGGCTGCCTCTATGCCTCTTCCCACCTGTATAGCTATGGAAATTACTTCGTTATACGAAAGCTGACCCTTTTTTGATATGTATGTCTTGAGGGTTATTCCCTCAATATGCTCCATGACAATATAGTAAAGTCCGTCTTCCTGACCAACATCATAGACATTGACAATATTGGGATGTTCCAAACCGGCGGCAGCCTGAGCCTCAGCCCTGAATTTGGTAACAAACGCTGTATCATTGGCATATTCTTCTTTTAAGACCTTAATCGCAACCTCACGATTCAAAGACAGATCCTTGGCACGATAGACATCACTCATTCCTCCTGCGCCAATCTTCTCTATGACTTCATAACGGTTGCCCAGCCGTGTCCCAGAATTTAACATGTATAGATTACTCCTCTAATTATAGAAAATGTAGTTTTGTCATAACATATCAGATCTCTATAAGAATTACAGTGATGTTATCATTTCCTCCACTGTCGTTAGCCATCCGGACCAGGGTGGTAGCTTTTTCCTCTACAGAATCATTACCTGCTAAGACCTTATCTATCTGATCATCGGGAAGCATCCCTGTTAAACCATCAGTACACAAAAGAATCTGCATCCCCCGTTTTACCGGAACATCAAAATAGTCTATCCGAACACTCTCAAGCACTCCTACTGCACGGGTGATCTTGTTGCGATCTCTGTGAACCCTGGCCTCATCCCTTGTAATGAGTCCCTTTCTGACCATCTCCTCTACATAGGAATGATCCCGTGTAACCTGGCACAGCCCGTTATTATCGTACATATACAGGCGGCTATCGCCAACATTTGCCACATACAGCTCGCTTCCGAAAATTGTTGCTGCCACCAGGGTTGTTCCCATGCCCGCCTTGGCAGGATCATCCACAGATCTCTTGTGGATAGCGCTGTTAGCCGCTTCTATACCACGGCCCAACGCCTCATAAGGATCTCTTATATCTGATGTGCCGATCTCTCTAACCATCAATGAAACAGCACCCTCTGATGCAAATTCCCCGGCGTTATGACCACCCATTCCATCGCAGACGATGAATAAATTATCCAAGCTGCCTACCGGACTGTCTGACGCAAAACAGAAATCTTCATTCTGTTCCCTTATACGACCGGTATCCGATGTCGCATAGTAAATCATATTGTCACCTACTCGTATCTTTATACTGCCTGCGAAGTTGACCGCACGCTCCATCTATGTCGTTACCCAACGATCTTCTAATCGTAACATTTATTTTCGATTTTGCAAGTATTTCCTGAAAATGTCTGACTTTATCCGGTGATGATGGCATCAAATCCTTACCTGTTTGATTCAACGGAATAAGATTGACATGGGAATTTCTGTTTTTGATCAGCCTTATAAGGGCTCTGGCATCTTCATCCGAGTCGTTAATTCCTCTGATCATAGCATACTCATATGTAATTCTTCTTCCAGTCAGTCTAAAATATTCGTCACAGCTATTCATTACATCCTCTAATGGATATTTCTTTGCCACGGGCATTAGCCTTTGCCTGAGCTCCTGAGTAGCCGCATGCAGCGATAAAGCCAGCGTGACCTGAAGCTGTTCTGCTGCAAGCCTCTTTATTCCCGGAACTATGCCACAGGTTGATATGGTGATATTACGCGCTGAAATATTATATCCTGATTCCGAGGTTATTATTCTAATAAATGGTAAAACTGTCTCAAGATTCAAAAGCGGCTCCCCCACTCCCATAATAACAATGTGTGAAATCCGCCCGCCATCCTCAAGATCTGAGACTATGCGATAAATCTGTCCCAGCATCTCTGAAACAGAAAGATTTCTGATGAAACCGCCTACGGTACTGGCACAGAAGCTGCATCCCATTGCACAGCCCGCCTGTGAAGAAATACAAATTGAATACCCATATTTATAGTGCATTAAAACAGATTCTATTAACTGTCCATCGTTTAATTCAAAAAGGTATTTTTTTGTACCATCTTGATTAGAAGAGCGTATCTGCTTAATCTCAGGCACAAAAACCGGAGCAAGCTCTGTCAGCTTCTTTCTTAACCCCTCAGGCAAATCCGTCATGGTATCATAATCTGATACATTGCGCTTATGAAGCCAGGTGTAAATCTGCTTTGCCCGGTACGATGGCTCATTTATTTCACTTACAAAGGCCTTCAGCCCCTCAAATTCTAATCCCAGAATATCTGTCATTGCCGTTTCATAACACATATATAAAACCCGTCACTGTTCCCGTCAATTCCCGGAATAAATCTACGCTCTTTAATCCGATTAAAATCTGTGTGTTTCTGCAAAAACGCTTCGATCTGCAATTCATTTTCATAGGGTGTCAGGGTACATGTTGAATAAACAAAGGTACCACCCTTTTTTGTATACTGGGAGACTGTGTCTAATATTTCAGCCTGAACAGCGGCCAGCTTCCGAACCGATTCTTCTGTTACACGGTATTTTATCTCAGGTTTTCGCCCTATTACGCCCAGTCCTGAACATGGAACATCAGCTAAAACCACATCAAAGCTTTCAATGTCAGAATCATCACAAACTCTGGCGTCCCATATTCTTGTTTCAATATTAAAAAAAGAGCATCTGGTACAGTTATCCCTTATTGGCTTCAGTTTTTGTTCTGATACATCCTGAGCCCTTACATAACCGCTGCCACCCATAATGTCAGCTGCGTGAATGCTCTTTCCTCCCGGAGATGCACAAACATCTATAATACGGTCATTTTCCTTAATATCTGCCAAAAGGCATACGGAAATGGACCCTGGACTCTGAACATAAAATAATCCTTTTTTGAATTCATCCGTGATAGTTATAGGAAAGGACGAACTGACCTTCAAAGCCATATCAAAGCCATCAAGAGGCTCTGCATCTATGCTTTGTAATTTAAGTCTTGCCATGAGTTCGTCTGTCGAAATTTTTGATTTGTTGACTCTGATAATAATGGGAGATTCCCTTAGAAAAGAAGCAAGTATCTGTTCTGTTTGTTTTGTCCCAAAGCTTTCCTGCCATAAATCCACAATCCAGCGCGGCATCGAATATCGCAATGATAAGTCTTCAAAGCTATAATCCTTTTCTCTGGCCAATCTTCTAAGTAAGGCATTGACCATGGGCACTGAGCGCTGCTGCCTGCGTTTTTTTACCAGCTGCACACATTCATTCACAGCCGCACTATCAGGCACGGAATCCATATAAAGAATCTCATATGCCCCCATTCGAAGAGTATTTCTGACAACAGGATGCATGCGTTTTATTTTTATTTTTGAAATGGAGTTAATGATTGCATCCAATTCCATCATTCTATCTACTACACCGTGTGCTTCCCGTCTGATAAATCCTATGTTTCTGGGATCATCAAAGGAATCAGGATCTATTTCATCTAATGCCTGCTTTAGATATTCTTTTTTCTCCAATACCCGTAACAGTATTGAAAGGGTAATGCTGCGATTACTCATTGTCAAATAATTCCCCTTGATTTAAGGTATGACCTCTCAAAAAATCTTGTGCAGTCATGGGCTTCTTACCTACGGGCTGCACTTTTAAAATATCAAGATAATCTTTGCCGCATTTTACTATCCAGCTCTTTTTGGAAATCATAACAAACTGTCCGTACGCGGCATTTTCCCCACCGGATACATCCAATCCATATTGTTCTAATTCTGCCTCCGATACAACCCGTACCAAAAGAATCTTCAGTCGCTGTCCATTAAGCATGGCAAAGGTTCCCGGCCAGGGATACAATCCCCTGACGCGGCGCTCTATTGACCTAGCACCTTCGCTAAAATGTATCCTCCCTGTTTCCTTGTCAATCTTTCCTACCTTCGTTGCCATGTCGTGATTCTGTGGTACTGCCTTAATACTGCCCTCTTCCAGCAGAGAAAGTGCCTCTGTTATTGCACTTCCTCCCAGTTTGGCCAACTTCAAAAAGAGACTCTCCCCAGTGTCATCATCCTGGATTTTTGTCTTTTTTTGCAGCAAAATATCACCATCATCCAGACCTGTACCCATCTGCATGATTGTGATTCCTGTATATTCATCGCCATTGATAATAGCCCACTGTATAGGTGCTGCTCCGCGGTACTTCGGCAGCAACGATGCGTGAACATTTATACATCCATATTTTGGCATATCCAAAATCTCTTTTGGAAGGATCTGACCAAATGCAGCAACTACAAATGCATCCGCCTCTATTTCTCCAAGCTTTTTTTCCGCTTCTTCGTCCCTGATCCTCGTAGGCTGATATACTTCAATTCCATGTTCTATCGCCCATTTCTTCGCAGGCGGCGGTGTGAGAACCTGTTTGCGGCCCACTGGCGCGTCCGGCTGGGTAACTACCATATTTATTATGTGTCCGGCCCTGTTAAGTTCATCCAATATGGGCAGACAAAAATCAGGAGTCCCCATAAAAACAAGCTTCATTACGATTACCTTCCTACTGCCTGTTATTGTACATTTTTATTCGCCTTCATATTACCAAAAAATAGTGTTTCTTTCAAGATACTCCGATTGATTTAAAGTTTGCGACAAGAACCCAATGATTTTTCCATTATTTTTGTTTTTGTGGTATTTAAGCGCGGAATGAGGATGTGTTTGCATGTTCTACTAGCCAAATATTATGATTCAAGAATCAAAAGGTCCAAATCATGTGCTCGCTTAAAACGCTTTTCCAATTGCCAAATGTTGACCAAGTTTCGCAAATTTATGAGACAACTTTGTAATCACTTCTGTATTGTTATAGCAACAATGCTTCCAGTAGTTGAAACACACGCCACGAACCTTGATAAAACAGAAGAGATTTTAAAAATAGGCAAAACAATGTCGGTGAATCTGTTAAACAACGATGAGGGATCCGTGATATGGCGTGTCGAAGATTTAAGAAAAAGAATTTGCAAAATGTATGCTATGGATGTATAATCAAAAATGAGAGAAGCGGCAGCAATGCCCCTCGATTGATCAGTTACAACGAAAAAACCGCCGTAGACTTCGCATATCTTAGGGCGGTTTTTTCATGTCTATTTCTTATCGTTATGATTCATAAGGATAACGCCTATAAGCGTTACAATAAAAATTCCAAGTTGCACCAAGTCCGAAAAAGATATATCCATGATAGTACCTCCCATTCTAAGAAGAGGGGAATTACTACCGCCATCGGGGATTATAACACATGGTATCAGCCCACACAATCCTTCGAGTGTCTTCTAAAGAAAGGCTCATAGCTTAACGATGCTCTTTAAGGTGCAACAGTGGATGCAACGCCAAAGTATCCCAAAACACCCCAAAATATACCATATGTTCGAGAACAAATGTTTGCAAAACAAGATATAATAAAGGCTGCAAACCCCGTAATTATAAGGATTTACAGCCTTTCAAATTTCATCGGGGTGACAGGATTCGAACCTGCGACCCCCTGCTCCCAAAGCAGGTGCTCTAGCCAAGCTGAGCCACACCCCGTACAAAAGAATATTATATTTTTTACCACAAGGGTTGTCAAGAAAAAAACCAGAGATGCTTCTTAGGAGCCGCAGATTTTTTTGAATCCCTTTTGAGGTAATTCAAGGATGCGTGCAGATTACCGCCAGCATCAATGTCTAAAACAATAAATGACGGCTTGCGGCCATCCTGGCGCGGAAGTGATATACTGCCAGGATTATATATTATCACGCCATTCTCCTCAGTTATTTCCGGAACATGGGTATGACCGAACATAGCGTAATCACAGTCTTGCTCTATAGCAGAGCGAGCCAGCGAAGCCAGATCAAACTTCACATTATACAGATGTCCATGAGTCAAAAACGCACGATGATTTCCCAGTGTAACCACAACCTCATTATCAAAATCCCTGCCATAATCACAATTGCCCTTTACCACAACTGTGGGACATGGCATCTTTGCATTAATCCCTTCAATATCGTCCTCTGAATCACCTAAATGCAAAATAAAATCAGGACAAACCCTTTCCATTACCTGATCAAGATATTCATACCGTCCATGTGAATCGCTTACTATCAATACCTTGCCCCTGGACGGACCCTCTATAATTTCAATACCATTAGTGACACTATCCATTTATCATCCTCTCACAGTGACAGCCTGTCTCTAAGAGCCCTCAAAGCCTTCCCTCTGTGGCTGATCGCATTTTTCTGTTCAGGGGTCAGGGAAGCTGTGGAAGCATTATACTCTTCTACATAGAAAATAGGATCATATCCAAATCCATTTTCTCCCATAGGTTCATATCCTATATAACCCTCTATGGTGCCCTGTACAGAAATCTCTCTTCCATCAGGTAGAATGGCCACAATTGCGCAAATAAAACGGGCTGACCGTTCTTCTCTGGGAACATCCAAAAGCCTTTCAAGAATAATTTGGTTTTTGACAGAATAAGGGGTATCCTCACCTAAATATCTGGAAGAATATATTCCCGGCTCACCCCCCAATGCATCTATCACAAGACCCGAATCATCCGCAACGACTATAGCATCAGTCTTATCCGCTATTGCGGAAGCTTTAATTCTGGCATTTTCTTCAAAGGTAGACCCATTCTCTTCCACCTCAGTATATATACCGGCTTTTTGCATTGAAATAATCTCATAGCTTTCGGCATCTAATATTTCTGTAAATTCTCTGATCTTATCCGCATTACCTGTTGCTACTACAAGCTTTTGTTTATTCATTAGCTTTCACCTGATCTCTTATTCCAAGGTTTTCAAGAATCCCCTTATATATACCCCTTGCAGCTTTGCGCTGATAGCTTTCTGAACAAAGCAGCATTTGTTCCTGGGGATTAGTAATAAATCCTATCTCACATAATGCTACAGGAACCTTACTGTTACGGATAATGTATATCTCATCACCAGCTACAAGTCCCTTACTGGCACTGCCAAGATCACTTAGCAGATTATTAAGGCAGGATTCTGCCAAAGCCTTTGAGCCGCCGCT
>CAJOFQ010000003.1 GCA_905233955.1 uncultured Lachnospiraceae bacterium
AAAAACAGATCACACATTGGCGGAAGGGATCTTCGTCCTAAAAACAATGGAAAATATGGCTTTTTCACAGCAGTTCTTACATCATAGATCAGTTGGTCGTCGTCACTGCTTAATGCAACTACAAATACAGCATCCTGTAAATAATATCGATTAGTAACATAAGTTCTTTCAAAGTCTCCATTACTCTTATATTTTCTGGCTGTATGGTAATCTCTCAAGATTTGACCTACCTGATCAATTCGAACTGCAAAGTCAAGATTATTCAATCTAATTATTTTTTCATCCTCATCGCGACGATAACCCAGTCCAGCAGCAATCATTCCAATTACGCCACTTTTTGACGGATGTGTATCAGTGTGACGTGTTTCAAAGTGAGAATCTGTTCCCCAAGACTGCAGCGGACCTGAAAACTTCAATAAGATTGTTTTCAAATTAACCACCTGCCTTTACAGAAGCTCTTCTATAACTCTTGAAAAATCATTTAATAGTACTGTAATATTATCCTCCTCAGTAGCCCACTCAGGTTTTTCGATCTCATTTTGAACAATATACAGAGTTTTAAGTGGAGCCTGAACATATTTTTCTGTCTTTGTCACTTCGTCAAACAATCGTTCAATAGATGGAATAACATTTCCGGTATGTGATTTTACTGGCGTTTCATATGCAGTAACCAGATTTACCGGTCTGTCACTACGGATATTGATCATAAGCATTTGTGGAAGAGTCTGATTTGCAAATGTATTCGATTTACCTGTTGGCATTGAGTTTGCAAAAGCTTCAATAAATGACTTTGCTGCACCAATTGCTTGTTCTTTATCACTGAGTTGCCTTGTTAATTCATGCATTGCTATGTTGGCATATCTATATAAGGTAGATGAATTATATTCGATTGTTCCGAGCATTCCTGCGCCTGCGTTATCCTCTGGTGCCAAATCATCTACTGCGGTATAAAAATCAAATTCTGTATTTACTTCATGAGTTGATATCGCATGAGCAACCTGTACAGATGCATCCTCATTCATTGAAGGATCATCAGCAACCATTCTTCCAAACAAAGCAATGTCTACCGCCGGGTTATCGCTGAAAAGCTGCTTAATAATTTTTTTATCTGTCTCACCATTAATAGCTGCTGCAGCTAACTTATCAGCCTGTTTTCTCCCAAGGAAAAACAGTGCCTTTGTTTTATGATCTTTTATCCCTATCCCGGCCATATTGAAAATCTTCTCAGCCATCTTCATAGCATCTTCTTGTATAATAGAGGAATCTGCGGCGGTGATCCTGTCGGCCAAATATTTGATGACATTCAAACTTCTGACACCTAAATCTTCTGAAGACTCTTCAATAAAATACTTCCTTATTGCCCTTTTCCACGACTGTGAACTAACCCTTGCACGCCTTACACCACCATAAATAGCCGTTTTCGGACTGCCAGTATCATCTCTGTTCACATTAGAAGGTGGGAGGGTCTGAATTACATGAATATCAATGTATAAACGCTTTTTATCCATTTTTTTCTCCTTTTTCTTGATAATTACTTGTTACCAATATCTATAATCAACTATCTTTTTTTGGGAACTCTGGCTTATAATAGTCTTTTGCCCATTTTAAGCTAATTTGCTTATTTTTCCCTTTTTGATACCAAAACAGATCATTGGCAAGTGCAGGAAAGTTCACTGAAAAACCATTAAAGGCTTTTCCAAGTTTAAAAACTTGCCTAAGATGATAAGCAAATTCTTCAAATGTCAACGATGTAAGCATTGTGTTAAATCTCTTATCCAATGATGCAGTAGACTCTCCATCTACAATCCTTTGTTGCCTGATCTTTTGAAGTGAACTACCAATGCTCTTGTTCTCATCATCATTTGGCATCTTATTTGAACCCTGCTGACCTATTGCATAAAGCTGCAATGTTACAAATAATGCTTGCTCTTCATAACTAAGTGAGCCATTTCCCAAATATTCTTGAGGAATAAGCGGAAACAATATCGGCCAGACTCCTGTAGCAGCTTCATAGCTTTTTCCAATAGAATTACGAATTGCCGCAAGATTTCCCGCCATGTTTTTTTGTTCATGCGGACTGTTCAAATGAGTTATAACTGACATCATTACTCCGTACACAGACGGCTTTTTACTTTCATTACTCAAGCTACACCTCCCTACCTAATTTTTTATTAACCATATTTACAAATTTCCAATATTTAGTAGCCACATTCTCAATTCTCCCTTCATTTTCTTTTCCCGTCAAATCTCTAACATAACAGTTCTCAAACAAATCCTCTCCTCTTCGTAACACCATATTTCTTAATTGCAAATACCATTCTTTTATCTTTGTTTCTTTTGGATCATCGGGTTGAATTTGTGAAAGCCATTCTTTAAATACCGGATCAATGATCGAATACATATTACCGGTTTCTCTGGATATAAACCCATCTGCAATCGGATCAGCAGGATTTTTAATTTTTAAATTCCTGATCTCACATATTCCTCTAAGGTAATTTTTAAATATACCAGAAACGACTTCTTTTGTAACTTCTACAGCATCATTAATCCTGATTACCCATCCATCAGAATCAGTATCTGTAATAACCAGATCATTAATCTGAAAACTGTCTGAAATCTCATCTACAGGTAGCCAAGAAGTTGCATTACCATCTGATTCCATACTGACACCAACCAAATCCGTCCATCTGCTTCCTGTAGATTTTGCCAATCTATGATATTGTTCAAATATTCCTGGCTGACGATGCTTTATATCTCCTTCCGCAGAAACTCTCATTGCAATAATTCCAAAGGATCTCCATAATGATCGTTCTGCTAAATGTTTCCTTGGAGTAAAACAGTTTTTGCTTGGTCCACTGTCGTTCCACCTCCATAAGGTCATAGGTTCAATAGACTTTTCCGTATGTTCTACTTCCGGCAGCTTAACAACATTGATCTCAACAGGCCCCGAAAGATCTATCTCCGGGTCAATATACACTGCCCTACTCCAATTTGTATACAATTCTGCAAGATTATCGATAAATCTTCCCTGACATAACCGGTGAACAACATCGCTTCCACTTGCTTCCCAGCAAGGCCTGTGAATTCTTCCATTAAACTCTTGTTTATCGTCAGGAAGCACAGGCATATAGTTCATAACTAGTGTTTCAAAAACAGTACTACCCTTAAGAAAAACACCTCCCAGGTCAAACAACCATCCTTTTGATGATCTCTGGTCTGTACGAGTCAATGATACTTTGTCCGCAAGCCCTGAATAACCTTGAAACATTAAAAACCACCTGATAAATTCAGCTGGAGACTGAATATCTTTTATGCTTCTTTTCCCAATCATTCTATTAGCAACAGGAGAGAATAAAGCTATCTTGTTTTCACTTTCTGATATTGTACGATTTATATTTTTCCCATATATAGATGTCGGTTTGTTTTTCTTAGGAATGCGCTCCATTATTCCTTCCATATCTTTATAGTTCACCTGATAAAATGGATACTTATCATCAAGAAAATAAAAATGATCTCGCCATTTTTCAAGATAATTGAAAAGTACATCAGGAAAAAACCCGTATGAGTACAGCTGCTCCCAAGACTCAGCAACAGCAAAACTATAATCTTCCAGATCATCCTCATCTACAGGCTCTGTCTGTACCCATTGATCATTCAGACTGATTCCAGGCAATATATTTCCTTGATAATCAAATCTTGAAAACACCGTCTGAATAACAGACAATAACAATCTCATTACAGCAAAATTTTGTGTTTCCATTTCCCCTGCCAGGGAATAATACTTGCCTGCATTTTGGAAAAAATCCAGCATAGATATATCTATTCTCTCTCCGGATTTTTCAACCAAAACTGACACCCATGGTTCATCCAACAGATTAAATCTTCCCATATATGTCTTCCTCTCGTAACCCTAATTCTCTGTCATATTTTAATTGGATACCGTTTAATTCAAAGCATCCGTTTTCATCAAAAATGATTCCCAAAGTTCCTTTTAACCAAGGCTGATTCTGCCAATCTGGTAAATATTCCAAATTATATTTTTCAAGGAACTTAATTGTATCCTCAACACCTTTTTTATTAGTGACATAATTTGGAAGACGAATAGTCTGTTTGGCCAGATTTCTTGCAACCTGCGACTCACTGATCCTTCCGGAAATATCTTCCCGAGTATCAAATGTTCCGTAACCATTCCCTATCTTTTTTACAACAATGACTTCGATTGTTTCCATAATATCTCTGACCTGGGCAGCCGCCATCTCGTCGCTGTTTGAATGATCAGGATTTTTCAACCATGAAATTAAGTTATATCTATCCGGGTTGATCACTCTATAAGGTTTTTTTATACGATAGGTCAAAGCTTTATTCTTCTGATTATCTTGCTGGCTATTCTTATAATCAAGGCTTTCCTGATATACACTCATAAGTTCTTTTGCAAGACACAGTTCTTCATCTCCATATACTTTATTGATCAGTATTGGTATGTCAGAAGGAATCCTTATTATATCTGGAAGATAATACTGGGTTCGTATTAGATAATACTTCCCATAAATTCGCTCTGAACCCTTTTCAAAATCCAAACAATCACTTGTCCCCATGATATATACAACAGGCTCCTTGTGCTTTACAGGCCTTGTAATATCGTGTCTTTGAAGCCTCCCTATCCTTTGAAGCAATAAATCTATGGGACAAAGATCGGTAATCAGGACATCCAGATCAATATCAAGCGACTGCTCTATCACCTGAGTTCCGATTATAATTTTTTTATTTGGCCGCTTACCCCCTTTCCCGATCATACTAACCATATTAGATTCCTTATCTACCCGATCTGTGGTAATAAATGAAGAATGCAATACATCAACTATGTTATCTCCGAAATAATCTTTGCATATTTCTCCCAGCCTCTGAGCTTTTCTAACCGTGTTTACAATTATGCCAACGATGCCTCCCCCGTCCAATAACCCGGCAATTTGTTCAAGCAATTCTTCCTCTTTTAGCTTATAAACATGCACAATTTTATCTTCTGTATGAGAAGACTCGCTCTCAACTCTAACCTCTTTTCCTTCTGTATAGCTGATCAGAGGATAGCAATTTTCTGACATCATCTCTGGAAAGCTTATTTCACGACGCTTCTTCCCCATTCCGTTTAGATATGCTGTTATCAGGTCTTTCCTCTTGTCTGATGGTAAAGTAGCAGAGACGAGAATAACCGGAGTACCATACGCACCCATCCATCGGATTGCTTCTTCCAGGTATTGCTGCATATAGACATCGTAAGCATGTACTTCATCTATTATAACAACCTTCTTACTGAAGCCCAAGTGCCTTAGCGCCAAATGTTTTTGTTTGAGTGCGGCAAGCAGGAAACCATCTACCGTCCCCACCACAAAATCATCGAGGGATGTCTTTTTTCTTCCTGAAAACCATTCGTTTACATAAACGCTTCCGTTTGTCTTATCATCAATATTGATATCTTGCGGCGGTATAACTCCTCTCAAGCTGTCCATATCCTTATTCAAGGCAGCCTTTCCATGACATAATCTTAAAGATTGACTTACACCATAATCGTCAGTTATTTTATTCAACCACTCATACACCCTTCCAAACATACCGTTTGAAGTTGCCTGAGTAGGTAATCCAAAAAACAGACCACTACTTCCTGTTTTTGCTGCAACTATTTCTACTGCAGCAAGTGCTGCTTCGGTTTTACCGAGTCCCATGGGCGCTTCCAGAATTATAATTCCAGGATTTTTGATTTGACTAACTGTTTGATATACAGTTCTCTGAAAATCCCTTGGTTCAAATCCAAAACGACGAACAAATAATTCATCCATGACAGGATAACTATGCAGCTGAAGCGGTAGGTTTTCACCCCATAATCTAATACCATTTCTATATCTGGAAGCACAGTCTATAGAACATTCTGAATCAATGTCTATGAGTGGAAAAAAATCACTATTACTTGCAATCCAATCTGCCATAATCAAAAGACCCAAATAGATCACTTGCGCCGGCTGGGATATCATAGGCAATTTTTCCACGCTGCCAAACCCACTCTCTTCTAATGCCCAATGAAAAATAGCACCTTGGACCTTCTTCCATTTATCGTACATTTCTGAGTTGTTATCTTCACTTTGAAAATAATTTGCAGTATATGCTGTCTGAAATTCAATTGAATCCGAATCATCTACTGGCTTGCCGTGATGTCCTCCAACAATTGAGCCAATATCATTCCTTACATGAAATACATTCTCTAACAAGAATTCTCCGGCAATCGAATGATGTGATTTCCCAGGATCAGCAAGAGTCAATGAGGATATCCCCAAAAAGCCCGCTAGTTCCAATTTATCCAGCAGCATTTTATCCAGATCCGGTGAATTGTTAAATCCTTTTTGTATCTGAAATGCAGGAGTTGCTTTTCCAATATCATGAATGGCCCCAAGGAATGCAGCCAGATTTACTGCTATTTCATCATCAGAAATGCTTATAGAGTTGATACAGAACTGTCTCTGGCTGTGGCTGAGCCAACTTGTCCACAGCCATCTGGAAACATTCATAGTATCTTTCAGATGCACTACCAATGGCAACCAGTAAAACCTGCTGTCTCTTTCTTCTTTTTTTGCCCATAATGATGTAATTGACTTATCAAAATAATTATTCATTTTTCTACTCAAAAAATCCAAAGATCTTGACAATTATTTCAACGAGGCTTCTGATAGCATTATAGAGACTACACTTTCTGCTGAATTATCTCATCTGATAGAGGTCTCGGGTAAAAAACCCGCCGAAATATTCCGACGGGCGGGTTTGGACAAAGCTTACGGATATGATATCCTTTCCGGTAAACGCAATCCATCCAGGGACAAGGTTCTCGCTGTATTATTTGCTCTTGAGCTTTCAGATTCGAACATTCAAAAACTTTTAAAGTCGTGCGGTTATCCGCCGCTTTATGCCAAAAACATGCGTGATGCCGTAATTCTTTTCTGTCTGAATAGACACATAGACCTCGCCGATACCAATGAGACATTATTTGATATGGGTTTAGATCTAATTGGGTGAATCCTTTTTATCTCCGTTACCTGTTAGAATAGATACCAATGCAAGGACGGCATTTATCAGACACCAGCCAGCCCAAATACGCAGATCTGAGTAGCTTCCAGCCAGTATAAATCCAAACAATGCACCCAGTGCAAATAACACTATCAGAGCAATATTTCCGCCTTTTCCGGTACTTTTTCTGGTAACTATTGAAACTATACCTCCAGCGAGAAGCATAACTGCAACTATAACACCTGCACTTCCGGATATTTCTCCGTTTTCTTCAAGTGTATTAGAAATACCAGCGGCACATGACTGCAGCGTTACAAAGAAAAACATAATAATACTTATGATCCCGGCAACCAATTTCCAGATTTTCATCGCACTCTCCCTCCATAGATTTTAGTTCGTTTCATAACCTTTATAAGCATTATATACGACTCATAATCATTAATCGTCTGCTCTAAGCCGACTTTTTTACATAAAACTATTTTGCTCCTTCGTCCCGAGCTATGTAAACTATTAAACTGGACTATACTGATAATACTAATTCATTGATAATTATTCAATAATATGCTAGAATTTAACGAATTTAAATTTTCAGATTTTTTCAAGGTGGTTAGCATTATATGAAAATGAAGAATGATGACATTAGTGTTTTTAAAAGTTATTTGAGAAGACTTCTCCACGATTTAATGGAGATAGAAAAAGCCAAGGAAAAAGGGGATGATAAAAAGGCTGATGAGCTTTTAAAAAATCTTATAGAGGATACAAAAAAAGGTCTTGAGGATTGACTAAAAAATCGGGAATACATGATTCCCGATTTTTTAATATATCTTTTGCTGATTACGGATGTACTATTAACTGCCAGTACTAATGGAAGTTCCTGATGAGGCGCCACTGCCAGTACTAGTGGAAGTCCCTGATGAGGCGCCACTGCTGGTACTTGTAGTGCTTCCACTTGTGGATGTTCCTGATGAAGAACTGCTAGAACTGCTGCTGGTGGAAGACTTTTTCTTTGAGGATTTCGTAGCCCTTTTAAGAACTGATACTATCTTGCTGCTTCCTGAATTAGTCTTGGAAAATGCTGCCTTGTAGGCTATCAGCTTACTGGGGAAGCAGTATATCTTCGTCACCTGCGAACTCTTCAGACTGTTCTTGACTCCGGCTGCTGTAAGTATCTTGCTGTTGATATTAAGTGTCGTAAGAGCCTTGGCACTGGCAAATGCGCTTGCATTAATCTTTTTTACATTCTTTCCAATCTTAACTGATTTCAGTTTGCTCTTGCCCTTGAAAGCATTCGCACCTATGGTGGTTACACTGTATTTCTTTTTATTAATCGTAACCGTGGCTGGCACTGTAGCCGTGGTAGCTGAGCTGCTGACACTTGATGACTTGTAGGTAACTGTCGTAGTACCTGTTCTGGTGTAGGTAGCTTTAGTAGCCCCGCTTCCTGCAGTTGCAGTATCCCCGGTCTTGGTAAAGGTACTGCTGCTGGAGGATGAAGATGAACTGGAAGATGATGAACTGGAAGATGATGAACTGCTACTGCTGCTGTCATCATCGCTGCTTGATGTGCTCTCTAAAGAGGCCTTGATAGTAGCAGATTTTACTGTAGAACTTGAATATTTTACAGTAAATGTATACTCTTTGCTTTTTTTCAGCTTGGATGTCGTTAATGTCTTGCTGGAACTTTCTTTGCCATCGCTGCACTCTAACTCCCAGTCCATATCACTGGATGAAGCACTGGACGGCTTTATAGAGGAAGCTGAAACCGTAAGCTTATACTTTCCTTCCTTTGACGGTGTAAATTCAAGCTCCCATTCTGAATCAGGGGCTACTTTACTTACCGACTTTGAACCGCCGGATTTTATAGTAACTGTGTCCGGTTCTTCTGTCTCATATTCTTCGCTATCCGAAGAGGATGATATTGTTGCCTTAACACTTATTGCGGAAGCCGATGTTGTGGTAATAGTGTATGTATATTTCGTTCCACTGGTAAGACTACCGGTAAATGATTTGCCTGATGAAGAATAAGTCCCTCCGGTACTAGGTGTACACGATATGTTAAATGTAGCTGAGCTGAAAGCAGTTGAAGTTGAACTGCTACCTGAAGTCAGAGCAAGCTTATATGTCCCTGTTGAAGATGGGGTATATGTTACCGTCCATACTGTGGCTGATGATAATGATTTTGTAGCTGTTTTGGTGCTGGTAATATCATCTGAAGTTGTTGAAGAAGTTGGATAAGTTAGAGTCGCAGTAACTCCGTCACTACTACCACTGCTATTCTGAATCTCAAACTGATAGAATGTTCCAGATGTCAATGCTATATTAAATGTGTTTGCAGTGACAAAAGCACCTGCAGTCTGCCCATATGCAGTACATCTCATTCCATGAGTTTTACTACCGCTTGATACAAGCGATAGCGTATAATTGCCAGAAGTCGTACAATTGATTCCCAACGCCCAAATGGCTCCATTATCAATTGTCGCAGTAGCTGTCGATGTAGTTCCTGAAGTTGGTGATGAAGGCAATAAAACCGACGCAGGCGCATCCGCCCTCACAACTGCACCACCAACAGTCCTTTCTGAAACCGCAACACCGCCGACTGCACTTGTTACTCCAAGCAATATAGCCATCGCTATCGCAAAACTACGCCGCTTTAAACCTTTAAACACAACTAATCCCCCTCTCAGTCAACAATATAACAATAAATACCAAATCCCACTAATTCTCTTTCCGACTCTCATTTGATGCAATCACCTCATCCTCTGTCGGAATATGAGTCCCAACCATAGCAATAAAATTAATTATCTTAGTATCACTCCAACCTTCCTTCCGCAATTCCAAGATTATATTTGTACATTCTTTTGGAGTCATAATCCATACTCCCTGATAGTGATAAATTTCTAACACCGTTTTCAGTATAAACATTTTTCAAAATCTAGTCAATTATTGCAGCTACAACCCCCGTTGAATCTGGTGTACAGCGCACTAAGCCAGTGGCTTAATATACTACAAAATGAATAATACTACACCCGCAGATTTTTCAAAAGCCTTGTAAAATATTCCGGCAGCGGGGCCTCCCATTCCATATACTCATTCGTAGTAGGATGGACAAGTCCGATTACCTTGGCATGAAGCGTCTGCCCCTGAAGCTTGAATGGACATTTCTTGGGTCCGTAGACCTCATCTCCTAAAAGCGGATGTCCCAGATAAGCCATATGCACTCTGATCTGGTGGGTTCGCCCGGTCTCCAGGTCAAAACGCACATAACTATATTGATTAAATTCTTCTAAAACGGTGTAATGAGTGACTGCAGGCTTGCCATGTATCTTTTCTACAGCCATTCGCTTGCGATTCCCAGGATCTCTTCCAATGGGAGCATCAACTGTTCCATTCTGCTGCCCAAGCTTGCCATGGACAATACCCTCATAGCTGCGTCTTATGCTATGAACTGCTATCTGATCGGCAATAAAAATGTGCGACCTGTCATTTTTACATACCACAAGCGATCCTGTGGTATCCTTATCAATACGATGGACGATACCCGGCCTAAGCTCACCATTAATACCCGAAAGACGATCGCCGCAATGGTACATTATGGCGTTAACCAGGGTACCATCCCAATGGCCTGCAGCCGGATGAACTACCATTCCTTTTGGCTTATTAATAATCAGCAGGTCATCATCCTCATAAATTATCTCCAGCGGAATATCCTGCGGAACAATATCTACCCTGGCAGGAGCCGTATTTGTGGTTAAAATGATCTCATCACCTGCGCGCAGCCTGTAATTAGCTTTGATCTCATGGTTGTTGACTCGTATTTCACCACGCTCCATCAGCTTTTGCAAATGGCTTCTGGAAACTTCTTCAAGCTTGCTGCTAAGATAACGATCTATTCTGTTTCCTGCCTCATTCTCACTAGCTATAAATACTTTATATCCGTAATCCATAATTCTGCTATTCCATAACATGTATCCCTACCATATCTGTGAAAGCTGTCTTCGAAAACGCTTGAAAAACCGTATATTACCATTCAGGTAAGCCTCTGCAACAGGCTTTAAACCGGTTTCTTCCACTATTTCTTCAATCAATGAATTTTCACTAAAACCATTTACCACTTGTTAATCTCGTTTTCTTATACTATACTTATGATGCGAGGTTCGAAGGGTATTCTGCCTGTCGCACAACGCTTAAACATTATAACATATATCACAAAGAGGAGCCAAGCCATGACATATGATATTGAAGTTGCAGGAGTTAAACGCACTCTTCCGCTTTTACCCCTTAATGATTCCAAGATGATAGCCGCATTTGTAATATTTGGTGATGTGGAGTTAACTGTCGCCTGCGCCGGAAAGCTGCTGGAAAAAGCTCCTGATTTTGATTATATGGTGGCTCCAGAGGCCAAGGCTATCCCCTTAGTACATGAGATGGCCAGACAGAGCGGACGCAATGAATATGTTCTTGTGAGAAAAGCTAAAAAGCTTTACATGGATGGCTGTCTGGAGGTTGAGGATCGTTCTATCACCACAGAAGGCGAACAGAAGCTTTTTATGGATGGCAAGGATGCCAAAATGATTCATGGCAAGCGCGTACTGATACTGGATGATGTGATATCTACAGGCGGATCCATCAAGGCAGTTGAGGATCTGGTGAATCAGGCAGGAGGCAATATTGTAGGCAGAATGGCAATTCTGGCAGAAGGAGGAGCCGCTGCCAGAGATGACATCATATACCTGGAGCCGCTGCCATTATTTGATTCAGAAGGTAATGAAATATAGTTATATGGTTCGTGTATACATTTGTCCGCGGATTCTGAAAAATTCAATTAAGAAACCCCCACAACCAAGAAGCAGGTTGTGGGGGTTTTTAAATCTACTGAAAGGTTCACACCCTTTTTACATAGCCGTATATCCGCCGTCTACAGGAAGGTTCACACCGGTTACATAGGCGGAATTCGGTGATGAAAGGAACAGCACTGCCGTATCCAGCTCGCCCTCATTACCGTAACGCTCTTCCGGGATCATGGTTCTGGCATTCTGCTGGAAAAAGTCAGAATCCAAAGTCTCCTTGGTAAGAGGCGTGTAGAAATAGCCGGGGCAAATTGCGTTAACAGTAATCTTGTATTTGCCCCACTCAGCCGCCAATGCCCTGGTAAGGTTAACAACACCGCCCTTTGCGGCATGGTACGGAGCAGACCCGGCAATCTTGTTGCCTACCAGTCCATACATGGATGCGATATTGATAATTCGGCCATAGGTTGCAGGTATCATAGCCTTCTTGGCAACTGCTCTGGCAACCTTAAAGGATCCAAACAGATCAATATTCATCTCATTATCAAACTGCTCGTCCGTAATGTCTTCAGCAGGTGCCACAGCACCCGTACCAGCATTGTTGATTAATATATCAACTCTTCCAAAATGCTCCATTACCTGATCTACCATACTCTCTACCATAGCAGTGTCCGTAACATCGCATCGTATAGCCAGGGTCTTAACCTGGAAGGTATCCGCTATATCCTTGGCAACCTCCTGAATCAGATTCTCGCGCCTTGCAATACATACAATGTTCGCCCCCTGGTTCGCCAGGGCCTTCGCCATCTGAACACCTAATCCGGTAGATGCTCCGGTTACAATAGCTGTCTGCCCCTTCAGGTCAAAATAGTTCTTCATAATTTTCCCCTTTCAATATCAATATAAAAAGAACCAACACGCTCATTGTAACATAAATATCCGCAACATTAAAGATTGGAAAATTTATTAATGAAAAATAGAAAAAATCCACCACATATCCAAGCCTTATACGATCTATGAAATTCCCTATTGCGCCTGCCAGGAGTACAACCAGATCGCATGCAAAGGGATAAAAACGCTTTTCAAGCGGCATTTTTACAAGTATTCTTACTATAGCAGCGCAGATAACTATGGTCAGAACAACAAAAAACCACTTCATTCCCCTTAATATCCCAAAGGCCGCACCTGTATTCTCAAGATAGACCAGCCTGAATACTCCTGGAATAATATCAATCCCATCACTGCCGGACAGGTACAATACTGCAAGATGCTTGGTTAGCGCATCCAAAAGTACCAGCAGAATCAGTGCCAAAAGTGAAAACAATAAAAATCGAAGTCTCTTCGCTGTCATTGATCTATTACCTGATCTATTGCCCCGGCAAGCTCCCCGTCACTGATATCATCAGCTATCATTGCCTTGCCAATGGCTTCTAACAATATAAAACGAATCTGTCCGGAAGACATCTTTTTATCAGATTTTGTTGCAAAAATTACATCATCTACAGACATCCCTGAAGTACTCACAGGAAGCAAATAGGTCTTAAGAAGCTTAGTAAGCTGTGCAACATCAGACTCCGTAATGCAGCCTCTTTTGCAGGAAAGATAAGCAGCGGCATACATTCCAATTCCAACACAGTGACCGTGAGCCAGTGAAAAATCGGATAGCTTCTCAATGGCATGGCCAATAGTATGACCAAAATTAAGTATGGCTCTGATTCCCTTTTCTGTTGGATCCTCCTCAACTATACGCCTCTTGCAGTCACAGCTGGTGAAAATCATATGAGCCAGGGCATCAGGATCTTTTTTCAGAACAGCTTCAACATTATCCGAAAGCCAGCTATAAAATTCACGATCCATGATAAGACCATATTTTATGACTTCGGCCATTCCGGAGGAAAACTGTATTGTATCTAAAGTATCCAATACACCGGTATTGATATACACAAGCTTTGGCATGTAAAAAGCTCCTACCATATTCTTATATGAGAGGTAATCAACTCCGGTCTTGCCTCCTACGCTGCTGTCAACCTGTGAAAGCAGTGTGGTTGGAATCTGAATAAATGATATTCCCCTGAGATATGTAGCGGCCGCAAAGCCTGTCATATCTCCTACTACACCGCCTCCTAAGGCTACAAGCAGGCTTTTTCTGTCAAAGTGTTCATTAATAAGAAACTCATACAAGCCTTCAATAGATCCAAGATTCTTGTTCTGTTCTCCGGCTTCAAATATGTAGCTTACTACCGTTGTAAACTCACTTTTTAATATACCCAAAACTGCATCAAGATACAGAGGTGCAACGATTGAATCTGAAACAATGCACACCTTACTGCATGAAGACAGACCGCTTGATCTGATCTCTTCGGCCAAACTGTCCATGTCATGCGATATTACAATATCATATGAATGCTTACTATCACGGGTAACGGGTATTCTCATGTTAGACTGTTCCATATCCAAGACTCCATATATTAGATCAATTAGATGCAAAAAGAAGCTTTAAGCACCTTGCGACTCAAAGCCAGTGCTTTGGGCATGTGCAATTTTCTTAACAGTGACAAAATTATACAGGAAGTACATGCCCTTAGGCAAGATACTTCCTGTAATAAAGACAATACTATATTAAAAATAGAAAATAAAAAAACTAAACTACATCAGATTATATTTATATGCGGCTATCCGCAAATCAAAATCCTGTCTGAAGTCCTGCAAATCCGAATGAATCAACAATCTCAGCAAGATCACCCGTAATATCAACTGCATGAGGAGTCACTACGAATATGTAATTACTGATCCTCTGAAGATTACCCTCTATGGCGTAACAAGAACCGGAAATAAAATCAATAAGACGCTGAGCCAATGCCAGATCAAGGCCCTCCATATTGAGGATAACAGTTCGTCCTGCAAGCAGGGTCTCGGAAATCTCGCCTGCATCTTCAAATGCCTGAGGCTTGATAACACATACCTCCATCTGAGTTGAAGCACGCTTCCTCGATCTCATGGGTGTGATCTTGGAAGAATTACCCACGCTTCGTGATACCGAGCGGGAACTGGTTCCACCTGATGAAACAGGCATCTCTTCTTCTATATCATCAGTTCCTGTCTTCTTGAAGAAGAAACGCTTCTTCTCAGGAACCTCATCCTCAAATTCATCGAACTCCTCGTCGTAAAATTCCTCGTCATCATCATTCAAACGCATGACATCCAGCATCTTGTCAAAAACACTCATAATTTGGATAATCTCCTATTCCATCAGTTGTTGTAATGTCTTTCACCAAAGATACCTGTCCCGACCCTGACCATGGTGGCTCCTTCTTCAACTGCCACTTCATAATCACCTGTCATACCCATAGACAAAATATCCATGGATACATTATGAATGTTTTGCCGCTGTATGTCAATACTTAATTCCTTTATTTTGTGGAAAATTGGACGATTTTCCTCAGAATCCACAACATATGGAGCTATTGTCATCAATCCTTTGATGGAAACTCCATCCAACCCTGAGGTTTGCCGAACCAGCTCCAGCGTATCTTCTACATGTATTCCGAACTTGCTGCTCTCTTCGGCTACATTTACTTCTATCAGAATCGGGATAATTATGCCGCGCTTCTTAGCTTGGATATTTATTTCTTCTGCCAATCTAAAGGTATCAACAGAGTGAATTAATGCCACTTTACCGGCTATGTATTTGACTTTATTGCGCTGCAAATGACCTATCATATGCCATTCTATATCAGATGGCAGGCTCTCTATCTTGGAAGTAAGCTCCTGAACCTTGTTCTCACCAAATACCCTTACACCAAGATCATATGCTTCCTGCAGCACCTCCATCGGCTGGGTCTTTGATACAGCAATAAGTGTAACCTCTTTTGGATCGCGTCCGGCTCTTTGGCAGGCGTTATCGATATTCTTTCTGACTGTTTCGAGAGATTCCTGTAGCATAATTAGCTCCTTTCAATTGTATATTATCTCATTTTCCGATACCTTATCTCCCTGCAATATTATTCTGTCATAGAGCGCAAGCCCGTAAGGAGTTCCTGTACGGATGATGGTATAATCCTCGTTTTTCTGAATAGGTTCTATTTGCTTAAATACAGCAAAGCCCTTGTTGACATTATATACACCGTCCAAATGAGCAGTTTTTTCACCTACTGTATAAGTCTTTAATGAATCAGGGGATAGTATCTCATCTCCCTTGGATACAGTCTCCTCATCAATGTAGTAAAACCGCTTAGTCTCCTTGAATATGGTCGGCACCAAAAATTCACTGTCGTTATGATTTTGTTTCTTCACAAGAATCCCCAGATCCCTGCTGTTATCCCCCTGTAAAAAGTAGGTTTTCGGAACCTTGAAAAATGTTTTTTGTACAATTGAGGAATTAGGAATTTTAAGGCCGCTAAGCTGATCAAGCATCAATTCAATGTTTACAAATCTAAGATGGGCATAGCGCTCCATGGAATCATCCATAGAAAGTACCAGGTATGGAACCTCATCCCTTTGTAAATAAGACACACTTGCCCATGCACTGTTGCCATCGGTCTCAAAGGTGACCTTGACACTGTGTTCATTGCGGATCTCTTCTATTAATTCTCTGTCCACAGGCACAACCAGATTCCAATCGTCAGAAGTAATAAGCTTATAGGCAGCGTCACCTGATTCTATACTGGTACGGGATTTGACATTTACTTCATCAATACCATTCACAAATACTTCTGGATCAAAATCATTGACCGTTACAGACTCCATCCCATCCACCATATAAGAAACCAGACCAGGCCTCATCGGATGATAGGCATGGTATGTATTCTCGGCCTGGGCAGCTTCTATTTCCGCGCTGTGCTCGGACATAAGCGTATCCACCTGAAGAGCGTTCAGTGTATCCGCCAGACGGTCCTTGAACAGATATGTCTTTTGGAAGGAATCATTCTGATATTCTCCGACAAAAGTAGCTATGTCACTTTCAGTATCCCGCAGTGCCTCTTCTGAAACCTTGGTTTTGCCTGATGTCTGGGTTAAAAGGTCATTAACAATACTTCCAGTCTCATCGACAGCGTACACAAGAGATTTTACTCCCACTCTTCCGGCTGAGGGCGCAAAATAATAGACATAGCCATCTCTGTCAGCATGTATCACCTCTTCCTGACGCAAAATAAGCGACCTGTAGTTATGGTCTCTTACAATGGTTCCTCTCTTGACCTCGTAGACAGTAATCTTCTCCGAGGTCAAAAAAGAAATCAGACGGAATAATACATATATAAAAATAACAACACAGATAACAATGCCTATTCTAAACTGTGATGAACCTTTAAAGGCAATTACATTATTGTCTTTTTTAGTGCTCAAGCCTTGTCCTCTCGGTTCTTAAAGTATTCGTCAATACCACTGGCTGCGGATTTGCCCGCTCCCATGGCCAATATTACAGTAGCTGCTCCTGTAACAGCATCACCTCCGGCGTAAACACCTCTCTTGGAGGTTTCTCCATTTTCTTCCTTGGCGATAATGCAGCCCCTGCGATTAACATCCAGACCGTCAGTAGTCTGGGAAATGAGCGGATTGGGTGATGTTCCAAGTGACATTATCACTGTGTCACACTCTATCTCATATTCACTTCCGGGTACTTCTACAGGCCTGCGGCGACCGGACTCATCAGGCTCACCCAACTCCATCTTAATAATACGGATTCCCCGTACCCAGTCCTTGTCATCAGTCAATATCTCCACAGGATTCTGAAGGAGATCAAAAATAATACCTTCTTCCTTGGCATGATGTACCTCTTCTGCACGGGCAGGCAGCTCCGCCTCGCTTCGTCTGTACACAATATGAACTTCGGCACCAAGACGAAGAGCTGTCCTGGCAGCATCCATTGCAACATTTCCGCCGCCTACAACCACTACCTTTTTGCCCTTGGAAATAGGTGTATCATAATCCTTGAAGGATTTCATAAGATTATTTCTGGTCAAAAACTCATTAGCGGAGAACACTCCGTTAGCCTGTTCGCCGGGAATTCCCATAAATCTGGGAAGACCTGCGCCGGAACCGATGAATATAGCCTCAAAGCCCTCTTCCTCTAAAAGCTCGTCAATAGTAATTGATTTTCCGATGATAACATTTGTCTCGATCTTGACACCAAGTCCCTTGACATTCTCTACCTCTGCGGCTACAACCTCGTCCTTTGGAAGCCTGAACTCCGGAATTCCGTATACAAGCACACCGCCTGTCTTGTGCAATGCCTCAAAGATTGTGACATCATAACCCATTCTGGCAAGATCACCAGCGCAAGTAAGTCCGGCAGGACCCGAACCTATAACCGCAACCTTGTGACCGTTTTTTGGTGCATCGGAATGAGGACGGATGTTATTATGTCTCGCCCAATCCGCTACAAAGCGCTCAAGCTTGCCTATTGCAACCGGTTCTCCCTTGATTCCCCTTATGCACTTGCCCTCACACTGTGTCTCCTGGGGACATACACGCCCGCATACAGCCGGCAATGCTGAGGATTCACTGATTATTTCATATGCCTTTTCGAAATTGCGGTTTTTAACCTCCTGAATGAATGCAGGAATATTTATTGAAACCGGACAGCCTCCCACACAGAGCGGTTTTTTACAATTGAGACAGCGTGACGCCTCTGATACTGCTTCTTCCTCTGTATATCCCAGGCATACCTCGTCAAAATTCTTCGCTCTGACCTTAGGATCCTGCTCACTGATTGGAACTCTAGTCATCATATCCATGAAATCTTCCCTCCTATCCACACTCAGTCACAATTACCACAGCCGCCATGGTGTGTTTTGCCTTCTTCAAATTCCAGCTTCTTGCGTCCTTCATCAGTCTTGTACTGAGCCATTCTTGCCATGGCAAGGTCGAAATCTACCAAATGACCGTCGAATTCCGGACCATCCACGCAGGCAAATTTAACTTCTCCGCCAACAATCAGACGGCATGCTCCGCACATTCCGGTGCCGTCTACCATGATAGGATTCATGGATACTATTGTATGAAGTGAAAGCTCTTTGGTAAGCAGACAAACAAATTTCATCATTATCATCGGTCCTATAGCGACACAGTGATCAAAACGCTTGCCCTCATCATACAATGCCTTGAGCTGATCTGTTCCCATACCTGAAAAGCCATATGTTCCATCATCAGTTGTAACATACACCTCTTTTGCTACTGCCTTCATCTCATCAATGTAAAACAGCAGATCCTTGGTTCTGGAACCCATAATTACAGTTGCATCTACACCATGCTCATGCAGCCATTTTACCTGAGGATATACGGGAGCAGTTCCAAGACCTCCGGCTATGAATACTATTTCTTTTTTCTTGGTCTCATCAAGATTCTCCTCAAGACACAGCTCGGATGGCTGACCCAGGGGTCCCACAAAATCCAAAAATGAATCCGCTTCCTTGAGGGTATCCATTCGCTCGGTTGAGGCACCTATTGTCTGAACTACGATAGTAACTGTTTTTTTATCCCTGTCATAATCACAAATGGTAAGAGGTATACGCTCCCCCTCTTCGTCAATCTTGGCAATTACAAACTGTCCGGGCAGACAGGATCTGGCAATCCACGGAGCTTCTACATCCATTAAGAAAATATTCTCCGCCAGGGCTTCCTTTCGAACAATCTTGTACATAAATCTTTCCTCCTATGATTTGCTTATGAAAAATAAACCAACTCATCCGCAGGCTTCTGCGCAGGCTCTACTGATACAGGATAAAGAACCGGACCCTTGCCGCGGTATTCTCTGGCAAATTCATTCTTGATGCGGGCAGTAAGCTTGATCCAGCTCTTGTGGCGCATACTGGAAGCGTCCTTGTATTTGCACTTCATTCCCAGGAATTGAATATCCTCAACACAACATGTCATGGCAAAACGCCCAGGCACAAAGGTTCCTGATTTTAGCTTGCCTTCTCCTTCTGTGGGATTATAAACAAGTCCCAAAAATGAAACCGTTTTGCCATCGTATTTTTTCGGATGATCCATACAGTCCATAAACCACAGAGCATAGTCGGAATCAGTAATGTCGATTTTGTCCTTGGTTATATCAAATGGAAGCTCGTCAGGCCTGTCGTCTATAGTACCGTCCTTTCTCTCATACACGATCTGGGCAGGCCGGTTTATAGATTTGACATTGGCTCTGAACTTCGCCTTTGGAGTATTATCATCACAGCGGTTGATGATTACCACATCAGCACGATGCATCTGTTCAGCCATCATGGTGCGCATATTGAGCATATACATCTCAAAGGTGGTGCCGTCAACAGTACAAAGTGACTGTACAATAGTCCAATCCTCGGGGCCATCTTCATTCTCATACAAAGGAGCAACCTCCCATGTACCGTTATATTCTATAAAGACAGCCTGTGGATGATATTTTTCATCAAGTTCCTTTAATCTGTCGCCGTTAAAATCCTCTTCGGAATCTATAGTAACCAGATTCGCGCCAATAGACGATAATTTACTCTCGTCATACTCCACATCCCCATCCTCACAGGCAATGATGAGAATCCTGTTCAAACCTTCGGCAAATTTGTTCTCAAATAATGTCTCCATGATCAGAGAGGTTTTGCCGCTATCCATAAAACCTGTAAATACATAAACAGGTATTTCATTCTCCATACCAGGCTCCTTTTTTAACTTTTATGATGATCAAGGGTCAAAAAGGTTCAAATTATGATGCATTAAAGTCCATACAGCTCGTTAATGGCATCATCCTTAAGGTCTGTTCCTATAACCACAAGCTTGCCGGTAATATCAGGCTCACCGGTTCTAAGCTCATAATCACCCTCCACCAGATCATAATAAATCCAGGTTCCATCCTCACAGCTTACCATACCCTTGGCACGGATCACATTGCCATAGTCATCGTTGTCGCGGAATGCCTTGAGGGCATTTTCTATGACATCCCTTGTAAATACATGGGGAGTCTCCCTGCCCCAAGTATCAAAAATATCGTCAGCATGATGATGGTGATGATGACCATGTCCGTGGTGGTGATGTTCATCATGGTCATGATCATGGTGGTGCTCTTCGTGATCGTGGTCATGGTGGTGCTCTTCATGATCGTGGTCATGGTGGTGATGCCCGTCATGTTCTTCGTGGTCGTGGTCATGATGGTGATGCTCTGCTTCATGGGCATCAGAATCCTCTTTATGATGCATTTCAGCCAGAGTCTTCATAGCCAGGTTATCAAGACCTTCCATGGCAGATAATATCTTTTTGCCATTTATGTCATCCCAGGGTGTGGTGATAACTGTTGCGTTGGGATTTAATGATTTAATCTGATCTGTGCAAAATTCCACCTGTTCATTAGTGGCTTCCTGGGAACGGCTTAGAATAACACAAGTAGCATGTTCTATCTGGTTATTAAAGAACTCACCAAAGGCCTTCATCTGCTTGGCAGCCTTCTTGGCATTGACTACTGTAACAAGGGCGTTCATCTTAACAGGTTCACTTTTTTCCATGTCAATTACTGAAGCCATAACATCTGAAAGCTTACCTACTCCGGATGGCTCGATAATAATACGATCCGGTGAAAATCTCTCCATTACTTCTCTGAGGCTCTTATTAAAATCGCCAACTAAAGTGCAGCAGATACAGCCTGAGTTCATCTCTGTAATCTCGATACCTGCATCCTTTAAGAATCCCCCGTCAATCCCAACTTCTCCGAATTCATTCTCTATAAGTACAATTTTTTCACCTTCAAAAGCCTCATCTAAAAGCTTCTTGATAAGTGTGGTCTTGCCTGCTCCTAAAAAGCCTGAAATTATGTCAATTTTTGTCATGGTACTTCCTTTCGTAAATCTCATTGCTAAAACATTAGGAACTGTTCAGAAATAAATTAGGAAATTATAACGCAGTATTCGGATTCATATGCAAGGCGGCTGAATGAGGCGATGCGGCGCATCGTCGATTCGCCAAAGTGTGCAGGCAAACAATCCGGTGGATTGTTTGATCGCAGAAGACAACGCAGCAGATGGATTCGAAAACAAGTTAGAATTCCTAAGTTATTTCTTAACAGTGACTTACATACGCTCCGGCGCCGAAAAGCCTAACAGTTCTATGGACTGTGACAGAATCGCATGTACTGCTGCAATCATCCTTATGGTACTTCCCTTTTTAGCTTCATCCTCCATGGCGAGTATCCTGGTCTCATGATAAAAGTGGTTGAATGCATTGCAAAGCTCATAAATATAAGCGCATAACCTATTGGGCTCAAGCTTTGTGTATGCTCCCTCAATGCTCTCTGAAAACCTGACAGCCAAAAGCATAAGCCGTCTGGAATTCTCGTCAAAAGGTTCCGTAATACCAAAATTATTTTCATCGCCTCCTGCTTCATGGTATCTGCGTAAAATGGAGTTAATACGAACAATTGTATACAGTATGTACGGACCGGTGTTTCCTTCAAAGGATGTAAAACGGTCCACATCAAAAACATAGTCTTTGGATGGCTGATTGGACAGATCACCGTATTTTATGGCTGCCAGCGCAACAACCTCTGAGGTCTTTTTTGCCTCATCAGAGCTCATGGTATTATTCTCCATGATCTTGTCGTACATTTTCTGATTGATATCAGAGATCAGCTCAGACAGACGCATAACCCCGCCATCACGGGTCTTAAAGGGCTTGCCATCCTTACCGTTCATCGTACCAAAGCCTAAAAATGTAAGCTTGGTATCATCCCTGACTATGCCTGTTTTTTTAGCGCATCTGAATACCTGTACAAAGTGCATATCCTGGCGCTTATCAACTATGTATAAAACCTCATCGGGATGATAATCCTGCTCTCTCCACACCAAAGTCGCAAGATCAGTTGTGTCGTAAAGCGCAGCGCCGTCGGATTTTAAGATCATACACGGTGGGATATCCTTGGTGTCTGTTTCCTCGGATACATCCACCACCAGCGCGCCGTCTGACTCATAAGCATAGCCCTTGTCCTTCATATCCCTTACCATATCAGGAATATATGTGGAAGCATATGCCTCGCCTCTCCACAGGTCAAAGCTGACAGACAGCCTGTCGTAGTTCCTCTTAAGATCAGCTATTGATACATCCATTATATGCTTTAGAATCGCCTGATAGCCGGGACGCCCATCCTGCATCTCCTTGGTGGCTAAAAGAGCTTTTTCGTAGTATGCTCTGTCCTCCTTGGACTTGGCGGAGGCTGTGGGATAAATCTCCTCCAGCTCACCTATGGTAAAAGGCGGCTCCTTGGGATACTCTCCCGTATAATCAGGGTCAAAATACACCAGATCCGGCTTCCTTAGGCCAAGCTCTGTAACAATAAGCCCCATCTGAAGCCCCCAGTCCCCAAGGTGAATATCACTGATTACCTCATCACCGCAGAACCTGGCCATCCGCTTCATTGCCTCGCCTATGATCGCAGAGCGGAGATGCCCCACATGAAGGGGCTTTGCTATATTAGGGCCGCCGTAATCCATAATAATAGTTCTTTTTTCAGATGAAGGCTCATATCCAAGCTTGTCACTAACGCTCATCTGCCCTAGTGATTCCGCCAAAAGCCTGTTTGATACAGTAAGATTGATAAATCCGGGCTTAATAGCTTCTGCATTCTCTAACAGGGCGTTTCCTTCAAGCTGTGAAACTACCTCACTGGCTATATCTATGGGAGCTTTGTGATATTCCTTAGCTGCTGCCATAGCTCCATTGCACTGGTAATCACACAGATCAGGCCTGTTTGAAACGGAAACAAAAGCATATTTGTTATCGAAACCCGCTCCTTCAAAGGCTTTTATCATTTCTAACTCAAGTTGTTTGCGGATGGATATCATCAGTAAGCTCCTTCCATTAAGCCAAACCCTGCTTTTTGATACAATCAATCATAATATCTACATATCTCTGGCAGAGCTGATCGCTGGATGCTTCCACCATAACACGGATCACAGGCTCAGTGCCGCTCTCCCTTAATAACAGGCGGCCATTGTCTCCAAGCTCTTCTTCTATGTCCTTGCAGCATGCCTGAACAGCTTCGTTGTCAAGCACTGCCTGTTTGTCCTCCACACGGACATTCTTAAGAAGCTGGGGGTATTTTTGCATGCCTGAGGCAAGGGTCTTAAGATCGGTCTTGCTCTCTAAGATTGTCTCCATCAGCATTATCGCGGTAAGGATTCCATCTCCCGTAGTAGCATATCTGGAAAAAATAATGTGGCCAGACTGTTCTCCCCCCAGAACAAAGCCATTCTTCTCCATGTCCTCGTTAACATATTTGTCACCAACTTTGGTAACATCGTATTCTATTCCTGCCTGATCCAGAGCCTTGAAAAGTCCAAGATTAGACATGATTGTAACCACTACATGGTTGCCATCCAGCTTCTGTCTGTTTTTAAGGTATTTGCCGCAGATGTAAATAATGTGGTCTCCGTCAATAACCCGTCCAACATTGTCCACAGCTATGCAGCGGTCAGCGTCCCCGTCAAAGGCAAAGCCCACATCCAGATCCTTGGCCTTGACGAGCTCCACCAGGCTGTTGATATTAGTGGAACCGCAGTCCTTATTGATATTCAAGCCATTGGGATCGGTATGGATGACATAGGTTTTGGCTCCCAGTGCGTCAAATACGCTTTTTGCAATTGAAAAGCTCGCTCCATTGGCACAGTCCAGACCCACACGCTTGCCGCTGTATGATCTGGTAGCCAGAGATATAAGGTATCCTATGTAACGGTTGCGGCCGATGGCATAGTCTGTTGCTATTCCTATATCCTCCCCCTCTGAAAAAGGTATCTCAGGGGATTCTCCGTCGATATAGCGCTCTATAGCCTCCTCAACCTTGGCTGCCATCTTGTGGCCATTGCCGTCTATTATCTTGATTCCGTTATCGTAGAAGGGATTGTGACTGGCTGATATCATAACTCCACAGTCAAAATCCTCTGTCCTTACTACATAGGCTACGCTGGGCGTAGTCGTAACATGCAAAAGATACGCATTGGAGCCGGAGGCAATTATACCGCTGACTAATGCGTATTCGAACATGTAGCTGGAACGGCGGGTGTCCTTGCCTATGACGATCCGTCCCTTATGATCCTGGTTATAATACCATCCCAAGTACCTTCCGATACGATAAGCATGATCCGCAGTAAGCACCTTGCCAGCTTCTCCCCGGAATCCATCTGTACCAAAGTATTTCATTACATTATCCTCTCTTGCGAAGCAATTTTCTATAAAAAAACCATAACCTGTATTGTATCATTTTTTAACTAAAAATAGAAGTCCTTAGTATAGATTTTAAAGTGTTGGTGTGATATGATTCAGAAGTCACAAAGCCCAAATCATGTACATGATGCAAATCATACCAGAAAGGAATCTCCAAAATATGAAACTGATCTCCTGGAATGTAAACGGTCTTCGCGCCTGTGTGAACAAAGGATTTATCGATATTTTTAACAATCTTTCGGCAGATACCTTTTGCATACAGGAAAGCAAGCTTGTGGCCGGACAGATAGATTTAGACCTGCCCGGATATGAACAATACTGGAATTATGCCCAGAGAAAAGGATATTCCGGAACTGCCGTATTTACAAAGCACACTCCCCTGGATGTAAAAAACGGAATCGGTATACCCGAACATGACACCGAAGGCAGGGTCATTACGCTGGAATATGATAACTACTATCTGGTATGCTGCTATACCCCCAACTCCAAACAGAAGCTGGAGAGGCTGTCATACAGAATGGAATGGGAGGATGCATTCAGGGATTATCTGCTCTCATTGGATGAGAATAAACCGGTTATACTGTGCGGAGATCTGAATGTTGCACATGAAGAAATAGACCTTAAGAATCCTAAAACAAATCACAAGAACGCCGGCTTTACTGACGATGAAAGAGCCAAGATGACTTCCCTTTTGGACTCCGGCTTTACTGATACCTTCAGGCATTTTTATCCTGATGCCACAGGTATTTATTCCTGGTGGTCATACAGATTCAAAGCAAGAGAAAAAAATGCCGGATGGCGGATAGATTATTTTATCACTTCAAGCTCTCTGAATGACAGGCTGATTGACGCCAAAATACACACTGATATCATGGGCAGCGATCACTGTCCCGTGGAGCTTAGTATAGACATCTAGTATGCTGGTACTTAGCATACTAGTGTGTTGGAATTCCTGGCACACCAGGCTAGGCCTTTTTTGCGCTCTTTGCCTCCTCACGCATCTTTGCAGCGATCTGATCCTTAAGGGTCAGGCAGCGATCCTTGACCTTGGGGCTGGCAGTCTTCGAGCCAATAAGCTCATAGACATATTTGGAGGCTACGGCGTAGTCTCTGAAATACATTGCCATATTGGCTATCATAAATGTCAGCGTACTTGCATTGATACCGCAAAACGGCGGCGTTTCTTTACTCATGCACTGCAAAAAGCCGTTATAGGCCTGCTTGTAAAATCCGTTATATTCCTGCTGCAGGGCAGAAGCTATTGCTTCATCAGTTGACAGAGCTTTTACTTCTTTTATCTCATCCCTGATAAGCCACGCTATCTTCAGACAGATATATGATTTCTCTGAAAGCTTGACAATCTTGGCCATGGATGAAACCAGCGCCAGCTTATATCTGTCTATCGACTCCTGAAGAGAATATGTATCAGGAGTTATATTATCCTGAGGCTTGAATTTGCCGTCCAAAGCCTTTTTTATCCTTCCAACCTGAGCGTCAGACAAGGGCGAAAAGAAACGGTTCATGGCAGCATATCCGCATTGCGGACACAGGGTCACATCGTATTTAAGCGTATCTATATATGCAAACCTGGGCCTTAAGTCATAATCAGGCTCCAAACGCTTGGCTCTTGTACCCCGTACTGTAAGCGTATCAAAACGCTTGGAGCAAACAGGACAGCTAATATGCTTTCTAACAAGGAAATCCTTCTCTTCAGGCTCTTTTTCAGGCTCCTTCTCCGATTCCGTCATGTCCTGAGGCTTGTCCTTGCCCGGCTCCTTGGTAATATCCAGAGGGGCTTCGTCCTCCATGGAAAAACCGAACTTTTCAAGGCTGGAAAGTAAATTCATCCGTTTATCCCTTCCTTTGGCAGTTTAAATGAGCTCTTAAGTGACACAATACGGTTAAATACGGGATGATCTTCGGTAAAATCCTTGCAGTCTGCTACGAAAAATCCATTGCGGACAAACTGAAAGCTGTCAAAGACCCTGGCCTTGGCAAGCTGGGGCTCAATATAAGCATTCTTGCAAACCTTAAGCGAGTCAGGGTTGAGATTGACACTTCCGTCCTCGTTGTACACTCCGGCCTCTTCGTCTACAATATTCTCATACAGCCTGACCTCTGCATGAACCGCCGTTGCCTGGTCCAGCCAATGAATAGTGCCCTTGACCCTGCGGCCATCAGGTGCATTGCCGCCTCTTGTATCGGGATCATAACTGGCGTGAACTCTGATAACCCTTCCATCCTCATCCTTGTCAAATCCCGTACAGGTTACAAGATAGGCATTCATAAGCCGTACTTCATTTCCTACAAACATTCTAAAATACTTACGGGGCGGCTCCTCCATGAAATCATTTCTCTCTATCCATAAATGCCTGGAAAAAGAAACCTGACGCTCTCCAAGCTCGGGATTCTCAAGATTGTTAGGAACCACGAGCGTCTCACTTGCTCCCTCGGGATAATTATCGATAACCAGCTCCACCGGATCGAGCACAGCCATTACACGGGATCGTCTTGTCTTAAGATCCTCCCTGATGCAGTACTCAAGCATGGCATAATCGCTGGAGGCATTACTTTTGGAAATGCCTGATAATTCTATAAAACGCTGTATGGATTCAGGAGTAAAGCCCCTCCTCCTAAGTCCGGCTATGGACACAAGCCTGGGGTCGTCCCAGCCGTCAACGGTTCCATCCTCTACCAGCTTTTTGATGTATCTTTTGCCTGTTATTACATTGGTAAGGTACATCTTGGCAAATTCTATCTGCCTGGGAGGATGGGAAAACAGATCCACCTCTTCTACAACCCAGTTGTACAAAGGACGATGATCCTCAAACTCCAAAGTACACAGAGAATGAGTAATCCCCTCAAAGGCGTCCTCCAGAGGATGAGCAAAATCATACATGGGATATATGCACCACTTATCGCCTGTATTGTGGTGTGACATATGGGCGATACGGTAAAGAACAGGATCACGCATATTGATATTAGGTGAAGCCATATCAATCTTTGCCCGAAGTGTGTAGCTTCCATCTTCGTATCTGCCCTCTTTCATCTCCTTGAAAAGGCGCAGGTTGTCCTCAATTGAACGGTTGCGGTCCGGGTCATCCTGCCCGGGTTCTGTAAGGGTTCCGCGGTATTTTCTAATATCTTCTGCAGAAAGGGCGGATACATATGCCTTGCCCTTCTCAATAAGACGGATAGCCGCATCATACATTCTATCGAAATAGTCGGAGGCAAAATAAAGATGATCGCCCCATTCGGCACCCAGCCATTTAATATCCTCTAAAATCGAATCAACATATTCGGTTTTTTCCTTGGTGGGATTGGTATCATCGAACCGCATGTGAAAGGTACCGCCGTATTCCCTGGCAATACCGTAATTCAAAAGAATAGATTTGGCGTGGCCTATGTGAAGATACCCGTTAGGCTCAGGCGGAAATCTCGTACAAACCTCGTCATACCTGCCTTCTTTTAAGTCCTTGTCTATCTCGTTTTCAATAAAATTTCTGCCGGTTATCTCCTGTGACATCAAAATTCCTTTCATTCAATCGTCTTATAAAATCCTGTTAATCCACATGCTTGTGAGTGAATAAATGATCATTGCAGTATTCGTAGTTGCCGTTGCATTTGGAGCAGAAACGAAATGTAAGCTCGGGATTCGACACATCCGTCCTGCCACATACGGCGCATTTGTGACGGGCAATATTAACCTTCTTACCGCTGCCTGAAAAACCACCGAATGTACCCTGAGAGCTGTCGGCTGATGATGCGGAAGAAGCCCTTCTAAAGCCATTGTGGGGCCTTTTTATCTTGAAATCATAGGGGGAAACACTCTTGTAATTCTTCGTCATCAAATAGAAAATAATAAAATTCATCAGTGACGCAAGAATAGCTACCCGGCCTGCCATCCCTGACATAGCAAAATCATACACGGCTATCAGCGCGTATACTATTGCCATCCACTTCATCTTGACAGGGATGATAAAATACAGCAGAACCTGCATATTAGGATAGCTTACTGCAAAGGCAAGGAAAATGGATAAATTGATATATTGCATGGAAAAATAACCACTCAGGCTAACCGGAATACCTGTCATAACATATTCCAGCCCAAAGGCGACAAATGCACCTATGATGGTACATATTACCCCTCCGAATATGTACAGATTGAACCTGAATGTACCCCAGGTGTTCTCCAGCATTGTACCAAGCTGCCAGTAAAACACCATCATGATTATCTCAAAAAACACATTCTGAACTGGTGGAAACAACACCCATGTAAACAGCCTCCACACCTGGCCCTGCAATATGAGACGGGGATCAAGTGTCAAGTACAGTATCAATGGCTGGTGTGTCATCATAGACGCCAGATATATCAGATATCCGATCATGTATCCGCCTATGACATAGTTCATCAAATGAGGTATGGCGTAACGCCCGAATCTGCGTTCCAGTTTATGGATCATCAAAAATCCTTTCGTATCGAAGTGAACCTGATATCAGGGTTAGATATAGTAGTCCCTGAAGCATTGATTTTATCATTAAACCTTGTATCAGGTCAACCTGGTTTTTGTAATGCTTTATTTTTTCTTATATAAAGAGTATAATGTGCTTCATGTCGAAAGTAGGTTATAGACTGTCATAATAATTACTGAGGTAGAAAATGTCATATAAAGAGGAAAAATTATACAAGCTGGGCATAGACATCGGATCCACGACTGTTAAGGTCGCTCTTTTAGATCCTTGTGACAATATCCTGTATTCTGACTACAGAAGGCACTTTGCGAATATAAGAGAGACGCTGCTGGCGCTTGTTGAGGAAGCAATCAACCAGGAATCAGGCGCCTTAACTGTAGCGCCTATGATAACCGGATCCGGCGGACTTACCCTTGCAAAGCATCTTGGTATCCCCTTTGTGCAGGAGGTAGTTGCAGTCTCCACAGCTCTAACACTCTACGCTCCCCAGACTGATGTGGCAATTGAGCTTGGGGGTGAGGATGCCAAGATAATATATTTTGAAAACGGTAATGTGGAACAGCGTATGAACGGTATCTGCGCCGGCGGTACAGGCTCCTTTATTGATCAGATGGCTTCTCTTATACAGACAGACGCCAAAGGGCTTAACACCTATGCCGCTGACTATAAGGCTATCTATCCCATTGCTGCCCGCTGTGGGGTTTTTGCCAAGACAGATATCCAGCCTCTAATTAACGAAGGCGCTACTCGTGAGGATCTTTCTGCGTCTATTTTCCAGGCTGTTGTTAATCAGACCATATCAGGCCTTGCCTGCGGCAAGCCCATAAGGGGGCATGTGGCCTTTCTGGGAGGACCGCTTCATTTCCTGGATCAGCTTCGAGCTTCATTTATCAGAACACTGCATCTGGATAATGAGCACACTATTATACCGGATAATTCCCATCTGTTTGCCGCAATTGGTTCCGCCCTTAATTACAAGGCAGATGTTACCATGACTCTTTCATCCATCTGCGAAAAGCTTGGGGATGACCTGGTGATGGAATTTGAGGTGGCCCGTATGGAGCCTCTTTTTGCCAGTCAGACAGAGTACGCTCTTTTCAAAGAACGACATGAGGGTCACAGTGTCAAAAGAGCCAATTTAAGCGATTACAAGGGCAAATGCTTTTTAGGCATTGATGCAGGATCTACCACCACCAAGGTTGCTTTGGCGGCCGAGGACGGTACCCTTTTGTATTCATTCTATGACAACAATAACGGAAGCCCCCTTATGACTGCAATAAGGGCAATGGAGGAAATCAGCAAGCTCCTTCCAAAGGAAGCCCAAATAGTCCATTCCTGCTCTACAGGCTACGGGGAATCCCTTCTCAAATCCGCCTTCTGTCTGGATGAGGGCGAGGTTGAAACTGTTGCTCATTACTATGCGGCCTCTTTTTTCAATCCTGATGTGGACTGTATCCTTGATATAGGCGGTCAGGATATGAAATGCATTAAGATCAAGGACAACACTGTAGATTCAGTTCAATTAAATGAGGCCTGCTCCTCAGGTTGCGGCTCCTTCATAGAGACCTTTGCCAAATCCCTCAATTATTCAGTCAGGGATTTTGCAAATGAGGCTCTGTTTGCCGAGCATCCAATTGATCTTGGAACACGCTGTACTGTTTTTATGAATTCCAAAGTCAAGCAGGCTCAAAAGGAGGGCGCTTCTGTTGCAGATATTTCTGCCGGACTTGCATATTCTGTCATTAAAAATGCTCTTTTTAAGGTCATAAAGCTCTCTGACGCCAGCGATCTGGGCAAAAACATCGTCGTTCAGGGAGGAACCTTTTATAACGATGCGGTTTTAAGAAGCTTTGAAAAGATTGCTGATGTCAAGGCAGTAAGACCCGATATCGCCGGTATCATGGGTGCTTTTGGCGCTGCCCTTATTGCCCGAGAGCGCTATGAAGAAAATCCCCATACTACCATGCTTGAGCTTTCAGATATTCTAAAGCTTACCTTTACCACAAAGCTTACCCGATGCAAGGGCTGTACTAATCACTGTCTTCTTACTATTAACCGGTTCTCAGACAACAGAAGCTTCATCACCGGGAACCGCTGTGAAAAGGGTCTTGGCAAGGAGAAAAACAAGGACAACATACCTAATCTGTACGAATACAAATACGACAGATTATTTGATTATAAACCTTTGTCCCGTAAAAAGGCCGAGCGCGGCACTGTGGGGCTGCCCCGTGTCCTTAATATGTACGAGAATTACCCGTTCTGGGCTACATTCTTTAAAAAGCTGAAATTTTCAGTGGTATTGTCCCCCGGCTCTACCAGACGAATGTATGAGCTTGGGATTGAATCCATCCCCAGTGAATCAGAGTGTTATCCTGCCAAGCTGGCTCATGGTCATGTGCAGTGGCTCATCAATGAAGGCTGCGATATGATCTTTTATCCCTGTATTCCATATGAGAGGGATGAGTTCCCGGATTCCAACAACCACTATAACTGCCCCATTGTCACCTCCTATGCGGAGAATATCAAGAACAATATCGACGATATAGCAAGGGGCCGGGTACGCTTTTTAAATCCTTTCATGGCATTTTCCACGGAAAAAATACTTACTGATCAATTAATAAAGGTATTTGACGCCGAATACGGCATCCCGGAAAAAGAAATAAAAATGGCTGCTCACGCCGGATGGCTGGAACAGGAGCAGTTCAGATATGATATGGAGAAAAAGGGCGAAGAGGTCTTAAAATGGCTCAAGGATAACAATCGTCACGGAATAGTTCTATGCGGTCGCCCCTATCATGTTGATCCAGAGATCAACCACGGTATTCCAGAGCTGATAACCTCCTACGGAATGGCTGTCCTGACCGAAGATTCCATCTCACACTTGGGCAATGTAGAGCGTCCCCTTATTGTTATGGATCAATGGATGTTCCACTCCAGAATGTATTCAGCGGCAAATTATGCCAAAAAGACTGATTACTTAGATGTGATTCAACTAAATTCCTTTGGCTGCGGCCTGGATGCTGTTACTACAGACTGTGTATCTGATATCATGACAGGCTCAGGAAAGATATATACCTGTCTGAAGATTGACGAAGTTAACAATCTCGGTGCCGCCAGGATCAGAGTACGCTCCCTTATGGCGGCTATCAGGGTAAGAAAACGCCGTGGGGAAAAACGGATTATTATGCCTTCAGACTACAAACGAACTGTCTTTACCAAAGAAATGAAGGCAAATTATACAATTTTATGTCCCGAAATGTCCCCTATTCACTTTGAGCTTTTGGCTCCGGCCTTCAATTCGGCAGGCTACAACCTTGTGGTACCGGAAATTCCCGCCAGAACCTGTGTGGATACCGGACTTAAATATGTCAATAACGATGCCTGCTATCCTTCCCTCATTGTGGTTGGACAGATTATGTCGGCTGTAAAGTCAGGCGAATACGATATGTCACGCACTGCTATTTTAATGTCCCAGACAGGAGGGGGCTGTCGTGCCAGCAATTACATAGGCTTCATTCGCAGGGCTCTGGATAAGGCCGGTTATAAATCCATTCCGGTTATTTCCATTAATATGAGCGGTCTGGAGAAGAACCCCGGATTTACTCTTACTCCCAAGCTGATCCAGCGTGGGTTGTATGCCCTTATCTTCGGAGATATTTTCATGCGCTGTACTAACCGCATTCGCCCCTATGAGAAAATTCCCGGATCTACTAACCGCCTCCATGACAAGTGGAGACGGCGTGTTATTGATTTTGTCACGAAAAAGCATATGCTCTCTCACGCCATATATAAGAGGATGTGCCGCGATATCATCCGTGATTTTGACAGGCTTCCCATTACCAATAAAAAGAAACCCAGGGTAGGTATTGTTGGAGAGATCCTGGTAAAATTCCTGCCTGCTGCAAACAACGAACTTGCTAATCTGCTTGAATCTGAGGGAGCTGAGGCAGTAATCCCGGATCTTACGGATTTCCTGTTATACTGCTTCTATAATACCAGCTTCAGACAGGAGAATTTGGGCGCAAGTCTTAAATCATGGCGTATGTCGAATTTGGGGATTCAATTTTTCGAATGGCTAAGGAGTGCTCCCAGAAAGGCTTTTGAAGAAAGCAAACGGTTCTCTCCTCCGGCTCATATTGAGGAGCTTGCCGAAAAGGCCAAGGACATAGTATCCATCGGCAATCAGACAGGCGAAGGCTGGTTTTTAACGGGAGAAATGCTGGAGCTTATTGATGATGGTGCGAAGAATATAGTATGTATTCAACCCTTTGGCTGCCTGCCGAACCATGTTGTAGGCAAGGGCGTTATAAAGGAGCTGCGGCATCGCCATCCCAAGGCTAATATTGTAGCCATTGATTACGATCCCGGCGCATCAGAGGTTAATCAGCTAAATCGTATCAAGCTTATGCTCTCTACTGCTCAGAAAAATCTATAAACAATCTCTATAAAGCCGAAAAAGAGACCGTTGTGTGGACGGTCTCTTTTTACGCATTCCTTAATAAAGGTCTACGTCCTGACAGTTGTGTGGACTGTCAGTTCAGGGTAAAAACCCTCGCTTTGGTGTGTGTGATGGACAACTTGTATGTCCACAATCATAATAACATGATGTGGTAGATATTGCAAGCATTTTATACAAGATATTGTGTTAAAAATGATTTTTTAAAAAAGCTATCCTCTTTTCCATGGCAGCAGCCAGGATTTTGCTGTCTTTTGCCATATCAAACGCGTGAACAGTGCCCTTTGTCTCATTCAATTCTACCCAGCAGCCAGCCTTGTTCAAAAGCCTGGCGTATAATATCCCGTCGTCGTGTAATGCGTCAAATTCCGCCGTCTCAATATAGGTATCACACAGCCCCTCAAAGGATTTGGCTTCCACAGGTGAAACATACCTGGGATCTCCGGTAAATTCATCAGCCCTGCAAAGCTTCTGATATTCCATAATTGATTTTGCATTGCAAACAGGTACATCCTGATATATCTGCATGGAATCACTCTTTAGCCTTTTGTCCAAAAACGGATATAAAAGAGCCTGGCACACGGGCATTATCGTACCGTTATCCCTGGCCATCATGGAAGTCGAAGCACAAAGCGTGCCGCCTGCACTGTCGCCGATAAGTGCAATCTTGTCGGCAATAATATGATACCATGTGGGGTGATCAATCAGGTGCTTATACACCTCAAACAGCTCGTCCTGCTGAAAAGGAGGAACATCGTCCGGAGCAAGATCATACATTGGCATTACTACCCTGCATCTTATCTCCTTTGCGATGCGGTTAGCCAGCCTGTAGTGATAGGGAAGGGCCGGCAGCAAAAATGCCCCGCCATGGATCAATAAAACGCAGGGAACATCCTCATTCTCCGCAATATCTGATGATGAATATACCAGGCTGTGAATACTGCCCTCCCTTGAAGAATCCGCCGGTATTCTGGTTTTAATTACTGATATTCCTTTTTGAACCGGCGGTCTGTGCGTATGACGCTTATATAAAACCTGTACTGCACGAACCTGAAATCTGCTAATGGGAATGGGAACCTTCTTTAAATCCTTAAATTCCGGGCTTATGTCATATTCCCTCTTTAAAGGCTCCTCATCCAAAAGCTTGATAACAGTTATCTCCACCCTGTCGTCAAATACAAAAACACGGATATCATCAGCCAGATTGGCAAGTATTGACTGTCCTATCTCAGCCCATCCGGCGTCATCATCCAGAACATGGGAATCATATGCCTTCATACCGTATGAGCCTAAGGTCCACACATAGGCATCTTCAAAGGAAGAATGTCCGATTTCCTCTAAAAGAGCTGCATCAGCTTTTTTGATTCCAAGATCATCTAATATATCTTCCTGCTCTTTCAGATTCTTATAATCGCTCTGCAAAAAGCGTCTTAGCTTGTCAGCTACTCCGGTCTTGAACTGTCCGGCCTGGATAAGCTGAGCCTTTTTTGCAGGATCGGAAACTGTATCAGTAACAAGACTAAGCTCACAGCGTCTGTTGGTTATCTCGGCAGAAAAATCCGCCTCAAATGTCCCGGAAATATTCTTCACAAGCTCCATAAGCTCCTCGGCTGCCAGACGGATCTGTCTGCATGACCGATCCCCCAGACCGCTGCGCTGGGCGTAAAACTCTACATCTGTAAGTACAGTCTCAGCTCCGTTTCCCTTATTGTCTACCCTGATCTTGTTGATATTCACTTTTATTCCTCCGATGCTTTCTGTGGTATGAATACTCTGTCTATTTTTGTCTTGGTTCCCTTTTTTTCCAGCTTTTGAGCTTCCTTGCAGAAGGTCTCCTGGGCACTTATTAGTTTTTTACCCCTTCTGTCAAATCGCTCATAGGTATCGTCACCTTTGCGCTCATAAGCTTTTTTATTGTCATTTAAGAGCACATCCAATATGTGCATTGCCTTGGCCTTTGAAGCCTCGTCCTCCAATGGAAATATTATCTCCACCCGCCTGTCCAGGTTACGGGGCATCCAGTCAGCCGATCCCATGTATATTTCCTCTTGGCCATCATTGTAAAAATAAAAAATACGGCTGTGTTCCAAAAATTCCCCTACAATGGAAATAACCCTTATATTATCGCTTACCTGTGGAATGCCTGTCTTTAAGCAGCATATTCCCCTTACTATAAGCTCAATGGATACTCCGGCAGCCGAAGCCGCATATAGCCTTTCGATCATCTTAGGATCACAAAGAGAATTCATTTTTGCTACAATTCTGGCTTCCCGTCCTTTTTTGGCGTGTTCTATCTCCCTGTCAATAAGGGAATAAAACTTTTTCCTGAGCCATATAGGGGCAACTATTAGTCTGTTCCAGACCTCAGGCTCAGAATACCCGGACAGCATATTAAATACTGCTGTTGCGTCTTCACCTATCCAGTCGGAAGCTGTAAAAAGCCCGCAGTCAGTGTATAATTTGGCGGTGGAATCGTTATAGTTACCGGTTCCAAGGTGGACATACCTTCTGATGCCATCCTCTTCACGCCTTACTATCAGGGCAATCTTGCAGTGAGTCTTTAATCCCACCAGTCCGTATATAACATGACAGCCCGCCTGCTCCAGACGCTTGGCCCATACTATATTATTCTCCTCATCAAATCTGGCTTTAAGCTCCACAAGCACCGTAACCTGTTTCCCGACTTCGGCTGCCGCAGCAAGGGCAGCTATAATGGGGGAATTGCCGCTTACACGGTAAAGAGTCTGCTTGATGGCAAGCACCTTCGGATCCGAAGCAGCCTGGGCTATCAGCGCAACTACAGGATCAAAAGATTCATAGGGATGATGCATGAGGATGTCACCCTTTTTTATTTCCTCAAACAAGTCGACAGCCTTACCATCTGCAGGCGTAAGCCTTGAAATATGAACCCCTTCATAAGGAGCGACCCTTAAATGGTCGTACCCCTCCAATCCTGCAAGCTTCATTGCTATTCCAAGATCTATGGGACCGCTGCATTCATAGATGGCTTCCTTTGATACCTCAAGATTCTCCCGGAGCATATTAAGGAGACGCTCATCCATTTTATCTTCTACTTCAATACGGATTACCTCTCCCCACTGCCTGCGCTTCAGCTGTTTTTGAATCTCCTTCAAAAGATCGGAGGCATCATCTTCGTCTATGGACAGATCCGCGTTCCTCATAACGCGATAAGGATGGGCTGATATCACATCATAATTCTTAAAGAGCTTTGCTATGTTGCGCTCAATGATCTGCTCTAATAGTATAAAGGTGTGATCCATTCCCTCGTCATTAGGGATTTCAACCAGACGATCCAGCACAGAGGGAACCTGGACTGTGGCAAAATCGTATTTTCCAACATCAGATTTTTTGGTCTTGATAAGCTTTGAGCCTTTTTTCTTGGATAAAAGCGCAGCTATATTAAGAGACTTGTTTCTGATCAATGGAAATGGCCTTGAAGCATCCACCGCCATAGGAGTAAGCACAGGATAAACCGTCTCTTCAAAGTATTCGTCCACATACCTCTCCTGCGATTCATTAAGCTGCTCATATGAATCCTTGAGTAAGACATTTTCTTTTTTCAGAAGCGGTATCAGCGAGCGGTTCCATGTGGTGTACTGCTTGTGATAAAAATCATGAGCTATTTCGTGAATTGCAGAAAGCTGCTGCGACGGCGTCATTCCGGAAAAATCGCTCTTGTTATAGCCCGCGTTAACCATGTCCTTGAGGGAAGCTACCCTTACCATGAAAAACTCGTCCATATTAGACGCGGTTATTGCCAGAAACTTCATGCGGTTTAGAACCGGAAGGGCGTTATCCCTGGCTTCATTAAGAATACGCCCGTTAAAAGAAAGCCATGAAAGCTCTCTGTTCTCGTAGTAGGAAGGTGAATCATACTTCATGCCGGACTCCTCCTGATCCTGACACTTTTTAAGACCGGCTTAATGGCAAAAACAGCTCTAAAGGCATTGGCAGTCTCAGAAAACATCCCCTTCTCCAGAGCAAGCGAGTCCTGTGTGTCTAATGTGATAACCAGTTCATTTTTCTCGTTCATACGAATTCTTATATCTTTGTCACTGTATTCATGTACAGTATCAAGTGCACCTGCAATTGCCAGAATGGATGAAAGCTTCTGTATGAAGAAGCACTCCTCCTGTGAAAAATGCTCCCTCATCTGGGGTATGATCCTGCCATTATTACGATAGCACGCGCAGATCCATGAAATTATCTGCCTGTCTTTGTCAGATAATCCAAGAATTTCAGAGGATTGAATTATAACCCTTGAGCATTCTCCTGCGTTTGCAATGCTGATAAATTTGCCGCAATCATGTAGAATCGCTGCCACCATAAGCATTAGGCGGCTCCTTTGAGGCAGCAGGTGACGCCTTTTTATCGCTTCAAAAAGCATTTCAGACAGGCTTCTCATCCTCTCAAGATGCAAGGTGTCCCCGTCATAGCGCCTGGCTATAGCCCATGAGGCAGATAAAACATCATTGTCAAAATCCCTGGGTCTTTTAAGCAGCCTGTGGCTATAGGCATAATCATATGCCATCCCCTCATGCAGTGAAATGGGCGGCACATATACATCCTCAACTGTAACCTGCTCCATTACTGAACGATACATCATTAAAAATGACATCCTGATATCACTTATCTCTTCTGTTGTATCGTCTGGTGAGACGCCATAAGAGGCATCCTTATATGCTTTTTTTAACAGCTTGATATACTCTGCTGCGCTTAAATGCCCATCCTTGTTTTTTGCCCTGGCCCGATTGACACTGACGATTGGATTATTGATAATGATAAGGTTGTCAGGCTTATTACCATGTAAAAATGTCCGGTAAAAGGTTTCCAGCTCTCTTTGTATCATCCTGAGTATCTGTTCACGATAGTTGGAACTTCGTCTGAGCTTTTTCATATCCTCCCAAACATTGGCCGCTCCTACATACACATGCTGGGTGGTCTCCAATACTCCCTTTGAAAAAAGTGTAAGCTGTACTCCGCTGCCTCCTACATCCAAAAGTATTGAAGTTCCCTTAACAATATCAGAAAAATCACTCATGGAACAAAGGGCTTCATACAGCAGAAATCGCTGCATCGAATTGTCCAGAATCTCAATATCCATACCACATACTATCCTTATCTGATCCATAAGGGTCTGAATATTGTCTGCCTTCTCTAAAGCGTTGCCGGCATAAATATTGTAGGCGTCTGTCCTGTAGGTCTCCATTGTCTGCTTCATCTCCAGGACAGTATCTATTATGACTGTCAGATTGTCATCAGATATCCTGTTGTATTTTAAAATCTCTGCTGCAAGCTCCATACGCCTGCGCTGTGAGTCAAGCTTGCGGATGCCCTTTTGCTTTGATATCTCAAAAACCTTTAATGAAATCCCGTATGATCCAATATGTATTGATGCATAAACCTTCATAAATCCATCATCCCCTGATCAATAATTACCCAATACACGAAGCTCTTCTGTCTCCTCAGACAGTCCCCTTAGGGCATTGATTGTGGCATCATCCTTAAGATTACCTGAAAAGTCAATAAAAAACCTGTATACCCACTGCCTGTCCTTAATAGGTCTGGACTCAATACGGGTCATGTTAAGCCCGTTAAAAATAAAATGTGAAAGGGCCTGATACAGCGTTCCGGATTCATGGGGCAAAATAAAGCTGACTGAAACCTGTCCGGCGTCCTTTTTATATACATGATCCTTTGAAATTATTATAAAACGGGTTATGTTGTTTTGTTCATCCTGAATATTTCGCTCTAAGACCCTTAGCCCGTAGAGCCTGGCATTAAGCTCCCCCGCTATTGCAGCGCAGGAAGGATCGTTGTCATCCTTAACCTTCTTCGCTGAAACGGCAGTATTCTCCAGGCTTTTTGCCTCAATTGAAGGATGCTCGCGCAAAAACCTGTCGCACTGCATTATAGCCTGGGGATGGGAATAAACCGTTTTGATATCGGAAATATCAGCCCCCGGCAGCCCCAACAGCGCGTGATTAATATCTATGATCTGCTCACCTATGATCGAAACATCAAATTCCGTCATAAGATCGTAGTTTTCAACTACTGAGCCTGCTGTTGAATTCTCAATCGGAAGAACTGCAAAATCAGCCTGACCGTTCTGAAGAGCCTCCATCGCGTCTCTCCATGTCTCAACATGATAAGCTTTCTTAATACTATCTCCGAAAAAAGATATCTGGGCCATCTGGCTGTAGGCGCCTTCCACTCCCTGATAGACTACGGTAGCATTGGAAAAATCAAAGCTGTCAACACTCTTATAATCACTGTTCCAAACCCGGCCTGCCTCTGCAAGCATTCTGTATTGTATCTTCTTGGAAAGTGACATGATCTGTGAAAAAAGCTCCACCATTGCCTGGGACAAAAAGGGATCCTCTATAGACTCACTTATCCTTTGTTTTTTTTCATTCTCCCTGACAGGATCAAAAACATCCAAATTGTTGGCAATTTTATACATGGCAACATTGCACGCCAGGTCAATGCGCTTACTAAAAAGCTTGGATATTTGTGAATCAATGTCATCTATTTGATTGCGAATCTCCAATAATTGGCTCATAGTAGTTAAAATCCCTTTCCTAAAAATTTGTCTACACCAGATCAAAAAATGACAACTGATCATTCTCGGGAAGTCTGGATGCTATGCCAAGCCTTACCATGGTGTCAATTCCTGTCTGAGTGACCTTTCCGCGGTTTTTAACATCCTCTCTGGAAGAGAATTCCTTCTGTGAAGCAGCAAGAGCCAGGGAATCAGCCTGAGTCTCTCCCACTCCGTCAATACTTGACAGGGGAGGCCTAAGCTTACCATCCTCCACCTTAAAATACCTGGAATCGGATTTGTACAGATCCACCGGCAAAAACTCCAATCCCCTTGAGTAAAACTCCTGCACACTTCTGAGATCTGACAACAGACCGCTTTCTTTTTGCTTTAATTTGCGGCTCTTGGATAATTCCTGCAATTCCTTCAGAGAATCTATACAGACATCCATCCCCAGACACATTTTCTCGTAGTTAAATGCCTTGGCTCGAATGGAAAAATACGCTGCGTAATAGGCCAAAGGGTTATTGATCTTCCAGTAAGCGATTCTCCATGCCATCATTACATAGGCTGCGGCATGAGCCTTTGGAAACATGTATTTTATCTTTTCACAGGATGAAATATACCATTCCGGAACCTCATGGGACCTCATATCAGCCTTCCATTCGTCCCAATTTGAGCATTTTCCCTTGGCAACTGTGCCTTTTCTTACCGCTTCCATTATCTTGAAGCTTTCCTCTGAATCCATGCCCTTGCCAATAAGGTATGTCATTATGTCGTCACGGGTACAGATAGCTGTGGAGATTGTGGCAGTACCCTCTGCAATAAGTGTCTGAGCATTACCCAGCCACACATCCGTTCCGTGAGCCAGACCTGCTATTCGAACCAGATCAGAAAACTCTGTGGGCTTGGCCTCCATGAGCATTCCCATGGCAAAATCCGTACCAAATTCAGGGATTCCAAGGGTTCCAAGCTTACAGTCCGCCCACAGATCCTCAGGGCGCACCCCGAGGGCATCCGTATTCATAAACAGTGACATGACCTGTTTGTCATCCAACGGAATGTCAGACGCCGACTCCCCTGTAATATCCTCCAACATCCTGATCATGGTAGGATCATCGTGTCCCAGTATATCAAGCTTCAGGAGGTTTGAATCTATAGAATGATAGTCAAAATGTGTTGTTATTATATCGGTTGTCATATCGTTGGCCGGATGCTGAACTGGCGTAAAAGAGTATATGTCCTCACCTGTAGGCAGAACAATTATTCCACCAGGATGCTGTCCTGTAGTACGCCTTATTCCCACGCAGCCTTCAACGATACGGTCTATCTCACAGGAACGCTTACTAACTCCCCGTTCCTCGTAGTAGCTTTTAATATATCCATAGGCAGTCTTATCCGCCAGAGTTCCTATGGTTCCGGCTCTGAAGGTCTGTCCTTCCCCGAATATTACCTCTGTATAGCGGTGGGCCTTGTTCTGATAATCACCTGAAAAATTAAGGTCAATATCCGGCTCCTTGTTGCCCTTGAAGCCCAAAAATGTCTCAAAGGGTATATCAAAGCCTTCTTTTATGAGCTTTGTACTGCATTTTGGACAAACTGCGTCAGGCATATCGCAGCCTGCCCTTCCGGCATAGCTTTTTACCAGGTCAGATGTAAAGTCCACATAGTGGCAATTAGGACAGATATAATGGGGAGAAAGAGGATTAACCTCTGTAATTCCTGCCATAGTAGCCGCAAATGACGAGCCTACCGATCCACGGGAGCCCACCAGATATCCATCTTCGTTGGATTTCCACACCAGCTTCTGGGCGATTATGTACATAACCGCGTATCCATTTCCGATTATGGAATTAAGCTCACGCTCCAGGCGTTCAGTCACTATATCCGGAAGGGGATCTCCGTATATGGACTTGGCCTTGGTGTAGCATATCTGCCTTAACAGCTTATCCGAATCCGCAATAACCGGAGGACATTTGTCAGGTCTGGTGGGATGGATTTTTTCACACATATCAGCTATGCGGTTAGTGGCTCCTATTACAACCTCATACGCCTTTTCCCTTCCTAAGTATGAGAATTCATCCAGCATTTCATCTGTGGTGTGAAGGTACAAAGGAGGTTGAACATCAGCGTCCTTGAAGCCTCTTTTTGCCTGGATTATCTGACGATATATGGCATCCTTGGGATGAAGAAAATGTACATCGCATGTAGCCACAACCGGCTTATTAAGTTCCTCCCCCAGCTCTATTATGCGTCTGTTAATACCCTTAAGATCCTCAACAGAGGAAATCCCGTATTTATCGTCCTCCATCAGATAATTATTATTACCGACAGGCTGAACCTCCAGATAATCGTAAAAGCTTGCCAGCCTTATTTGCTCATCGTCACTAAAGCCCTTAAGAATGGACTGATACAACTCTCCCTCTGAGCATGCAGAGCCTATGATAAGTCCCTCACGGTACTTTTCAAGCAGGCTTTTTGGAATTTTTGGCTTGCGTTTGAAATAAGTAATATGGGATTCGGAAACAAGCCGGTATAAATTGATCCTGCCAAGGTCATTTTTTGCCAGAATAATACAGTGAAAAGGTCTGTCCTTCTGGATGGAGTTGACATTTCCGACACATGCTTCATTAAGCTGCCCGAAGGATGTTATTCCCTCATTTTCAGCCAGCTTTATCAGCTTTTCAAAAATATGTGCAGTACACTCCGCGTCGTCCACTGCCCTGTGATGGTTATTCAAAGGGACATTAAGCTCCCTTGCCACCTTGTCCAGCTTGTATCTGGCAAGCTGTGGCAGCAAGAGCCTTGCCATGGGAATGGTGTCCACTCTGGCAAAATCCCATTCTATCCCAAGAGCCTTGCATGAGGCAGTAATAACATTGCAATCAAAATCCGCATTATGAGCCACCAGAGCAGCATCCCGGCAAAACTCCTTGAATTGCGGTAATACCTTGCTAATTGGATCTGCACCGGAAACCATATCATTGGTTATACTTGTAAGCTCAGTTATGCGGCGTGGGATGGACTCTTCTGGATTGACAAATACAGAAAATCTGTCTGTAATACTTCCGTTGTCAAAGCGCACCGCGCCTATCTCTATTATCTTGCATTTTCTGGCATTAAGCCCGGTTGTCTCCAGGTCAAACACCACATAGCTTCCGTCAAAGTCGTCGTCATTTACACCTTCTGCTACAGGCTTAATATCATCCACCAGATAGGCTTCAGTACCATAAATAATCTTAAAATCATCATCCCCGGAAATCGAATGATCCGCATCTGGAAAGGCTGCCACTACTCCGTGATCTGTGATGGCAATTGCCTTGTGTCCCCATTTTTTTGCACACTTTATTATATCCTTAACATCCGATACCCCGTCCATGTCACTCATCTTGGTGTGACAGTGCAGCTCGACTCTTTTTTCCACGGACTGATCCATGCGTTCTGTTCTGAATGAAGGAATCTTCATTATGCCCCGCACTGATGAGATACCCACATCATGATCAAAGGGATCAATTGAGGCAACACCCCTTACACTTATAAAGACTCCCTTTTGAATAGCGGCCATAACCTCAGCAGACTTGTCCTGCTCTAAGAACAGCTTGACCCGGATTGTATCAGTATCGTCCGTTATGGCAAAAATCAAAAGCACCTTGTCATTCCTAAGAGTGCGTGATTCTGTGGCAATTACTTCACCCCGGATCATTACAGCGCCTACATCGTCAATAATGTCCGAAATGGGCATAAATTCACCCTGAAACTGTCTGCCATAGATCAGATCCGGATTTTTGGAGAATTTATTTTTCCTGTTATCCCTTTGTGTGACGGGTTCGGGAAGTGGTGCTGTATCCGCATGGATATCGCTTTGCTTGATTATTTTTTTACTGTCAGCGGTCTTTTTGCCTGCTTCCTTATCCTCTGATGGCTTTTTATCAGTCGATGGCTTACTTGCCTTTTCAACTTTTCTTATAACATTAATTTGTTCATGCTTCTTTTTTTCTGACGGTTCCTTATATTCAAAATCTATAATCAGATTTAGTCCGCATCTCTCACAAAAGATCTTATCCAGTATGTCATGAAGGCTCTTTTCCCCCTTTCTGGCGACTATGGAATCCTCCATTGTTACTCTCAGATGCCCATCTTCATTAAAATCCAGCTTTGCCTGGGTAAAAAGTGATAAAAGAATAGAACTAAAAGAAGACAGCTCTTCTAAAATGCTATCCTTATAAGTATCATATAAAGATTTGGGCGCCAGAGAAGATGTGTTAAAAAACCGCTCGATAATAACGATTTTTGTGGAAGATCTGTCAAAATACTGCCTGGCGATCTGTGACTCAAGAGAATAAATCTGACGCTTGGGAACTATGGTAGGAAAATCCATATACAGCCGGACTGTATCCCTGGAGCGGTTTGTGGATATGCGGCTTATGTTAACATCCTTCAGATATGGAAAATTGTTTGATGTATCGTCAAAGCCGCTGAACACATCAAAAAAAGTCTTTGTCATTTATCTGCCCCATTCATCCAGCTCTTTTTTTAATGCCGGCAAAAGCTCCTTCTCTGCAACCTTGCGGATTATTTTGCCGTGCCGCATAATAAGTCCTTCACCCTTGCCGCCGCAGATACCAATATCTGCCTCCCTTCCCTCGCCGGGACCGTTAACCACACAGCCCATAACTGCGACCTTGATGGGAAGATCATATCCATCCACCAGCTCTTCTACCTGATTAGCCAGGGAAATAAGATCTATCTCGGTTCTGCCACATGTAGGACAGGATACAACCTCAATTCCCCCCTTTCTAAGTCCAAGGGAAGAAAGAATAAGCTTGGCGGAACGGATCTCCAAAACGGGATCTGCCGTAAGGGACACCCTTATGGTATCCCCTATACCTTCTGCCAGAATCGTTCCTATACCCACGGCAGATTTGATATTGCCACGGTATGTCGTTCCGGCCTCTGTTATCCCAACATGAAGGGGATAATCACACTTCTGGGCAATGAGCCGGTGTGCTTCGATACTCATTAGGACATCGGAGGATTTGATGCTTATTACAAGCCTGTCATATCCCATGTCTTCAATCATAGCAGCTTTGTTGAGTGCACTTTCAACAAGTCCTTCTGCAGTAACAGATCCATATTTTTCAATATATTCCTTCTCCAAAGAGCCTGAATTAACCCCCACCCGTATGGGAATATCACGGTCTGCTGCTGCGTCTACAACCTGTCTTATACGGTCATCCTCCCCTATGTTACCGGGGTTAATACGGATCTTGTCTGCTCCGTTTTCAATGGCGCTAAGGGCCAGTCTGTAGTCAAAATGAATATCCGCTACCAATGGTATGGATATATTTTTTTTGATATCTGAAATGCTCTTTGCCGCCTCCATAGTCGGGACTGCGCACCTTACTATATCACAGCCTGCCTCTGCAAGACGGTTAATCTGATCTATTGTGGCGGATACATCCTCAGTTCTTGTGTTGGTCATGGACTGTATCAGAATGGGATTATCTCCGCCGATTATTCTATTCTTGATTTTGATCTCTTTTGATTTTCTTCTATTCATAATCTTAACAGCCATAATTCAGGCGCTTACGGCAACAGCTTGTGGACATCGTTAAACAATATAACCAGCATAAATACCATAAGCAGAACAAAACCCGCCGTATGTACATAACCTTCTATACGCTCATCCATCTGCTTTCCGCGAATTACCTCTATTATGAAGAACAAAAGCCGTCCTCCATCAAGGGCAGGTATGGGTAGCAGATTCATAACTCCCAGGTTGGCAGATAAAAGTACGGATATGGACAAAAGATTCATAACCACATAGAGCATACCATCCCTGGCAGAGGATTCATAGGTGTCTCCAATAGTTTTTACTATGCCTACTGGTCCCGATACCTGATCCAGTGAAATCTGTCTTGTTATCAGCATCTTAAGGCTTTCAAAGGTAAGATACACCTGGTATTTGATCTCATACATAGCATAGCAGGCCACATCAATGGGATTGCCCTTTACATATTTATTATCTCCCTGAACTCCGATTAAGTATCTGTCAGATTCCTTGTCATATTCAGGCTTAATAGTGGCAGTGTTACGCTTGCCATCACGAAGATATGTAACCTTAAGCTCCTGACCCGGATGCATATAGGTATATATGGCAATCTCCCTGTAAAAATGTATACGATAGTTGTTCAATGAAACTATTTTGTCGCCTTCTTCTATGCCTGCCTCCTCAGCTGGAAAGCCATCCATTACATTGGAAACTACTGGCGGATCATAGCCCATCACACCGATTATGATCACAGCCAGGATATATGCCAGAATAAAATTAAAAAAAGGACCGGCAAAGACTATAGCTATTCTCTGCCATACATTTTTGTTATTAAATGCCCTTTCATCAGTGCTTTCCTCGTCTTCGCCCTCCATTACACAGGCCCCTCCAAAGGGCAGCAAATGAAGAGACCAGGTGGTCTCACCCTTTGTAAAACCAAAAATCCTTGGTCCCAGTCCTAACTGGAATTCATTGACCTTGACATCGTTAAAACGCGCCACCAGGTAATGACCCATCTCATGAAAAATAATTATAAAACTGAATATAACGATAGCTACAAGTAATTTCATAGATAACTCCCTTTAATCCAATCATAAGTCATAGCTTCAGTATGCAATATGTCATCAACTGTCGGATTTTTAATAAATGGTATGTGTTCCATTGCAGCTTTAACCATATCTGATATGGCCAAAAATGAAATTCTGTTATTTAAAAACAGCTCTACAGCGTACTCATTGGCCGCGTTGTATACTGTTTTTAAGTTCCCTCCCGATTGGCATGCCTCATAGGCCAGCTTAAGCCCGAAAAAAGTCCCGGTATCCGGTCTTTCAAAGGTCAGGCTTTTTATCTTAAAGAGATCAAGCCTCTCTCCGCTTAAGCGTATCCTGTGGGGATAATACAGCGCATATTCTATAGGAATCCTCATATCCGCAAGCCCCATCTGGGCAATTACACTTCCATCTTCATATTCCACAGCGGAATGAATGATACTCTGTGGATGTACAACCACCTCAATCTGTGAAGCATCAACTCCAAACAGGCTTGCTGCCTCTATTACCTCCAGACCTTTGTTAATAAGTGTTGCGGAGTCAATGGAGATTTTGGCGCCCATGCTCCAGTTAGGATGCTTCAAGGCTCTCTGCGGAGTTATGTCATTAAGCTCATCTCGTTTCATCCCGCGAAAAGGTCCACCTGAACATGTCAGCAAAATACGGCTGACTGTATTTCCCTTATTACCCTGTAAGGATTGAAAGATGGCACTATGCTCACTATCCACAGGCAGGATCTGAATGCCTTTTTCCCTGGCCAGAGGCATTATAATATCACCGGCACAGACAAGAGTTTCTTTGTTGGCAAGTGCAATATCCTTACCTGCATTAATGGCTGCAATGGTAGGCTCAATGCCTCTCATTCCAACTACCGCGGTAAGCACAATATCAGCCTCGGGAAGTGTAGCAGCCCTGATCATGCCCTCTATTCCGTAACAGATCTCTACTTGACTATCGCCAATCATTTCAGAAAGGCTTTCGGCCGTTTTTTCATCAGAAACAGAAACCAGACGGGGCCTGTACTTTTCTATCTGCCGACACAAAAGAGAAATGTTCTTACCACATGACAGAGCACAAACATCTATATCCTGCTGTTCATCAATAACAGACAGAGCCTGTGTACCTATTGAACCGGTGGATCCAAGTATGGCTATGCTTCTCACCTAAAAACCTCCTGACAGGATATAATACAAAAGCGGCGCAGTTATTATTACACTGTCAAACCTGTCCAAAATACCGCCATGTCCCGGTATCAGATTGCCATAATCCTTGATCTCGTAATTTCTTTTTATGGCTGAAGCCGCAAGATCTCCAACCATTGATAAAAGTGAACATGCACAGGAAGCTATTGCCATTATGGCTATTCTGCCCCCTGAAAACGAAAGCTGCTTTGAAAAACAAAGTCCGAATATCATGGACAGGATTACAGCTCCAAGCACACCTCCCACGGCACCTTCTATTGTCTTTTTGGGAGATAAAAGCGGGGTCATCTTGTGTTTGCCAAACAACATGCCGCTGCAATACGCGCAGGTATCACACCCCCATGAACATATTATCACAAGCCATACCAGAAGTATTCCCTGGTCCAATGACCTGACCCTGTAAATATAGGAGAGCATGACAGCTACATAGAAAAAAGCGAAAAAAACCGCTCCTATCTGATCAAAATGAAACTTCGGATATGTGAATACATATATTGCAAGCACTATCAGCAAAAATACGCTTATGATAAGCATGACATCATCACAAAAGGAAAGACGCATATTAAGATACCATGCCGCTGCTGCAATATACCCTGCTGCTGCAAGTATCGACTTTTCTACGGAAAAAACCCTTGCCAGCTCAAATATTCCAATCTCCGAAATAATAAATAATCCAGCCCAGAGCCATGTACCGCCTGATATCAAGAGAAAAGCCAGTACCAGAACCAGCAGTATACCGCTGATAAGTCGTTGTACAAACATTTTCGGTTCTAAACACCTCCGTAACGACGATTTCTGGAAGAAAATTCATCTATCGCTTTTTTAAGCTCAGCTTCATCAAATTCAGGCCAGTACACATCGGTAAAATAAAATTCGGAATATGCCAGCTGCCACAAAAGGTAATTGGACAGCCTTTGCTCGCCTCCGGTGCGGATCAAAAGATCCGGATCAGGAATATCTGCCGTATCAAGCCTGCTGTCTATGATATTCTCATTGATATCATCAAATTTAAGCTTACCACTTTCAAGATCAGTGATAAGTCCCTTAACGGCCCTGACAATCTCGTCCCGGCTGCCATAATTAATCGCAATGTTAAGGTTTAGACCGGTAAAATCCTTTGAAACCTCCTCCAGATGGATTATTTTCTTCTGAATGGATTCCGAAAGGACACTGATATCACCTATCACCCTTACACGCATATTATTCTTCTTGGCAAGAGAAACACAGTTTTTCATGTAGCTCTCTAAAAGCTTCATCAAAGCTGCTACCTCATCCTTGGGGCGATTCCAGTTCTCTGTGGAAAAGGCATACATGGTCAGGTATTTGACTCCCATATTCCAGGCAGCTTTACAAACCGGTTCAACATTCTTAGCACCCATGGTGTGGCCGTAGGTGCGGGGCATACCGTGACTCTTAGCCCATCTGCCGTTACCATCCAGAATAATAGCGATATGTCGAGGTACTTCATTCATAAGATACTCCTACAACAAAAGGACACAGCGCACTGTGCCCTTTTGCAAACCGCTGCTAATAAGCAAGCGCCTGTTTATACTGTCAATATCTCTTTGGACTTGGCCGCAACAGCCTCGTCTATCTGTTTTATGAAACGGTCAGTAAGCTTCTGAGCTTCATCCTCCAGATCCTTGATCTCGTCTTCGGAAATGTCAGAAGATTTGGAGAGCTTTTTGAAGGAATCATTAGCATCCCTGCGGATATTACGAACTGCTACCTTGGCATTCTCGCCCTTCTTCTTGACATCCTTGGCAAGCTCCTTACGACGCTCCTCAGTAAGCTCCGGAAATACCAACCGGATAGTCTTGCCGTCATTGGTGGGATTGATGCCCAAATCACTGGTCATAAGAGCCTTTTCGATAACCTTAACCATGGAAGGCTCCCAGGGAGCGATCTGAATCATCCGGGGCTCGGGTACAGATACATTAGCCACCTGCTGAACAGGCGTAGGCGTACCATAATAATCCACAGTAATGCGATCAAGCACATGAGGATTCGCCCTTCCGGCACGGATAGAAGCAAATTCAGACTGCATATTGTCGAATGACTTGTCCATCTTTGTCTCAAATGGTTTTAATCTTTCGTCCATACAAAAATCCCCCATATTCGAAGCGTCGATCATCAATTAGACGACAACCACAGTTCCGTTAAAACTTCCGCTGGCAGCGGATATTATTGAGTTCTCTTCCTCAAGAGCAAACACATACAGAGGTATCTTCTGCTCCATACACATGATGGACGCAGACAGATCCATAACACCAAGCCTCTGATCAATTACATCAGAAATTGATATCTTATCGTATTTTTTAGCTTCGGGATTAAGCTTGGGATCACTGTCATAGATCCCGTCAACAGCCTTAGCTAAGAAAATCGCCTCAGCCTTAATCTCGGAAGCCCTAAGTACCGTAGCAGTATCCGTAGAAAAGAAAGGATGACCTGTACCACCGGCAAAGAAAACCACCTTACCGCCTTCAAGGGATGATATCACATCATCCTCGGCAAAGAGCCTGGTTACATCTCCGCAGGAGAAGGGTGTATAAATAATAGTCTCCATTCCGGCTCTTCGGAATACATCAGACACATATACACAGTTCATAACTGTGGCCAGCATGCCTATCTGGTCAGCCCTGACACGATCCATAACATCGCTGGTTCTGCCTCTCCAGAAGTTGCCACCGCCTATTACTATTCCAATCTGAATGCCGTCCGATACAAGCTTTGCAACCTGATTTGCAACACCTATACAGGTATCCTCATCAAATCCAAAACCCTTGTCTCCTGCCAAAGCTTCGCCTGACAGCTTTAATAATATTCTCTTCATAGAAAAGATCCTTAACCAAATACGCTGTTAACATCAACCTCTGCATAAGCCTGTGAGCAGAAACCTTCGATGACAGCACCATTGTTAATCTGTACAGAACGGGACTTGATATTACCCATAACAACTGCAGAAGTGTCGACAACCACAGGTCCCTGAACATCTATATCACCCTTAACAGCACCGGCAATTACTGCAGATGTAGCTGAAATATTGCCAATTACTATGCTGCCAACCCCGATCTTAACAGTACCGGATGTAATGATCTCACCCTGAACACGGGCTGAATCAGCAAAGAACTCGGAAGCAGTTGAATTACCTTCGATAAGTCCGGTAACAGTAAGCTTACCATTACAGCGAACATTACCGCGAATAGTACCCTCTACCTCAATAGATCCGGTAGACTCAAGATCACCGGTGATCTTCATTCCACTGGTAATTACGGCATTCTCATCCGAAGCAGGCTGGGTCTCAAATACAGGAGGCTTGCTCTGCTCCTTAACATTGGTCTCAACCGGCTCTGTTGCAGTATTATCGTTAGTTGTTGTATCCATAACAGTCTCCTTATCAGTTGTCTCAACAGGATGGGGCTTATTAGGTGCCTCAACAGGAGCGGCTTCTGAAGAACCACTCTCAGCTTCTGCCTGCTTATTGCCTGCGTCATTATCAATGTTAGCCGAAGCCTTCTCTAAAAGGCCGTCTAATTTGGATAACTCATCCTCAACATTGATGTCCGCTTCCAAGGTCTCCGGAGTTAACGCAACTGCAGGGGCAGCCGCACCATCACCATCCTCTTCACTACCGGGGATCAGCTCATCTACCGCATCCGATAAATCATCTTTGAAATCTTTAAAAAAACCCATGTCATAACCTCCTGTATGTCACTTGTCCATAGAAGCCTCATCCGACTGATCATTATTGACAGTGATATGCTGGATAAGCGTAGTATCATCACTGATAGGCAAAATGACAGCGCCCTGAGCCTGAAGCGACTCTATCAACGAGGGCAAAGCCGCAACCGTAGCGTCTTTTGAGTCAGCATCATGCAAAAGCACGATTGATGTCTTGTATTTTATCACATCAGACATGACATTTTCAACAAGTTCATCAGGCGAGTAAGCCTGCGAAGTCGCGTCACCACTGGACACATTCCAGTCGAAATATGTGATGCCATGCTCGTTAAGATATGTAATATATTTGGACATCTCAACATTCGAAACCTGATTGCTGGATCCACCGGGAAAACGGTAATACAAACTGTCAACCCCGGTTATGTCGTATACCAGATTCTGAATCCTGTCCAAATCATTAACAAAAGCATCAAGAGAAGAATAAATATCACTGTATTTATGGGAATAGGAATGCATTCCTATGGTATGGCCCTCATCAACTATACGCTGGTAAAGAGGCCTGTACTGCTCGTCTTCCTTGCCCACCACAAAGAAAGTAGCCTTAACTCCGTAGTCATCGAGAATATTTAAAATCTCATCAGTATTCTCACTGGGACCATCATCAAAGGTAAGATAGACCTTTAGTGTATCCTCCGGATCCGCAAGATTATCCTCTCCCGTACCATTAGCAGTAAGATATGCTTCTTCCTCATTATCTGAGGCAAGGTTCTCATTCTCTATGGTAACAGTCTCACGACCGGTGATAATATTAATCTGCCTCTGCAGAGATACCACCTTAAAAGTAAGAACTGTAGTCATGACCATAGACAACAGCATCCAGCAGCCTATAAAAGCAATGATGGCATTTTTCATTCGCTGAACACGCCTACGCTTGTTGCGTTTCTGGCGCAGCATAGTCTTTTCCTGTGTCAATATAATCCTCCCGAATTACAGGATATCATCCGGCAATCTGCGCAGCAACTTCAGCAGCGAAATCTTCTTCCTTTTTCTCAATACCTTCGCCAGTCTCAAAACGAATCATAGTCTCAATGGAAATATCTCCTACGGACTTAAGATATGCCTGAACTGACTGTTTGCCGTCCTCGGCCTTGACATATACCTGATCCATAAGGCAGACTTCCTTCATCTGCTTATTGATCCTGCCCTTGATCATGCCTTCCTTAACCTTATCAGGCTTCTGGGACTCCTTGGGATCATTTTCAATCTGGGCTCTTAAGATCTCCTCCTCATGAGCGCGGTAGCCCTCGTCTATGTCACTCTCAGAAATAAACTTGGGATTCATAGCGGCAACCTGCATGGCAATATTGGAAAGAGCCTCACGAACTCCGTCATTATCATCAGCCTTGGCCTTGAGAAGTACGGCAATCCTGCCGCCTCCATGAATGTATGATACCAGTATCTCGCCATCGGAAGCCACAACCTTCTCAAAACGGCGGATGGAAAGATTCTCACCGATAACAGCTACCTTGTCGGTAAGAGCCTCCTTAACAGTCTTAGTTGAATCCTCGTTCCACTTGTCAGCAAGGAATGAATCAATATCACTGGCTGATGTTGCAAGAGCCTGCTTGGCTACTGATGATACAAACTGCTTGAAATCATCGTTCTTAGCAACAAAGTCAGTCTCTGAGTTAACCTCTACTACTGCAGCCGTGCTGCCATCAATTAAGCAATCACAAAGACCCTCAGCAGCAATCCTGTCTGCCTTCTTCTCAGCCTTCATCACGCCTTTTTTACGGAGAAGCTCAATTGCCTCGTCCATGTTACCGTCAACTTCTGAAAGGGCATTCTTACAATCCATCATGCCCGCACCTGTCTTTTCACGCAATTGTTTTACCATTGCAGCTGTAATAGCCATAATACATCTCCTTTATTCTAATGTATGTTATTATCTGTAATCCTTAAGCTTCTTCGGTCTCTTCGACAGCGGCAGCCTCAGCCTCCTGCTCAGCCTCGCTCTCGCCCTGATTAGCCTCTATAACGGCATCAGCCATTCTGGAAACTATAAGCTTAACAGCACGAATTGCATCATCATTACCCGGAATTATATAATCCAGCTCATCAGGATCACAGTTGGAATCAGCAATTCCAAAAATCGTAAGCCCTAAAATACCTGCCTCCTGAATTGCTATATGCTCCTTCTTGGGATCTACAACAAATACAGCGTCAGGAAGTCTGCGCATCTCCTTGATACCACCCAGGTTCCTGGTGAGCTTGTCCTTCTCCTTGGTAAGAGCCAGAACTTCCTTCTTAGGAAGAACATCAAATGTGCCGTCCTCGGCCATTTTCTCAATCTTCTTCAAACGCTCTACACGGCTTCTGATAGTCTTGAAATTGGTAAGCATACCGCCCAGCCAGCGCTCGTTGACATAGTACATACCACAGCGCTCAGCCTCAAGCTGAACTGTCTCCTGAGCCTGCTTCTTGGTGCCCACAAAAAGGATAGTTCCTCCCTGAGATACGATGTCAAAAATAGCGTTATAAGCATCATCTACTAATCCTACAGTCTTCTGAAGATCAATAATGTGGATGCCGTTGCGCTCGGTAAAGATGTACGGTGCCATCTTAGGGTTCCACCTTCTGGTCTGGTGTCCGAAATGTACACCTGCCTCAAGCAGCTCTTTCATTGATATTACACTCATTTTAATACCTCCATCTTGGTTAAACCTCCGCGATCCGTTATCAGGAACTCTTAGAAAAGAGCACCGCCTGATCAACATACGAATACGCGTGTGAATTAAAAAACGCCGTTTGCCATCATAGCACAAGCGTTATCTGCCTGTCAATATGTTTGCGATTTCCTGATAGGTACTTCCCTGTTTTATGGAAAAAGTGCCATTTTGAACATAATTATCGTAATTATGCTGTTCCAGATAGCGGTCAAACTCACCGGCATCGTCCACCAGCCCCGCTTTATAGAGGTTAGCGCTGACTGTAGAGGAATTCTCGCCGGAAGCCACTGAAAAGGTCACATCAGATCCTAATGCTGCACCGGAGCTTGAAGTGCTTTGGGAATCCGATGCCTGAGACGCGGAAATGTCCTGGGCAGCCTGATTCGCAGCAGCCTTGGCAGCCTCTTTGGCTTGTTTTGCCGCCTCCTGCTCTTTGGCAGCCTCTTCCTTTTTCTGATTGGCAGCTTTCTGTTCTTCGGCGGCCTTGGCCTGCTCCTCATTGGCCTCGGCTTTTTCCTCCTCGGCCTTTGCCTTGGCCTTATCATTCTCATCTTCTGACGCCTTGGCTTTATCTGCCTTATTGCTGACAGCTTCCTCTGTTGCCTTAACCTCATCCTCAACAGACAATCCTTCGGAATTCTGATCGGATTCAACCGAAGCTTCTACCATACCAAGCTTTTTTGCCTCATTTATGATCTGAGCGTCTGACATTCCTGAATTAGTAAAAAGAGCTGCTATTGTAAAAAGCAGCGCCGTTACGAAAATGCCAAGTCCCATACCTCTTAAAAAATATTTGCGTTTCATTATTCATCCTCGTCAAATAAGCCTAACACCAGCTTGATCTCGCCCAATCCCTTGCCAAGATTCCTGGCTATATCCACATCTGAATAACCCTCTCTGTGCATGGAAAGTATTCTGTCATTAATACTGTTAGAATCCACCAGATCATTATCATCTGAAGGATTCTTGGATAACTCCTCTTCAAACGCTTCGATAAGAGAAAGCTCCTGGGTGGAATCAGTGTCCTTCAATTCCAACAGTTCTGCCTCCAATGGAGCGCTTACATGTATTTTCTGCTCACTTTCAAGGCGCTCTATAGCATCTTCAACACTTAGCTGCATGTTCCTAAGCTGTGACTCAAGCACCTGAGCCTGCTTCGACAGCTGGGTGACCTTTTCCTGCTTGTCGTTGAGCATGTTGTATAAAAACATAATCTCATCATGAGACTTTTTAACCGCGTCAAAGGCCGTATCAAGAGATGTACGAACGGTGTCAGCATGCTCAGTAATAGAAAAAATTTCATCCGTTGTCCTGCGGTTAGCTTCTTTGTCGAATTTATTAAGACTGTCATTGAACCGGCTCTCAATAGCGGCGTCAATCCGCCCTGAAGCCTGTGACAACTGCTTGTCCAGCAGCACATGTATCTCCTTTTCGCTCATCTTCTCAAGTTCTTCCAAATCAGAAGAAGACAGCTTTTCCATGAAGAAAAAGCTGCCGGCAAAAAACACTACTCCAATAATCAATAAAGCAATTTCCAACCCGGTCATTTTAAACCTAAATCTCCTATATCTTCATATCAAAGGACTGATGTCCGCTCTTAATGGAAACGGTTCCATCAGGTACCTTTTCGGCTTTCTTTTTTCGTTTTCTGGATCTGTTGCCCTGATAGCCGTTACCGCTGCCTTCATCAGGATTTAAGTCACTTTCGGCGGTATCACCCTGTTCGTGAACCTGTGATATCGATACCTCAACCTCCTGCTGGGCAATCTGTGCCGCCACTTCCTGCTGAACTATCGGACGATGCTCCTCATTGGCGCGAGTAATGCTAAGCTCCTGAGTGTTCTGCATCATTCCGTTAAAATCAATTGGCCGTAATGACACGATCCTCACCCCTTTGCAATCAAAGTGTCTGAACCTTAATGTTACCGCCTGACCTGGTAAACTGACAGTAAGAACGCTTGTCCTTTATAGTAAGAGAAGCATCAGAAATAACTATGGTAACTCCCGGGAAAATATCCCTTCTGACAACAACCTTGGCATGCTGTGAATTTAATAATTCCTGATGCAGATCATTAAATATCTCACGGCTGTTCTGAAGCATCTGCTTGGCCTGATCCAGCTCTTCCAAAATCTTGTCCAGATATACAGAATTCTTCTCGTCCAACTGACGCCCCTCGTCAATATAATTCTGATAAGTCTCAACTATGGGCGTAAGCTTTTTTATCTTTTTATTCTTGGCTGCTATATCACGCTGGAGCATGGTATACTGTTCTTTTTTCTCTGGGGCCATACCAACCTCGATACGGGTAGGTGCTCCCATTGAAGAGCCCATGGTGTGGCTTTCTACCTTGCCTCCGGCGCGGATAACTCCGCCTGCTATAAATCCCTTTTTATCGTTAACTATGACATCCTTGGAAGCATTGACCTCGCTGTATATTACAGAGCCTGCCTCAACATAGCCTCCTGAAAAAATAGTGGCATTCTCAATGAACTGGGTGATAACATTACCCTCTGCGTCAATTATGCCCTTTTGCATACCATGTATGCCGCGTCTGACTATTACCTGGCCTCCTGACTGGATCAGGGCATCCTCAACAACTCCGTCAATAACTATATCACCCCTGGCGATAACGGAAAAACCTCCCCGTACATTGCCCTTGATATGGACATTCCCGGCAAACTCTATATTACCGGTGGAGTTGTCTACATCATTTTTAACTTCATAGACATCAGATACATATACCTGATCGCCTACAAGCCTTACATGACCCCGTACCTCAGAATACAGCTCCGTCTTGTCTTCTGAAACCCTGATATTCTTGCCATAATGCAGCCGCTTTGTCTGGGGAGGCCTGGTCATGATCTCATGACCCATGATATCCTTCCCGGGCTTGCCGGAAACCTCAGGAATCAATCTGGCAAGAAGATCTCCCTCATCGACATTATTAATGGTATTTAAGTCTCTGTAATCTACAGATCCGTCATCGTTGTATTTGGGCCTTAGATTAGGATTGGTATTGAAAAAATACTCTATCTTGGCATCCTTGCCTAATACAGGGGGATCACCCTTTGCAAAAACATAGTCAGTGGCATATTTGCGATCCTTTAAAAACTCCATTATCGCATCCTGATCTATGCCATATATTATCTTTTTACTCTCAATCTCGGCTAGTATATCCCTGGTAGTAAGAAGCTTTCCTCCCATAGAAGGCGGCAAAAAACGGCATGTAAGCTTCATCCGGTCTAGTGATACCTTGGTATACATGGACTCAGTAAACTCCATACCGTCACAAAGTCCCAAGCTCATGGCACCACCATCATCACTGGCAAGACGATTTCGAAAATCCTTTTTGTCAAAATCGGTAAGCCCGTGCTGCTTGAGATAATCTTCCATTTCAGCGAAGCTAATGGTCTTTCCGCCATCCTTAGGCGGGATAAAATGACAGATAGCCATCTTACCTCTGATCTCTACCTGAATATAGCCATTCTGCATATCCAAAAAACCCTTTCAAAAATCCTGATCACGCAGTCAAAACTCCCATATACGCGCCCATCTTTTTCTTCATCTTTGCTAACGCTTTTGTATGGAGCTGACTGACTCGGGACTCCGAGACCGTAAGCACCTTACTGATCTCCTTCAAGGTCATATCTTCATAGTAATACATCAGGATAACCTTTTTTTCTTTTTCTGTTAGTAAACTAAGAGCCTCGCCCAGTACCTTCTTCAACTCTTCCTTGGCTATATTCTCTTCAGGCTGGTCAAAATGGCTGTTGCGCCTCGAATCCATCACCGGCTCATTGCCCTGTTCCATGAATTCATTCAGAGACACAACATTCGTCACCTTAAGCTGGCTCTGCCATCCCAGATACGCATCCTCTGTAAGTCCAAGCTCACTGGCTATCTCCTTGTCGGAAGCAGTCTTGCCTGTTCTGCCTTCTATTACCTTGACAGCGTCATCTATCTTGCGCTGCTTCTGACGAACTGTCCTGGGTATCCAGTCCATCTTGCGAATCTGGTCAAGTATGGCTCCTCTTATTCTTACACTCGCATATGTCTCAAATTTGACATCCTTGGTCAGGTCAAATTTGTCAATGGCATCAATAAGTCCAAACACGCCAAAACTCACCAAATCGTCATATTCTATATTATTGCCAAGATACATTGACAACTTTCCGGCAACAACTTTGACGAGAGGTGCATATTCTATAATAAGCTGCTCCCTGACTGCAGGGGTACGCTCCTTTTTATAGCTGTCCCATAGCGTTTGTTTATCTGATGTCTGATTATTCATGCTCTATCCGGCGCTCCTACGACTCCCTGTATTATGTAAGCGCATCCTGATCTGTATCTATTGGTGTATCAACTTGTTCTTCGTTACCTTCCGATGCGTCACCCGGACTATCGGTATACTCTTCTGAAGCTTCAGGCTCCAAAGCAGCATCTTCCTGCAATGGTTCAGAAGTACCGTCTGCTTCGGCTCCAGGTAAATTATCAGATGTAGAATCTCCTACATCAGAACCCCAGTCATCCTGCGGATCGTCAGATTCATCTGTCAAATCAAAAGGCCCTTCGGAATCCATCTCATCTGAAGACTGCTGCACATCATCCGTATCCTGGTCCAGACCCGTAGTTCCATCTACCGCATCAGAAGATTCCTGCGCATCCCCATCCCCACTACTATCCGGTTCCTCCTTGGGGGGAGGCGGAAACGCATTGTACATGAGAATGCCAACTACAATACCTATCAAATAAAAGAAAAGAACTGTCAGCAGCAGTCGCACCAAAAAGGTAGAAAACTCAACTCCCTGCAAAAAAGAAATCGCACAGGAAACTCCTGCCGCCAACAGTGTGATTATTATCGGTATTGGCTTAGTGTTCATATCGTCTTAGGTGTTTTCCCTACGGCCTTAATTACATAATCCCCGTTATTACTGTAAATCTCTACAGTTCGTCCATAATTAAGACCTGTATCCTCTGCCAGAAGCCGGATCCCCAGCTGCTTGAGCTTTGCCTTGCTGGCAAGGGCATTACGAGCGCCAACATTCATACCGCTGTCCTTCAATGCGAACATCTGGGCGCCCCCCGCTATCTTAGCTACTATCTTTCCTCTCTTTGCTCCAGCTTTGATCATGTCATCATATAGCTTCTGAATCCCTGTATCAGCAAACTTTTCTACTGTTTTGTTGTTACGAATCTGACTGCTGTCCGGAAGCATAATGTGAGCTAAACCAGTCACCTTGGTCGTGGGATCATACAAAGCAATACCTATACAAGAGCCAAGACCTAAAGTAGTCAAATTATCCGGTGGTTTGCATACCGCAAGATCAGCCATCCCCACCTTGATCATTCTCCCCATAGTAACTCCTTACTACAAAATCTACACCGGCATCCCCAGAGCTGCCAATATCTTCTCGTAGGAATCATTCTCCGGCATTAATATGTAAAAACCGTTGATCGGCAGGTCTACACCACCGATATCTGTCTTGATAAGCAGCGCCTTATCAGATACCATTCCGAACTGAATCGCCGGAACGGATAAAATGGAAGCCGCCATATCCACAGAAAGATAAGGAACACTCGGTGTTAAAGTGAGGTTAGTCATCTGTGAAAGTGCGTTAAGGTATGATCCGGCAATGATATTACCTATCTCCTGAATTGCCGAAAGCTCCATCTCGCTGAAATCAGCACTGTGAAGATCAGCATCAGTCATATTCTCAACATCCATCATCATCATGCGGCCAACCAGTCTATGGGCAGAAGGAAGATCCATAAGGAACATCATGCTGCCGTCAATATCTGTCTCAACAGCCAGCATAATTCCGACGATAATATCCTCCTCTGAGCCCAGGAGGCTTCCGATCTTTTCAACCTCCAGAAGCTCCACATGCGGAACACTCATGTCCACCTTAAGACCAAGCATATTGGCGACAGCCGATGTGGCGTTGCCGGCGCCGATATTACCCACCTCACTTAAGACATCTAAGTATTTTTCTGTTATTTCATCCAAACTCATATTAGCCATAGTTTTCTCCTGTCTGCTATCGGGATGAGTAGTGTGACCTGTCAGGAAATATCTATCTCATCTACCAGAGCTGAAATCTCAAAGATAGAGATCAGCTCATCTCCCTTCTTGCCTATTCCGTTAATATAAGTATCGCTCTTCTTGACATTGCGGTCGATGTCAGTCTCGCCCAGAGTCAGAACCTCCTTGACCTCATCAACCAGAACACCAACTGTACCCTGAAGCTCAAGCTTAAGGATTATAATACGGGACTGCTTGGTGATTTCATCATCACCTAAACCCATCTTAAGCCTTGCGCTCATAACAGGAACAACTTCACCACGAATATTAATGATACCAACATAATGTGACGCAGCCTTAGGTACGCGTGTAATTCTCTGCATGCGCACTATATTATCTATAAAAGAAATATCAATACCGTACTGCTCGTCACCGATCTTAACAACTATATACTGAACCCGTTCCTCTTCGACCATATCCAGTTCTTTTGCGTCGCTCATGACTTCCTCCCCCTATTAAAACAGTGCGTTGACATCAAGAATCAATGCAACCTCGCCGTCGCCGAGGATAGTAGCACCACTAATGATCTTGTTATTCTCAATAACCTTACCAATGGACTTAATAACTACTTCAAGCTGACCAATAAGATTATCAACAACAAGTCCTGCTGCATTATCACCCTTCTTAACAACAACGACAGTCAGATCCTTAGTTTCGTCTCCGCTTTCTTCTGAATCAAGAACTTCATCCAGGCGAACCAACGGAATGACCATTCCACGCAGATGAATTACTTCTTTTGCTTCTACATATTTGACTTCATTGATCGGAATAGTCTCAATAGTCATGATGCTTGCAAGCGCAATAGCGTATTTCTCGCTTCGAACTTCAACCATCAAAGCCTGGATAATGGCAAGAGTCAACGGAAGCCTTACGGTAAAGGTAGATCCCTGACCCATAACTGACTTGACTTCTACATCACCGCCAAGAGCCTCGATGTTGGATTTTACAACATCCAGACCTACGCCGCGACCGGAAATGTCTGTAATCTGTTTAGCCATTGAAAAGCTCGGCATGAACAGAAAATCAATTATTTCCTTCTGAGATAATCCTTCAGCCTCATCCTCTGTTACAAGGCCGCGCTCAATCGCCTTATTAAGGACAGCCTCTGTATTGATTCCGCCGCCATCGTCTCCGACTTGGATAATTACATTATTACCTTCCTGGAAAGCGTTCAGGAAGATATTACCTGTCTCAGGCTTGCCGGCCTTGCGGCGTTCCTCAACAGACTCAATACCGTGGTCTGCTGAATTACGAAGCAAATGCTGTAAGGGATCGCCGATCTGATCCACAACAGTACGATCCAGCTCTGTTTCCTCACCAGTCATAACAAGCTCCATCGGCTTGTTAAGCTTACGGGAAAGGTCACGGATCATACGAGGGAATTTGTTAACTGTAGTCTCAATAGGAACCATTCGAACCTGCATAACAGATTCATGAAGGCTGGTTGCCACACGCTCCAGATACTCAATCTGTTCATGGAAGAACTGGCTGTTGATCTCGCTTGAATTCTCGCCTGAGCTTAAGGATACCAGAGAGTTCTTGGCAATGATAAGCTCGGATACCTGATTCATCAGGGCATCAAGCTTCTCGATATCTACACGGACAGTTCTGGCTGTAACAGGCTTGTTGGCTGTCTTCTGGGCTGCCTTCTTGCCGCCGGACTTGGCCGGAGCCTTAGTCTCCTTAACAGCAGGCTTTTCTTCCTTGACAGGTGCCGCAGGTTCTGCAGCCGGTTCAGGTGCGGCAGGCTCTTCTGCTGCTTCGGCGCCTCCTTCAGGATACATGTCAAGAGTTACCTTGTCAGCGTCAACCGACTCTATTTCTGACACTGCCAAAACTGCTTCGCGAATTGGAGCAACATCGTCAGCATCAGCGGAAATAATTGTATTAAATGTGAGATCGAATTTCTCATCCTCAATATCCTGTGAACTGGGATTGTAGACCAAAATCTCTCCGAAATCCTCCATAGCCTTGAATGCCAGGAATGCACGGGCGGCCTTAAGCAGGCAGTCCGACTGAATATGCACTGTAAATCCGAACAGATTAAGACCGGATTCTGAAGCCTCTTTTAATTTGGCTCTGGCCTCATCATCCAATGTCATACGCTTGAACAGATCCTTGCCATTGGGATCCTCGTCTTCTTTTGCATCCTCTGATGCTGCCGCAGGCTCAGAAGCTGCCTCCTCAGGCACATCAGATGACTGGCCGCCGCTCTCTAAGAAAGCGTTGATCTTCTTAATGAGAACATCGTTATCCTCGGTTCCTTCGTTAGATGTCTCTTTTACTGTGTCAAGATATCCCTCAATGGCATCCAGACATTGAAACATGATATCGATCAATTCACTGTTAACCTTGATCGTATCGTTACGAACCTCCTGGAACAGATTCTCCATATCATGTGTAAGGTGCTGCATACGCTTAAAGCCCATGGTTCCTGCCATACCTTTAAGCGAGTGAGCCGCACGGAAAATTTCATTAACCGTATCAGCGTTCTCCGGCTCCTTCTCCAAGATCATGATGTTGTCAGAAAGAGCCTGCAGATGCTCATTCGTCTCATCAATGAAAATGTCCAGATACTGACTTACATCCATAATTATACCCCCAATTTCTTTGTGATGGCACTGGATATCTGTGTGATAGGCTGCGACTCGTTGGAAAGTCCCGCCTGATCAGCCGCTTTCGGCATACCGTACACGACACAGGTATCTTCACTTTGTGTGATAACATACAGATCTTTAACTTTGCCTAAAGATTTAATTCCTGCAGAACCATCCGCTCCCATGCCGGTAAGCACGGTGCAAATAATATGGTCACAATTAACCTTGCGAAGCGATTCATACATAACATCAGCGCAGGGTCTTAGGTTGTTCACCGGAGGGTCATCATATACCCTGCAGGCTAACTGTCCCGATGAGTGATTAACGATCTGCAGATGCCGCCCTCCAGGAGCTATGTAGACTGTGTTCTTCTTGAGAACTTCGCCATCTTCTGCTTCCTTGACGGAAAGATTGGATTTGGCGTCGATCCTCTCGGCAAGAGACGCCGTAAATCCCTTTGGCATGTGCTGAACAATAACTACAGGAACTCCAATGTTCTTGGGGAACATCGGCAGCAGTGTGTGCAACGCCTGCGGTCCTCCTGTAGAACTGGCAATGGCCACAAGAGAATACTTCCCGGTATAGCCGGATGATGGTGCCCTAACATGGGTGCTGCCTCCAGAATGTGAAGACAATTTTTCAGCCTCCTTATGGCGGAATGCCCTGGATGATAAAATGTCACGGGATACAGTCGACCTTGGAGCCATCCTGGTCTTCCTGTCAGAAACAGCAGAACCTGATGATCCCTGGTAACTCCTGCCTGATGCCTTGCCATCTGATACTGCATAATGCAAAGCATGAACCAAAGTCTTTTCAAATGCAGGTCTGTCTGATGCTGAAATGCGGAAAGGACGAACAATAAAATCCTTCGCGCCCAGCTCCAGTGCTGTCCTGGAAAGCTTGTCATCTCCTACACTTATGGCTATGACCGGTGTCTTGTTACCACTGGATCTAAGCCTCTGGAGAATCTCCTTGCCTGAAGCACGGGGCATCAACATATTAAGTGTGACTGCATCGTAGTGACCCTCTGTAAGCTGCCTATATGCAGTTTCACCATCTACACAGACATCTTTTGCAGAAAAGTTCTGTACTGAGTTGATTATATCACACATCAACTTCCTCATGAGTGCAGAGTCATCTGCCACCAAAATATTGTACATTTATCCCCCCAATTTTTTTTTCCGAATCATTCTCTCCTGTTCAAAAATATATCTTATAATCCACTCCTGACATCGCGAATCCTTATACAATATCTGAAGCCTGTAGGCCTGATGCTTCTTGTCTTCTGTCAAGCCGCTTCCAACCACATGACCTATCAACGCCATTACGCGGCTCTCGCCTCCCGTATCTATGGCAAATCTGATAAACAGATACGGTACATCCTCTATTGGCGCATCAGTGATAAATCTTATTCCTCCCCCACTGATATTCAAAATGGTGCCATCTCCGACCAAAAGCTCATCCTTGCGGTCTTCAAGAATCTGTCTTATATCAGCCATCCTCTCAAGGGTACCTGCCCTCTCATCCAAAGTAATAAAGGATATGGGCAGCATTACATCTAACCTGTAATACTCTCTGCGCTGAAACTTTTCTACAGGTGTCAAAAGCTCTGCAAGTATAAGGGAAAAACCACCCCTGCGAATCCTCTTTGTAATCTTGGCATCAGCCTTCAGAAGCTTGCGGTCTAAAGTGAAGATAAGCTCATAACGCAAGCCCATGGGAATCAATACCGCCTTGCCTGCCCGCATAGGCATATCAAGCTCAAGGGTACCATCCTCTTCTATATCGAATATTCCTGAAACGAAATGATTACCGTCATCAACCCTTCCATCCCTGGATATTGACTGCACCGGCCGCATATCTACCTTAGCACCGGGCTGTAACTGTTCTCTTACTTCCATGATCTATATCCTGTTTCTATAAATATATGATGATACGAGGATCAATGAATAAATGACTTAAAAAATTGTGCAATACCCCACTGGTAATGCTCCTTTTTCTCCTCGTTCATAAGCTTGGCTGCCACCTCCTCATAGGCTCGTGAGGATTTGGCCGAAGGAGAAGTCACAGACACAATCTCCTGAGCTCTGACTGCCTTCTCAAGAGAAGCATCCTGTGGAATCATCCCCAAATACGACAGCTTACCATCCAAAAACCTCATTACTATGGATGAAAGCTTCTCATATATCGCATCAGCCTCGTCCTTAGAGCTGACACGATTGGCAAGCAGATGGATATTGGTGCCGCCCTTTATGAATCTGGGATTATTATACAATCCCTTGACCAGCGAATACGAATCAGTAAGGGAGCTGGGCTCGGGAGTACATACCAGTACAACCTCAGGGCTTGCCATGACAAAATCCATAACATTAGATCCCACACCTGCGCCAGTATCTATAATAAGCACATCCGTCATCGTATTAAGCTGTGACAGCGAATGAATAATCTCCTCAACCTGTTCGTGCTGCAGGTCATTCAACCCTACTATTCCGGAACCACCTGAGATAAACCCTATACCCATTGGACCTTCCGTAATTATATCGGCAAGCTTTCGGTCTCCAAATATAACATCCTTAAGGCTGTATTTCGGAACCGTACCAAACATGACCTCTACATTAGCAAGTCCAAAATCTGCATCGAGTATTATGACCCTCTTGCCCATATTACGAAAATGAACCGCCAGATTAACCGCTGTGTTGGATTTGCCAACTCCACCCTTGCCACTGGTAATGGTAAGAACCTTGGCATTGGATATCTGAACCTGGTTCACAGCCTTGACAAGATTTCTAAGCTCTTCTGCCTGATCTCTATAATACACCCTTTAAGCACCTCCTAGCAAGCCACGAACCATTTTTTGTGTATCAATGATCTCAATGTCGCTAGGCACGCTCTGCCCTGTAGTAACATAAGACAGGGGTGTGTCTGCGTAAAGTCTGATATTTAAAACATTTCCATGTACATCCGTTTCATCCAGCTTGGTGAAAATAAGATCAAAATCCGTAAACTGGCGGTAAGCGTCCACAATATCCTTAAGATCCCGGTATTTGGTGGTGGCTGAAAGCACCAGATAGACCTGTTTGTCGTACCGGTCCTTCAGGGAACCAAGGAGGTTTTCTATACTCTGGCGCTGCTCTTCATCCTTGTGAGAAAAGCCTGTAGTATCCACCAGAATAAGGTCAAATTTTGAATATTTTTTTGCAATTTTTTCGTTGATATCATCAGCCTCGTACAGAACCACAACATCTATCTGCATCAGCTCACCGTAGACCGACAACTGTTTTTCAGCGGCTATCCTGTATGTATCAGCCGTAAAAAGCGCAACCTTTTGCTTGCGGTTCAGCTTGAATTCCGAGGCAATCTTAGCTATGGTTGTCGTCTTACCCACACCTGTAGGTCCCACAAAAAAAACTACCTTGGGACGCTTTTCCTTGAGCTCTATGGGGCGAATTGGACCGAACTTAAGTACCAGCTTCTGATAGACAAGATTAAGAGCAGTTTCTACATTGCCCTCCATGGAATCCAGATCCAGATCAGCCATTACCTGATTTATATATTTCTCATCAACCTCGTGATCCAAAAGCATCTGGTAAATAGCCTTGACAATCGGATTAAGCGACCCTGAGGTGGATACCACAGGCTCTGCGGAACGCTTCTGTACAGACGAATTATCTGACAGCTTCTCATCATACACCACATCCTCTTCCCTGCGTCTTGGTCTATGGGGCTTAAGATCTCTGGTGTATTCTGTTGATGATGCAGGATCCTGATATTTTATGATGGTCGCATTTCTGTCATAAGCTGACACAGCCGACCTGGCCAGACGCCCATTGACATTGGCATGCTCTACCACCTCTCCCACAGCACGAAAGGCTGATCTAAGCTCATCCTCATTGTCAGCAAGGATCGCCTCATTATCTCCATCCTTAGGAGTTTGTGCCGGTCTTTCTATGGGACGAAAAACCGGCTCCGGGGCCGTTTCTTTTGGCTGTATAGGAATCCTTTCATCCGCTATGGCGTCAAATCTTCGCATACCCTCTGCCTGGGTATTACGGGCTGACTCCACAACCTCCATGTAACTGGGCGTAGGTGAATCATCCTCCACAGCCGCAGTCACCTCAAAGCTGCGCCCCTGAAAAATAGCCAGCGGACCCTGACCGCGGATCTCCTTGACATTCATAACGACCATATTGGCGCCCAATTCGTTCCTGGCCGCTTCCAATGCCTCTTCTCTGGTTTTACCGAGATATTTTTTGATCGTCATACTATGCCGTTACCATTCCTACAGATTCAAGCTCGACTCCGGGCTCAACCTCGTTATATGACACAACCGTAAGGTCTTCGAAAAAGTCTTCAGACATCTTCTTAAAATAAAGTCTGACAATTGGCGAGCAGACAACTATAGGATTTCGTCCAAGCTCTTCGAGCTTTTGTACTTCCACCCTGGTAGCCTCCATGATCTGACGGATCCTCTCCGGATCCATAGTAAGATATGCTCCCTGCTCAGTCTGCTTTACTGAAGACATTATCTCCTGCTCAATCTTGGGATCCAGAGTTACAACATTGTTCTTGGTACCCTCAGCAGTCATGAAATACCGTCCTGAAATAGCCCTCCTAAGCCCCTGCCTTACATATTCTGTGAGAACATCTGTATCCCTTGTGGCAGGCGCATGATCAGCCAGTATCTCAAATATTGACAAAAGATCTCTGATAGAAATACCTTCTGACAAAAGATTCTGCAATACCTTTTGTATATCTCCAAGGCTCATAAGCGCAGGAGTAAGCTCCTCCACCAATACAGGATTGGTCTCCTGAAGGTTGTTGACAAGGTTTTGAACATCCTGCCTCGTAAGCAGCTCCGCAATATGCTGACGGACTATCTCCGTAAGATGCGTAGCAATTATGGAAGGAGGATCCACTACGGTATAGCCCAGGCTCTCCGCCCTCTCCCTTTGCGCCTCTGTAATCCAAAGCGCAGGCAGATGGAAGGAGGGTTCTTCGGTAGGAATACCTGTAATCTCCTCCTCAACATAGCCCGGATTCATGGCCATGTAATGATCGAACATAATCTCGCCTTCAGCCACCTGAATGCCTTTTATCTTGATTATGTATTGACTGGGATTGAGCTGGATATTATCCCTGAGTCTGATAATAGGCACAACAGTACCCAGCTCAAGAGCTATCTGACGACGGATCATTACAACTCGATCCAGCAGATCTCCACCCTGATTAACATCGGCAAGGGGGATTATACCGTAACCAAATTCCAGCTCGATAGGATCAACAGAAAGCAGGGATACAACATTCTCCGGCCTTCGTATCTCTTCGGCTTCAACCTCTTCTTCAGCTACCTCCTCTTCGATCTCCTCCTCAGCGATAGCCTGACCCATAGACCTGGCGGTAATGATAAATGCCAGACCAAATCCAACGAATATTACAAGATTCAAAGGTGTAAATACACCAAGAATTATCAGAACTCCTCCTACTATCAGAAGAACTCTGGGAATACCAAACAACTGCTGAACCAGAAGTCCTGAAAAGTCTGCCTCCTTGGAGCCCTTGGTTACCAGGATACCTGTAGCCAGGGAAATCAAAAGAGACGGTATCTGTGATGACAATCCATCACCAATCGTAAGTATGCCGTAATTATTGAGAGCGTCAACAGCTTCCATTCCCATACGGGAAACGCCCATTATAGTACCGCCCACAAGGTTAATACCGGTAATAATAAGACCGGCGGTAGCATCTCCCTTTACATACTTCGTAGCACCGTCCATAGACCCGAAGAAAGCTGATTCTTCCTGAAGCTTGTTACGCCTTATCTTTGCTTCCTCGTCTGTAATCGCTCCGGTATTCAGATCAGCGTCAATGGCCATCTGCTTACCTGGCATAGCGTCCAGAGTAAAACGCGCCGTAACCTCGGATACTCGTTCTGAACCTTTATTGATAACTACGAACTGGATAATAACAAGAATTATGAAAACTATTGCACCAATGATAATGTCACCGCCGCCCACGAAATTGCCGAATGTACGGACAACATTACCAGGGTCGCCGGTGGATAGTATAAGTCTGGTCGAAGAGACATTAAGTGAAATACGGAAAATAGTAGAAAACAGCAGCATTGTCGGGAAGAAGGACATATCCAGTACTTCCTTGACAAAGAGCGTATTCATCATGATGACTAAAGCTGCGGACAAATTGACCGCAAGCATGATATCCAACAAAAAAGAAGGAATCGGTATAATGAAAAACAACACCGCCGCTAAAATATAACCTGCGACAGCTATATCTGAACGACTTAAACCGGTTGAACCGGTGGTTGCAGCATCCACAGCGTTTCCCTCCTTCTATTACTTTCTTTTATTCCTTTCTGTCAGAATAACAGCCAGGATTTCCGCCACTGCCTGATACAATTCCGGCGGAACCATTTGATTGATATCCACAGTCGCAAACAACGACCTGGCCAGAGGCTTGTTCTCAACTATGGAAATATCGTTCTCAGAAGCAATCTCCCTTATTCTTTGGGCCACATACCCCTCGCCCTTGGCTACCACAATCGGCGCTTCTGCAATCTCGGCATCATACTTGATGGCAACCGCAATGTGTGTAGGGTTAGTTATAACCACATCTGCCGAAGGAACATCCTGCATCATTCTCCGCTGAGAAGCCTCACGCATTCTCTGCTTGATCTGCCCCTTGATCTGAGGATCTCCCTCTGCATCCTTGTATTCGTCTTTGACCTCCTGTTTGGTCATTTTGTTGTCTTTTTTGAATTTCTGCCTCTGATATATAAGGTCAACAACCCCCACCAAAAGGTAAACCAGAGAAATCCGAAGTCCTGTGGTAAGCGTCAGATCACCTACCAGGGCAATTGCCTGATTAAGCTCCAGCTCATAAAGCAAGAACAGCTCCGACAAGTGATCAACGATTGCGTTATATGCTATTACGGAAATCAGTGTTATCTTAACTATGGCCAGTCCCAGATTAAAAAGGGACTGCATAGAAAATATACGCTTAAAACCACTGATCGGATTGAATTTGCCAAGATTGGGCTTCAGAGGCTCCCATGTAACCTTAAATTCAAACTGCAGCCCGGTGGATAAAAAGGCCACTACAAACCCGACCAGAAAGAACGGAAGCAGAACTATGATCATCCTTATGATGACATTCATGATCAAAATGCTGGTATCATGAGCATCCGGACCGCCTCTGACTGTCTTGATCGCGTCTATCATAACACCGTTATATATCCATCTGAAAAAACCGATGAAATTCTCTGTCATAAACGGTGTAATCAGCCTGAGTACCACAAACATCGCGACCAGCTCAAGACCGTGCGCCAATTCCTGGCTTTTTGCTACCTGACCCTTGTTACGGGTATCACGCAGCTTCTTCGATGTGGCCTCTTCAGTCTTATCATCCCCAAAGAACTGAAGATCATAAGCAAATCTGAATAACGGCTTATTCATGCATTCCATCCATCATATTGCCCATTGTAAGCCTTATCTCATTAAAGACCATATCCACCACCTCCGGAAAGAGGAAAACCATGATCATCAGCACCAGAAGTCCAGCAATGATCTTGATCTGAATACCAATGGAAAACATATTCATCTGGGGCGCAACCTTGGCCATAACCCCAAGTACGACATTGACTATTAAAAGTGTCGCAAAGATCGGCATCATTATTCTGAAACCGATTACGAATAAATCCGTAAAATAAACTATCATGCCCTCCAGCAGGACATCCGATCGAAACACTGTACTCCCCAGAGGGATCAGCGAAAAAGAATCGATCAGGGCTCTCAGGATGTACTGGTGCATATTAGATACGATCATAAGCGCCATAACAACCTGACTGTAAATGCTGCCGGTGATGGTGACCTGGACATTCATACCCGGGTCAAACAGGCTTACCATTGATAAGCCAATATCCATATCTATGATATTACCGGCAAATATAACTATATAATTGCATATATTGGCAGCATACCCTATCAAAAGTCCGGTAACTGCTTCTCTTAAGACCAATGCACCATAACCGAACACATCATCAAACTCATAGGTCTGTTCCGGTGATATGGCATAAAGCACCAGAATAGATGTAATAGCTGACAACCCGATTCTGGCTATGTTAGGGACTCCGTCCTGACTGAAAAACGGAGCTATAAAAACAAAAGTAGCAATCCTTACCAGAATTAAGAGAAAAAACTCAAAGCTAACCAGCGAGAATGTCTGTGTGAACATCTATCATCCCAGATACACTGAAAAATTATTCCATAACCGGTCTATGTACTCCATAAGGGTATTAAGTATAAACGG
>CAJOFQ010000004.1 GCA_905233955.1 uncultured Lachnospiraceae bacterium
GTTTTCCATATATAGCAAGATGCAAAGTAAGTTATGTTGATGGCGAAGTAAGCTTCTTGGAGTGTATTTTGCCACAATAGAAAATTATAAGAAATCATATTTTCCTCCTTGGTATTATGTTGGATTGGCGTTTAACATTATACCTAAAGAGGAGCGCCTTGGCTCGTTTTTCAATTTACACCATTATACACACACTATCCTTATAGAATGGGTCACAGACCAAAAGCCGAGGATTTATCTGTTGAGGACGATACAAAAGAAAAATCGTGAGGTAGGGGCGTATTTTTTGGATAAGGGACGAATAAAACAAGCCCCTGCTGCTTTTGTGAGTATATCAGGCAGCAGGGGTTTATTTATATCGGAGTTTTCGAAGTCGCTAAAATACAGTTAGTCCCAATTTATATCATTATGGTTGATGGTTTCACCTGCTGCATATTCAGCTTCAGATTCTTTGATGGCTTCAAGGTCATCAGGTGTGGCAATATCATCAGCGAAACGAATAGCGATTTGAAAGAGGAGTATTTGTTCCTGTTCGTCAAGAGTGTCTATTACATTCACTAATTGATTTCTTACTGTCATGGTTTAGCTCCTTTGTATATTTTGCCCCTTGAGGCAATCTTGTCAATAAGTACAGTGTCAACACCTTTGTACGCAAATATTACACGCCAACTGCCAACACGAAGACGGAGACGGTTCGGAGTGCCCTTCAACGGCTTGATATCCCCTGCTGGTATAGATTCTATAGCATCCTTTAAACGCTTTTTTGTTGAACTGTCTAATGAATGTATCGTTTTTACAGCCCTTTTCGAGTAGATGATCTGCATTTGTCATTCTCCCGACTTCATTCGGCGGTCAATAGCAGTTTTGATATAACCTTTACGGATTCACCTGCCGCCCCTGCTGCGTTTTTAATTTCCTCATATTTGAACTTTTGAACATCTAAGGGGATGCGTTTTATGTTGTTTTTTTATATTTTATAGCAGCGTTTTTTGAAGATTCATTATATGACATATTTACCCCACCCTAATGATTGAAGGCGATCAGATATAGAGCTTATCTACGGTTCCTTAAGTACTACATCTAAAATGTAATTCTTTTTTGACCAAAGGGTACTACGCCATCCACAGCTTTTTTTGCGTCAATAGTGACATCATCATGATCAAGGTCTATAAGCTTATAGCGATTGTTACCCATACCCATTTCTTTCATGTATGAGAGCTGACGATGTCCATGACGGGTCTCAATACGCTCCACCAAATCATGATGTTCATCTTCAAGCATTGCATAAACCATATCAATACTTGCCTGATCGGCTGCCAAAATATCCAGTGACGCTACGATACCCACATCCGGGGTTACAACCGGAGCAGCGGATACACCTTCACAATCACATGAAACTGACATGTTTCTCATAACATTTATAAATGAGATATGGTCTTGGAAGTAATCAACAGTTGCTTTTGTGGATTCTGTAATGCGTTCCATAAGCTCTTCTTCATCGATAGACCACTTATTGCTGGAACCTTCGGTAGTATGTATCCATTTCTTGCCAATGCGTCCGTCAGCGAAGCCTATGCCTATGTTCTTATTGGAGCCGCCAAATCCGCCCATTGCATGTCCCTTAAAATGTGTCAGGATCAAAAGAGAGTCATAATTAGTCATATGGGATCCGCAGGACATCTCCTGCATCCACTTTCCGCCTTTGATGGGAAGATTGAATGTTCCCTCTTCATCCATAATATCTACAGGGCAAAATGTCCATCCATTTACTTCCAGAGTCTTTCTGTGCTGTTCGGTGGTATATCTGTCACCTTCATAATATGTGTTTGTCTCTACAATAGCTGCACCATTTAAAGTGGACTCTGTTTCAATTAATTCCTTCACCCATGGACGAGGTATGATATTGGGGCCGTTTTGTTCACCGGTATGCAGCTTAATTCCTACCTTGCCTGTGATTGGTGCGCTGACTTTTTCGTAGATTTTTTTAAGACCCTCTGCTGATAAATCTCTTGTAAAATATACAATTGATTCATCACCTGTTCGCTCATCATAAGGTACATATCTGTTGCCTCCGGTTCCGGGCTTGATAGTTGCCATGTCTCACATTCCTCCTTTCAGAATTAATATGATACAAGGGTCAAAAGGTATTTTGACCCTCATATCATTAATATTTTCTCCCCATAGGTTTGAAGCTGCTTGCAATCCTCTCATTGCGTTTTTTGAGGAATCGCATTTCTCCGGCATCTTTTTCACCATAAGGAGAATCTCCAACATCTTCTACATAGTATCCTTTCATTTTTGCGCCGTCGGTTCTGGCGCATTTCGGACATATTCGGCCATATCTGATATCCGCACCGCACATTTCGCATCGCAAATATCCTTCAGGACCCTTCACGATTTCCAACTTGCCGGTTCGAAGGTAATTATCCGCAATCTCACGGGACACACCTGTTGCAGCCTCAATCTCCAATGCAGTGGCAGGACCATGCTGATCTATAAAAGCCCGGATTTTTGCATATTCGTCTAAAAACTTATACTTGCAATTTGGGCATTGGTATTCTCCTAAAGACATGTACTGCATTTTTGAGTGGCATTTCGGGCATACTCTGCTGTTTTGCTTGATGGTTTCAAAGTTCATCTTGTTGATATTTATAGCAAGCTTGTCCCAGGGATCACCATTATTTGAATAATTGGTCTGCTCAGAAGAATCAGGCCCTTTGGTGTCCGGAATATTAAGGCTTCTGTTATTTTGTTTTTGATTCATATGACCATTTACACCGTTAAATCTGGAATTGTAGTTCTTCATATAGATCCCCTGTATGATGGATACATTGTTGTGGGCATAAGTATAACATATCACATTTGATATGTCATCAAGCAGATATATATGGTACAATGTACTACAAACAGTTTTGAAAAGGAGCATCTAATGGCAATCGTAAAACTTGAACCCGCTAAGAAATCAGCAATCTGGGGTGGCCGTAAGCTGATTGAAGAATTTGGAAAGAAATTCAATGGAGAAAATCTTGCAGAGACCTGGGAATTATCAGCTCATCCTGACGGTCCCAGTGTTATTGCCTCAGGCGATGACGCCGGATTGACCTTGCCTGAGTACATCGAAAAGCATGGAAAGGGTATACTTGGCTCTAATTGTGAAAGATTTGAAGAATTTCCAATACTGATCAAGCTGATTGATGCAAAGGGTGATCTGTCTGTACAGGTTCACCCTGATAACGCCTATGCAGGAGTGCACGAGAACCAATATGGTAAGACTGAGATGTGGTATGTTGTTGATGCGGAGCCGGGTGCAAGATTGTGTTATGGCTGCAGCCGCGATGTAACAAAAGAAGAGTTCCGTAAACACATTGAAGAAGAAACTTTGGATGAGGTGATGAATATGGTTCTGGTCAAGCCAGGGGATGTATTCTTTATTGCTTCAGGAACTATTCATGCAATTGGCGGAGGAATAGTAATAGCGGAGATACAGCAGAATTCCAATGTTACATACCGCGTTTATGACTATGGACGAGTTGGTGCTGATGGCAAACAGCGCGAGCTGCATATTGATAAGGCACTTGATGTTGCTAAGCTTTCATTGCCTAAGACAGATTATGATTTTGGTGAGCATATAGGTCTTTGTGATTGCTTTGAGGTTGATCTACATAAAATTGACGGAAATAAATTGACTGCAATTGCAGCACCGGACAGCTTTGTTTCGATCCTGGTAACAGATGGCGAAGGAACTGTAGGCAGTAATGAAGATAGTATATCTGTAAGCAAGGGCGATAGTGTCCTGATAACTGCAGGCAGCGGAGAATTCTCTATTGAGGGACATTTGACTGTTATTAAGACAGTTGTGCCATAACAGAAATACTATATTTGCAGCATCATAACATTTTCTTAACAAAAAATTAAAAAAAGAGGTTCAGGAATTGAAAATGTCGTCCGATATATTCTGTGTAAAGATTAAAGGGGGCATAAGAAAAGCACTGTCGACAGTTCTTATGAAATGATCTTACAGAATATTTCAGAGGAGAAAATACAATGGCATTTAATAATATACCTGAATCAAAGAATGATAAGCGCAGTGTTTCAAAGGACATTTCCAATGTGGACTGGATCGGCATGAATATTTGCTGGTACACAACAGTAATAACATATGTTTTACTTTTGGGAAGCTTGTTCCTTTCAACTTTTTCTTCAATCAATATCATAAAAGATCATAAATCTTATATGATATGTGCGTTGATAATGTTTTTCAGCATTCTCGGTGTGATTTTCTTCTACAGAAGAATCAAGAACGATATGTCCGCTGTTGGTGCTTTGGATTAAGATAATAAGACCGGGGTATTGAACCCCGGTTTTTCTATTATAGAAGTCTAATTGATAATATGATGCGAGGGTCAAAAGGTATTTTGCCCCTCATTAATGATATCATCTATCGCTTTTGCCAATTGATCAGCACATGAAGTACCGCGGCCTTTACAGTCATTGCCGCGAAGTACATCGGCTGCATGTCTGGCATCCTGTCCCTCCAGCAACCTGCCAATAGCTTTAAGATTGCCGTCACAGCCTCCTGTAAATGAAAGGTTGTGAATCCTGTGTTCGGAATCCAGATCGAAATTGATATTGACTGAACATACTCCTGATGGTTTGTAATTATAATTCGTCATATGGCAGCTCCTTTTTTCAATTCTAATTAAATCACTTTATTATATACTCGCAACCGAATTATTCTGTCGCATATGATTCGCTGACACGGTATATGTAGTTAAAACAGTATATCTTTGAACCTGTTCCCTGTCAACACATAATACCGGTTGCTAAAAAGATATGCAATGCGGACTTGAATTCCTTGAAACGAGCAGATTCTGATGTTATACTTTCGATGCTGGCAGAATGCAAAACGATTAAGATTATGTGGAATCCAAATATAAGCTTTTATAAGGAGGATATATGTGGAGCAGAAGTGATATAAAAGCAAGGGGAAAAGCGAGCTTCAAAGCCAATTATTTCAACTGTGTTGTAGTTTCTTTGCTTTTAACTATGATAATTGGAAGCGGCTATACAGTAGTCAACAATTCCGCTCTTACAAATATGGAGGAGCAGCTTAATTCAATGAATATGGATCAGACCCAGGCGATGATTCTGCTTATGGGGGCACTGAGCGCTGTGGGAACGGTAGCCGCAATTTTTAAAATTATTGATATACTGATTTTGAATCCGCTGGAGGTAGGATGTCAGTATTTCTTTCTTCAAAATACCAGGGAGCCGGTATCAATTGGTGCAATAGGACGGGCCTTTTCACCTGGTTGGATCAATAATGTGGTGGCTTTGCTTTTGAGAGATATATTTTTGGCATTTTGGTTTTTTCTGTTTATTATTCCCGGTTTTGTAAAACGGTATTCTTATCGCATGGTTCCTTTTATTATCGCAGAGTACCCTCAAATGAGCGCAACAGAAGCTATTACCCGTTCCAGGCAGCTAATGGATGGTCACAAATGGAATACTTTTGTGATGGATTTGTCTTTTCTGGGATGGGATTTTCTGACGGCCATTACCTTCGGGATTGCAGGAATATTTTGGACGCAGCCATATAAGTTTAATGCTTACGCTCAGTTATACCTTGAACTAAAGGAATTATCGAATATACCGGATGGCACTCGTATTTGACACAAAACTATAGTGGATGATATAATTGCTAGACGCAATGCCAATTGTTTAATTTGTAGACAGGTCTTAATGATATGTATTATCGAATACTAGAGAATCAGGATCTGATAGGTATCAGGGTTCTGACAAACACAGTATTGAAGTCACTTGATAACCGGGCGTGGTGGATGCCGGTTTTATCTGATGAGAGGCATTACTTTGATCATACTTGGACAGTTCTGGAGGGATGCTTTTTAAATGATGGAACCATGGTTGCCATGTCTGGGCTTTTTATGAGTCCGGAGGAATGTGCCGAACATGCTCTTGAAGCTGAGCTGGATCCGGTTACTACCGCTGAGTTGTCCAGGTGTATGGTACTCTATCCGTTCAGGGGCAGGAATATTATGCTGCGCCTTAATACGGATTTAATAGATTATGCCAAGATGTATGTCAAAAAAGACCTGATTGCAGCAGTTCATCCATCTAACGCGGGTATGATCCAATCACTTATCAGTCTTGGGATGAAGCCTGACCGGACTATGGATGACGGACGGCAGAGGTACACGATCTATAGAATGAAGCTATAGATTTCAAAAGGAGGATGAGATGAAAAAGAAAATCGTTTCAATGGTGATGATGGCATGTATGACGCTTTCCTTAGCCGCCTGCGGAGGAAGTACAAGCGGCACACAGGAGGACGCTTCAGAAGAGAGCGGTCTTGAGATTGAGGAAAGTGATACTGCTGAGACTGCGGAGGATGGGGATTCATCAGAAAGTGATGTGGACTATATTAAGGGCAAGGGTTCCCTGGTAGTAGGTATCACTGATTTTGAACCGATGGATTACAAGGATGACTCAGGCGAGTGGATTGGCTTTGATGCTGATATAGCCAAAAAAGTGGGCGAAGATCTTGGAGTGGATGTAGAATTTGTCGAAATAGACTGGGACAATAAGATCTTAGAGCTTGAGAATAAGAGCATAGACTGTGTTTGGAATGGCATGACTCTTACTGATGAAGTTAAAAATGCCATGGAGTGTACTAATGCATATTGCAATAATGCCCAGGTAGTGGTATTGCCGGCAGATAAGGCCGATCAATATGCTGACATTGAGAGCATGAAGGATTTGACATTTGCTGTAGAAGCCGGTTCAGCGGGAGAGGCTGCGGCTGAGGAGAATGGTCTTTCATACACATCTCTTACACAGCAGTCAGATACTCTGATGGAGGTATCTGCGGGAACCTCTGATGCCAGTATAATTGATCTTTTGATGGCTGGCGCTATGATAGGTGAGGGCACCAGTTATCCTGATCTTACACATGTTTTAGAGCTTACTACTGAAGAATATGGTATAGGATGCCGTAAGGGTTCTGATCTGGCAGCTTACATTAATGACGAGCTGAAGAAATTCCAGGATGATGGAAGTCTTGAGGAAGTTGCAGAAGAGTATGGAGTTCAGGACGCTCTGGTAACACAGTAGTTTTAGGACTTATCTTATGCTTCAGACAGTTACGCTATCTCTTCTGGAGGGATTTGGAGCGACACTTAAGTTATTTTTTCTGACTTTGGTGTTCGCTCTTCCTCTGGGACTTTTAATCAGTCTCGGCTCTATGAGCCGTCATGCAGTGGTACGCCTGCCAATCCGTTTTTTGATCTGGATTATCCGTGGAACTCCATTGTTGTTGCAGCTTTTGGTGTTCTATTATGGACCGGGCATAATTTTACATAACAACATATGGGGATCCGGAGATCAGGGGCGTTTTTTGGCTGCTCTAATGGCCTTTGTGATAAATTATTCCTGTTATTTTTCTGAGATATACCGTGGTGGTATCCAGTCTATACCTGTCGGCCAATATGAGGCAGGCCAGGTGCTGGGTTTGACCAGGACGCAGATATTTTTCAGAATCGTTTTGCTTCAGGTTATAAAGCGTATTGTACCGCCTATTTCCAACGAAGTAATAACTCTTGTTAAGGATACTTCTCTGGCGAGGGTGATAGCTGTCTATGAGATTATCTGGAATGGACAGTCTTTTATCAAGAGTGCAGGTATCATTTGGCCTTTGTTCTACACCGGAGTATTTTATCTTATTTTTTCAGGTCTTTTGACTTTATTGTTCCACGCCATAGAGCGCAAGCTGGATTATTTCAGATAGAGGATAGAAATGTCACTTTTGGAAGTTAGTCATATCAAAAAGCATTTTGGGGATACAGAGGTACTTAATGATATAAGCTTTTCCATGGAGGAGGGACAGGCAGTATCAATTATCGGTTCATCGGGAAGCGGGAAGACTACATTGCTTCGATGCTTGAATTTTCTCGAAGTACCTGACTATGGAACCATTACAGTTCGCGGAGAAAAGCTGTTTGATGCTGACAATAATGGAAAGGTCAGTGAGGCAGAGACCAGGAAGAAGAGGCTTCATTTCGGATTAGTGTTTCAGTCATTTAATCTTTTTCCACAGTATACTGCGTTGGAGAATGTCATGTTGGCGCCAAAGCTTGCAGCTAAGGAAAATGGTACATGGCGCAGCAGGGAATCAGAAATAAAAAGTGAAGCCAAAAGGCTTATGGAGCAAATGGGATTAGCTGAACGCATGGACAATTATCCGCATCAGCTTTCAGGCGGACAGTGTCAGAGGGTAGCTATTGCCAGGGCTCTTGCACTGCAGCCGGATATATTGTGCTTTGACGAACCCACATCGGCGCTGGATCCTGAGCTTACAGGAGAAGTGCTAAAGGTTATCAGAAGCCTTGCCGAAAGAAACACTACTATGATCATAGTTACCCATGAGATGGCTTTCGCAAGGGAGGTTGCAGATTATGTGATCTTCATGGATGGAGGGCATATATTGGAACAGGGTACTCCTTCAGAGGTTATGGATAATCCGACCAGAGATCGCACCAGACAGTTTCTGGCCGGGTATTCCAGATAAAGCTGCTTATCAAGTATGCCGCTCAACTGTAAAACGATAAAGAGTAAGGTCGGTTTCATCAGGATGAATACCGGCTTTTTGTTTGCAGATTCTAATCTGATCTTCAGGTGTATCTACCCCTTCCAGATCGGGCAGCAGAAGCCCTCTTTTTGCATGAAATTCTACTATTACGCCGTAGCGCTTTGCATCCAGTGCTTCAATGGATTCAACCTGTTCAGGCTCTGACAGGATATCTACATTGATTTCAAGATAAGGAAGTTCATCTTGTGTAATGGGTGAAAAACGAGGGTCTCTGGTAGCAGCAGAGATAGCATTATTAATTATTTCCGAGGTGAGGGTTTCTCTGGTCGGAAGAAATGTTCCAATACAACCCCTCAGCATGCCATGTTCATGAATTGATACAAAGGCTCCGGCTCTCTGACTGCTTATTGCGGGATCAATACTATCAGGATGATAGATGTCACCCGTCCTTATATATGTGTCTATAGTATTTTTTGCAAGTGTCACATATGGGTCTGATGAGTTGTTTTGCAAGGTCTTGCTCCCTTCCTGGCCATTGGCGCGGCATATGGCAAAACCATACCCTACTCCAAAGGTTGCTTCATGTGTTAGTGGTGTAATGGAGATTTTTTTGCCTGACAGAGCTCCTGCCATTATGCAGAATGATCTATGACCGCATTCCATACTCCTGGATAACAGGGTTTCATCAAATGTCAGCAGTTTTTCCAGATCACCCTCCCTAAGAACATCCATGAGCTTTTTATCATATAAGGGACCCTCCGGACGGTAACCATAAGGGCCGTCCTCCTTCTGGCAATGAGCCAGGTCGCCGCTTGCGATAAATACACATTTTCTGTTGAGAGAATTTGAAATTTCTGAAATAATATAGCCCAATTGATAGTGAGTGCTTAAGGACAGGCCTGACAGACCTATCCTGACCAGCTTAAAGGCTGTGTAGTGCTTAAGTATAAAGTATAGAGGAACCATTGTTCCGTGGTCTAAGGTGGGATCCTGCTGACCCATTACACCCGCCGGGAAATGAATCTTGTTGCACATCGAGTCAAGCTGTTCGCTAAACTCCTCATCGTATGAGATATCCATGGAGACCTCAGGAGCGTTAAATGCCCTGAAATTGCCATGGGCATGCGAACCTGGAGACACATGGAAATAATCCCGATATAGTACGCTGTGCGGAGATGTCAGGATTATGGTTTCCGGCCGGATTCTTGCTATATCTTTGGCGACTTTATCGAAAGAGTCCAGTGTGGGCTGAATCTTTTTTTCCTCACCTCTGCCAATTTCAGGTACTGATATTGGCGGATGCGGTACAATATATCCTGCAGCTATGCTCATATGAAGCTCCTTTTTTTAAAAAATACGGCAAAGGTATAGAATAGTACACCCTTGCCGTATGTAAAATCTGGTGCTTTTATCCGGATCATAATTGAGATATGACCTGCAATGCACCCACTAACCTCTGTTTCTGTTGGTAAACATCTTGTCTGACTTTGGTGAAAATGGGACTGGTTCGTCGCCTATTTCCTCAATAGGAATCGAAGAGCCATCATTCGCCCTGGACACAACATTTTTAGCACATGCTGCGCATATCCTGCCAAATTTTATGCTTTTGCCGCATCGCTCGCACTTTATGAAAACAGGTGATCCATCGGTGATTTCAAGTCGCCCTTTACGCAGATAACTGTTGATAACAGAGCGCCTTACCCCGATAGCAGCTTCTATCGCTGTGGCAGAAGCAGGACCATGCTCATCCAGATAATTACGAATCTTACCATAATCATCCATTTCCTCGTTACCGCATTCGGGACATTTGTACTCGCCGAGTGCCAGATATTTCATTACATTGCCGCATTTGCTGCATTTCCTGCGGCGCTGCGTCAACAATCCCAAATCAGCCATCTTGTATATCCTCTCTTATATCACTGGTCAGGATTAGGATTGTCCAGTATGCCATCTTGAATGTATGAATTGATTTCACGCAGCGGAACATTCAGTATTCGGGACATCTCCACCTTGGTGAGACTGGGTCTCGACTCCAGAAGCTCCTTCATCTTGCCATATGTGTCCTTGAAGGAATTACCGCAATTCTTGCAGGTATATATTCCGTGAACAGCCGAATATGACATTTTTTCTCCGCACTGATCGCAATACCGGACTAGATTGCGTTTGCGCACAAGCCTTGTCAGATTATCCATGTTTGTTTCCTTGTCTAACTGTAGTTATGCCTTCTTGCCCTGATTAGCTACTGCGTTCATAGCTGCTTCTATTGCTGCCTGATCGCCGAGATAACGGTGGGATACAGCGTTGAAGTTATCATCGAGTTCATAAACAAGAGGTACAGCCGTAGGAATATTGAGGTTCAGGATGTCCTCATCGGAAATATTATCCAGGTATTTTACAAGAGCGCGAAGTGAGTTGCCATGAGCTGCAATCAGAACCTTCTTGCCAGCCTTGATCTCGGGAAGAATGACCTCCTGATAGTAAGGAACTACACGGTCGATGGTAATCTTAAGACTCTCTGTGAGTGGAAGATCACTCTTGTCAACGCCTGCATACTGTGCCTGATTAGCAGGATTACGATCATCATCAGCTTCTAATGCAGGGGGAGTAACATCGAAGGAACGGCGCCAAATCTTAACCTGATCCTCACCGTATTTCTCTGCTGTTTCAGATTTGTTGAGACCCTGAAGTGCACCGTAGTGACGCTCGTTGAGCTTCCAGGTCTTGATTACAGGAATCCACTCCTCGTCAAGCTCAGCTAAAACATGGTTGGCTGTGTGTATAGCCCTCTTAAGATATGAGGTAAAGCATATGTCAAATGAAAAACCTTCTTTTTTGAGCTCCTTACCGCCGTTAGCTGCTTCTTCGTGTCCTGCGTCAGACAGATCAACATCTGCCCAGCCTGTGAAAAGATTCTCTTTGTTCCAGACACTCTCTCCGTGACGAATCAGTACAAGTTGACTCATAAAATATTTCCTCCTTTATATAAAATAAACAGATTTCCGAAATCCATTTTATCATATCGTCATTATAGGGTCAAAAGGTTTTTTATAAGCGTAAAATGGTATCATTTACTAAGCAAATTTTTTATGTTATACTACGGTTTGCTTCTTTTTGGCCTTTGGGGATCCTTGTATGAGAGTGAGACTGCTTGAATCGGCAATAATTATATTGTTTCTGGTTATGATGGCTGTTACCAGTGCCCGCATGCCCAAAATGCTGATGATTCCGTCTGTTTCCCATAATGTGGATAATCACACCTCAGATGATCCTGGCGATCACAAGCTGGATTATACTGCTATGACGGAAAAGGAGCTTATGGTATTGGCATATGATGGTGACCCTTATGCCTGTTACAGGCTGGGTGTTTTGTATGATTATGGCGCCAACCAGATTACCCAGAATTTTTCCAGTGCTCTTGAGTGGTATCGTACAGCGGATGCATATGGTATGAGCCAGGCAGCTTGTGGTATAGGATATCTGTATCTCAATGGCTGTGGTGTGGAGCAGGATTATGAGGTTGCCAGGCTGTATTTTCAGAGAGCTGCCCAGTTGGGAGATCCGGAGGGGTATGTGGGTCTTGGCAGGGTAGGTCTGGAGACTGATGGGGAAGGATCGGAGATTTTTGAGCTTATAAAGACGGCTAAGGATTCCGGGGTACCTGATGGCGCATATTACCTGGGTTACCTGTATGAAAAGGGCATAGGAACCAGCCCCCGGGGCAAGAAGGCATATCGTTTGTATAAAAAAACAGCTACTCTTGATTCAGATGATCCAACCGATAACTATGCGATTTGTGCTTCGATGACCAGACTTGGCATACTGTGTATGGAAGGGATTGGAACCAAGAGGGATTATTCTGAAGCACTGGAGTGGTTTGAGCAGGCTGCCGACAGGGATTATGCCATGGCATACTATTACATTGGCATAATGTATGAAATGGGGTATGGGGTATCACAGGATTATGGCAGGGCCCTTTCTTATTTGGATCAGGCGGCACAGAAGAACTATGCTCCTGCGCTGAACGAAATTGGATGTATGTACTTTGCAGGGCGGGGCGTGGATGTAAATTTCGAGCAGGCTGTATATTATCAGAAGTTGGCAGCGGCTCTTGGCTACGAAAAAGCCCAGGTTAATCTGGGGTATCTGTATGAGAATGGTTATGGAGTGCAGCGTGATCTGAGTATTGCGCTGACATATTATCAGATGGCCAAGGACAGAGGCTACGCAGGCGCTGCAGAAGCTACGGCCAGAGTTCACAGCCTGATTAACAGGGACAGGTAGTATAAGAGCAGTTTTTTACCGGCAGAAGGGAGATGTATGATGGATAGTTATCAGGACAAGCCTACAGAGATGAAGCCTTCACAGCAGGGCAAGGTCCGTGAGGTTTATGACATAGGCGATCAGATTATTATGGTTGCTACAGATCGCATTTCAGCCTTTGATGTTATCTTAAAGAACGAAGTAAAAGGCAAGGGAATAATTCTTACCAGAATGTCTGAGTTCTGGTTTAATCTTACGGCTGACATAATTCCCAATCACATGATTTCAATTGATGTGGATGATATGCCGGATTATTTTAAGCAGGATCGCTATAAAGGACGCTGTATGAAATGCCGTAAGCTTACCATGCTTCCCGTAGAATGCATAGTAAGGGGGTATATCACAGGCACAGGATGGAAGAGCTATCAGAAGGATGGTACTGTTTGCGGAATAAGGCTTCCTGATGGCCTGGTTGAATCTGACAAACTACCGGAGCCCATCTATACGCCTACTACCAAGGCTGATATAGGGCTTCACGACGAACATATGACATATCAGGATACAGTTGATTTGCTGGAAAAGCTCTATCCCGGTAAGGGAGAAGGTTACGCCTCAAGAATAAAAGAAGCTACGCTGGAGCTTTACAAGCGTTGTGCAGATTACGCTTTGGACAAGGGAATAATAATTGCAGATACCAAATTCGAATTTGGTCTTGACGAGAATGGTGAGGTCGTACTGGCTGATGAGATGCTGACGCCGGACAGTTCGCGCTTTTGGCCCAAGGAGGGTTATGAGCCCGGACACTCTCAGCCATCTTATGACAAGCAGTATGTCAGGGACTGGCTTACAGATCACAAGGACAGTAATGACAGTTTACCCGATGATGTCATAGAACGAACCATTGAAAAATATGAAGAGGCATTTTTGCTTCTTACAGGAAAGGCGCTCAGTTGATGAACTGTATGAATGAATTGGTTTTACCTGACAGCAGCATACACGAGGCTTGCGGAGTCTTTGGGATGTACGATATAGACGGAGGTGATGTAGCTTCGTCTATATATTATGGTCTTTTTGCCCTACAGCACAGGGGGCAGGAGTCAAGCGGAATAGCGGTAACTGACACTATGGGTCCAAAAGGACGCGTTGACTCATACAAGGGAATGGGTCTTGTCAACGAAGTTTTTACAGGAGATATACTTGATAACCTGAAGGGCAATATGGGTGTAGGACATACCCGTTATTCTACCGCCGGAGAGTCAACTCTTGCCAATGCCCAGCCATTAGTGCTTAATTACGCCAAGGGAACTCTTGCTCTGGCACATAATGGCAATCTTATCAATGCTAACTCTCTTAGAAGGGAGCTGTCCAAGACAGGAGCTATCTTCCAGACTACTATTGACACAGAGACAATTGCCTATGTGGTAGCCCGCAAGCGTCTGGCCTGCAATTCCATTGAAGAAGCAGTAAGGGATACCGTTCCGCTGCTTGAAGGGGCCTATTCAATGGTGATCATGAGCCCCAGGAAGCTGATAGCTGTCCGTGATCCTTACGGCTTTAAGCCTCTATGCATGGGAAGACGGGACAACACCTTTATATTCGCCTCGGAATCTTCCGCCTTGGAGACCATTGGAGCGGATTATATAAGGGATATTCTTCCCGGTGAGATTGTCACCGTAGAATCTGATGGAAAAATTGTATCAGATACATCCAATTGCATAGACGCTTCCAGGCAGGCCCGCTGCATATTTGAATACATTTATTTTGCCAGACTGGACAGCATGATAGATGATGTTTCCGTCTATGACAGCAGGATGAAGGCAGGTCGTTTTCTGGCTATGGATTCTCCTGTTGAAGCGGATCTGGTAGTAGATGTGCCTGAATCAGGCCGCGCCGCAGCTCTTGGGTATTCCCTGGAGTCCGGGATACCCTACGGAATTGCCTTCGTTAAAAATGCTTATGTCGGCAGATCATTTATCAGTCCCAAGCAGAAAAACCGCGAATCAGCTGTTCGTATCAAGCTTAATGTTCTAAGGGAGGCAGTTCGAGGAAAAAGGGTTATTATGATAGATGATTCCATAGTGCGTGGAACCACATCGGATCGAATAGTAACCATGCTTCGGGAGGCGGGCGCCAGGGAGGTACACATGAGGGTTGCAGCTCCACCGTTTTTGTGGCCCTGTTATTTTGGAATAGACATTCCTGTCAGGGAACAGCTTATTGCTTACAACCGTTCGATAGAAGAGATTCGTCAGGTAATTGGAGCGGACACTTTAGGCTATTTGAGGGTTGAGCGATTAAAGGAGCTGGCAAGCGGCAAGGGCATATGTACAGGCTGCTTTACAGGTTATTATCCCTACAAGCCGCCGCGTGAGGATATCCGTGGAGATTATGAAGAATGAGTTTAATAAAATAAGGAGCGCCATATGAGTAAAGACAGTTATATCAGCCCTTTGTCACAAAGGTATGCCAGCAAAGAGATGCAATACATTTTTTCACAGGACAAGAAGTTTTCTACCTGGAGAAGACTCTGGATCGCCCTGGCGGAAACAGAGATGGAGCTGGGATTAAAGCAGGATGGGAATCCGGTCATCACTCAGGATATGATTGATGAGATGAAGGAACATATTACGGATATCAACTATGAAGTGGCCGAAGCCAGGGAAAAACAGGTTCGTCACGATGTAATGAGTCATGTCTACGCCTATGGCAAGCAGTGTCCCAAGGCAGCAGGCATAATTCATCTGGGAGCCACATCCTGTTATGTTGGTGATAATACTGATATTATCATTATGAGGGAAGGTCTGCTTCTGCTGAAGAAGAAGCTAATAAATGTCATAGCTTCGCTAGCGGATTTTGCGGACAAGTATAAGGATCTTCCGACACTTGCATTCACTCACTTTCAGCCGGCGCAGCCCACCACTATGGGCAAGAGGGCGACTCTTTGGATTCAGGAATTTTTAATGGATCTTTATGATCTGGAATATGTTTGTTCATCTATGAAACTTCTTGGGTCTAAGGGTACTACAGGCACCCAGGCAAGCTTTATGGAGCTCTTTGACGGCGATGAAGCTGTAATTGACAAGATTGATCCTATGATTGCGCAGAAGATGGGATTTGAGGAGTGTTATCCAGTATCAGGCCAGACATACTCGAGAAAGCTTGATACCAGAGTATTAAATGTGCTGTCCGGCATCGCCGCAAGCGCTCACAAGTTCAGCAATGATATACGACTTCTGGCTCACTTGAAGGAGGTTGAGGAGCCCTTTGAGAAGAATCAGATAGGCTCTTCGGCTATGGCTTACAAGCGCAACCCTATGCGTTGTGAAAGGATAGCGTCCATATCCAGATATATCATGATAGACGCCTTGAATCCGGCCATTACTTCAGCTTCCCAGTGGTTTGAAAGAACATTGGACGATTCTGCTAATAAGAGGCTTTCAGTTGCGGAAGGCTTTTTGGCCTGTGACGGAGTTCTGGATTTGTGCATTAATGTATCTAATGGCCTTGTGGTATATCCCAAGGTTGTCAGAAAACATCTGGATGAGGAGCTTCCATTTATGGCGACAGAAAATATTCTCATGGACGCTGTCAAGCAGGGAGGCGACCGCCAGAAGCTGCATGAGCGGATACGATCTTTGTCGATGGAAGCTGGAAGGGCAGTAAAGGAAGAGGGCAGCAGGAACAATCTTCTTGAGCTTATAGCGGCTGACGACGCATTTCCTATGGACATGAATGAACTGGAGACTACACTTGATCCCCATGATTATATTGGACGGGCACCTTCCCAGGTTACAAATTATCTCAATGGGGTAATACGGCCGCTGTTGGATGAAAACAGTGATTTACTGGGCGTTCAGGCAGAAATAACTGTGTAGATCATATTAAAATACTTGCCAAAAGGGCTCAATCGTTGTATAATTTCAACTTGTTTTTATGACAAACGACAGTATACATGTGTGCAGTGCGTTTTAGGAGGAGGATAATATGGCTATTAAAAATGCTTATCTTAAGGAAGTTTATGATGGACTGGCCCAGCGTAACGCAGAACAGAAGGAGTTCTTACAGGCGGTTAGCGAGGTTTTAGAGTCTTTAGAGCCTGTCGTTGAGGCTAATCCCAAGCTTCAGGAGATGGGAGTCATTGAAAGACTTGTTGAGCCGGAGCGTATAGTAATGTTCCGCGTGCCTTGGGTTGATGATGATGGCAAGGTTCAGGTTAACCGCGGCTATCGTGTTCAGTTCAATTCAGCCATCGGACCCTATAAGGGAGGATTGAGATTCCATCCTTCGGTTAATTTGTCAGTTATCAAATTCCTTGGTTTTGAGCAGATATTTAAAAACAGCCTTACTACCCTTCCTATAGGCGGCGGCAAGGGCGGCTCTGACTTTGATCCTAAGGGCAAGTCCGACATGGAGGTTATGCGTTTTTGCCAGAGCTTCATGACGGAGCTTAGCAAGCACATTGGAGCCGATACTGATGTTCCTGCGGGTGATATCGGCGTGGGCGGCCGTGAGATTGGTTTCCTCTATGGTCAGTATAAGAGACTGCGCAACGAGTTTACAGGAGTTCTTACAGGCAAGGGTTTATCTTATGGCGGTTCACTTGCGCGTACTGAGGCTACAGGCTATGGACTGTGCTACTACACCGAAGAGATGCTTAAGTGTATGAAGTCAGATTCATTTAAGGGCAAGACTGTAGTTATCTCAGGTTCAGGCAATGTTGCAATATATGCTAATCAGAAGGCTACAGAACTTGGCGGCAAGGTTGTTGCTATGTCCGATTCAAACGGTTATGTTCATGATCCGGAGGGCATCAAGCTTGATGTAGTTAAGCAGATCAAAGAGGTTGAGCGCGGCAGAATTAAGGAATATGCCGACAGGGTTTCATCAGCTACATACACAGAAGGCTGCAGCGGTATTTGGACTATTCCGTGTGATGTTGCCCTTCCTTGCGCTACTCAGAATGAGTTGGATGAGAAATCAGCTAAGACCCTGATTGACAATGGTGTTATTGCCGTTGCGGAGGGAGCTAACATGCCTTCTACTCCGGAAGCTATCGCAGCATTCCAGAATGCCGGAATATTATTTGGACCGGCTAAGGCTTCCAATGCAGGCGGTGTTGCTACATCAGCCCTTGAGATGTCACAGAATTCACAGAGACTGTCATGGAGCTTTGACGAGGTTGATGAGAAGCTCAAGGGTATTATGCAGAATATATTCCATGCTTCTTATGATGCTGCCGAGAAGTACGGTCATAAGGGAGATCTGGTAGTAGGAGCGAATATTGCAGGATTTGAGAAGGTGGCTGATGCCATGTTAGCTCAGGGGATAGCTTACTGATAAGAACCTGTAAAAATACAATGTTACATAGCAGGAGAGTCCGGGGGTGCAGTCTTCACCTTTGGACTCTCCTTTGTATGTCTAATGAAAACAGAAAATATTGTAGAAACTAATGACACAAGCCACTAAATGTGGTAGAATGCAGCAGTATTAGGGTTGAAATGGGAGATTTATGGCGCGAAGTACTGTTAAGAAAAACATTTCGAATAGAAACAATCGTTCAAGAAGCAGATTTGATCAAACTGAAGAAAAGGATATTCTGTCTACAGCTATACTACTGTTGTCTGTAATAGCGATATCGGTATTGCTTTTAATCGCGGTTCTTGGATACGGTGGGGCATTTGGAGTTGCAGGAAGAATAGTTCTTTTTGGAGTATTTGGAATATTTGCATATGTTTTCCCGATTGCTCTGGCATCAGGAACCTGCTATGCGGTAGTGGGAGTTGACGACCCAAAGAGGATACCCAGAATTATATCTGCCATTGTTACTTACATGCTGGCAGCTCTTTTGATGGAGCTTTTTTTGCATGGAGATAAGCCTGTTGGAGGTATTGAGGCTTTTCAGATAGGGCAGATGGGTCACACCGGAGGCGGATTTATCGGTGGGTTCTTTTCCGGGCTATTTGTAAGGATTTTTGGTGTAGTGGGAGCCTATGTGCTCGCTTTTGCAGGACTGGCTATCTGTCTGGTGCTGTTAACGGAGAATGTTCCTTTTTTGGGAAACGATGAGTCAAAAGTAAAACATCACAAGACCAGAAGGCAAAACCGAACAGAAAAGAGGCGCCAGACTGCTTTAGACAGACGCACATCCAGGGCAAAACGACCAAAACCCAGAATGGAAGATAATGTCATTTCCAGACAACAGCCTGTCGAAGCTTCGATTGAAATGGAGCCGGAACAGACTCCAAATATACGATCTGAAGAAAGAAAGAAGTTTGTTGGCATTGCCAACACCACTATACTGCCGGGACATTCGGGGGCGTCTGATGAGATAACCGAGATTAAGATAGACACAGGTGATATGGATGATGTCTCAGACGAGATCCAGAGCGATGTCCAGCCCAAATCAGCAGATGCTTTGTCAGTTAAGGTTGAGGAGGTCAAGGTATCTGAAACAGAAACAGAGGAAACGGCCACAGGAGCAGATTCTGTATTGGATGAAATAGTACCCGAGGAATCTTCGAAAGATAGAGACTTAAGAAGTGTTTTTGATCCTGACAGAACTCTAAAGCCCAGGACCATAGATGATCAGGATATAAACGCCGAACCGGAGCCGCTGATAAAAATAGAAGCAGACGAGCCTGAAGCTGCGCTGACGAAAATGGAAGCAGACAAGCCGCATCCGGCCGATGAAGCAGTAAAGGTCGAAACGGCCGTAAAAGAGCACACAGATGCTTATGATGACATGGAAATAAATGCCTCACAGGAGCAGAAGGAGTATGTTTTTCCGACAACGGATCTTCTTAGTGCATCTCAAAAATCAGCCGGCACTGATGGCGCTTACATACAAAAGACAGAAGAAAAGCTTGCGAAGACACTGGAGGATTTCGGCGTTCGTGTGACCATACTTGATGTTAGCTGCGGACCGACAGTTACAAGATATGAGCTGCAGCCTGAAAAGGGTGTCAAGGTGTCTAAAATAGTCAATCTGGCTGATGATATCAAGCTTAATCTGGCAGCTGAGGATATCAGGATAGAAGCGCCGATTCCAGGCAAGGCTGCCATAGGTATTGAGGTTCCAAACCGCAAGCCCGAAGTTGTTAACTTCCGTGACATGATGGAGTCAGAGGAGTTTTCAAAGGCTGACTCCAAGATATCTTTCGCTGTTGGAAAGGACATTGGCGGCAGACATGTAGTATCAGATATTGGCAAGATGCCTCATGTATTGATAGCTGGTGCCACAGGAGCCGGCAAATCCGTTTGTATCAATACCATTATCATGAGTATCCTCTACAAGGCGCGTCCTGATGAGGTTAAATTTATCATGATCGATCCCAAGGTTGTGGAGTTGTCAGTATATAACGGCATACCACATCTTTTAATACCGGTTGTCACTGATCCGAAGAAGGCAGCAGGTGCCCTTCATTGGGCGGTAAAAGAGATGATGGATCGCTACGAGCGGTTTGCAAAGACCGGTGTCAGGGATATTAAGGGTTACAATTCCAAGATATACAACGGCCAGCTGGTCTATGAGGAAGGCGGCAGGACTATTGAGGTAATGGCAGAAAAAATGCCTCAGATAGTTGTAATAGTCGACGAGCTTGCCGATCTTATGATGGTCGCTTCGAATGAGGTTGAGGAAGCTATTTGCCGCCTGGCGCAGCTTGCCAGGGCAGCCGGAATACATTTGGTTATTGCGACACAGCGTCCTTCAGTCAATGTAATAACAGGACTTATTAAGGCTAATATGCCATCCAGGATCGCTTTTTCGGTTACAAGCGGAGTAGATTCCCGTACCATTTTAGACATGGTAGGTGCTGAGAAGCTTTTGGGTAAGGGAGATATGCTGTATTATCCGCAGGGACTTACCAAGCCCAAGCGTGTGCAGGGGGCCTTTGTTTCCGATGAGGATGTGGCAAGAGTAGTTGACTTTATCCGTAAGAATAATGGACATCTGATCACAAAATCCGATATTGAGGAGCAGATGCAATCAATATCCGAGACTACAGTACAGACTTCTGAGAGCGCACCTTCCAGAGATGACGACAGGGATGTTTATTATGAGGAGGCAGCCAGACTCCTTATAGACAAGGAAAAAGGCTCTATAGGCATGCTGCAAAGATATTTCAAAATCGGCTTTAACAGGGCTGCCCGTATAATGGATCAGCTTGAAGAAGGAGGCGTTGTCGGTCCGGAAGAGGGAACCAAGCCCAGAAAGATACTTATGACTCTGGCACAATTTGAGGGAGAAGAAGAGGAGGAACCGGTCGCTGATGAGTAAGACAGATATACAGATCGCACAGGAAACCAGCCTTTGGCCAATAAAGGATGTGGCAGCAGGGTGCGGTCTGTCGGAGGATGATATTGAGCTTTACGGCAAATACAAGGCGAAGCTTACGGAAGAAGTATTAGGTACGCTTTCATCCAAAGATCAGGGCAAACTTATACTGGTTACGGCAATTAATCCTACCCCTGCCGGTGAAGGTAAGACAACTACCAGTATTGGACTGGGACAGGCCTTTGGCAAGCTTCATAAGAACGCCATTCTGGCGCTGAGGGAGCCTTCCCTTGGACCTTGCTTTGGCATAAAGGGCGGAGCAGCAGGCGGAGGTTATTCCCAAGTTGTTCCAATGGAGGAGCTGAACCTTCATTTTACAGGTGATTTTCACGCAATAACAAGTGCTAATAATCTTTTGGCAGCTCTGTTGGATAATCACATCAAGCAGGGTAATGAGCTATGCATCGACACCAAACAGATAGTGTGGAAGAGATGCGAGGACATGAATGACAGGGCACTTCGCAATGTTGTGGTAGGACTTGGTAATCCGGCTGACGGTGTAGTGAGGGAAGACCATTTTGTCATTACTGTAGCTTCGGAAATCATGGCAATACTGTGTCTGGCCAATGATATGGCAGATCTAAAAGATCGTTTAGGCAGGATAATCGTTGCATATAATACCAAGGGTGACCCTGTCAGTGCATCCGATCTTAATGCTGTAGGAGCCATGGCCGCCCTGCTCAAGGATGCCATGAAGCCTAACCTTATTCAGACTTTAGAGCATACACCGGCCATTGTTCACGGTGGACCTTTTGCTAATATAGCCCATGGATGCAACAGTGTACGGGCTACTAAGGCAGCCCTTGCCCTGGCTGATTATTGTATCACCGAGGCGGGTTTTGGGGCAGACCTTGGAGCGGAGAAGTTTTTTGACATCAAGTGCCGTATGTCGGGACTGAAACCTGATGCTGTAGTGCTGGTAGCTACAATCAGGGCTTTAAAATACAATGGTGGCGTATCCAGGGAGAATCTTGAGACTGAGGATTTAGAGGCGCTTAAAAAGGGAATTGTCAATCTGGGCAAGCATATTGATAATTTAAGTGCCTACAATGTTCCTGTTGTTGTGGCAGTTAATGCATTCTTATCTGATACTGCGGCTGAAATGGATTTTGTCAGGAATTATTGCAGGGAAAAGGATTGCGGTTTTGCGATTTCCAAGGTTTGGGAGCTTGGTGGAGAAGGTGGCATAGATCTGGCCAACGAAGTTCTTAGAGTGTTAGATACAAAAGAAAGTCATTTTTCGCCGTTGTATGAGGATGATATACCTCTTGAAGAGAAGATCAATACAGTGGCAAAGCGAATTTATGGCGCGGATAGTGTTGCATTTAGCCCAAAAGCAAAAAGGGAGCTGGAAAGACTTGAAAAGCTTGGAATGGGCCGATGCCCGGTGTGCATGGCCAAGACACAATACTCACTTTCAGACGATCCGGCACTCCTTGGCAGGCCGGAGGGCTTCCAGATTACTGTGAGGGAGGTGTATCCATCACGGGGAGCAGGCTTTGTAGTCTGTGTTCTTGGGGATATTATGACTATGCCCGGACTTCCCAAAAGACCTGCGGCATTCGATATAGATGTTACTGACGATGGAGTTATAACCGGACTATTTTGATAAGGCGGGAAAAAACATGGCGATGATAATAGATGGTAAGCAGATTGCATCACAGCTTCGGGGCGAGTTGAAGGAACAGGTGGCTTCTCTGGAAAAAGAGGGACGCGCTGTTACACTTGCTGTTGTACTGGTGGGAAACGATCCTGCTTCACAGGTATATGTCAGAAATAAAAAAAATGCGTGCAAGGAAGTAGGAATTCGTTCAATGTCATATGAGCTTCCGGAGGAAACAACTCAGGAAGAGCTGCTTGAGCTTATAGACAAGCTTAACAATGATAAGTCATGTAACGGGATTCTGGTTCAACTGCCACTTCCCGGGCATATTGATGAAAATGCCGTCATATGCGCTATAAGTCCTTCAAAGGATGTTGACGGCTTTCATCCGGTCAATGTAGGCAGGCTGTCTACTGGTCAGCCGGGATTCATATCATGTACTCCCTACGGAATTATCATGATGCTAAAACGCTCTAACATAGATATAGACGGGAAGAATGCTGTGATTATTGGCAGAAGTAATATAGTAGGCAAGCCTATGGCGCAGTTGCTGCTGAGGGAGAATGCCACAGTAACTATAGCCCATTCCCATACAAAGGACCTTAAAAAGCTTTGCAGCGGCGCAGATATACTGGTAGCCGCAATAGGCCAGGCCAAATACATCACAAAAGAATACATAAAAGAAGGTGCTGTTGTGATAGATGTTGGTATGGACAGAGACGAGGAAGGGAAACTCTGTGGGGATGTGGATTTCGATGATGTGGTAGATAAAGTATCAGCCATAACACCTGTACCCGGAGGTGTAGGGCCAATGACCATAACAATGCTACTGTACAATTGTGTTGCATCTATGAAAGATGATATTTCATGAAATGTGAACGCTGTGGAGCACAACTGGTAGAGGGACATGTGTTCTGTGACAAGTGCGGAGCAGAGGTAAGATATGTGCCGGATTTTAATGTTCTGGAAGAAGAACTGCTGTCCCCCATTGTAATTCAGCCAACGGAAAAAACTGAAGATAATGATTCATCCACGACAGATCAGCACGGGAGATTGAAAAAGAATATCCTAAGATTGGCTGTTGTTGCGATTGTGGTGACTGTTTGCGTTGCCGGATATTCTTATATGCAGTCCTATGGGCGGAAGTTTAATCAGGGTGTGCGTGCTGAAGCCAGAGGCGACTATGCCCAGGCGGTCAGGTATTTTGATGAGGCTTTGAATAAGAACCACACTGTAGAAGCAAGCCTTAAAATGGGTGATGACTATCTGAAGATGGAGGATTATTCAGAGGCAGAGGCGTGTTATATAAGGGCATTGGAGACAGCCCATGAACAGTCACTGGATCCAACAGATATATACGCTGCCATGCTTAATCTGTACCAGATCACATCGGATACCGATAAAATAGCCGATATATATGCCGGCATTGATAAAAAGACAAAAAAGAGTCTTAACAAACAGTTTATAAAACCACCGTCATTTTCCAAGGAATCAGGAGAATATCAAAACGACATCAAGCTGAAGCTTAAAACAAAAAAAAATCGACAGATATACTATACACTTGATAACACTATGCCCCAATCTCACAATGGCATACTTTATGAGGGACCTATAATTCTGGAGTCCGGACAGACAACGGTGACGGCCTGCTGCGTAGATGAAGACGGCACATGGGGATTGCCTGCCAGGAATACATATGAGATCAACTACATTCCTCCGGCTATGCCAAGCGCGAGTCCTTCAAGCGGAACCTTCCACCAGCCTATGAGCGTGGCGTTGTTTTCTGAAGATGAAGGAGATATATACTATACCTGGAGTGGGAGTATCCCTACGAGTAACAGCGCCAGATATACAGGTCCTGTGTTTATTCCGGAGGGCAATAATGTCCTGTCCGCTGTAGTGATAGATAAACATGGCCTTACCAGCGAGGTGTTGCGGTGTAATTATGTGTATTTGCCATGATTGTTAAAATAATATGCGTTGGCAAACTCAAAGAAAGATACTTAAGAGACGCCATAGGTGAATACACCAAGCGCCTGGGGCGTTACGCCAGGGTTTCTATAATTGAAGAAAAGGATGAACCGGCGGCAGAAGCCCTTAGCGAAAGGGAACGGGCTCAGATACTGGACACAGAGGGCAGGCGTATTTTAGACAAGATCAACGACAGGGACTATGTAGTTGGGCTTGCGATCCGTGGCAGAGAGCTTTCTTCTGAGGATTTAGCCTCATTTATCAAGGATAAAATGGATCATGGCAGCAGTACAATGTGTTTTGTTATTGGTGGATCGTTGGGTTTGTCCCGTGATGTTGAAAATAGAGCAGATGCCCTGATATCATTTTCAAGGCTTACATTTCCTCATCAGCTGATGAGGGTCATACTGATGGAACAGATATACCGCAGTTTTAAAATTATCAACCACGAACCATACCATAAATGATTTTGGTGCAAAATTATACCTTCGTATTGTTTTGCACTGGTATCATAAAATGCGTGAGGAAGCTTAATGGCAGAGATATCGTTGCATATACCTTCAGAACATCAGTCTAATATTTTCGGACAGTTTGATTACAATATCAAGCTTATAGAAAAGGCACTGCAGGTTCGCTTTATACTCCGAGGGGACAGTCTCAAGGTTGTCGGGGATGAAAAAAGCATTCAGGCAGCCAAAAATGTTGTAGATGAGTTACATGAGCTTTCAAAAAGGGGGACAGATATAGGTGAGCAGAATGTAACCTATGCTTTATCGATTCAGGATCATCTCGAAGATCACCCTCTTGCCCAAATGGATAATGATCTTATCTGTCATACCTTGTCCGGCAAACCGGTCAAGCCAAAGACAATAGGACAAAAGACCTATGTGGACGCTATTCGTTCCAATATGATCACATTTGGAATTGGACCGGCAGGTACAGGCAAGACTTATTTGGCGATGGCCGTGGCCATTACGGCCTTCAGGAAGGGAGAGGTAAACAGGATCATTCTGACCAGACCTGCCATAGAAGCAGGAGAAAAGCTTGGATTTCTGCCGGGAGATCTGCAGAGCAAGGTGGATCCTTACTTAAGACCCTTGTATGATGCGCTTTATGAGATTATGGGCGCAGAAAGCTTTGCCAGAAACATGGAGAAGGGGCTTATAGAGGTGGCGCCTCTTGCTTACATGAGAGGGCGTACACTGGATAATGCTTTTATTATTTTAGACGAAGCCCAGAACACAACTCCGGCTCAGATGAAGATGTTTCTTACCAGAATAGGCTTTGGTTCCAAGGCGGTAATAACCGGTGATAACACCCAAAAGGATCTTCCCTTTGACAGCAGGAGTGGGCTGGATGTGGCCTCTATGGTGTTGTCTTCCATAGATGATATTGCCTTTATCAAGCTTAATTCCAAGGATGTTGTTAGACATCCGCTGGTTCAAAAGATAGTAAATGCCTACGAGAAATTCGAGCAGTCCTCCAATAAGGACAATTCACGGAAAGGACGAAAGAGAAGCAATGCGAGAAATCGAAGAGCCTAGAATTTCTTTTCGAAGGCTCATTTACATTCTCGGAATTTTTATATTATTTCTCAGTGGAACAGTAATTCTGGCAGTTTCCAACAGGATGCTCCTGGATGAACTGCTGTGTACACTTATTCTGAATTTTGTTTTTTTGGGAATATTTGTCATCTGCCTGCGCAAAAGCCGTATTACCGGCAAAATGGGTTACAGTGGGGCTGATTACAGCAGATTGTTTTTTTATCTTTTCCTGGGATGGGGACTTGCAATAGCCGGGGCGTATATGGATGATTACCTGATGCCGGAGGGATTCATCGCCTTTGTGTTTTGTACATATTTTTCCGAAGGATTCGCTCTGGGATTAGGGTTGTATTACACAATTGTGGTATGCCTGCTTTGCGGCAGGGGTACTTATCCAATATATTGCTATACACTGATATTGCTGTGTGATGTATTTTTGGCATCATACCTTAAGGAATTAAAAAAAGAACAGCGGCTTATGCGCTTTATGATTTCACTCACCACGGGATGTATAAGTGTGTTTATGCCGATGGTTTTCTATTATTTTACATTTGGAAGACTTGACCGCCAGACATTTTTCTCTGTGGTAACAGAGGCGGTTGTACTGTTTCTTTTTTCGCTTTTTATTTATCCCAGGCTTATAGATTTTAATTTGCGGGAAAAGGCTGTAACCTATGACATATTGCTGGATGAAGATTATCCTCTGCAAAAGGAATTTAAGAGATATTCCGAAGTGGAATACCAGCATGCCGCAAAGGTTTCCAGACTGGCTGCAATATGTGGACGCGAGGTGGGAGCAGACGAGCAGATCTGCGCCATAGGAGGGTTGTACTATAGAATTGGAAAGATGGCAGGCGCGCCGGAGATTGACAATGCCCTGAAAATTGCCAGTAACCACTGCTTTCCTCCGGAGGTAGTGGCAATACTTGAAGAATACGAGGGCAAAAGACGGCTGCCGCAGACCAGAGAATCAGCTATAGTTCAAATGGTTAATGCCCTTGTTTTGAAAATAGATTTAATGAACAGCGGCAGTAATACCATGTCTGTTTCCTGGAACAAGGACATGGTGATCTATCAAACTCTCAATGAATACTCTAATCAAGGCTTTTATGACGAGTCAGGCTTGACGATGAACCAGTTTTTGCGAATACGCGAAAAGCTTGTGCAGGAGGAAATGTCCGGATGACAATAATGCTTGAGGAAGAGACAGATAAACAAAAGGAATTTGATTTTGAATATCGTTCACTCATTGAAAATGTAGTAAAGACAGCTCTTGAATCTGAGGGCTTTCCCGACCAGGTTCAGATTTCTGTAACCCTTACAGATGAAGAGCATATAAAAGAGATAAACAAGAATTTTAGAAATATTGACAGCCCGACAGATGTACTCTCATTTCCCATGCTGGAGTTTGATGGAGATGGTTATGGGTATGAGCATGTGGATTTTAACAGTGTGGATTACGATATTGACACCGATGAACTTTTGATGGGAGATATAGTATTGTGTATCCACAGGGTTTTTTCCCAGGCCGAAGAGTACGGTCATTCAACTCAGAGAGAGTTTGCGTTTTTATTGGTTCACAGTATGCTTCATTTGTCAGGCTATGATCATATTGATGAAAACGACACTTTAGTTATGGAGGACAGGCAAAGACAGATCATGAATACTCTGGGAATATCCAGATCATAAAAAGGAGGTTGATCATGAAAAAAAGAAAACTGATCGCTGCAAAACACATTTTACTGACTACAGGAGTGGTTCTGCTTGGGGCTGCTATGATTACTGCCTGCGGCAAAAAGGAGACTGCCGTCGTAGATGATGATCTGACGGAGGAAATAGAAGAAGAGGAAGAGCTTGATTATGAAGAGCTGGAGGAAGATGACGGGAATTTAAGTCTTTTGACCAATGAACCTCTGAGAGACGAGCGGGTAGGCAAGCGACCGGTTTCTATCATGATTGAAAATACTAAAATGGCGCTGCCTCAATATGGCCTGAATGAGGCCGGTGTGGTGTATGAGTGCCCGGCAGAGGGTGGCATCACCAGATTTTTGGCTTTTTTCGACGATTATGATAATATGGATAGGATAGGCAATGTCAGAAGCTGCAGACCCTATTATGCTTATATTGCTGCTGAGTATGATTCGGTCTATGTGCATTATGGTCAGTCAGTGCAGGGCAAGGAGGTACTTTCTGCCGGAGTAGTTGACGATCTTAATGGTTTGGACGGCTCTGTGGAAAGAGTGGTATTCTATCGTTCTACAGATAAAAAAGCTCCTCACAACGCCTATACCAGTACAGAAGGTATCAATAACGGTATAGAGGCCAAAGGATATGCTGCCGATTACGAGGATGAGAATCCTAAGGGACATTTCCTGTTCGCAGAGGAATCCAATGATCTGGAGGATGGAGAGGACGCCCAGAAGGTCAGCTTGTATTTTCCTACCAATGACCCTTATTATGTGTATGACGAGGACGAACAGCTCTACACCAGATATCAGTTTGGAGCAGCGGAGACAGACGCTGTAGACGGCAACAATGTAAAAGCTGCCAATCTTATTTTACAGAATGTATCAAGTTCCATATATCCGGGGACTGAATATCTGGATATCACACTTACAGGCAGCGGCGAGGGCAAGTTCATCACCAGGGGCAAGGCCTGTGATATTACCTGGAAAAAAGAATCTACAAATGATATTACACATTATTATTATGAAAATGGAGATGAGATTGAATTAAACGCCGGCCAGACATGGGTACACCTTATTGAGAATGCTGGTGTAAGCAGGTGTACTATTGAAGGGGCAGATGGTGAAAGTTCAACCGACAGCACTGAGGATACCGTAAGCACCACGGATTAATAATGAATAATGGGAAATGATAACAGAGATCGTTCCGATACAGGTTTTCTGGTCCAGGGATCCATACTGGCGGCAGCTTCCATAATAAGCCGTGTGGTTGGTCTGATATACAGACTGCCCATGACGGCTATTATTGGAAAGCGGGGAAACGATTTTTACGGAACTGCATTTGAATTATACAATATAATACTGATCATTTCGTCATTTAGTATACCTTTGGCGGTGTCTAAGCTTGTTGCTTCACGGATGTCGAGGGGACAGACGAAAAACGCCCTTCGTGTATTCCGGGGTTCTTTAGTATTTGCGATTATATCAGGGGGGATGGCTTCGCTGATAGTTTTCTTTGGAGCTGATTATTTCACCGGAACGCTGCTCAGGACACCGTTATCTGCTATTGCGCTTCGAGTACTGGCTCCGGTTCTTCTGATAGTGGCTGTAGTTGGAGTCTTTCGAGGTTTTTTTCAGGGACTTCACAGCATGGTTCCAAGTGCCATATCCCAGATAATCGAACAGGTGATTAACGCTATTGTTTCAGTCGTAGCGGCGTATCTGATGTTTGCCGAAGGACTGAAGGTTGGCGCTGTGCTGGGTGATCCGGATGCTTATGCTGCTGCTTATGGTGCGGCAGGAGGAACTCTTGGCACTGCATCGGGAGCTGTAGCGGCTTTTGTTGTTATGGCCAGCATTTACTTGCTGTATCGCAGGGTTTTTGCCAGAAAGCTTTTAAAGGATCATTCCAAGGTCACTGAGAGCTATCGCAGTCTTGTGGGAGTTCTTATAATGACAATAATCCCTGTATTATTGTCAACTACCTTGTATAATGTAAGCGGAATTATTGATCAGGGTATTTTTAAGAATGTAGCTCTAAGCCAGGGATATGAAGCCAGACAGGTTTCAGAGTGGTGGGGTGTTTTTACTGGTCAGTACAAGGTTTTGACTAATGTACCGATTTCGATAGCATCAGCTATAGCAGCGTCGTGTGTACCAAGTCTTACTGCTGCCTTCCATCGCAATGATACTAAGAGCGTAAAAAGACAGATATCCATCGCCACCAGATTTATAATGCTTATTGCTTTTCCATGTGCTGTGGGTATGGGCGTGCTGGGTGGCCCCATTATGATGCTTTTATTTGCAGACAGCGATAATACCTCTGCCATGATAATGATGACTGGTGCCATAAGTGTAGTCTTTTACTCGCTTTCGACCCTGTCTAACGGAATATTACAGGGCATAGACAGGATGCGTATTCCCGTAACAAATGCTGCAATAGCGCTGGTTTTACAGACAGTTTTCCTGTATGGAGCTATGCTGGTTTTGAATCTTCACATATATGCTGTTGTACTGGCTAATGCGTTTTATGCGTTTTTGATGTGTATCTTAAATGGCAGTGCAGTAAGCCGATATTCAGGTGTTCGTGTCAATATAAAAAGGACATATTTGATTCCATTACAGGCTGCAGTTGTAATGGGAGTGGTAGTGTATCTTGTATACTTGCTGCTGCATGCACTCACCAGATCAAATGCTATTTCATGTATTATTTCTATTGGTGTGGGGGCATTCAGTTATTTTATCCTTATTCTGCTGATGAGGGGGATCTCAAAGCGTGAGCTGTATTCCTTCCCCGGTGGAAGCCTTATGGTATCAGTGGCCGAAAGGTTCGGTCTGCTATGAGTGACATATACGATGTCGCAATAATTGGAGCCGGAGCATCGGGGCTGTTTGCCGCGATTACCGCAGCAAGGCTGGGCGCTTCCGTCGTTTTACTGGATAAAAATTCTATTGTCGGCCGCAAGTTATTGTCCACGGGGAACGGCCGATGCAATTTTTTAAATGAATATCAGAGCCTGGAATGCTACAGGACACAGGCGCCTTCAGAGGCCAAAAGGGTACTGGACCACTTGCCGAAAGAGGAGGTGCTTTCTTTTTTTGATTCAATAGGTATTGCCGCAAAAAGCAGGAATGGCTATTATTATCCATATACCAATCAGGCAAAGGATGTAAGGGATTGTCTGGATATGGAGTTAAGAAGGCTTGAAATAACTACATTGCTTTCGTCTGATGTAAGGAATTTATCAAAAAAAGATAATTACTTTGAAATATCAGCAAACCAGGATCTATTAAAGGCAAAAAAATGTATTCTTGCAACCGGAGGAAAGGCGTTTCCCAAAAGCGGAAGCGATGGGTGGGGATATAAAGCCGCGCAAAGCTTTGGACACAGCATAATAGAGCCCTTTCCCGCCCTGACGCAGATTTATTCCAATGATAAATCTCCCTTCAAATGGGAAGGTACAAGGATTGATGCGGCAGTAAGCATCATAATAGACGACACTGTTGCTGCATCGGATACCGGCGAGATTCAGCTCACCAAAAGCGGAATATCAGGTATTCCGGTATTTAATGTCAGCAGATATGCCGCTATGGCACTGAAAAAGAATTATAAAGCCAAGGCGGTTTTGAATTTTTTGCCCCATTTGACTGACAAGGAAGCCTGCCGGATTATGCAGTTTAGATTTTTTGAAAATGGATGGGGGAAAAGTGCCCTGGAAGCCATGCGCGGACTTCTGGACATAAAATTATCCGATATGATATTGGATGAACTGGGAATACAAAAAAGCTGTGATGCGGTATCCCTGGGAACAAAAGCCATTAAAAGCATAGTTGAAAAGTGCCGCGGCTTCGAGCTTGATATAACGGGTACAGGCGATTTTGACAAAGCACAGACAACTGCCGGAGGGGTTCCTCTTGCGGAAATTAATCCTGATACTATGGAATCGCGCTTCTGCAGCGGATTATATATATGCGGTGAGCTTTTAGATGTGGATGGCATATGCGGCGGTTATAATCTTAACTGGGCGTGGGTCAGTGGATATACCTGCGGAGCGGTTTGCAAAATGGAAGCTATGTCATGATACAATTAGAGCAGATCAAGGTTTCTGTTGAAATAGAAAATCAGACAGAAGAAATAAAAAAAACAGCTTCAAAGAAGCTTAAGATCGATCCGGAAGACATATCAAAGGTCATAATTCGAAAAAGGTCTATAGACGCCAGGAGAAAGCCTGATGTTTATTTTTTGTATACAATTGATGTTGAACTGGTATCAGGCAAAAGGCCAAGGCATTACAGAGGACGCCAGAGGACAAAGGCCCGGTATCAGATTCCTGTATCATCTGTAAAAACAGAATCCAGACCTCTTGTAGTTGGATTTGGTCCGGCAGGAATGTTTGCGGCATATATATTAGCCCTTGCAGGAGCTAATCCGGTAGTTATTGAAAGGGGCCAGGATGTAAAAAAGCGAATTGAAGATGTGAGAGCCTTTCATGCCACAGGCGTGCTTAATGAGTCATCAAATGTTCAGTTTGGAGAAGGGGGAGCAGGAACCTTCTCAGATGGAAAGCTGGTTACTCAAAAGAACGATCACAGCGGTAGAATGGATTTCATTCTTAAAACCTTTTATGATTTTGGCGCGGATTCTTCTGTGCTCACTGAGGCCAGACCCCATGTTGGAACCGACCGGTTAGTTGAGGTGGTATCTAATCTCAGAAAAAAGATTATAAGTCTGGGCGGAGATGTAAGATTTGCTTCCTGTATGGATGGTTTGGTGATTGAATCCGGAAGGATAGTTGGAGCAGGAATTTCGGGGCAGGATGATATTGTTACTGACAGGATAATTCTTGCTATTGGACATTCCGCCAGGGATACATTTCTGGCATTAAGGCAGCAGGGGATTGAAATGACTGCAAAACCTTTTGCTGTCGGATTCAGGGTAGAGCACCCCCAAAAGCTTATATCAGAGGCACAGTATGGTAAAAGGGCTTCAAGAATTTTACCTCCGGCTAATTATCGTCTGTCTGCAAGAAATGACAGCCTGGCATTATACAGCTTTTGTATGTGTCCGGGAGGCTATGTAATAGACGCTTCATCCGAAGCCGGCAGGCTTTGTGTAAATGGCATGAGCAATTTTGGCAGGGACAGTCAAAATGCCAATAGTGCCATGGTTATGCCTGTAGATGGAAGGTTTTTTGACATGAAAGACCCATTGTCGGGTATGTATTTTCAAAGAGATCTTGAGGAAAAAGCATATAGTCTGGGAAATGGAGCAATACCTCAACAGCTTTGGCAGGATTACATTTCCGATAAAAAAAGTACAAGCTACGGAAGGTTTGGCTCGAAGATTAAGGGAAGAGCGGCTTTTGCGAATCTGCGAAGGATTATTTCTGATGAATGGGACGATATGTTCATTAGTGGAATGAATATGATAAGGGAAAAAATGCCTGAATTCTGGGACGAGGAGATGATACTTTCCGGCATAGAAAGCAGGACATCCTCACCGGTCAGGATACTCAGGGATGAAGAGATGAAAGGCAGCATACAGGGATTGTATCCATGCGGCGAAGGAGCAGGATATGCCGGTGGAATAATATCTGCAGCAATGGATGGAATGAAGGCTGCCGAGGCTGTATTGAGGTCCTATGGACACGGAGATTGATTTATGAGTGATTATTCACCAATGATGCAAAAATATCTGGAGACTAAGGAAGAATACAAGGACTGTATTCTTTTTTACCGTTTGGGGGATTTTTATGAGATGTTCTTTGAAGATGCAAAGGTTGTATCAAAAGAACTGGATCTGGTATTGACAGGCAAGAACTGCGGTACAAAAGAAAGAGCCCCCATGTGCGGAGTCCCCTTTCATGCTGCTGATTCTTATGTCAGCCGTCTGGTCAAGGCAGGCTATAAGGTTGCAATCTGCGAACAGATGGAGGATCCGAAAAATGTCAAAGGTATTGTACCAAGAGAAGTAATAAGAATAGTAACTCCATCTACCAATATAGATACGGCAGCACTGTCGGAGGATAAAAATAATTATCTTTGCGCAATTGTTTATCAGGATCAGTGTTTTGGCATGGCTTTTGCGGATGTTTCCACAGGAGATTTTTATGCTACAGAGGTATATGATCCTGAGAAAATGCAGGAGGAGTGCAGCAGATTTTCTCCTGCTGAAATAATTGTTAATGAAGCAGCAAAGAAAAGCGCATCGGATTTTTTCTCGAAAATAAGTGACGACATGGTTCCTGTGTCTGAAATATCACAGGAGGCGCTGGAAGAAAAAAGGGCAGATGAGATTATATGTGAACAGTTCAAGGTGAAGAATCTAAGAACCCTTGGACTGGATGCATTAAAAGTCGGTGCCCTTTCCTGTGCAGCTGCACTATCATATCTTCATGATACCCAGCATCAAAAGCTGAAGCATATGCGAAAAGTCATTGTTTATTCAGATGCGTCCTTCATGATTTTGGACAATTCTACCAGAAGGAATCTGGAACTGACAGAGACGATGCGGGAAAAAGAAAAAAAGGGATCGCTATTCGGTGTTCTGGATCGGACCAGGACTGCCATGGGAGCAAGGCTTTTGAGAAGCTATATCGAACAGCCCCTTGTAGATGTTAAAGCTATTAAAAACCGCCAGAACGCAATAGATGAGTTTACCACAAACAAGCCTATGCGCCAGGAACTCAGGGAAGCCTTAAATGATGTATATGATCTGGAGAGGCTTATAACAAGGGTTTCCTACATGAACGCTAATCCCAGGGACATACTGGCTTTGAAGCAATCCATAGGAGCTATCTCAAGGATTCAAAGCCTTATGGAGGATGTAAGATCAGACGCTCTGAATGACATACTAAAGCAACTGGATCCTCTAAGTGATATTCATGACATAATTGAGGCGTCAATCGCCGATGAACCGCCCATATCCGTGCATGACGGAGGAATTATACGAGATGGTTTTTCAGAAGAGGTAGATCATCTAAGAAAAGCCGGAACAGATGGTAAAAACTGGCTTGCCAGGCTGGAATTGGATGAAAGGGAAAAGACAGGAATTAAGAACCTTAAGATAAAATACAATAAAGTGTTCGGATATTATCTTGAGGTTACAAAGTCGAATCTTAACCAGGTACCGGATTATTTTATCCGCAAACAGACTCTCACTAATGCAGAGCGTTTTTTCACTCCGGAATTAAAGGAACTGGAGAATACAATACTCGGATCACAGGATCGGCTTGTGCATCTGGAATACGATCTGTACAGCAATATTCTGGGAATTATATTCGAGCAGGTAGAAAAGATCCAGCAGCAGGCGAAGCTTTTAGCAAGGCTGGATGTACTTTTGTCCCTTGCCGATGTTGCAGTAAGAAACAGATACACAAAGCCCGAGATCAACAGCAGTGATGTTATTTTGATAAAGGAGGGCAGGCATCCTGTCATAGAGCAGCATGTAGAGAATTCATTTATTCCCAATGATACAAAGCTGGATGAGGATGATACCAGAATAACGATCATTACCGGTCCCAATATGGCAGGCAAATCAACATATATGAGACAGTGCGCTCTAATAGTTTTGATGGCTCAGATTGGAAGCTTTGTGCCGGCCAGCGAGGCAAGCATAGGTATTGTGGACCGGATTTTTACCAGGGTGGGAGCTTCAGACGATCTGGCGTCAGGACAGAGTACATTCATGGTAGAGATGAGTGAGGTTGCTAATATCCTAAACCATGCCACCAGTAAATCTCTTTTGATCCTTGATGAAATAGGAAGAGGAACCAGCACCTTTGACGGACTGGCTATAGCCTGGGCTGTGGTAGAATATATCAGTGACAAATCCTTAGTTGGAGCCAAGACCCTGTTCGCAACCCACTACCATGAGCTTACGGAGCTGGAAGGCAGGCTGGACGGAGTCAAAAACTACTGTATAGCCGTCAAAGAACATGGAGAAGACATTATCTTCCTGCGAAAAATTATTCCCGGAGGTGCGGATAAAAGTTATGGAATACAGGTTGCCAGGCTTGCAGGGGTTCCGCAGCCTGTTATAGAGCGCGCAAAAAAAATAGTTGAAGAGCTTGTGGAAAATGATGTTGCCGGAGTTATTAAGGAGGCTGCTTCCAATAATGATAAAGAAGAAAAAGAGAATAAGCAGCTTTCATTATTCGACAGAACAAAACCTGTAGATGAAAGGCAGAATGCCAAGGATCAGATTTACAAAGAACTTTTAACCTGTGATGTTAACAATATGACACCTATGGAAGCTCTTTTGAGATTGTCAGAGCTTCAGACCATTGCAAAGGACTGGTGATTATGTCGGATTCGGGAATAATACATGAATTATCTCAGGAAACTATAGACAAAATAGCTGCGGGAGAAGTGGTGGAGCGTCCGGCGTCCGTAGTAAAGGAGCTTGTTGAAAATGCAATTGATGCAGGCGCAACTGCTATAACTGTCGAAATTCGTGACGGAGGGACATCACTTATCAGGGTTACAGACAATGGCGTGGGAATTGCCTCATCAGATGTCAGAAAAGCCTTTTTGCGCCATGCAACAAGCAAGATAAGCTCGGCGGATGACCTGATGCACATTCATTCTCTGGGATTCAGGGGGGAGGCCCTTTCGTCAATAGCAGCCGTGTCCAAGGTTGAGATGGTCACAAAGAAATCTGACGAAATAACCGCTGCACACTACATAATAGAGGGTTCCATTGAAGATACCTTTGAAGAAATTGGAGCTCCGGAGGGAACAACTATATTTGTCAGGAATCTGTTTTTCAATACTCCTGCCAGGAAAAAATTCTTAAAATCACCTGTAACAGAAGGAAATTCTGTAACGGAAATTGTTGAAAGGCTGGCACTTTCCAATCCCGGGGTTTCCTTCAGATATCTGATGGGACAGACAGAGAAGCTTGTGACTGCGGGTAATGGCAGATTATACGATACTATATATGAAATTTACGGAAAACAGATTGCAAAATCACTTTTGCCCGTAAAATATCAAAATGATGTATTCAGTATCAGTGGTTTTATTGGCAAGCCTGTAATAGTAAGGGGCAACAGAGCCTTTGAAGCGTTCTTTGTTGGAGGGAGATATGTAAAAAGCAAGATCTTACAAAGGGCATTGGAAGAAGGATACAAAGGTTATCTGATGCAAAGGATGTATCCCTTTTGCGTGCTGGGACTGGATTTTGCGGATGAAAGCTACGATGTGAATGTTCATCCCACCAAACAGGATGTCAGATTTTTCGATGAGAAAAAAGTCTTCGACAGTCTGTGTCAGGAGGTTTCAAGACTTCTTTCCGAAATAGAGGATATTTCTGATGCTCTGCCAAAAAAGGAGGACAGGCCTGCCACAGTTGTGTCAGGAGCTGAACCCTTCGAGAGCGGAAGGCTTATGGAGATAAAGGAGCAGATTACCAAATCCATTCGTGAGGATTCTCCATATTCCAGGCAGTATGAGGATGTTTTTATAAGAACCGATACCGCTCCTGTTGTACCCGCTGTTTCAGAAGAGGTAATCTCTTTCAATGAAAAACAGGAATCAGAACAGAAGATAGAACAGTTATCTTTCCTGTCAGAGGAAGCCAGAAGAAAGCATCGTATAGTGGGTGAGGTGTTTGATGTATATTGGATCGTGGAATATGATGACTCAATGTATATTATTGATCAGCATGCTGCCCACGAGAAGGTTTTGTATGAGCGTTTTATGAAACAGCTTAAAGACAAGGAGATGACTTCTCAGATGATTTCTCCCCCGCAGATTGTAACACTGTCATTCGTGGAGGAAGAGGCCCTTAGAAGATATAAATCGGTGCTTGAGGAGCTTGGATTTAAGGTGTCTCACTTTGGAGGCAGAGAATATGCTCTGGACGCTGTTCCCGCTAATTTGTATGGCATTGACAGCGGCAAGCTCTTTGTGGAAGTGATGAATATGCTTTCCGAAAAGAATAAAATTGATACAGACGAACTGGTTATGGAAAAGGTAGCTTCAATGTCGTGCAAGGCGGCTGTAAAAGGACATGATCATCTGTCCTTTGCTGAGGCGGATGCACTTATTGATGAGCTTTTGACATTGGATAATCCCTATCACTGTCCTCATGGGAGACCGACTATTATTTCAATGAGCAGATATGAGCTGGATAAAAGATTTCGGAGGATTGTCTGATGTCAAAAAATCCACTTGTAATAATAGCCGGGCCTACAGCATCAGGGAAGAGTTCACTGTCTGTTGGGCTTGCAAAAAAGCTTGATGGAGAGATAATATCCGCTGATTCGATGCAGGTATATAAAAACATGGATATCGGTTCTGCCAAGATATCCCTGGAGGAGATGGAGTCTGTACCTCATCATATGATAGATATCATAGAGCCTGTTGAGGACTATAATGTCACTCTTTTCAAAGAAAAAGCAAAGGAATGCGCTGCACAAATTACTGAGCGGGGGCACCTTCCGATAATAGTTGGAGGAACCGGGTTTTATATACAAGCCCTGCTGTATGATATTGATTTTAAGGAAGAGGATGCAGACAGAAGCTACAGAAAAGAGCTTGAGGAGGAAGCAAAAAAGAATGGCAATGAGTCCTTGTATAAAAGGCTTGTTGAAATTGACAGTGCTTCCGCCCAAAAGATCCACCCTAACAATACAAAAAGGCTGATTCGGGCTTTGGAATACTTCCATCTTACGGGGGAGCCTATCTCAGGGCATAATGAGCTTATGCGAAGAAAAGATTCTCCCTATTCTTTTTGCTATTTTGTGCTGTATAAGGACAGGGAAAAATTATACGAGAATATTGAAAAACGGGTAGATGGCATGATGGAGCAGGGGTTTTTGCAGGAGGTAGAAGCTCTGAAAAAATCAGGCGTGACTAGAAGGATGACATCCATGCAGGGACTGGGTTACAGGGAATTGTATGATTATCTTGAGGGAAAATATCCTTTAGAAGAGGCGCTTAGACTGATAAAAAGAAACACCAGACATTTCGCAAAGCGTCAGCTTACCTGGTTTAAAAGAGAAAGAGATGTCATATGGGTGAATAAGGATGACTATAAGGATAATGATGAACTTGTTTCATATATGTGTGAAATAATACATGATAAAATCGGATGGGAGAGGCGTTAATGGACTGGTATCAAAAGCTTGGAATATCGGAAAAGGTTCAAAAGCTCGGCGAGGAAAGCGAAGCAAGACTTAGGGAACGATTTTATAAAATTGACAGGATAGCTGAAGAAAATCAGTTAAAGGTTTTGAATGCGTTTCAGACAAATAAGGTTTCAACTGAGCACTTTTGCGGTACTACGGGATATGGATACAATGATAGTGGAAGGGATACTCTGGAGGCAGTATATGCTGCAGCCTTTGACGCAGAGGCAGCCCTTGTCAGACCCCAGATAACCTGTGGTACCCATGCATTGGCAGTAGCTTTATCAGCTAACACCAGACCTGGTGATGAAATATTTTCCCCGGTAGGCCGGCCTTATGATACATTAGAGGAGGTTATAGGAATACGCCCTTCCAGGGGCTCTCTTGCGGAATATGGAATAACATATGCCCAGGCGGATCTTAAGGCTGACGGAAGCTTTGATTACGAAGCTATACGAAGCAGGATCAACGAGCGGACAAAGCTTGTTACAATACAGCGTTCCAGGGGTTATGCCAGCCGCCCGTCTCTTTCAGTTGAAAAAATTGGGGAGCTGATTTCTTTTATCAGAGGTATAAAACCGGAAGTGATCATCATGGTTGACAATTGCTATGGAGAATTTGTTGAGACAAAAGAACCGATATCCGTTGGAGCGGATATGATAGTAGGATCACTTATTAAGAATCCCGGAGGAGGACTGGCACCTATCGGAGGCTACATAGCCGGGAAAAAAGAATGTATAGAAAATGCGGCTGTGCGGCTTACATCACCGGGTCTGGGAAGAGAAGTCGGTGCGTCATTAGATGTATTAAGAAGCCTGTATCAGGGATTCTTTTTAGCGCCTGTAGTTACTGCACAGGCAGTAAAGGGAGCAATATTCGCGGCTGATATAATGGAACACATTGGATTTAAGGCATATCCTGCTTCTGATGAGGAGCGGTGTGATATCATAGAGTCAGTGGAATTCGGGACTGCAGAAGGCTTGTGTGCCTTTTGTGAGGGAATCCAGCAGGCTGCGCCGGTGGATAGCTTTTTGAAGCCTGTGCCATGGGATATGCCCGGTTACGATGATCAGGTAATAATGGCAGCAGGGGCCTTTATCGCCGGTTCTTCTATCGAGCTGTCTTGTGATGGGCCTTTGAGAGAGCCGTTTTTGGCATTTTTCCAGGGCGGACTTACCTTTTGGCATGCAAAATACGGTATCCTTGCCGGGGTTCAAAATCTTTATAACGCCTCACTTGTTTAGAAAAAACACTTATGATAGAATAAACTGATATTCTTTTCATCAGATTTGCCCACGAGAAGAGTAGAAAGGGCATACTTATGAAGAGAAATGACAAAAAAAGACAGCGTAGCAAGGCATGGGACGGATGCCTGCTTCCCGGCGACAAGGCCAGGCGCCTGGGGCTTGAAAGCCTTAGTGATTCGGAGCTTGTAGCTCTGATCATACGAAGCGGAACCAGGACCAAAACAGCTTTGCAGTTGGCTTCTGAGATTTTAGCCATCGGCGATCGCCAGCTAATGAACCTTTACCAGCTTAGCGTGAATGACATGCTTGGTATTGAAGGGGTTGGCGAGGCTAAGGCCCTCCAGTTGAAGGCCGTTGCGGAGCTTTCTAAGCGTATTGCTTCCTCCAGGCGGGTAACGGGCATTTGTGTTGAGAATCCTGCGACCATTGCGGATTATTACATGGAGAGCATGAGACATGAGAAGCAGGAGCGATTCGTGGTTGCGCTTTTTGACAGCAAGGGTCACTTCATAGCTGATTCCGTTGTAACACAAGGCACAGTCAGATATGCTGTCTTTTCACCGCGGGAGGTATTTGCTTTTGCGGTATCTCACATGGCGAGCTTTCTTGTGGTTTTGCATAACCATCCAAGTGGGAATTGTGACCCCAGCGCGGAGGATGACAAGGCTACAGTGCGCATTGCCAAATGCGGCAAATTAATGGAGATATCACTTCTGGACCATATTATTATTGGGGACAATACTTATTACAGCTATCGTGAAAATGGACTGCTGGATTAGATCGGAGGTAGGAATATGGCAGGCGGTTATGGTATTGATATGGGTACGGGCAATCTAAAGATAGTTGACCGTGCTTCTGGTGAGATTACTAATGAGAAGAACACAATAGCCATAGTTGACAAAGACCAGATGTATGCATATGGCGACGAGGCATATGCAATGTTTGAAAAGGCTCCGGAATCCATAGAAGTTTCATTCCCTATTCATGGCGGAGTAATTGCGGAATTTGATAATATGCAGACCATGCTTCTGGAGGTTTTGGAGCACAAGGTAGGTGCCAGACTCAAGGGTTCAGATATAGTTGTGGCTGTTCCCACAGATATTACTGAGGTTGAGAAAAAGGCCTTTTACGATATTTTTGCCAAGACCAGGATCAAGGCACATTCTATCAGTCTGTGTGAGAAGCCATTGGCTGATGCTTTGGGCATGGGCATGGATATTACAGAGCCTACAGGAGTAATGGTAGTTGATATTGGTGCAGATACTACAGAGATTTCTGTAATCTCTCTTGGGGGACTGGTTTTATCCGAATTAAAATCCTTTGGCGGTAACAGAATGGATGAGTCCATTGTTACCTACATGAAGCGCAGATATAATCTTGTGATCGGACAAAAAACCGCCAAATCATTAAAAGAGAGCATAGGCTCTGCCATCAACCGCGTTACGGATTCCAAAACCGTAGTTGGACGGGATGTGGTAAGCGGCCTTCCAATCGAGATGGAAGTAACAGGGGAGGTTGTTTACGAGGGAATTCGTGATGATCTTGACAACATAGCTACCTCTGTGAAGATGATCCTGGAAAAGGTTCCGCCGGAGCTTGCCAGGGATATAGTTCATTCAGGAATCTATCTGTCAGGAGGCAGCAGCAGAATTCCGGATCTGGCGGAGTATTTTTCCAGCCTTACCAATATCAATGTCAATGTTGCAGAGAATGGTGATGAGGCTGTAGTTCGCGGACTGAACCGCATACTGACAGATGACAAATTTTCACGGTTTGGATACAGCATGAAATCGAGGATATTCAGTTAGATGAACAGACGCGGCAGCAGAACGACTATACCCGGCAATTTCATACTTATTACACTGACTATAATCTGCATAGTATTGCTGTTTATTAACTATGCCACAGGCTTTACAGGAGGCCCTCTGGTAACAATTTCCAACTATATCTTTGTTCCTATGCAGAGGGGCATTGATTTCATAGGAGGCTCTATTGCATCGACCAATGAGGACGCCAAGACCAAAGCGGAGCTTCTGGAGGAGAATGCTGCTCTTCGTGATCAGGTGGATGAGCTTACCAACAGACTGACCAATACCCAGCTTCAGCAGACTGAGCTTGATGAATTGCTGACGCTGTATGACCTGGATTCCACCTACAAGGAATACAAGACCACAGGGGCTCATGTCATAGCCAGGGGTACCAGCAACTGGTTTTCTACTTTTACCATTGATAAGGGTACATCAGAGGGTATCAAAAAGGACATGAATGTCATAGCAGGCAGCGGATTAGTCGGAATTGTTACTCAGGCAGGCAGACATTATTCCACAGTAAGAACTGTAATAGATGATACCAATAATGTCAGCGCCATGGTTTTAGATACAGACGACAATTGTATTATTTCCGGAAGCCTCAAGATGATGACTGAATCCGGCATGATAGAGATCAGTTCCCTGGAGGATGAAGATGATGTTGTGAAAACCGGTGACGCTATTGTCACCAGTAATATCAGCGACAAATATCTGCCTGGTATTCTGGTGGGATATGTGGGAGAATTGGATAATGATGCCAACGGCCTTACCAAATCCGGCACCATGACTCCTGTAGTGGATTTTAAGCATCTTAAGGATGTTTTGGTTATTCTGGAAACAAAGGAGATAAGCGACTGATGCAGCAGACGGTTTACAAATATTTGATCCGGTCAGCTATTGCCGTTTTCGGTGCTTTGTATATTGGGTTTTTGCTTCAGACCAGTTTTTTTCCCAGAATAGCTCTGGCGGGTGTGACCCCTAATATCATACTCATAGTAACTTCTATGTTTGGTTTTCTTCTGGGAGCCAAATACGGTATGATAACGGGTTTCCTGGGAGGTCTGCTTCTGGATATTTTCTGCGGTTCTTCATTTGGAATGTACGCGCTTATGTATCTGTATGTGGGATCCTTAAATGGAGCTCTTGCCAAGATATATTACGGTGACGATATTAAGCTGCCATTATTTCTGATAGGCGGAAGCGATTTTCTGCTTGGCATGACTATATATCTGTCTCAGTTTTTGATGCGCAACCGCAGCGATGCGGGATTTTATATAACCAATATTATAGTTCCGGAGATGGTTTATACAGTTCTTGTTGCAATCTTTTTATATTTTCCACTCAGATGGGTATGCAGCTGGGTAGATCAGGGCGGAGAACGAACAAATCGCAGTGTAAGAGGGGTCAGAGAGCTTGGCTGACTTTTTAGATAGAATAAAAGAATATTTACTGGGATCCAGAATAACGGCTTTGTCCTTTGTGATAACTGCTTTTTCCATGATACTCGTGGGGCGATTATTTGTGCTGCAAATAGTTCGTGGCGAGGATTATCAGAATCATTATGATCTGTTGGTGGAGAAAACCGAGAATATAGATGCCACCAGAGGCAGTATCTATGACCGCAATGGAATCTGTCTTGCCAGCAATGAGCTTGCGTTTGCTGTTACCATTGAGGATAGCGGCACCTATCAAAGCGATTCTGATAAGAACAAAGCTTTATCGGAGATTCTGTACGAGGTGATCTCTCACATTCAGAATAATGGCGATGAGATAGATAAGGATTTTGGGATTTTTATTAATTCCTCAGGTGAATATGAGTTTGTGGATTCAGGAACTTCTTTACAGAGGTTTCGCGCTGATATATTCGGGCATGCCAAGATCAGCCAGCTTGAATACAATACCCGTCTTAAGCTCAATGAAGCCAAAGCAAGTGCTGATGATATAATGGAGTACCTTACTGATAAGCGCTTTGGGATACCGAAAAAGTATCCAAAAGAGATGAGGTACGCGATTGCGGTCATCCGTTATAACATGAATAAAAACTACTATCAAAAATATATCGCCACTACTATTGCTTCTAATGTAAGCAATAAGACTGTGGCCTATATCAAGGAGAACCAGAACGAGCTTACAGGTGTAGACATAGAAGAAAAATCAGTCAGAACTTACGCCGACAGCGAAGCATTTTCCAGTATTATTGGTTATACAGGAACTATCTCAACAGACGAATATAATGAACTGTCCAAGGATGATGACACATATACCCTGAACGATACCATCGGCAAGGCAGGAATTGAGCAGTACATGAACAAATACCTGCGGGGGAAAAAGGGTTCCCAGACGGTGTATGTAGACAGTGTAGGCAACCTTATCGAGACGACTGATCATACGGATCCTGTCACAGGCAAGGATGTATATCTGTCCATAGATGCCAGCCTTCAAAAAAGGGTATACAGTCTCCTGGAGAAGGAAATCGCCGGTATACTCCTGCAGAAGATAGTCAACGCCAAAACCACAGCTAAAACTGCCAAAGCATCTGATATTACCATTCCTGTTTATGATGTCTATTATGCGCTGGTGGGCAACAGTGTAATTGACATCAGACATTTTACCGAACCTGATGCGACGGAGCTTGAGAAGCAGGTACAGGCGGCATTTGATGGCAAAAAACAGGTCGTCATGGACACTTTAGGGTCTATGCTTACTTCACAGGAGCCGGTTATATATAAGGATTTATCTGAGGAATATCAGGCTTATTCTACATACATTGTAAAAAAGCTCAAGGACGAAGATGTAATTTTAAGGGATCAGATAGATACCGATGACGAGATCCAGAAAAAGTGGACCTCTGAAGAAGCAAGCGTTAATGAATACATCAGGTACTGTATCGAGCAGGACTGGGTGGATATAACTGCCTTTACCGAGCAGTCTGAATATGTCGACACTGACGAGCTTTACAATAATCTTGCAGCCTATATTATCGACAGATTCAGCAATGACAATGGATTTGACAAATTAATCTACAAGAATGCCATTTTGGAGGATCTGGTTCGCGGTAATCAGCTCTGTGCGATAATGTTTGACCAGGGAGTTCTGGAATGGGACGAAGAGACCAGGAACGCCCTTGCAGATGGCAGAAGAGGTGCATATGACTTCATAAGAAGCTGTATATCCTCCCGTTCTATTACGCCGGGACAGTTGGCGTTGGAGCCTTGTTCAGGTTCATGTGTGATGATAGACACTAAGACGGGAGAGCTTCTGGCCTGTGTAACATATCCCGGCTATGACAGTAATCTTTTATCTAATGCCAGAGATTCGTCATATTATGTGTCACTTAATACTAATTTATCTAATCCTCTTTATAACAATGCTACCCAGCAGAGGACGGCCCCGGGATCTACATTTAAGATGTGCTCGGCTATGGCCGGGTTATCCGAAAGGGTGATTACTACCGCAACCCAGATTGTGGATTTAGGGGAATATGACAAGGTCTCTAACCATCCAAAATGCTGGATATATCCGTCATCACACGGTTCGCTTAATGTTGCCGAAGCCATACAGCATTCCTGCAACTACTTTTTTTACGAGGTGGGCTTCAGGCTTGCAGGCGGAGGCGGATATAATGATGCCAGGGGCATATCCAGATTGCAGAAGTACGCCAATCTCTTAGGACTTGATCAGAAGACCGGAATAGAGATTGAGGAGAATACATCCTCCATAGCTACGGAATATCCGGTAATGGCTGCAATAGGCCAGTCTAATAACAATATTACCACCATTGCTCTGGCAAGATATGTTACGGCAATAGCATCCAGTGGAACGGTGTATAAATTATCGCTTTTGGATCATGTTCAGAATGCCAAGGGTAAAACCGTCAAAGAATACGGTCCCAAGGTCAAGACCAACATCGGTATACTAAATGCCGGTGAGTGGGGTGCTATTCACTCAGGAATGCGCTCTGTGGCAGAGGATCTTAGCAGTTTTAACAATTTCTCTGTAGAGGTTGCAGGCAAAACAGGAACCGCCGAGGTTAATAACCATCCAAACCACGCATTGTTTGTAGGATACGCGCCCTACGACAATCCCAGAGTGGCTCTTGCTACCAGGATAGCATTTGGTTACACATCTCACAATGCAGCGGATATATCAAGACATTTTCTGGGAGTGTATTTTGGAGATGAGGCATCCATAGAATATGCTGATTCGGATGAGACCAGAGGCGTGACTACAAGCGGTTCGGTAACAGATTAAAGCCGTTATGTTCCAGATAGAAGGAGCGGTATATGATAGATGCATGTACGATCAAGAGCAATTCTTATGGTCTTACACTTGTTTTGAGCCAGGAGGCGGATTTCGAGACTATGATCCGGGAGGTCTGTGCAAAGTTTGCGGAGGCCAAGCATTTTTTTGGTAAGACCGATCTCATACTAAGAGTGGAGGGCAGAGAGCTTACAGGCCAGCAAATGGCTGTCCTGGCTGAAGCAATTGAGCTGAATTCCATGATACATATTATCCTGATAGACGAGAAAGATGAACTTAAGGATGTCAGGATGGCAGAGAGGAAAGACCGGTTTTATTTTGAAGAGTATTACAAGAACGCCAAGATCATCCCTTCAACAGTAAAAAAGGACGAGACAGTTGAATCGGATGGAAGCATTTTGATACTTGGTGATGTCAAGAAGAATTCTACTGTGACCGCCAGAGGCAATGTGGTGGTTTGCGGCGAAGTGTGCGGTAATGTACACGCAGGCTGTGAAGGAGAAAAAGGATGTTTCGTTGTAGCTAATTCCTTCAAGAGTGCTAAGGTACAAATTGCGGATATCAGCGGCGATTTTACCAGCGGAAAAAGAAAGCTTTTCAGTCGCAGCAGTCAGTTCGAACCTTATGCCGTTGTTTTATGGGAGGGAGTTCTCCTGCATGAACCGTTGTCCAATGGAATAGTAAAACAGGTGGTAAATCGCGAAGATGATCAGCACATTTCGTAATTACAAACTTAAAAACTACAATTTGCTTTTGATAGGAGCCGTATTTGGGCTTACTATGATAGGTATCTTTGTCATTGGAAGCGCGAATGAAAGCTATTTTAACCGCCAGATACTGGGAATGGTTATTGGGCTTATTGTGATGGTTATTGTATCGCTGATAGATTTTGAGTTTGTCCTTCAGTTTCATTATTTATATTACGCGCTGACTTTGGTAATACTGTTTCTTCCGCTGATCTTTGGAGATGAAGGAAGGCTTGGGGGAAGAAGATGGATTGATCTGGGGTTTATCAGATTCCAGCCATCTGAGCTGGCCAAGGTTTTGCTGGTATTGTTTTTTGCCAAATTTTTTATGATTTATCAGGAGCATATCAATAAAAAGCACATGCTTTTTCTGATTGCTGTTTTGGCGGCAATACCTCTGCTACTTATTTTAAAGGAGCCCGATCTTTCCACGACTATAGTTACTTTTTTGATTGTTTCTGCCATGGTCTTTACGGCGGGATTGTCATATAAGATTGTGGGATGGGTTTTAGGCCTTTCGATTCCTGCGGTAAGTATATTTTTATTTCTTGTCAGCCGGGACGGGCAGACGATACTGAAGCCGTATCAGGGACGAAGAATCCTTGCATGGCTTCATCCGGAAGATTATCCTTCAGATGCGTACCAGCAGATGAATTCCATAATGGCTGTTGGCTCAGGACAGTTATTCGGCAAAGGTCTCTACAATGATGCGGCTGATTCTGTAAAAAATGGTAATTATATATCCGAGCCGCAGACAGATTTTATTTTTGCTGTGGCAGGAGAAGAGCTGGGATTTGTCGGATCCTTCATTATAGTTTTGCTGCTCCTTATAATATCATTAGAGTGCTTGAAAATGGCAAGGCACGCCAGGGATCTTTCAGGCCAGCTTATCTGTGTTGGAATGGCGTCTCTGATAGGATTTCAGAGCTTTGTAAATATATGTGTTGTAACAGGTATGATGCCTAATACCGGTTTGCCGCTTCCGTTTGTAAGCTACGGTCTTACATCACTTGTTACGCTGTATTTAGGGATAGGTTTTGTCCTCAATGTGGGGTTGCAGGCAAAAAAACGCTATTCAGGGGGAAATGTTGAAATAGATTGGGGGGAATAAATGAATATTGGTTTGGTTGCGCATGATGCCAAGAAAAAATTGATGCAGAATTTTTGTATTGCATACAGAGGAATTTTAAGTCGTCATGATATTTATGCCACAGGAACCACTGGCAGATTGGTGGAAGAGGCAACTGGCATTAATGTTCGAAAATATCTGTCCGGTCATCTGGGAGGTACACAGCAGCTTGGAGCCAAGATCGAGCACAATGAGATTGATCTTGTAATATTCTTAAGGGATGCAGTTACCGCCAAGGCACATGAGCCGGATGTGAACAACATAGTAAGATTGTGCGATGCACATAATATACCTTTGGCTACAAATCTTGCTACAGCAGAGTTATTGATATTGTCTTTGGATCGGGGAGATTTTGAGTGGCGTGAGATGTACAAATAATAAAAAAATAATTTCTTTGGCCTTAGCATGTCTTGTAATGGTTTATTCTTTGGCTGGATGCGGTCAGAAGGCTGATCCTAATGCTTATAGGATCTATGAATCAAGTTATTACTATGACATAACAGAGGCGGCCTTTGTTGAAGAAACTCCTTTGTTTGCCGAAGATTTATGTATTCCTGACAGTGAGAATATCGGGATTAAAAAGGTTGATTCTTCGCTTGCCAAATCAGGAGCGGTTTTTAATAACACCTCCAGAAAAACCATATATTCAAAAAAGATTTATGACAAGGTATATCCGGCCAGCACTACCAAGATACTTACAGCTTATATTGCTATCCGTTATGGTAACCTGGATGAGATTTATACTGTAAGTGAGCATGCCTGCGATCAGACATATGATTCTTCCGTGGCAGGGCTCTCTCCCGGGGATAAGATCACTCTCAGAGATCTTTTGTTCGGACTTATTCTTGCCAGCGGTAATGATGCTGCGATTGCGATTGCAGAAGGAATTGATGGGGATGAGAAAACCTTTGTAGAAAGGATGAACAAGGTTGCTAAAAAGCTCGGAGCCACAGATTCACATTTTGTAACGCCAAACGGACTGCATGACGAGGATCATTACACAACAGCTTATGACATGTATTTGATTTTTTCGGCTGCCCTTGGCGAAAAGGAATTTTACACAATCCTATCGACTCCGGAGTATACTGCCAGATTTTCTGCGGCAGACAATTCCGTCAAGGAAAAACAATGGAAATCCACCAACAGCTATATAACCGGAGAAAGGACAGCTCCTGACGGGATAACTGTCATAGGAGGTAAGACAGGTACTACCGGTGCTGCAGGCTATTGTCTTGTTATGTTATCAGAGAACAGCAACAAGGATCAGATAATATCTATGGTTTTTGACGCTGAAAACCGCTATAATCTGTACGATTTGATGAATCAGCTGTTATCCAAAGCGGGTTAGATGACATTACAATTGTACCTTGAGTTTTGTATGCTAATATCTTATAATGTACCGGAAGGACTTATTGTTCTGTTTTTAAAATAATACGATACCAGGAGGGCAATATTATGGTTGAAATCATTGCAGGCGACAGGGGAAAAGGAAAGACAAGACATTTATTAGATCGTATACATGAGGATGTTAAGAGTGCCGCAGGCGACATTATTTACATCGACAAGAGTCAGAAACACATGTATGAGTTGACTTCCAGGGTCAGGCTCATTAACATGGCGGATTATACGATTTCTTCCACTGATGAGTTTTTAGGCTTTTTAAGTGGAGCTATCTCCCAGAACAGTGATATAGAAGAGATAGCATTAGATAGTTTTCTTACGATTGCCTACATTGATTCCACAGAAGAGCTTACCCGGGCTATTGAGAAGCTGGATGTCATCTCAGAGAAATTCAACATTAAGTTTGTATTGTGCATTTCCAAGGATGAGGTTGAGATGTCAGAAAGTGTTAAGGCCAAGGTAGTTATAACACTGTAACATATTTCCAATATAAGTTGAAGATGATTATTAGCACTCAATTTATTTGAGTGCTAATTTTTTATTGACTTTTCTAATTTGTGGGAGTAAAATGGGTACCGGATTGAAAAACATGTTTGGAGGTATGATAGTTATGGCACAAACAAAAGGTACTTTATCAATAACCAGCGAAAATATATTTCCTGTTATTAAAAAATGGCTGTATTCCGATCATGATATTTTCCTGAGAGAGCTGATTTCTAACGGTTGTGACGCAATTACAAAGTTAAAAAAGCTTGACATGATGGGCGAGTACGAGCTGCCGGAGGATTACAAGCCTCGTATAGTAGTTACTGTTAACCCTGAAGACAAGACCCTTACTGTAGCAGATAATGGTCTTGGAATGACTGCTGATGAGGTTAATGAATATATTAATCAGATAGCTTTTTCGGGAGCTACGGATTTCCTCGAGAAATACAAGGACAAGGCCAGTGAAGATCAGATCATAGGACACTTTGGACTGGGATTTTATTCTGCCTTCATGGTAGCTGATTATGTACATATAGATACCCGTTCCTACAAAGAGGGGGAGTCTGCAGTTCACTGGGAGTGCGACGGCGGCACATCTTATGTTATGGATGAGACCGAGCGTGAGGATGTGGGAACTACCATCACTCTTAAGCTTAATGAGGATTGTCTGGAATTCTCGAATGAATACCGTATCAGAGAGGTTCTTGAGAAATACTGTTCGTTCATGCCGGTAGAGATATTCTTAGAGAAGGCCAACGCCGAAGAACAGTATGAGACCATAGATGCCGAGGACAGAAGGGACTCTGATACTGTAATAGAAGAGATCCACGAGGAGGCAAAATATGAAGAGCAGGAGGACGAGGACGGCAATAAAAAGCAGGTAGAGGTTTCCCCTGCTAAGGAGAAGCTTAAGATCGTAAAAAGACCTGTTCCGGTTAATGATATTAATCCCCTTTGGGCCAAGAACCCAAGTGAGTGCAGCGATGACGAATACAAGGAGTTCTATCGCAAGGTATTCATGGATTTCAAGGAACCGCTGTTCTGGATACATCTGAATATGGACTATCCATTTAATCTTAAGGGCATCCTTTATTTCCCTAAGATTAACACGGAATACGATTCAATTGAGGGAACGATCAAGCTCTACAATAATCAGGTATTTATAGCAGATAATATCAAGGAAGTGATTCCTGAATTTTTGATGCTGTTAAAGGGCGTAATTGATTGTCCGGATCTGCCGCTTAATGTTTCAAGGAGCGCTCTTCAGAATGACGGATTTGTTACCAAGATATCTGATTACATTACCAAGAAGGTTGCGGACAAGCTTTCAGGCATGTGCAAGACTGACAAGGAGTCCTACGAGAAATACTGGGATGATATAAGTCCTTTCATCAAATACGGATGTCTTAGAGACAACAAGTTCTGTGACAGAATGAATGATTACATCCTGTTCAAGGACATATATGACGAGTACAAGACTCTTCCGGAGCTGTTAGTTAAGGAAGAGAAGGACGAAAGCGAGGACAAGGAAGACAAGCCTGAGATACTGGATGCGAATGGCAACCCTATATCTTCAGATGATTCCGGTGATGATAATTCCGAAGAGCCTAAGGATGAACGCAAGGTAGTATATTATGTGACTGATTTGGTTCAGCAGGGACAGTATATCTCCATGTTCAAGGAACAGAAGATGAACGCTGTTATCCTGGATCATAATATTGATACCAGCTTTATTACCCAGCTTGAGCAGCGTAATGAGCAGTATCGTTTTTGCAGGATTGACGGTGATATCACGGATGGTCTCGTAGAAGAAGCAGAGGGTACCGAGGAGGATACCAAGTCTCTTTCGGAAGTATTCAAGAAATACTTATCCAATGACAAGCTTACTATTAAGGCGGAAAAGCTCAAGGATGAAGCTATCTCTTCTGTTTTGACTGTAAAAGAGGAATCCAGGAGAATGGCTGACATGATGAAGATGTACTCGATGTCAGGTATGGGAGGAATGGATGCCAATTTATTCCCTCAGGATGAGACACTTATATTAAACATTGCTCATCCCCTGGTACAATTCCTTCTGGACAATCCTGATGGAGAGGGAGCGGATAAGATCTGTCATCAACTGTACGATCTTGCAAGAATACAGAATGCTCCACTTGCTCCGGAGGATATGAAAGCTTTTGTAGCTAGAAGCAATGATATCATGATGCTTCTTACAAAATAAGCATTAACTGTTCTTTAGAGACAGGTGTCACATGGCACCTGTCTTTTTGTGCATAAATTGTGCATAAATGCGCTAAAATTTGCGACTATCAGTCATTTGTGTTATAGTAGTTAAGTTATGGTAGAAGATGAATTGAACGAAGAAAGGCAAGATACTGTTTATGAGCAGGGTAGCGATTCTGACTGATTCTAACAGCGGTATATCCCAGGATGAAGCTAAAAAGCTTGGAATATATGTGCTGCCAACCCCATTTTATATTAATGACAAGCTGTATTATGAGGGAGTGAATCTGACTTCCGACAAGTTTTATAAATTGCAGGAAAAGGGAGCTGATATCAAGACATCTATGCCCATTGTCGGGGATGTGATGGATATGTGGAACAAGCTCTTAGAAGAATATGACGAGGTTATATATATTCCGCTGTCCAGCGGTCTTTCAGCTTCATGTCAGACAGCGATTAACATGGCTTCGGAGGAGCCTTATTGTGACAGAGTATTTGTTGTTAACAACCAGAGAATCTCTGTAACCATGAAGCTTTCAGTACTTGAAGCCAAGCACCTTGCTGATGAGAAAAAGACTGGAGAGCAGATTCGGGAATATCTTGAGAAGACAAAATTTGATTCATCAATTTATCTGATGGTTAATACGCTGGATTATCTGAAAAAAGGAGGCAGGATTACGCCTGCTGCAGCAGCGATAGGCTCACTGCTGCGTATCAAGCCGGTGCTTCAGATACAGGGTGAGAAGCTGGATGCTTACGCCAAAGCCAGAACTGTTAAGCAGGCGGGAGAGGTTATGATAGAAGCCATAACCAAGGATCTTTCCGAGAGATTTAACGATCCGGATGCCAGGGACAGTATTATTGCAATGGCATATACCAGGGATACAGAACAAGCTGAGATTATAAGGGAAGAAGTAATGCGAAGATTTCCTGGTAAGAGTGTCGTTCTGGAACCATTATCCCTTGTGGTAGCCTGTCACACAGGTCCGGGTGCTATTGGAATGACGGCTTCAAAGAGTCTTATAGAGGAGATATAACGGAGGATTACAAATGGTAAAAGCAGTAGTAGGAGCTAACTGGGGTGATGAGGGCAAGGGCAAGATCACCGATATGCTTTCGGAATCAGCGGATATCATAGTCAGATTCCAGGGCGGAGCAAATGCCGGACATACTATTGTCAATGACTATGGTACATTTGCTCTTCACACTCTTCCATCAGGAGTTTTTTACGGTCATACCACCAGCGTTATTGCAAATGGAGTAGCGCTTAATATACCGGTACTCGCCAAGGAGATACAATCCATAGTTGACCGTGGAGTTCCTATGCCCAGGATACTTGTGTCAGATAGAGCCCAGATGGTTATGCCCTATCACATTTTATTTGATGAATATGAAGAAGAACGCCTGGGCAAGGCTTCGTTTGGTTCCACAAAGTCAGGAATTGCACCATTCTATTCAGACAAGTTCGCCAAGATAGGCTACCAGGTCAGTGAGCTTTTTGATGAGGAGCTGCTTAAGGACAAAATCCACCGCACTTGTGAGCAGAAGAATGTTCTGTTGGAGCATCTTTATCATAAGCCTCTGATTGACGAGAAGGAATTGTTCAATACATTGATCTCTTATCGCAAAATGATAGAGCCATATGTATGTGATGTTTCTGCATTTTTATGGAATGCAATCAAAGAAGGCAAGGAGATACTGCTGGAGGGACAGCTTGGTACATTAAAGGATCCTGACCATGGCATCTATCCCATGGTAACATCCTCTTCAACCCTGGCAGGTTATGGGGCTGTGGGAGCCGGTATTCCTCCATACAGTATTGAAAAGGTTGTTACCGTAGTCAAAGCGTATTCATCAGCCGTAGGAGCTGGAGCATTTGTAAGCGAGATACTGGATGAAACCGAAGCTGAGGAGCTGCGCAAGAGGGGCGGCAACGCAGGAGAATATGGAGCTACTACCGGTCGTCCAAGGCGTATGGGATGGTTTGACTGCGTTGCTACCAGATATGGCTGCAGGCTTCAGGGAACTACAGATGTTGCGTTTACAGTTTTGGATGTTCTGGGTTATCTGGACAAGATTCCGGTATGCGTGGGCTATGAAGTGGATGGCCAGGAAATCAAGGATTTTCCTGTTACACATCTTTTAGAGAAGGCCAAGCCCATTCTGGTGGAGTTGGATGGCTGGAAATGTGATATTACCGGGATCAGTGAATATGATAAATTGCCGGAGAATTGCCGTAAATATATTGAATTTATTGAGGAACATATAGGTTTTCCCATAACGATGGTTTCAAACGGACCAAAGCGCAGTGACATAATATACCGCAACATATAAGAAGCAGGAATAAAATGGTTGAAGTCAAGAATCTCACAAAAAAATACAGTGGACACACAGCAGTGGATGATATTTCATTTACGCTGCTTCCCGGGAAGATATATGGTCTGTTAGGACCGAATGGAGCCGGTAAATCCACTACTATGAATATGATGACCGGATATATTGCTCCGGGTGGCGGAACAGTGGAAGTAGACGGTCATGATATATACAAGGATGGCAAGGCTGCACGAAGCAGGATTGGATATCTGCCGGAGAATCCGCCTCTTTATCAGGATATGACGGTCCATGAATATCTGGTTTTTGTAGCAGAATTAAAGGGAATGGACAAATCCCAAAGGCTCGTAGCAGTAGAAGCTGTTATGGAGGATGCCGGGGTTTTGGATGTGGCTGATAAGCTGATCCGTTCCCTTTCCAAGGGGTACAGACAGCGGGTAGGCTTCGCCGGAGCCATTATTAACGATCCGGCAGTTGTTATTCTGGATGAGCCGACAGTTGGCCTGGATCCCAAGCAGATTCTGGAATTTCGAGACAGAATACGAAGCCTGGGCGAAGAACATATAGTGCTCTTATCCTCGCATATTCTCTCTGAGATATCCGCTGTATGCGATCATGTGTTCATAATCAACAAGGGCAAGCTCATTGTAGATGATGATGTATCAAATCTCGACAAATATGTCAACAGTGACAGGCGCATTACGATATCTGTTAAGAGCTCCGAAGAAGATGTAGTTTTGGTATTAGGTGATCTGGAAGGCATAAAGGATGTATTCTGCGGCGAGGAGAAGGACGGGGTTCTGGAGCTTGATATTACCGCGGCTGCAGACAATTCTGACATAACTGAGCAGATTTCGCTTGCGTTAATGGAGCACAGGATCCCAATACTGGGGATGAAGGAAGAAAAGGGTTCGCTGGAGCAGATATTTTTGGAGATTACCCAGGAGGATCCTGCAGCCGCGGAGGAAGCGGAATCTGAAACAGAAACCGGAGAGTCCGAAGAAGAAACCAACGAATCTGAAACAGAAACCGAAGAATCCGAAGAAGAAACCAACGAATCTGAAACAAAAACCGAAGAATCTGAAGAAGAAACCAACGAATCTGAAACAAAAACCGAAGAATCTGAAGAGGAAGCCGGGGAAGAATCGGATAAGGGGGACGATGAGGTGACGGAGGAAGAGAAATGATTGCTATATGCAAGCGGGAGTTTGCCTCCTTATTCAATAATGTAATAGGATGGCTATTTGTAGGCGTTATGGTGGCAATGTACGGATTGTACTTCTTTCTGTACAACATGCTGTACGGTCTGCCACAGATATCACATACGCTTTCAGCCGTAACCTTCCTGTTTCTGATAGCAGTTCCGGTGCTTACCATGCGTATACTCTCAGAAGACAGACGCAACAGGACAGATCAGCTGATCATGACTGCCCCTGTATCCACATGGCAGATAGTCCTGGGCAAGTATCTGGCGCTGGTTTTGGTTTTTGCCATACCTGTATGTCTGATGGCAGTATCTCCATTGATACTGGGATTATTTGGAGAAGCGAATTACACCGGAAGCTTCCTGGCGTTGCTGGGTTTTGTATTATATGGTCTTCTTACTTTATCGGTTGGACTTTTTGTTTCATCACTGACTGAAAGTGTGGTTATATCTGCAATAGTATCTTTTGTACTTTTATTTCTCGGGTATATGATGCCGTCCATAACCGGTGCGGTATTTCCGGATGGAGGGATTATTCCAACCATTTTAGGAGCTTATGATTTCATTACGCCCATGGACGATCTGTCTGACGGAAGTCTTAATTTAAGAAGTATAATATACTATGTTTCTGTCACAGGATTGTTTTTATTTGGAACGGTGCAATCCATTGAAAAGCGCCGATGGAGTGTGAGTGTCAGAAAGCTTTCAGGATCGGTTTTTTCCATAACTACTATAGCTGTAGTGTGTGCTGCAGTAGCGGGAGTTAATGCGCTGGCATTACAAATTCCGGATTCACAGGCCATCATTGACATGACGGCGGAAAAATATTTTTCACTTACAAAGGACACTGTCAAATTTCTCAAGGATTATTCTGAGGATGTAACTATTTATGTGGTTGGAACCAAAAAATCAGTCAAGGAATCATCAGTCGAGATACCCAAGACTCTCAAGCGATACCATGAAGCCAACCCGCGTATTAAGATCAGTTATGTTAATATATCCAAAAATCCTACATTTCTTGCTTCTTATGACGCAGAGGGCGAGCAGGAAGGCAGTCTTATAGTAGTAAGTGACAAGCGCAGCAAGGTTATCCCGGTGTCGGATATTTATCCCAGTGAGATTGACTACACTACTTATTCACAAACTGTTACCGGATATGATGGCGAAGGCCAGATCACCAGTGCGCTTCAATATGTATCCACGGATGATGTTCCTGTGGTGTACATTTTGGAGGGTCACGATGAGCTGGCTATTGGCGAAGATTTTATGGATGTACTGGAGAAATCCAATTACGAGATAAAACAGTTGTCATTCCTGAAGGAAGAGGCAGTTCCTGAGGATTCTGCCGCGCTTATCATCAATGGCGTGCAGTCGGATCTCTCCGATGATGATGTTAAAAAAGTAGTTGACTATATCAATGATGGAGGAAGCGTTCTTGCGTCAATGGATTTTCTTCAGATGGATAACCTTGCCAGATACAAAGGGATCCTGTCAGAATATGGAATAACACCTGTAGAGGGTGTGGTCGCGGAGTTAGACAAGGACTATTATTATCAGAATCCATATTATTTACTGCCGGAAGTAGAAGTATCAGACGCAACGGATGGCTTGGAAGGAAAGTCTTCGATTTTTTCACCTTTTTCGGTAGGTCTGGAATATAATGAGGATAATGATAATACATATACAAAACTGTTTGTGACTTCTGATAAGGCCACTTCCAAAAAGGGTTACGGTTCTGCCGAGGAAATGGCAAAGGTCGCGTCTGTACAAACAGAGGTTACAAAGGATCCCGGGGACCCTGACGGACCATTTTCCGTAGGTCTTCTTACAGAGACAAAAAAAGGCGGCAAAATCATAGTATTAGGTTCCGCGTATCTGCTTACAGACGCGTCGGATGCAATGGTGTCATATCGCAATTCCAGATTATTTGATTCTATGATGAAGGTTCTTGTACCCGATCTGGAGAATGAAAATGGTGTGATAATACCAGTTAAAAAATATGACGAGACGAGGCTTACAGTAAACACCAATGCGGCTCAGATGTACGGGTTTATTTTTATAGTTCTGTTGCCGGTGTCTTGTCTTGTTGCAGGAGTAGTAATCTGGTCAAAACGACGCAGGAGGTAATATAATGACATTATTTGAACAATGGGAAGATTTAGCTTACGACACAAAAACCAGAACCAGAGAGCAGATAGATGCTTTTTGGAAGGATTATTTTGAAAAAGAAAAAAATATTTATGATTCTCTTCTCAATAATCCGGAGGAAGAGGTAAAGGGAACAGTGCCCCAACTGGCAGAAAAGTATAATGTTTCTGTGGTTGAGATGACAGGCTTTTTAGATGGAATCAACGACAGCCTGGTAGAACAAAATCCCCTTAAGACCATGGATGAGAATACGGTAGTCTCTTTGAATTTTGATAATGAGAGATTGTACAGGAATATGATAGATGCTGATGCCGAGTGGCTGTATGGTCTTCCGCAGTGGGATGATATCTTAGGTGCGGATAATAAAAAGGCGATCTTTTTAGATCAGAAAAAATCACACACGGTTCATGTTTTGAAAATAGGAAGAAACGAGCCTTGTCCTTGCGGCAGCGGTAAGAAATATAAGTTCTGCCATGGCAAAAAGGGAGCAGAACCGTTGTCTGAGGATGTTATTGAACGGTGGAAAGGAGAACATAATGGATAACAAAGAATTTTACAGTCAGGTATACAGGCATTCCCTTGCTCATGTTCTGGCCAAGGCAGTTCTGGAATTGTACGGCGCAGACAAGGTACAATATGCCATAGGACCGCAGATTTCTGATGGCTTTTATTATGATTTCCTTTTGCCTGTAAATCTTACAAATGATGATTTCAAGCAAATTGAAGATAAGATGCGCGAGATATTGAAGCGCAAAGAGGATTGGACAGTAGAGGAGATTTCCAAGGCGGATGCCCTTGAGCTGTTTAAGGGACAGAAATTCAAACAGGAGATCATATCTGATCTGCCGGATGATGAGACTATCACTATATATCGTACAGGAGATGATTTTGTGGATTTGTGCAGAGGTCCCCATGTCTCTAATTCTCAGGAATTACTGGGAGCTGCCTTCCAGATCAAATCTGTTTCCGGCGCATACTGGCGCGGTGACGAGAATAGGGACCAGCTTCAGAGGATATATGTATATGCTTTCGAGAATAAAAAGGATTTAAAGGCTCACCTTCAGTTTATTAAGGAGGCAATGGAACGGGATCACAAGAAGCTTGGTCCTCAGATGGGGCTTTTTATGTTTGATGAAAGCGCGCCGGGGATGCCTTATTGGCTTCCCAGAGGCTGGAAGCTTTATAATGCCCTGTTGGATTTTTGGAGGACTATTCATGAAAGACATGGATATCAGGAGATTTCAGGTCCTATAATCAACAATCGCTATCTGTGGAAGACTTCAGGACATTGGGCTCACTATGTAGATAATATGTTCATAATCCCGGGACATGATGAAGAAGGTAATATGGACATCGAAACACAAGACACATATGCTGCCAAGCCTATGAATTGCCCTAACGCTATCAATGTCTACAGAAACAGCCTGCGCTCATATCGGGAGCTGCCCTTTAGGATTTCCCAGGTGGATGTTATTCACCGCAAGGAAAAATCCGGAGAGTTGAACGGCCTGTTTCGTGTTCAGGCATTTCGACAGGATGACGCGCACACTCTTCTTACAGAGGAACAGATAGCGGATGAAATGGCCGATATCATGGATATAGCTGATGAGATATATGGTACCTTTGGACTTACCTATGAGGTAGAATTGTCCACCCGCCCGGATGACTTTATGGGAGATATTGAGGTCTGGAATGACGCGGAAGCGGCATTGAAGCGGATATTGGACAACCGTTTCGGTGAAGGCAATTATGAGGTCAATGAGGGGGATGGCGCATTTTATGGCCCTAAGATTGATATAAAAATGCGGGATGCTTTGGGAAGAGAGTGGCAGACAGGCACCATACAATTGGATTTCCAGCTGCCATTGAACTTTGATCTTAAGTATGTGGCTGATGATGGTACCCACAAGAGACCGGTCATGATTCACAGGGCTATTTTTGGTTCCTTTGAGAGATTTATAGGAATTCTTACAGAGAATTACAAAGGTCTGTTCCCCTTCTGGATGTGTCCTTATCAGGTGGGAATAGTGCCGATACTTCCTGAACACAATGATTATGCCATGAAGGTTAAGGAAGCTCTTACTCAGGCTGGCATAAGAGCGGAAGCAGATCTTGCTTACCGCAACATGAAGGAAAAAATAAAGGGATTCCATGGAATGAAGGATCCTTATATAGTTATTCTTGGAGATAAGGAGATAGCTGATAACAGTGTATCTGTAACTATCCGCGGCAACAAAAAAATGAACGGTGTTCCACTGGATAGATTTATCGAGATTTGTAAAAAAATGAACAGTGAGCATATGCAGACTCTCATTGAAAGCCAAGAGGCTTTGGGATAATGGTTGTTGACTCTGTATGTTTTGGCAGTAAGGCAGATGGGAAGGCCGTAAGAGGCAGGATCTTCATCCCGGAGAACGGCAGCAGTATTCATCCAGCAGTGATAATATGTCACGGTTTCAGTATAAATTACATGAAGCTTTTGCATTATGGCGAAGAGATGTGCAATGATGGTATATGCAGTGTAATGTTTGATTTCTGCGGTGGAGGCAATGAAGGTTCAAGTGATGGTTCCACCCTTGAGATGTCTGTTGTTACAGAGCAGGAAGATTTGTCGCTGGTTTTAAATGCTGTTATGTCGTATGATTATGTCGATAAGGACAATATCTTTCTCCTGGGAGAAAGTCAGGGCGGTTTTGTTGCTGCAATGATAGGATTAAAGAGGATCCGTGATATAGCAGGCCTTATTCTCTGGTATCCGGCATTTGCCATTCCTGATTATGTAAGGGATATGTGCAGGGAGGGAATACCTGAGGAATATGAGGTGTTTGGCACCAGAATAGGCAGAATTTACGCCGAGGATGCAATGAATCTGCATCCCTACGATGATATTCATAAATTCAAAAAACCTGTCTTAATTATTCATGGACAGCAAGATGATGTTATACCTGTATCCTATTCCCAAAGGGCAGCGGAGTGCTATCCTGATGTGGAATATACGGTAATCAAAAATGCCGGACATGGTTTTGAAGGGGATGACAGTGTTTACGCCAGGAAGCTTACAAGCGATTTTATCTTCAGGAAAGCTTCCCAAAATGACAAATATAATGGGTTATCGCTCATACAAAAAATCATGGCTTTCTTTGGCAGGGGACATAAGGGATGACAAAGGAGTTACGCCATTACACATTCTTATAAGGTGGGAAATATGGATAACAGCTATTTTGTGGCGGAAATAATGAAGGGAAGGCGTAGAAAAGCGTTACTTATCGAACTTGAAGGACGGGAAACTATTGAAGAGGTAGTTAAGCGTAATTATGGGGAAGATACCGTGGTAGTTCAATACAGAGTACCTACCATGGAAGAGATGATTCTTATGAAGCGGGGGATGATAACTTGAGAAAAAAAGATCCTATGACGGGTCTTATGACTAAGGATGCTTTTATCGAAAGCGCCAGGCTGCGCCTTGAGTCCGGGGAGGTCTGTGCTGATGATTTATCCTGTGTCTACTTTGATATTAAGGCCTTTAAGCTTTTTTATGCAAGGAATAATTTTGATAGAGGGTATGAGTGCTTGTCATCAATTGGACATATGATCGAGGATGTCTTTAAGGGGGATGATATCTGCAGATCGTCTAATGATCACTTTATAGTGCTTACAAGCCGCGAAGGGCTTTCCCAGCGCGTTCTTTTGGTGCAGGAAAAGGTTCATAACGAATGGAAGCATACAGGTCTTGAGCTGACAGCCGGAAGCTATGAGCTTAAAGACGGATATACTGATATGGCGACTGTGTGCAGTAATGCCAAAATGGCATGCAAGAGCGCTGAAAAAAATGGTGATGGTTTCTCCGTATATGATGGTGCTCTTGAAAGGTCCATACGGTTAAAACAATATGTGATACATCACTTTGATGAAGCGATAGATTGTGGTCATATCATAGTCTATTATCAGCCGATCATGCATGTTTTAAAACAGCGGTTATGCGGTTATGAAGCCCTTGCAAGGTGGAATTCACCCGAGTATGGAATCCTTATGCCTGAAGATTTTCTGGACACCCTGAAGGAGGCTAAACAGGTTCATCGTCTGGATGCATACATGATCAGAATGGTTTGCAAGGATCTAAGGCTTTCTACTGACGAGGGGCTTTCTGTGGTTCCGGTATCGCTGAATCTTTCCAGACAGGATTTTGTCATGTCGGATATGCTGGAGGTTGTAAAGCGCGCAACAGATGAATTTGGAATAGATAAGCAATATCTCCGTTTTGAGCTTTCAGAAGGAATGCTCTCTGAGGACAGGGAGGATATGCTGTCTGAGATGCGTCGCTTCCGCAAGGCAGGATACATGCTTGGGATGGATGATTTTGGTGGAAAGGCATCTTCACTTCATATTCTCAAGGATATGCCTTTTGATTCATTAAAGATTGACAGCAGCTTCGTTAAGGGAACAGATGACCCGATCAGATCCAGGATCATATTGAAGAATATGATGAATATGGCCAAGGAATTGGGCATAGAGACCATGATGAGCGGCATAGATGATGAAAGCATAGTAGATTTCATCAAGCAGATAGGCTGTGAAAAATTCCAGGGCAATCTGTATGGAAGCCCCATGACTCTCGACAAGGATAAGCATATTAGCCTGGATCCTGAAAATGATTTTGAAAGGGATTATTATGATGCTATAGGACGGGTTAATATCCTTTCTCAAACACCCCTCAAGACAGGGTGGTCTCATCAGGAAGAGGATGCTGCTATTTTAAATCTGCTTCCTCTTGCAATTATGGAATTTGACAGGAAATCATTTAATTTTCTCATGTCAAATGACAATTTCAAGTCAATTTTTTCGTCATTTGGAATGGATGGCGACGACGATCCGCAAAGTATATTTAATAACACAAGACTTACCATGTCCACACAGTTCAGGTCTTTGGCGGAGCGCTGTATTTATACGGGCACTGAATGTGTTCAGGATTTTGTGACGGATGCGGGCTATCACAGGTTAGTAATGCGCTGTGTATCCTACAATGGTGAAAATGACAGCGGAGCTGTTCTAGCTATTGTCGAGCGAATGTCTGAGGATGATCCTAACGAACGCGCGTCAAAAATGGACAACGCCATGCGATTCTTGTATTCACTTTATTCCAGGGTGGATTTAATAAGCGCGGATGGCAGCTCTATGGATAATATCTATATAGATACATCCAGATATAATAATCCGATATTAGGCAGAGATGCTAATGAGACAATTTTAAAATTCACTCAACAGAATATCTATGTTGAGGATATGCAAAAATGTCTCGATTTTCTGAATCTTAATACCATGGAAGACCGCCTTGCGGATGTAGGCGGCAGATATATGGTGGATTATTTCAGAACCAGGGATGCAAAGGGCAACTACGACTGGCTGATGTACATGATAGTGCCGGTTGTGTCAGATAAAAAGACAATTTATGTATTGTGCTCAAGAGGTATTGATGCTGAGAGAATGCGCAGGTTGCCTGAGATTTCCCAGAGTGGCGCTGAGTATTATGATATGCCGAGCAATCCTGTATATCTCATTCTTGCCAGCAGTGCTTTTACCAGGATGCTGGAGTACGGTTCATTTGATGAATTTTTGCGTAATTCATTCTTTGTAGAGGGAGATCTTACTTCTAATCTTATTTTAAGCCTGCATTTAGGCAAGCAGCAGGTTATGGACGATTCCAACATGGGGCATATGGGCATACCCTACGATGAAGTGATAAGGGAGATGATCACAGGTTCCGCAGTAGAATCCGACAAAGATAAGGTCAAGCCCTTCTTTGACAGAGACAGGTTATTGTCAGCTTATAAGGATGGACAGATAAGTTCTAATATTGAGTATCTCAGACTGCCTGACAGCGGAAGTGAGCATCCCAGATATATGAATGCCAGCTATCAGATACGGGAGGCATCTGACGGGCATATTCATATCTATATTTTGACCTTTGATGTGGATGATTACAGACGGACTAATGAGACCATTCACAGGCTGGCTGAGAGGGATACTTTAACAGGGCTTTATAACCGCAGCACATCAGGAGCGATGTTCGATGGAATTCTTAATGATGAAACCACCGAAACGGCTGCACTTATTATTCTTGACCTGGATAATTTCAAACAGATCAACGACAGGTACGGCCATGATTGCGGCGATAAGATATTAAAGGATGCTTCGTCCAGAATGTCCGAGCTGTTTGACAGATTCGGATATGTGGCAAGAATAGGCGGAGATGAGTTTTTAGCAGTAGTAAAGAATCTTTCCGGTGAATATATTGATGAGATTCTGCAGGGCTTTACCAATGAGACAAAGCTTGTAGACTACCACGGTAAATCTATAGTTTATACCATGTCAATAGGTTATGCTCTGTTTCCGGGGCATGGAGAAGAATACAATACTTTGTATCAGAGGGCTGATATGGCTCTTTACGCTGTCAAGATGCATGGACGCAATTCCTACAGATGCTTTGCCGAGGGTATGGAGAATCTGAACCGCTCCCAGCTTGGCTTTAATAAGAACTCTATATCAGAAGAAATGCCGGGAGGCTTTTTGGTATACAGAAACAACGATAACCTGGACATTGTTTTTGCCAATCAGCGGCTTATCAACATTTTTGGGTGCAGGACAATGGAGGAATTCAGGCTCTTTACAGGAAACAGTTTCAGAGGCTGTGTCTATGAAGAGGACTGGAAATTTATCCAGGAATGCATAGACCGTCAGGTCAATGAGTATGACGGCTACGATTATGTTCAATACAGAGCCAGGACAAAAGACGGCAAGATAAAATATATCGAAGACTATGGCAGATTATACCATGCAGAGAACGGTGAAGAGCTGTTTTATGTATTTATGCTGGATCTGGAGGAGAAGGAACGGAATTACGGTCATGTCATAGAACAATTTGGAATGATCCGATCCAAGGGTTTATGAGGTTATACTGTTAATCTGCTCAAAGAATCCGGGGAATGATATGTTAACGCAGTCACTGTTATCAAGTGTTGTGACCCCTTCTGCTCCAAGGGCTGCTATGGCAAAGGACATAGCTATTCTATGATCCGAAGCGGTGCGAATAAGGCCGCCTCTAAGGGGCTTTCCGCCGTGTATGATCATTCCATCATCACATGGAGTTACATCAGCACCCATATTTGTAAGGTTGTCGGTAATAAGGCTTATACGATCGGACTCTTTTACTTTTAATTCTGATGCATCGCGGATAGTGGTCGTTCCTTCTGCGAAGGCTGACAGAACCGCTATTACAGGCAGCTCATCAATAAGTGCAGGGATAATGTCCCCTGAAATTACAGTTCCATGTAGATTTGAATGGCTTACAGTAATATCAGCCGTCTCTTCACCTGATACAAGGCGTTTGTTTTCTATGGTGAGATTGGCGCCCATTTCCTTGAGAACGGTTATTATTCCGGCACGGGTAGGATTGATATTGACATTTTGGATTGTAAGCTGGCCATGGGGAACTAACAAACCTGCTGCTATAAAATAGGCAGCAGAGGATATGTCTCCCGGTATATGAATGTCGGAAGCGTTTAACATATTTCCCGGGTGCAGGGTTACAGTATTGCCATCGGTTGTAATGTCCGCCCCCAGTGCTTTTAACATTCTTTCTGAATGATCTCTCGATAGTGAGGGTTCAACAACTGTGGTATCGCCATTGGCATACAGTCCTGCGAATAGGATACATGATTTAACCTGGGCTGAAGCCACAGGTGAATTCCATGTAATTCCATTAAGCTCTTTGCCGCCATCTATGATAAGAGGTGCGCAATTATTGTCATTTTCTGAATGAATACCGGCGCCCATTTTGGTCAGAGGATCAATTATCCTCTTCATGGGGCGCTTTTGGATAGAGGCGTCTCCGCTGATAACTGATGAGAAGGGCATCGCTGATAGTATCCCCGACAGGAGCCGAAGCGTTGTACCGCTGTTTTTTACATCGAGAGTTCCATTGGGCGCACAAAGACCATTAAGGCCTTTTCCGTGGATAATCACATTTTCTGCTTCTTTTTCGATTTTAATCCCCATCTGCCTGAAGCAATCTATAGTCGCCGCACAGTCAGCACCGTCTAAAAAACCGCTAAGACGGGTCTGACCCTTGGATATGGCACCTAACATTACGCCACGGTGAGATATGGATTTGTCTCCGGGTACAGTGATGACTCCATTTATGTTACTTTTCTTTAATATGTCTATGGTATTCATAATATTTCAGCTTCGATGATGTACTCTGTAACCTCTTTTTTCCAGCAATTCAGTTGCCTCAGTTCTGGAATTGTTATCATACAGTTCGAGGTGCAAAACTCCATCTTCAAATTCCCTGTTATGTATGATACCAATGTTTTTGATGCTTATATTGGCAAGTGCCAGGGTAGTGGCAACAGAGGCTATCTGGCCTGCCTCATCCTCCAGATCCAGGAAGAAATCATAGGTCTGGGGAAGAATTGATCCCTTGGGTATGGGCATTGAATCCCGATAGTCCTTGGATTCCTGGAAAAATGAATTTAACTTATCGGGATCCCCGTCATTGATAAGTTTTTTGGCAAATCTTAGGGTATCTTCGTAGGAACTAAGCGTAGCAAGCAATTCATCCTTGTTATCCATGCATATATTCTGCCACATTACCGGTGATGAGGAAGCTATACGGGTTATGTCCTTGAAGCCGCCTGCTGCTATGGTTCTCATAAACCCATCATCAGTGTCGCAGTCATGTACATATTTGACCAATGATGCGGCAATAATATGAGGCAGATGACTTATGGCTGCCGTGGCATGATCGTGGAGCTTTGGGGAGGCTTTTAATGTGATTGCTCCCAGAGATGAGATAAAGCCGGCAAATTCTTTAAAGCGCTTCGGATCGATCTCGTCATTTTCCGTAAGAATATAGTAGGCGTTCTCCAGCAGCATAGCCAAAGAGTTACTGTATCCGTCCTTTTCAGAGCCTGTCATAGGGTGTCCGCCTATGAATTGTGACGACAGACCCAGCATTTTGGCCTTGCTTTCAATCCCACCCTTAACACTGCCAATATCAGTAATAAGAGTTGTCTTGGGAACGATGGGGGCCAGCTTGCATAAATACTCAATATTGTTTCCAACAGGAGCGCACAGGAAAATAATATCGCTTTTGGCAAGTTCTTCTAATGGAAGAAAATCCCTGTTTGAGATGACTTCGTCATTAAAAGCATCCTGCAGAGTCGAAGCATGGGAGGCATGTCCATATAGCTTTATTTCAGGATGATATTTTTTGATGGCCTTTGCAATGCTGCCGCCTATTAGTCCTAACCCGATAAAGCTGATGCTCGTCATTGTTAAGCTCCTTAAATATTTCGGCCTGCAAGAGATATAAAGGGCTTAAGCTCCTGCATGGTGTTATCAAACTGTTCAAATGTCAAAGACTGCGGACCGTCAGAAAGTGCATGCTCGGGATCGTTGTGAACCTCTATCATAACACCGTCGGCTCCGCAGGCAATGGCAGCTTTCGCTAATGGCGCTACATAGGACCTTACGCCTGTAGCGTGTGATGGATCTACTATAACTGGCAGGTGGGTTCTTTCCTTTAGAACCGGAACCGCCGCAAGATCCAGTGTGTTGCGGGTTGCAGTCTCAAAGGTTCGTATACCCCTCTCACAAAGGGCGATCTTAGTATTTCCTTCGGACATAATGTATTCTGCAGCATTCAACCATTCATCAATGGTTGCGCTCATCCCGCGCTTCAGCAATACAGGCAGGGAGGACTTGCCAACCTCCTTAAGAAGCTCGAAATTCTGCATGTTACGGGCTCCAACCTGAAGCATGTCAACATAGCGGACCGCTGCCTCAATTGCATGGGCACTGGTTACCTCACATATTGTTGCAAGACCTGTCTCATCCGAGGCCGCCTTAAGGTAACGCAGTCCTTCTTCCTCAAGTCCCTGGAAGGAATAGGGCGAAGTCCTGGGCTTGTATGCGCCGCCGCGCAGTATAGTTGCACCGGAGGCCTTGACACTTTTGGCAATTACCATCATCTGTTCTTCGGATTCAACTGCACATGGACCTGCCATAATGGTTATATTGTCGGGACCGATATGTGTGTTCTTTACAGCAAAACCGGATGCTTCGGGATGGAATTTGCGATTAGCCAGCTTATAGCTTTCTGTAACCGGAATTACACGGTCGATATAAGGAGATGCCTTAAGTCTGTCAATATCCAGGCGGGATTTGTCTCCGACTACGCCAACAATAGTAACCTCAGTACCCTTCGAAACATGAGTCTGAAGTCCTTCCTTTTCAATGTTTGCAACAACTGCTGACAGGCCGCTGTCGCCGGTGTTAGGTTTTAATACCAGAATCATGCCCTTTCGTGCCTCCTTTTAACTTTGATTGCAATTTGTATAATTTGATATGATAGCCATTTTTGAGGCTTTTGTAAAGTTATAGACCCAGTTAGTGAATAATTATCATGTATGGCAACCTTGTTTTTAATGGGGAGATATTGTATTATGAGATGGTGCGTTGTCTTGAATTGAATATGAGATGGCGCGTACGGTAACTACTGTTTCATATAGGGGGATTGTTTATGAAGGTATACACAACTGATAAGATCCGCAATGTTGCGCTTTTCGGTCACTCAGGCTGTGGTAAGACATCATTAGTGGAGGCAATGGCATATCTGGCAGGCATGACTACACGCCCCGGTAAGCCGTCTGAGGGGAACACGATCAGTGATTTTGACAAGCAGGAGACTGCCAGGGAGATATCTATCAACACAAGTGTTATTCCAATAGAATGGGATGACTGCAAGGTTAATATTCTGGATACTCCGGGATCTCTGGATTTTATAGGCGAGGTTGAGGAAGCTGCATCTGCAGCGGATGCAGCTATTATTGTTGTTTCCGGCAAGAACGGTGTAGAAAGCGGCACAAGGCGCGCATGGAAGATGTGTGAGAAATACCACCTTCCCAGAATAGTCTTCGTAACAGAGATGGATATTGATGACGCTTCATATCGTCAGGTTGTGGAGGATCTTCAGGATCTTTATGGCAAAAAGATCGCTCCTTTCCATCTTCCTATACGCAAGGATGGCCAGTTTGTAGGCTATGTTAATGTTATCCAGCAGCGTGCCAAGGCATGGAAGCAGGATGGAACGGTAGAACCCTGCGATATACCCGATTATTCCAAAGAGAATCTGGAGATGTGCAGGGAAGCTTTGATGGAATCTGTTGCAGAAACCAGTGAAGAGTTCATGGACAGATATTTCGGAGGAGAAGAATTCTCCGAGGATGAGATAAGGCAGGCTCTTCGTGCGAATGTGGCAGAGGGCTCCATTGTACCTGTGCTTATGGGTTCTAATATTCTGTGCAGGGGAATGTTTACACTTATGGTGGATGTAATAAAATATCTGCCATCCCCTGAGAACCGCAAATGCACAGGCATAGACGCCAAATCCAACGAGACATTTGAGGCGAACTACGATTTCTCCAAGCCCAAATCCGCATATGTATTCAAGACAATAGTGGATCCTTTCGTAGGAAAATATTCTCTTATTAAGGTTAATTCCGGAGTTTTGAAGACTGATGATGTCCTTTTCAACCATCACAAGGATTCAGAAGAGAAGATTGGAAAGCTTTATGTACTTACAGGTTCAAAGGCTGAAGAGGTGAAGGAGCTTCATGCTGGCGACATTGGCGCTTTATCAAAGCTTAACAAAGTAGCCACAACCGATTCTCTTTCCACCAAGGCTCATCCTATTGTGTATATCCGCGCAGGAATTCCTGTTCCTTACACATGCATGCGCTACAGCGTTACTAAAAAGGGCGATGAGGACAAGGCAGCTACTTCATTACAGCGTCTGGCACAGGAGGATCTGACCATCCGCATAGAGAACGACAGCGCTAATCACCAGACACTGGTATATGGAATCTCTGAGCAGCATCTGGAAGTAGTCACAGCCAAGCTTATGGACAAATACAAGGTTGAGATCAAGCTCGAAGAGCCCAGAATAGCATATAAAGAGACTATACTTGGCAAGACTGATGTAGAATACAAATACAAAAAACAGTCCGGAGGCCATGGGCAGTATGGTCATGTTAAGCTTCATCTGGGACCTTCAGGTGATCAGGAGGAGCCTTTTGTATTCAGTGAATCCGTTGTAGGCGGCTCAGTTCCCAAGAATTATTTCCCTGCAGTAGAAAAGGGTATTTCAGAGGCAGTGCTTTCAGGTCCTTTGGCAGCTTATCCTGTAGTGGGGCTTTCAGCAGAGCTTTTTGACGGATCATATCATCCGGTGGATTCTTCCGAGCAGGCCTTCAAGACGGCTGCCAGAATGGCTATTAAAAAGGGAATCATGGATGCTAACCCGATTCTGTTAGAGCCAATCGCTTCATTAAAGGTAGAAGTACCTGACGCTAACACAGGAGATGTAATGGGTGATCTTAATAAGCGTCGTGCCAGGGTTATGGGACTAAATCCTACTAATGACGGCAATCAGGTAATAGAAGCCGAGGTTCCCTTCAAGGAGTTAAATGGCTATGGTACTACACTCAGGTCTCTGACAGGCGGCAATGGTGAGTATTCATATGAGTTCCTGAAATACCAGCAGGCTCCAAGAGAGGTTCAGGAGGCTGAGGTTGAAGCCAGAAAAGATATGATAGGCAGGGACGAGGTTTAATTATTACGCTCAAATCTTAAGGAAACGCTGATTAAAGCGTTTCCTGCGCGAAAATCGCAGCGCGAAGCGCATTCCTATGCGATTTTCTGTGCATCTCTTTAAGGAAATACTGAATTTTCCTTAAATAAAAGGGTTGACAAATGACGAATGGGGTGCTAAATTATGTTTTGGACATATTAGCACTCCATTTTATTGAGTGCTAATAACGAAAAACAGTACGGAGACGAATCAGATGGAAGAGTTGGACGAGAGAAAGGTCAAAATCCTGAATGCAGTTATCCAGACCTACCTGGATACAGGCGAACCGGTGGGTTCGCGAACCATTTCCAAAAATTCCGATCTTAATCTCAGTTCTGCTACGATTCGCAATGAGATGTCCGATCTGGAGGAGCTTGGCTATATTATTCAGCCGCATACTTCGGCGGGGCGTATTCCTTCTGACAAGGGATACCGGTTTTATGTGGATCAGTTGATAGAACAGAAGGATGCTGAAGTTGAAGAATTCAAGGAGCTGATGCTTGAAAAGACGGAGAAGATGGAGAAGGTTCTTCGTCAGGTTGTAAAGACTCTTGCAGTTAATACACAGTACGCGTCCATTATCTCCGCACCGGCTATTCGCAGCAATCGTGTAAAATTTGTTCAGTTATCTGCTGTTGATGAGGATCATGTGCTTTCTGTAGTAGTTATGGATGGTAATCTGGTCAAAAACAAGATGATCGAGCTTGCTGAGCCGTTGGATAATGAAGAGCTTCTGAAGCTCAATATGCTTTTAAATACCAATCTTAATGGCTTGACAGTCGACGATATCAACCTGGCTCTTATCACCAGGATGAAGGGGCAGGCCGGTGAATTTGAGGGTATCATAGAAGAGGTTCTGGCAACAGTAGCAGATACCATAGAACAGGATGAGGAGCTTAAGATCTACACCAGCGGCGCTACGAATATCTTCAAGTATCCGGAGCTGGCGGATTCGAGAAGGGCAAGCGAATTCATCTCCACCTTTGAAGAAAAGGATGCTCTTAAGGAACTTTTGTCAGGAGCTTCCGAGGACGATACAGGGACCGGTATTCAAGTGTATATAGGCGATGAGTCCCATATTCAGACCATGAAGGATTGTTCGGTGGTTACAGCGACTTATGAGCTGGGAGAGGGTGTAAGAGGCACCATAGGAATTATAGGTCCCAAGAGGATGGATTATAAGAATGTTATGAGTAATCTTAACCATTTGAGACGGGAGCTTGATAAGGTTCTTCGTACAGAAAAATAGAGCCTGGTACTGTTCAATGAACACGAAGTGTGAATTGATGACAGCACTGGCATCCGACGACAGAGTAAGTCAGATATTACTTGCAGTAATATAAGGAGGAAGGTGATCACTTGGAAGAGAATTTTGATACAAAGGATGAAGAAATAGTCACAGAGGACTCCAGGGAAGAGAAAGCTTTGGAGGATATACAGGGGGATGAGTCCAGGGAAGCTGAGGAAACATCCGACGATGAAAAGGGTGCAGAGAGTGAAGAGGATGATATGACAGAAGCGTCAGAGGATGAAGCAGATGAGGCTTCCAGTGAGACGCCGGAAGATTCTGAGGAGGAAGATAAGGCCCAAGGAGGCAAGATAAAAAAAGGCTTCTTCCAGAAGAAGGATAAGAGAGTCGAGCAGATAGCCAATCTGCAGGATCGCATAAAGAGGCAGATGGCTGAGTTTGAGAACTTCCGCAAGCGCTCCGAGAAGGAAAAATCCCAGATGTATGATATGGGAGCAAAGTCCATGCTGGAGAAGATTCTCCCGGTGGTTGACAGCTTTGAAAGAGGCTTTGACGGCAGGGACGAGGAGCAGGATGATCCCTTTGCAGAAGGCATGAGAATGGTTTTCAAGCAATTGATGACAGCTCTTGAGGATGCAGGTGTGAAGGAAATTGAAGCCATGGGAGCTCAGTTTGATCCGGAGGTTCACAATGCAGTAATGCATGTTGATGATGATCAGTATGGAGAGAACGAGATAGTGGAAGTGCTCCAAAAGGGGTACACATACCACGACAGTGTTATCAGACATTCCATGGTAAAAGTAGCAAATTAGCCTGTTTTCGAACAGTAATAGAATAAAAACTTATTTTCAAAAGAGGAGGAATTAACATGAGTAAGATAATAGGAATTGACTTAGGAACTACAAACAGCTGCGTGGCGGTAATGGAAGGTGGTCAGCCCACTGTTATAGCCAATCAGGAGGGTGCCCGTACGACACCGTCAGTTGTAGCGTTTACTAAAACCGGTGAGCGTCTGGTAGGTGAGCCTGCTAAGCGTCAGGCAGTTACCAACTCAGAAAAGACTATAGCATCTATCAAGCGTGATATGGGTACAGACCGCGGCAGGACAATTGATGGCAAAAAGTATTCACCTCAACAGATTTCGGCTATGATTCTTCAGAAGTTAAAGTCTGACGCAGAAAGCCATTTGGGTGAGAAGGTTACTGAGGCAGTAATTACTGTACCGGCATATTTTAATGACGCCCAGAGACAGGCAACTAAGGATGCAGGAAAGATTGCAGGTCTTGATGTTAAGAGAATCATCAACGAGCCTACAGCAGCAGCCCTGGCTTATGGTTTGGATAACGAGAATGAACAGAAGATCATGGTATACGATCTCGGCGGCGGTACATTTGATGTATCTATAATCGAGATTGGTGACGGTGTTATCGAGGTTCTGGCTACCAGCGGCGATAACCGTCTTGGTGGTGACGATTTTGACCAGAAGGTTACAGACTGGATGCTTTCAGAGTTCAAGGCCAAGGAAGGCGTAGATCTCTCCAGCGACAAGATGGCTCTTCAGAGATTAAAGGAAGCTGCAGAGAAAGCGAAAAAGGAGCTTTCCTCAGCCACAACTACCAATATCAACCTGCCCTTCATAACTGCTACAGCAGAAGGACCTAAGCATCTGGATATGGATCTTACCAGAGCCAAATTTGACGAACTGACACATGACCTTGTTGAGCGTACAGCTATTCCTGTTCAGAATGCTCTTAAGGATGCGGGTCTTACTGCAAGTGAACTGTCCAAGGTACTTCTGGTTGGTGGTTCCACCAGAGTTCCTGCGGTAGTAGAGAAGGTAAAACAGCTTACCGGTCACGAACCCAGCGCAACGCTGAACCCTGACGAGTGTGTAGCCATAGGTGCTTCCATTCAGGGCGGAAAGCTTGCCGGTGATGCCGGTGCAGGCGAGATACTTCTTCTGGATGTTACTCCGCTGTCTCTGTCAATTGAGACTATGGGAGGTATTGCCACACGCCTTATAGAGAGGAATACTACTATCCCTACAAAGAAGAGCCAGGTATTCTCTACAGCAGAGGATAACCAGACTGCCGTTGATATTAATGTAGTACAGGGTGAGAGACAGTTCGCAAGGGATAATAAGTCCTTAGGACAGTTCCGTCTGGATGGTATCCCTCCCGCAAGGAGAGGAGTGCCTCAGATAGAGGTTACATTCGATATTGATGCCAATGGTATCGTTAATGTATCGGCCAAGGATCTTGGTACCGGCAAGGAGCAGCATATTACCATTACAGCAGGCTCTAATATGTCGGATGATGAGATTGAACGCGCTGTCAAGGAAGCCGCAGAATATGAGGCTCAGGACAAGAAGCGCAAGGAAGCCATAGATACCAGGAATGATGCTGATTCCTTCGCTTTCCAGACACAGAAGGCTCTTGATGAGGTGGGAGACAGCCTGGATGCATCAGATAAATCAGCAGTTGAAGCTGACCTGGCAGCTCTTAGAGAACTTATTGACAAGCATCAGAATGCAGAGGATATGACAGAGTCCGATGTTGCCGAGATGAAGGCCGCCCAGGAGAAGCTGACAGAGAGTGCTCAAAAGGTATTTGCCAAGATGTATGAGCATGCCCAGGCAGCTCAGGGTGCAGGAGCAGGTCCGGATATGGGCCAGGCAGGTCCTGATATGTCAAGCTCTGGTCAGGCGGACGATGATGTCGTTGATGCTGAGTTTAAGGAAATATAATAGATTATTATGTCAGATTCCAAAAGAGATTATTACGAAGTCCTGGGCGTTGATAAAAACGCCGATGAGGCAGCATTAAAAAAAGCATACAGACAGCTTGCGAAGAAATATCACCCTGATATGCATCCGGGAGACAAGGAAGCTGAGGCTAAGTTTAAGGAGGCTTCAGAGGCTTACGCAGTTCTTTCTGATCCTGAAAAGCGCAGCAGGTATGACCAGTTTGGTCATGCTGCGTTTGAAGGCGGAGCAGGTCAGGCCGGGGGCTTTGATTTCTCCGGAATGGATTTTTCGGATATTTTTGGAGATATATTCGGAGATTTCTTTGGAGGAGGTCACAGCCGCAGGGCCAGTAACGGACCGATGCGGGGTGCCCATGTTCGTACTTCAGTCCGCATCACCTTTGAAGAGGCGGCGTTTGGATGTACGAAGGAGATTGAGCTTGTTATAAAGGACGAGTGTGCTACATGCCACGGCAGCGGAGCTAAGCCTGGTACCAGTAAGGTTCGCTGTTCAAAATGCGGCGGCAAGGGACGGGTAGTTATGACCCAGCAGTCGTTTTTCGGAACAGTACAGAATGTTACCACCTGTCCTGACTGTCAGGGAACAGGTGAAATCATCAAAGAAAAATGCCCTGATTGCATGGGAACCGGTTATATTTCTCGCAAAAAGAGGATTGAGATCAATATCCCTGCGGGAATAGACGACGGCCAATCTGTACGGATCAGGGAAAAGGGAGAACCCGGTGTCAATGGTGGGCCCAGGGGAGATCTTCTGGTTGAGGTGAGAGTTGCTTCTCATCCAATATTCCAGAGAAGAGATTACGATATTTTCTCATCAGCACCTATTTCCTTTGCACAGGCAGCGTTAGGCGGCGAGGCTATCATAGATACCCTGGATGGCAAGGTAAGCTATGAGGTCAAGCCCGGAACCCAGACAGATACCAGAATACGCCTTAGGGGCAAGGGAGTTCCTACTCTGCGTAATAAGAATGTACGGGGTGATCATTATGTCACCTTAGTGGTTCAGGTACCGACATCGTTGAATGCCAAGGCAAAAGAGGCTTTGAGAAGCTTTGACCAGGAGACGGGCAATACCTTAAAGGGTGCCACAGGTGTCAAACAGGAGAAGCGAAAAAAGGGCTTTGGAGAAAAGATACGGGACGCATTTGATGATTTGTAAACAACACAAAATCCGCTTTGCACACAGCAAGGCGGATTTTCTTATATTGATTCACAATCATTGCATGAGCCGTCTAAATAGTTTATAATTGTCAGGAATAAATCTGTTTCAAGGCGTATAGGAGTCTGCTGTGCGTAAGAAGATATGGCGGATGGCGGAGGATCATTTCGACATCGCAATTCCCAAGTTAAGATTTTATGAAGAACAGATAGAGCTGGAGGCGGTTGCAGGAGAACCGTTTCGCAGCAGTTTTTTGATTGAAAGCACCAATACTGTATCATTACGGGGAGTATGCTATTGCTCGAACCCCTTTATTCGAATATTGTCCCCCCAATTTGAGGGAGCATCTGTTGAGATTTTTTTTGAAGCCGTTGGCAGCCATTTCAGGGACGGTGAAGCTATCAGCGGAGAGTTTGATATTGTAACGGCAGGTTATGAGGAGAAGCTTCCGTTTATTATCCACTACAAGAGAAGCTATCCTGCCTCTTCTGTAGGACCGATAGACTCTGATGAGCAGTTTGCCCGTTTGTGCAGGGAACACTGGAATGAAGCTATGCAGCTCTTTTTCTCAGACAGGATCAAGCCTTTTATAGACTCTCTGCCTATAGAGCGCAGGCTTTGCTATAAGGGTTTTTCTTCAGGAGCTCCGACCTCTGCCAATCTGGAATCGTACCTTGTAGAAACAGGTGCCAAGGAGCGTGCTATTTTTAGCATAGATGAGAGTAACAGAGATTATTATGGCATCAATGAGAATCAGCGGGAGACGATAGATATTACCAGAAGTAACTGGGGCAACATTGAGATACGCGCCAAGGTTGATGCTGATTTTATCACCCTGGACCAGAAGTTTATTACGGCTGATTTTTTCATGGGAAGCCACATGCAGCTTTCCTGGTATATACATGTTAACCGTCTGCATGCAGGCAAGAATTTTGCCTGTATATCATTGGAATCAGAAAGCTGCTCCCAAGAGATCCATATCATGGCGACAAGGGATGCTCAGGGAGAGGGGTTTATTCCGGCTTCAAGGCTTTCCGGCAAGCGCCTTATAGAGCTTACAAATTGCTATGAAGAATACAGATTCGAAAAAATATCATCCCAGGAGTGGTCTGGCGAGACTGTGCGCATCTTAGATCAGCTTATCGAAGATGATGGTAAGAACCTTATGTATCATCTGATGAAGGCACATGCTCTGATAGTTGGCCGCAGCAAGCAGGAAGCACTGTGGATTATTCAGCAGCTGCGCAGAGATATTGAGGATCGTAAGACCACAGAGTGGGCTTATCTTTTGTATCTTTGTACACTTATCGAGAAGGAAGAGTCTTACATTGAGAGGCTGGTTCATGAGATAGAGCTTATATACCGTGAGCAGTCTGATAATCCGATTATATTCTGGTTTTTACTCTTTTTAAGAGAAGAATACATAGATGATTATAAGCGTCGTATTACTGATATCAAACGGTGGATGATGGATGGAGAAAATTCACCATTTTATTATGTGGAGGCTTGTTATCTGCTCAGGCAGGAACCGTTTTTATTAACATATTTTGATCAGTTTTCCATCAGGATCCTAAGATGGATGATCCGCCATGGACAGTTGACACAGGCGCTGGCTGATCAGATATCATATATTCTCGAGGGTGAGAGGACATTTCAAAAGCCGGTTTTTGATCTGGCAAGAAGCGCTTTTGATGTATACCCTACTGATGCATTTTTGACGAATATTGTTGCGTACCTGCTTCGCAGTCATCAATACGGACAAGAATATCTTACATGGTATGACAGGGCTATCAGAGCCGAGATGAGATTTACCGGACTGTATGAGGCATATATTTTATCTTTGCCGTCGGATTACGGCGGTATGCTTCCCCAGATGGTAGTGATGTATTTTCGTTATCAGAATACCCTGCCGTCTGAAAAAAAGGCCTTTGTCTATGCCAATGTGATCCTTCATCGCAAGGAACAGGTAAGGATATACGAGCAGTACATCAGGCATATGGAGGAATTTGCCCTGGATATGGCCAGAAAGGGCCGCATAGATGATAACCTCGCCATAATATATCAGCACATATTTTTGGACAGAGGCATCATTGACGATGAAATAGCCGATCAGATGGGTGAGCTATTATTTTATGACAAGGTTTTTGGCCTGGATTCGGATATAGTCCGTGTTTATGTATATCAGGAACAGCTTGCATCGCCTGTTGTGGGAGCTGTTGAAAATCACAAGGCCTATGTTCCTGTGTATTCCAGGAATTATCAGGTGTTTTTGGAGGATTCAAAGGGTCATCTGACATGTGACCGGGGGTCTTACTATACGGAACATCTGATGCAGCCCGGGCGGGTATATCGCAGGCTTTATGAAATGGCTTCTTCGCGGCTTTCGTATTTTTTGTATGATCTGAACCAGAGAAGCTCCCAGGATGAACTGTATTCAGTTGATATACCCGACATTGAGGAATTTCTTCTGTCAGACAGGGTTGATCTTGAATATAAGCAGCAGATGTACCCGATGCTGATATCTTATTTGAATGCCAATGGACACCGAGATGAGATAGATAAGCATTTTTTGTCATTGAGCAATTTCGAGGATCTGGACGCCGCTACGCTGTCGTATATTATTGAGCTGTATATTAATTCGGGTGATGATGAAAAAGCCTTTGAACTGGTTAAAAAATATAACGCATCCGAAGTAGAGGGCAAATTGCTTCTGGAGCTTTGTACTAATATCATAGCAAATGACGGGGAGCATGCGGATGATTTTCTTCTAGGTCTTTGCTGCAGGCTGATGCGCAGATATCTGTCATCTGAGGAAACCATTACATATTTGAACAGGTATTTTATCGGCGAGACAGAGGATATGCTGATGCTTTGGCAATTTGCTGCTGCCAGGAACCTGGAGACCAGAGCTCTTGAGGAGAGGATCCTTACACAGATGCTGTTTACGGAGAATCTGGATATATCCAGTGAACCCGTATATTCAGCCTATCTGGCGCATCATCCCAACCGCAAGGTTAAGGATGCGTACGCGACATTTTTTTCCAGAAAGTATATTTCAGGGGCCAGGGATATTCCGGAGAGAGTTTTTTCGGACATTCTTATGTGTGCCAGATCAGATATCCCTCTTAATGACAGCATGAGACTGGCGTTGATGATGTACCTTTCAAAACAGAAGGATCTGGACGATAATACATTTTCTGTTTTGGATACCCTGATGGGAGAGTATGTTTTGTCAGGGGTATATTTCCCTTTCTTCAAGGATTTGGACCGCAGGCTCATTATAAAATATCATTTATATGATAAGACCTTTGTTGAGTATCAAGGCAAGGCCAAAGAGCATCTGGCAGTTATCTTCAGCAAGAACGAGGGAGCAGATGAAGTTTTAGATATGCCAGAGGTATATCCGGGCATATATGTCAAGGTATTCGTGCTGTTTTTTGGCGACAAGCTGTCATATCAGATTGTTGACGCTACAGCTCATGATAATATCCGCAAGGAAGAGGAGCTGACTAATACGCGTATCATTGAAGAGAATAACGCAAGTAAATACGAGAGGCTTAACGCTATGGCCAATGCTTTCCTGTATTCCAATGAGAAGCGTTTGATCGAGGAAATGAAAGATTATCAGCGCCTTGAGACGGCGACGGGTCAGCTTTTTTCCATGTTATAGGGCCGTTAAAATACTATTTAAGGATATTTGATAAATGGAAGATAACAGAACTAACGGAGTATATCTGGGAATAGATATAGACGATAAGTCAACTATTTTCAGTTACTATAAAAAGGGACAGGATGAACCAATTACACTTTCCACTGTTATGGGAAGTGAGGTGTACCAGATACCCACATTTCTGGCCAAAAAAAGAGGCGTAGGACAGTGGTTTTTCGGTAACGACGCCATAAGGCAGACGCAGCTTTCTCTGGCAGTAGGTGTAGATAATCTTTTAGAAAAAGCGAGAAAAAAGGAATATGTTTTTTTAGATACAGAAGAATATCCTGCTGAGGAGCTTTTGGTTATCTACCTGAAAAAACTGCTGCTTATGCCGGGACGGGATCTTGATACACATTTGTCAAAGCTGGTTATTTCAGTAGAGACACTGGATGAAAGAACCATAAGTCTTTTTACGGTGGCATCTACCCGTATAGGGCTTGCTCCTGACCAGCTTTTGCTGATTGATCACAGGGAGAGCTTTTACTATTACGCCCTGTCTCAGGATCCCCAGTTATACCTTCATGATGTAGCTTTGTATGACTACTCCCAGAGCCAGTTAAAATCGTGTATATTAAAGCGCAATGCAGCTACAAGGCCTCAGGTTATCAATCTCCAATATCATAATCTGGGTGCGATTAATTTCGACAAGGACAAATCCTTTGACGATATGATAAGAAAGGGCTTTGCCGGGGAGATAATTTCGTCAGTGTACCTGATTGGAGACGGCTTCGATGGTGATTGGATGAAGCAGTCTCTAAAGAGGCTCTGTCAGGGAAGAAGAGTCTTCATGGGCAAAAACCTCTATTCCAAAGGGGCGTGCTATGCAGGCATGGTCAAGGACGGTATTAAGGAATGGCCGTTTGTCTATATTGGGGATAATGATCTCAAGGTCAATCTATCTTTGAAGGTGATTGATAAAAATGAAATGAATTTTATCACTCTTATATCAGCAGGTGACAGCTGGTATGATGCCCATGGCGAATGTGAGGTTATCCTGGACGGCTCCCCTGAGTTTGAATGTTGGATACAAAGTCCTGATTCAAGGCGGGCCCAGGTGGATACCATTGAGCTTTTGGGGCTTCCTGAAAGGGAGAACAGGACAACCAGGCTCAGAATCACAGCAAAACCGGTTTCAGACAGAGAAATCAAGCTATCAGTGCAGGATATTGGATTTGGTGAGCTGGTGCCTGCCTCGGGTATGGTTTGGGAAAAGGTTTTTGGAATATAAGGGACTGTTATGGGAGAATTGATCTTATGCAGCCGTCCAATTGCGGCGGCGCCGTTTTACATAGAAGAGCTCTCTGTTAATCTGTATTCTCTTGAGGAATTATCATACTATATCTTTCATAATGTCTATTTACTTAATTCGGATTTTATGTCTGTTGAGCTGTGCCAGTGGATAGGCCAGGAGCTTGATATGAGGGATCTGTCAGATGAGCTTAGGGAGATGATAAGGGACAATGTTCCTCTTCATATCTTTGTGGCGAGGCTTTTAAATGCCAGCGGTTACCTGGCAGCAGGGGAGATCCGTGATACGGTAGATATTATAGCTGCCTTTGAGAATAAAAGTGATGCTGAAAGGAAGAAAATCCGCGCGGACAGATTGCTTGAGAGAAAGAGGATACTTGAGGCGGTTTTTGAATATGAGCATTTGCTGACTTCCGAGGATAACATTGGAGAGAGGCTTTTAGGAGATATATGGCATAATTTAGGAACAGCATATGCCAGGCTTTTTTTCTTCGAGGAATCTGCGGAATGCTTTGAGAAGGCATATAAAAAGAATCGCAGGAGACAGTCTTTAAGGTCCTTTTTATTTGCGAAGCTATGTCTGAACGATAGACAGGGATTTGACGATACAGTCGCCAGGCTTATGCTCTCTTCGCAGGATGCGCAGGGAATTGTATCCGAGGTGGAGCATGTTTTTGAGTCTACAGAGATAAAAAGATTTTCTGACGAATTGGATCACATGCGCAGCCAGTACAGCGAGCAGAGCGCATATATGAAACATTTGGAAAACATTTTAGTTCATTGGGAAGATGATTATTTGAACATCCAGAAGCTATGATATTTTTCGGAAAAAGAAAGCGTAAAAGACAGGAAGAACTGGATGCCTCTTTTAAAGAGGTTATGGATGAGATTCAAAGGATAGATGACTGGGAGAATCCAAAGAGATTACAGCACTATATTTTGGATTCCTGCGAACAGATCATAGCCCAGACCAAAGCCTTGGAGAAGCAGAAGGCACAGTATCGGGTGCTGAATAATTACCTTACAGATATTCGGAAAATAGAATCTCTTAACCAGATCCAGTCAAAACGGCTTTCAGAGGTTGCAAAAAAGGTTTCTGACACGGCAAAATCCAGAGAAGACTACGCCAAAGTCACCCACAGGCTCAACGACGAGCAATATATCCTGCTCAGGGAGAATGACGAATTTCTTCCGGGTGAGATTCGGCAGATGCAGGCTGATGAGACATATCAATTTAATCTGAAAAAGGATATCCGTCTTCTGGAAGCCACCAAAAGCGAGCATGAGATAGAACGGGAGAATAATTCCAGAACGCTTTCGATGCTTAGAAAGATTGCCATTCTCCTGCTGGGAGCGTGTGCTTCCATGGTTCTGCTGTTTACACTGTTACAGTTTACAATGGATGTGGATATGACGCTGGCATCACTGCTGTTATTGCTGGTTATGGTGCTGTTTGTCATGTATCTTTTCTTTAAGAATTCCCATATTGTCCGTCAGAACAGGCGCAGCATAAATGAGATCAATAAGACCATTTCATTATTGAATGTTGCGAGAATGAAGTATGCGAATGTTACGGGGGCTATAGGTTATTTACAGAGGAAGTATCACATCAAGACTTCATATGAGTTAAATTATCTGTGGGATGCTTATATGGAGGAGAGGCGCATAAGAGATAAAAACCGCCAGGATAATGAGGATTACAAATTCTTTTATCGCAAGCTTGCAAAACAGCTTGACGATCTTGAACTCAATGACAGTGATATCTGGCTATCCCAGTCGGCGGCCTTGATTTCATCAGATGAGATGAAAAAGGTAAAAGAAAACCTAAGTGAAAGAAAGAGCAAGCTGCGTGAACAGATAGAGGAAAATACCCGTGTCATAGGTCAGGAAAGGGATGAGGTTTCAAGACTTATGAGAGAACACGATTACTATCCGCCGGAGATAGTGGAGATAATTGCTTCTGTGGATCGTATGTGTGGATTGAATGTCAATTATTATTTCAGATAGAAGGAGGCAACATGAAGACAAGAACCCGGTATGCACCGTCTCCGACAGGACGCATGCATGTAGGTAATTTAAGGACGGCGTTGTATGCGTATTTAATAGCCAGACACGACGGAGGAGATTTCATTCTGCGAATTGAGGATACTGACAGGGAGAGGTATGTTCCTGAAGCAGAGGAGATTATTTATCGTACCTTGGAAAAGGCGGGAATGGATTGGGATGAAGGTCCCGGCAAGGAAGGATCTGTGGGGCCATATATTCAGAGCAAGCGACAGGAAGCCGGAATCTATATGGAGTATGCTGAAAAGCTTGTAGAAAAGGGCGAGGCATATTATTGTTTTTGTGACAAAGAGCGTCTGGAGGGACTTAAGAGGAATGTCGCCGGCAAGGAGATATCCGTTTATGACAAGCACTGCCTTGGACTATCCAAAGAAGAGGTTCAAGAGAACCTTGACAAGGGGATGCCATTTGTAATCAGGCAGAACAATCCCACAGAGGGAACTACTACATTTACTGATATTATTTATGGTGATATTACCGTTGATAATGCAGAACTGGATGATATGATCCTTATTAAATCGGATGGTTTTCCTACATACAATTTTGCTAATGTGGTGGATGATCATCTTATGGGGATCACCCATGTGGTCAGAGGCAACGAATATCTGTCTTCTTCTCCAAAATACAACAGGCTTTATGAAGCTTTTGGATGGGAGGTTCCCGTCTATATTCATTGTCCTTTGATAACTAACGAGGAGCATCAGAAACTGTCAAAGCGCAGTGGTCATTCATCATTCGAAGACCTGTGTGACCAGGGTTACCTGCCCGAGACTATAGTTAACTTTGTCGCATTGTTAGGATGGTCTCCGGAGGACAATCAGGAAATAATGTCCCTGGAGGAGCTGATCAACAGATTTGACTATCATCATGTTAACAAAGCCCCCGCTGTATTTGACATAACAAAATTGTCCTGGATGAATAGTGAGTACATTAAGACGATGGATCCGGATGATTTTTATGATATGGCCATGGAACCTATAAGGAAGGTAGTATCAAGGGATGTGGATACAAGAAGCATCGCCAGGATGGTTCAAAGCCGTATCTCCACTGTGAACGACATAGCTGATCTGATCGATTTCATAGAGGAAGTACCCGAATATGACAGCCAGATCTATGTCCATAAAAAAATGAAGACCACAAAGGAGAATTCTCTTACAATCCTTGGTGAGATACTTCCGGTTTTATCCGAAACAGACGACTATTCCAATGATGCGCTCTACAGTCTTCTGGTATCCTTCGCAAAGGATAAAGGGTATAAAAATGGTACGGTTTTATGGCCCATAAGAACCGCATTATCGGGCAAACAAACCACGCCGGGAGGTGCTACTGAGCTGTTGGAGCTTCTGGGTAAGGAAGAGTCTCTAAAGCGAATAGAAGCGGCAGTTAAAAAGCTTGAGGAAGAAATATGACAGACGACTTACAGCAACAGGCTATACATCATGTAAGGGGGCCTTGCATAACCATTGCAGGCCCCGGGGCCGGCAAGACCTTTGTTCTGATCAGAAGGATTGCATATCTGACAGAAAGCTGTCGGATACCGCCATCACAGCTTCTTGTGATAACCTTTTCAAGGGCGGCGGCCATAGAGCTTCGTGAACGATATCAAAAGGCTGTACGGCCGGAATTTTCAGGCGTTACATTTGCTACATTTCATTCTTTTTTCTTTCATATTCTTTGCAAATTCGGCAACTTTACCACCCAGAGCTTATTAGATACCCAGACAAGACAGTATATTTTAAAGAGTGCGTGTGAAAAAGCCAATATTACGGACGCAGGCAGAGCAGGCTTTTACGGCCGTACAGCTTCGGAAATCAGCTATATTAAAAATTCAGGTGTTTCCTGCGACGAATACGAACCAGCCGAGCTTACCAGGGAGGAATTAAAAGCGATTTTCTTTTATTATGAGCAGAAAAAGGATGAACTGGAAAAAATTGATTTCGATGATATGCTGATAAAAACCTACGAATTACTTAGAAATGATCCGGGAGTTCTTGATACTTACAGGAGCAAATACAGCTATATTCTGGCTGATGAAGCGCAGGATACTAATGAAATTCAGTATAACATTTTAAAAATGCTGGCCATGCCCTTAAATAATCTTTTTTTGGTGGGGGATGATGATCAGGCGATTTATTCATTCAGAGGAGCCATGCCGAAGCTTCTGCTTAATTTTACATCAGATTACCCTGACGCGAAAAAGGTTGTACTGTCCAGGAATTACAGATGCGACAGAGAAATAGTAAGAAAAGGACTTAAGCTGATAAAAAACAATACCGAAAGGTTTGAAAAACAGCTCAGCTCCGCCAGCAGGCTGGAAGGGAGTATAAGATACCTTCCCCACGCCGGTTATAAGGATGAGGCAGAGGACATAATAAGGCGCATAATAAGGCAAAAGGAGATAAAACCATTAGAAAAAATAGCTGTTCTTTACAGAAACAATGAGACTGCGCGAACACTGATAACGGAAGCGGAAAACCGCGGATTTTACATTAATGGAAAAAAGCATCACTATAACTGGTTTGATTCAGAAACAGTAAGGATTGTAGAAGCGTATTTTTACGCTTTAATTACTGAAAAACAAGATTATATAATACAGATTATGAATGTGCCGCAGAGATATCTGCCAAGAAAGGGTCTTGAAGATAGTACTGTGGATTACAATCGCTGGAAGAAATATTTTATAAACGATAATGATGTAATAAATCGTATATCGGGCTTTGAAAGAGAACTGAAAATGATGAAAAATCTTCCGAGTTATGCAGTTGTAGCTTACATTATGTACACTCTGAATGTAAAAGGTTATCTGGAAAAAAATAACAGCTTTGATGAAAAAGCTCTGTCAAAGCTGTTAGAAATAGCGGAAAGTATTCCGGATAAAAAGAGATTTATCAAGGCAATAGATGGCCATAGAATGAAAAAGGAAAAAGACACGGAAGAAACAAGCGAGGCAAACAGGCTGTATTGTTATACATTTCATGGATCAAAGGGTCTGGAATTCGACCATGTGTATATTATCGACGCTAATGAAAGCATAACGCCGTCCAGATATGCCACTACTCTCCGGGCAATAGAAGAAGAGCGCAGACTGTTTTATGTGGCTATGACCCGGGCGAAGCATTCACTGACCATATCCGCCATAACGCGCAGGGGTAAGGAGATATTATATCCTTCACGATTCATCAGGGAAATTGCCGATGATCAGGAATCAGCTTCATTAACCAGCTCCTCAAATACTTCAGACACCAGGCGTGCTTCCTCGTCTGATTCGATATTATCAATGACAGGGCTTCCGTCCTCAAGCTCAAAATATCTGTAGAGCAAAATACCAAGATCTTCGAGAAAATCGCCGTTGTCATCTACAGGCATCAGAGCGATATAGTCGCTTCCGTCTACTTCGAAAATGACTACTATCTCACAATCCATCTCTGAATCATCGTCTAAAGTGATGGTTACCATCACATCGGTATCGTTCTCATCAACAGGAAATATCTCTTCATTTGAACGCATAATAGCTCCCTTCGGACATGCTGCATAGTAAAATGTACTCATATGATACCTGTTACCATAAAAAAAAGCAATGTATGATTAAAAAATGAGAAATAATATGTTATAATGGGTCTCGTGTATGCGCACTAGAGAGGCGGTTGTATTATGAAAAAACAGATAACAATCGGTCATTTTACGAGATTTGGCGCAATAATTAAGGATAATATAGCAGAATTTACCTTTGAGACTAAGACAGATCAGAGGGCGTTTATTCTGTTATATGACAGACACTCCAAAAAGCAGACTGCCAGGATTGCTGTTCCTGAAGATTATTCCATTGGCAGGGTTTATTCAATTCGCATAAGCGGATATTCCTGGGAGAGGCTGTGCTATCTTTTAGAGAAGGACGGCGATATCTGCATGGACGAATATGCCTGCAGTGTTGTGGGCCGTGAGACATGGATGGATGAGAGCCGGTCCAAATCTAACTACAGGGTATATGGCGGATTCTGTCTGGGCGAATACACCTGGAAGGAGACTCGAAAGGCTATTCTTCCGCAGGATATGGTACTTTACAAGCTCCATCTGCGTGGAATTACCATGCAGAACGGTTTGGGTACAGGCAAGAGGGGCAATTATAAGGGAATCATCCAAAAGCTCCCTCAGTGGAAGGAGCTTGGGATTACCTCCCTTGAATTTTTACCAATATATGACTTCGAAGAAATAAAATACCAGTTCCATTACAAGCTTGACGAGAACCGTAAGACTATGATGGTAGCTGAGGACCCCATCGGAACGAATTTCTGGGGATATGGTAAGGCTGATTATTTTGCACCCAAGGCATCATATTTCGGTGCCAGGGATGCAGATATACATATGAAGCAGATGGTAGAAGCGATACATAATGCCGGGATGGAGATTATCATGGAGATGTCTTTTGTACCGGGTATTAAGGAGGATCGCATTATAAATTGTCTGAGATACTGGGTTATGGAATACCACATTGATGGATTCCATTTGCTGGGTATGGGTCTTCCGGTTGAACAGATAGCAGAAGATGCATTCTTGGGCAAGACCAAGATTTTTTATGATAATTTCCCTGAAGAGGTTCTGATGTCACAATCACAGCCTGCGCATCTGTTTGTGACCAATGATGAATTTATTTATCCGCTCCGTAAGCTCCAGAATCACCTGGACGGCAGTATAGCTGAGCTGTCTAATTATTTAAGGAGACAGGGTAATGGTTACTCCTTTGTCAATTATGCTGCCAGTAATACGGGCTTTACCTTGTGGGATGCCTATTCCTATGGCGAAAAGCACAATGACGGCAATGGTGAGGATAATTGTGATGGCAGCAATTACAATTGCAGTCATAATTACGGATGTGAAGGTCAGACAGCGAATCGCATCATAAACCGCAACCGTATGACAGCGGTTAGGACTGCGCTATGTGCTGTTTTTACTGCACAGGGAGTGCCAATGATAATGGCAGGAGACGAGGCAGGAAATACTCAGTCTGGCAATAATAATCCATACTGTCAGGACAATGAAGTTGGATGGGTTACATATTCCAGAAGGAAGCTTCCCAAGGAGCTGGCCAAATATGTAGCTAATCTTATCAAGTTCAGACGGGAACACAGCATATTGTCTAATCCCCTTCCCATGAAGATGAATGATTATAAGCACACAGGCATGCCGGATCTGTCTTATCATGGCAGACAGCCGTGGATAATGGGAATCGGAGAGGAAAAAAAGGCGCTCGGTATACTGTACAATTCTGCGTATGGAAGGGATCCCGAAGAAGAGGATGTCATGGTCTGTTTCAATTTCTACTATGGCGAGGAATCCTTTGCACTTCCCAGGCTCAGGCAGAATCGCAAATGGTATTTTGTGACTAACTCAGGCCTTAATGAATGGATGCCTGATGAAGAGCCTATGCAGGATCAGGGATATTGTGCGGTTCCGGGAGGAACTATAACCATACTCATTGGAAAGGAGCCTTGAAATTATAATCTTAAACGCTTATCGTCATTTTATGACAATTACGAATCACAGGAATCTGGTTAGAAAGCATTGCTTTGAGATGGGGCTTTTTTTTCAGGGGCTAACGCACGATCTTACAAAATATTCTCCTACGGAATTCATGGTAGGAGTCAAGTATTATCAGGGAGACAGGAGTCCGAATAATGCGGAGCGTGAGGCCACAGGCAAATCTCTGGCATGGCTGCATCATAAGGGACGGAACCGTCATCACCTGGAATACTGGATTGATTATAATCTGAACAAAGAAGACAGGGAGCATCCATTATGTGGCACCCAGATGCCTGTAAAGTATGTTGTGGAGATGTTTGCTGACCGTATGGCGGCTTGCAAGGTTTATCAGGGCAGCAGTTATACATCAAAAAATCCATGGAGATACTACAATAAGGGCAGGGAACATTATCTGCTTCATGAAAAGACCAGAAAACAGTTGGAGTTCATGTTGAAAATGCTGGCTGCACGGGGTGAGGACGAAACCTTTGCCTACATTAGAAAACATATTTTACATAACGATGAAATGCCTCTGGTAAAAATATATAAAAGGATAAAAAGGCAGCAGCGTGCAGCTAATACATAGGCATTTCATTCAGGAATAGTTTTATACATTGCAAAAAGAGGAGATCAAGATGTCTGATGATAAACAGATACTGTATAGTGGTATGCAGGCTACTGGCAGCCTGACACTAGGCAATTATCTGGGAGCTTTAAAAAATTGGGTAAAAATGCATGAGGAATATGACTGTTATTATGGGGTGATGGATCTTCACTCCCTTACAGTGCGCCAGGATCCTGTCAAATTCAGGCAGAACGCAAAAAAGCTTTATGCGCTGTATGTTGCGGCAGGCTTAGACCCCGAGATAAACTGTGTGTATTTTCAGTCGCATGTAAGCGCTCATGCCGAGCTGGCATGGATTCTGGATTGCTTTACATACATGGGTGAACTGTCACGAATGACACAGTTTAAGGACAAGGCCCAAAAGCATGAAGATAATGTTAATGCGGGTCTTTTCACATACCCTGTATTAATGGCTTCTGACATACTGTTGTACCAGGCGGCTGTGGTTCCTGTTGGAATTGACCAGAAACAGCATCTGGAGATAACAAGGGATATTGCTGAGCGCTTTAATAACCTGTATGGAGATGTCTTTACAGTTCCCGAACCGTATTTTGGAGAGAATGGCGCCAAGGTAATGTCACTTGCCGATCCTTCCAAGAAGATGTCAAAATCCGATGAGAATCAGAATGCTGCAATTCTTCTGATTGATGACAGGGATACAATAATCCGCAAATTCAAGAGGGCAGTAACGGATTCAGACGCCGAGGTCAGGTATGATCCTGACACCAAGCCTGGTATCAGTAACCTCATGGAAATATATGGAAGTGTAACAGATAAATCCTCAGAGGAAATCGAAAAAGAGTTCCAGGGCAAGGGATATGGCGATTTCAAACTGGCAGTAGGGGAGGCAGTTGCAGACGAATTAACTCCCCTGCAGCAAAAGTATGAGGAGCTTTTAGCTGACAAAACATACATAGAAGAGTGTATAAAGCGTAATGATGAAAAAGCACGCCGTGCAGCCACAAAGACCCTTCGCAAGGTAAGAAGAAAGGTTGGACTTACGGATCTGTCATGAAAGCCTGGTGTGATGGTGCGTCAGTGAGCTTGCAGACTAGAAGAATTGCTGACCCTTATATATGATGAATGCGCGCTCCAAAATATCAGCCATGGCGACATATTCACCTGTATGATCGGGAGTGTCGCATTCGACTTTTATCTGCTGGTTGGCATCATGCATTAGCTGGCGTATATGGTGATTGTGGTCGTCCAGAAGTCGCTTCGCAAATGAGAAATCATTATTCTTCTCAAAATATTCACCGGGACGGGGCGTATCTAAGAATTTGATAAAACGGGTATAGTATTCGATTATCCCAAGATTGCCATCGCTGTCCACCAGGAAATAGTACTTTCTGGAAAGCTGGTGACGCCAGAGGCTCTTAAAGGAAGTAACAGTACGCTTTTTATTATGATAAGAATATACAAGCTTTGCCATTATCACACACTCACACAATACACACACTATACAAGGAATATCCTATAACATAAAGTTACCATTATTGAAAAATATATGCAATACCATAAATTACTTTTTTATGGTCGGTGAAACAATACATTTTGGAGGAAGAGTATGGGTTTGACATATGTAAGTACCAGGGACAAAAATAATAAAGCCACAGCTTCCGAGGCAATATTGCAGGGACTGGCAGCAGATGGAGGGCTGTATGTACCGGAATATATTCCGAAGTATGCTAACAGTTGGAGAAGCTTATGCCGCAAGAGCTATCAGGAGATAGCATATGAGATAATGAGTCTTTTTCTTACGGATTTTTCAGAAGAGGAGCTAAAAAGCTGTATTAACAGAGCCTACGACAGTAAATTTGACGATCCATCGATAGCTCCTGTTCGAAAGGCGGATTCGTCCTTTTATATAGAACTGTTCCATGGCAGAACAATTGCCTTCAAGGATATGGCACTTTCGATATTGCCGCATCTTATGACAGCCTCTGCCAGGAAGAATAATGTTTCAAATGATATTGTCATACTTACCGCTACCTCCGGAGACACAGGCAAGGCAGCACTGGAGGGCTTTGCAGGGGTGGAACAGACAAGGATAGTTGTGTTCTATCCTAAAAACGGAGTCAGTGCAATTCAGGAAAAGCAGATGTTGACTCAAAAGGGTGATAACACCCTTGTTGTGGGGATCCATGGTAATTTTGACGAGGCTCAGACAGGGGTAAAAAAGATATTCTCCGATACAGCCTTAAAAGAAAAAATGGATAAAGCCGGATTTTCTTTTTCCTCTGCTAATTCTATAAATATTGGAAGATTGGTTCCTCAAATTGTCTATTATGTGGCCAGCTATGTAAGACTGCTTGAGAGCGAAGAAATAATTGATGGCGAGCTTATAAATGTTACGGTTCCTACAGGAAATTTTGGTAATATACTTGCTGCATATTACGCCAAGCAAATGGGGCTTCCAATAGATAAGCTAATATGTGCATCTAATGAGAATAAGGTGCTGTTTGATTTCTTCTCCACAGGAATATATAACAAGAATCGCAAGTTCGTCCTCACAAGCTCACCTTCAATGGACATACTTGTGTCCAGTAATCTTGAGCGGCTTATATATAAGATTGCGGGTGAAGACGATACAATGGACCGGGATTTGATGAATAAGCTTGTCAATGAAGGAGAATATGAGATTACTACCAATATGCGAAGCAAATTATCAGATTTCTATGGTAACTACGCGTCTGAAGAAGAGACCTTGAATACCATAAACAGGATATTTGAATCAGATAACTATGTTTTAGATCCGCACACAGCAGTTGCGGCATGTGTTTATGACAAATATCGCAAAGAGACGGGTGACACTAAAAAGACTCTTATAGCTTCGACTGCAAGTCCTTATAAGTTCACCAGAAGTGTAATGAAGGCTATTAACAGGGATGATCCTTCAAAGAGCGACATTGAGCTTACGGATACACTTTATGAGGTTACCGGAGTGGATATACCTCCTGCAATTCAGGAGATAAAAGAAGCACCAATCAGGCATGATACACAGTGTGATGTGGAGGCTATGAAGAGTGTGGTGGAGGATTTTCTCGGGATTTGATTATAAGGTGAAAAAAGGTCATGCCATCCGGCATGACCTTTTCTTTTACTATATACTGGTATCATAAATCACATAGTCAATAACAAATATATAGTCCCGAAAGGATAGATCACAGGAATAACAAACGAATCGTCTGTAAGCTCCAAAACCGGTCCCTCTTCCTGAACAGGAGGATCAAGCGTCAATTCCTCAGAATACATATTGGACATGTTAACTGAGAAAAGGCCATTGTGAAGATTGAGGAAATCCTCCAAAGAGGCCTCTACATATTCGTCGAATTCCGTAAAATCCATCTTGGCATAACGCGAAGCAAAAGCAATTGCTATCTCTTCGGTCATGTCCAGACTGGATGTGCAGTTAATAGGACCTGATATACGCTGTGTAACGCAGCAATTGATGTCATACTGCTTGCACGCGACAGGAGCAAGAGGAGTGAAATCCTCACCGATAAAGCGTATCAGATTGTTGAACACAAGATTCATATACATGAGCTCGTATTCAGAAATTTCCTTGCCGGCATCCTTGAAGAAGGATGTTAAAAGACGGCTGGTTGTTTCGGCAGTCTCATTAGATACAGAATCCTCGTTGAGCTGGCTCTCGTTCTGGTAGCCCACCATAAGCTCCTCCAGCTCGCTGTTGGAGATACATCCCATATCAACCAGAGTCTGTCCCAACAGTAGATAATCAGGAATCTGCGTCTTAACTAATTCATCAAGCTGCTCGTCAAACAGATAATTGCGCTCGAGAGCTATTTCTCCGAAGCGTTTGTCCTCCCTGGTCTGCAGAAAACAAACCTCATCCACTTCTGCTGCTGTCATATATCCCATATGCATGGCCAAAGTCCCGAGCTTTATATGCGTATCGGCAAGCATACTGATAGCGGCTATCAAGTCGTTAGGTGCGACGGCATCGTGATTTAGCAGATAGCTGCCAAAAAACTGTGCAAACATAGATCATCTTCCCCCTAAATGCGATTCTAATACACTCTCAACCTGTGACGGATTCATCGGCTTCTGGATGAAGTCCCTGGCTCCGGCTTCGATAGCAGCTTTGAGCTGCATTTTGGTTCCAACAGACGAAACTATTATTATATCAGCCTTGTCATCAATAGCAATGATGCCCTTGGTGGCTTCTATTCCATCTTTTTTAGGCATGACAATATCCAAAAACACCATGTCCGGATGAGTCTCCTGATACAGATCAATGGCCTCCTGTCCATTGGAAGCCTCAACAAAAGTAACATCCGGAGAATGTCTTAGAATTACATCTTTTAATTGTTTTCTGGCCAGAATGGAATCGTCACTGACCAAAATCGTGAGAGTATCAGACATTTAATCACCCCTTTAAAGCGTTATTACCCCCATATTACACTAAGTAAATGAAATAATCAAATATTTTAAGAAAATACTTAAAAAATTACCTCTCATCTATAGGAATGTAGTTGCGATGAGGAGTAGCAGCCATATAAGCCGGTCTCATTATCTTATCATCATGGCAGATCTCCTCCATTCGATGAGCTGACCACCCGGCGATCCTGGCTATGGCGAACAGAGGGGTGTAGAGTTCCATGGGAAGACCCAGCATATGATAAGCAAAACCGCTATAGAAATCCACATTGGCGCTGACGCCCTTATATATGCGGCGCTCCTCGGCGATTATCTGCGGAGCAAGCCTTTCTACGGTCCGATAGAGGTTGTATTCTTTTTCGTATCCTTTTTCTGCTGCAAGCTGGCCTACAAAGTATTTGAAGGTTCTGGCTCTTGGATCGGATTTGGAATATACTGCATGTCCTATACCGTAGATCAGCCCTGATTTATCGAAGGCTTCTTTGTGCAGTATGGCACGCAGATAATCAGCAATGGCGTCTTCATCCTCCCAGTTGCGGACATGCTTTTTCAGATCGGCAAACATCTTCACATTCATGATGTTGGCACCGCCGTGCTTCGGCCCCTTCAGCGAACCCAGAGCTGCCGCAATAGCGGAATATGTGTCTGTTCCGGATGAAGATACCAGATGAGTTGTGAAACTGGAATTGTTACCTCCGCCGTGCTCCATATGAAGAATCAGTGCCACATCTAAGAGCTTTGCCTCAAGCGGTGAAAAATAGGAGTCATGTCTGAGACAGTGTAAAATGTTTTCAGCAGTGGAATAAGTGCTTACAGGTCTGTGAATTACAAGGCTCTTGCCCTTGTGATAATACCTGTATGCGTGATATCCGTATACCGACATCAGAGGGAACATGGCTATCAGCTCAAGACACTGACGCAGGACATTGGCCTCGTCGGTGCGGTCGGGATTGTCGTCATAGGAGTACATGGATAATACACATCTGGCCAGCGTGTTCATCATGTTGTTAGAAGGCTTTTTCATAATGATATCACGCACAAAGTTGCGGGGGAGTACCCTGTAGCGGCTTAGAATGTCTTTAAGCTCGGACAGCTCGTCCCTGTTGGGAAGCTTTCCGAATAGCAGGAGATATGTACATTCTTCGAAACCAAAATGGTCATTAAAATCCTGATTGCGGATAAGCTCTTCGATGTTATATCCCCTGTAATATAGTTCTCCGTCAATGGGGATACGCTCACCATCCTGTCCATCGCGAAAAGCGTTGATTTCGGATATGTTTGTAATACCCACCAGCACTCCGGCACCGGTTATATCACGCAATCCGCGTTTTACATCGTACTTGTTATATAACTTTGGGTCGATGTAGGATGCCTCTTTTGCAAGCTTGGAAAGGCGGACAATATCATCCGTTATCTTGCTGAATGATGTCTTGGGCATGGGACACCTCCTCAATTTATAGCTTAAATGTACAATCAACTGCACCATGTTACCATAAGTTGTGCATATTAGCAAGGGCACTACCAGATGTAGAAAAGTGTGAAAAATAACCGTAAAATAAGAGCCTGCTCATATACAGTATCCTTTCATTGACAAAGATTATAATAATAAAGTAAAATGGTGAGGTTAAAAACATAACTATTTAAGGAGGTTAACTATGGCAACAAAGGCAATGTATCCCATTAGTGAAATCGGAAAGGGGAAGGTGGGCTTTTCAAAGACAAGATCCATCATTGAAGCTCCTTTTTATGGAAACAATGTAATTAAGATCAACACGCTTCGTGAGGCGTATCGTCTTGCAAGTGAATCTCCTGGAACCATAGTTACCGATATGCCTATAAAGGATGCTGAGACAATAGGATTAGAGAGGGATTCCAAGGTACTTCTGTTTAACGATGGCGCTGTAGTAGGGCGTTATGCTGTAGCCAGAAGAATCAAGGGTCAGCCCGGTGTGGATGAAGAAAAGCTCGATAAGGTCGTAATGTCTGCGATATATGAGAGCCGTTGGAAGACAATGTATCATGCTGAATGTGTTATCGGTCTGGATCCCGAATTCATGGTAAGAGCTCATCTGCTTATCCCGGAGGGTGAAGAGAATCTGCTGTATAACTGGATGCTTAATTTCCAGTACATTAACGAGAAATATGCCAAAATGTACCGCGAATCTTTGCCTGTAGGAAATGGCAACGAGCCTGACATCTATATTTTCTCAGATCCTCAGTGGACTCCTATTGCTTTGCCGGATGTAGATTACTCATGCTTGTCAGATCCCCAGACACTTTGCTATTTCGATACAGATCACAACTGCGCAGCTATCCTTGGTATGCGTTACTTTGGTGAGCACAAGAAGGGTACCCTTACAATCGCCTGGGCTATTGCCAACCGCAATGGTTATGCTTCCTGCCACGGCGGACAGAAGGAGTATACCCTTGATGATGGCAGCAAGTTTGTAGCTAGTGTTTATGGTTTGTCAGGTTCAGGCAAGTCTACACTGACACATGCCAAGCATGATGGCAAGTATCCTTCCATCAAGGTGCTCCATGACGATGCTTTTGTTATCAATACAGACACATGCTCATCAATAGCCCTGGAACCTACATATTTCGACAAGACCAATGATTATCCTACAGGCTGCCCGGATAATGAATATCTGCTTACTGTACAGAACTGTTCAGCTACGATGGACGAGGATGGCAAGATTCAGATAGTTACAGAGGACATCAGAAATGGTAATGGACGGGCCATCAAATCCAAGCTTTGGAGTCCTAACAGGGTTGACAAGATTGATGCTCCGGTAAATGCTATATTCTGGATCATGAAGGATCCTACACTGCCTCCGGTATTAAAGCTTAAGGGCGCTGCTCTGGCATCTGTTATGGGTGCAACCCTTGCTACCAAGACCTCCACAGCAGAGAGAGTCAAGGCAGGTACTGATCTTAATGCTATCCGCATAGTACCATATGCTAATCCTTTCAGAACATATCCTCTTTCACATGATTACGACAAGTTCAAGAAGCTTATCGGTGAGAAGAATGTTGCATGCTACATCGTTAATACCGGAGATTTCATGGACAAGAAGGTTCAAAAGGAAGACACCCTTGGAATCCTTGAAGCAGTAGTTGAGAATCGTGCTTCATTCAAGCAGTGGGGACCTTTTGAAGATATTGAGATCATGGAATGGGATGGCTTTGTACCTGATCTTACTGACAAGGATTACATCAAGGCTCTTGATAACGCCATGAAATCAAGGCTTTCGGCTGTTGAAGGATTCCGCGATGATAACGAAGGCTATGACGCCCTTCCGCAGGAAGCCTTAGACGCTATGAAGAAGCTGGTAGACGAAGTAGAGTCGCTTTCGTAATTATTAAGGAGGTAAAGGGGATATGGCATTTCCAAAGAACTTTTTGTGGGGTGGAGCAGTAGCGGCGAACCAGTGTGAGGGGGCTTATTTGGATGACGGCAAGGGCTTATCAGTTCCGGATATGCTGCTGGGAGGTGATGTGGACCATCCCAGGACATTCCTTCCTGTAACTGACCCTGAGGCATTTTATCCCAGCCATGAGGCTGTAGATTTCTATCATCGCTACAAGGAGGATATAGCGCTGTTTGCGGAGATGGGATTTACATGCTTTAGATTATCCATTAACTGGGGAAGGATATTCCCTAACGGAGATGACGCCGAGCCTAATGAGGCGGGGCTGAAGTTCTATGATGATGTATTCGATGAATGTAAGAAATACAATATTGAACCTTTGGTAACCCTGTGCCACTATGAGATACCGTGGGCTATAGTGACTAAATATCATGGATTTTATGACAGAAGGACTGTCGATCTCTTTGTAAAATATGCAGATACAGTATTCCGTCGTTACAAAGATAAGGTCAGATACTGGCTTACATTCAATGAGATCAATATCGCGTGCATGGGAGAGGGCGGCATCGGCAATTTATATGGACTGGGTCTGATAGACGATGAGGATGTCAATTCCACAGCTCCAATATTGTTAACTGATCTTAAGAGTGATCCTCAAAAGACATTTACTGCCCTTCATCATGAATTCATAGCATCAGCACTTACCGTAAAGCTCGGCCATGAGATCAATCCTGACTTTATGATCGGCAATATGATAGCTCATGTTACGGAATATCCTCTTACACCTAATCCTCTGGATATTCTGGCATGCCAGGATCACGACAATTTTGTCAACAATTTCTGTGGTGATGTGCAGGTCAGGGGAGAATACCCTCCGTTTATCTTTTCATATTTCGAAAAGAACGGAATAGATACATCATTCATTAAGGATGGCGATGCTGAGATACTAAAAGAGGGCACAGTAGATATGTACACTTTCTCTTACTACATGTCTAATTGCGTGACAGTTGACAAGGATGCCCAGACCACAGCAGGAAACATGTCAACCGGAGCTAAGAACCCATATCTTAAGGCATCCGACTGGGGATGGCAGATTGATCCTGATGGTTTGCTTTATACCCTGCAGATGCTGGCTGACAGATATCCCCATCTTCCGCTTATGGTGGTTGAGAATGGATTTGGAGCCTTTGACAAGGTTGAGGAAGACGGGTCTATCCATGACTCATACAGGATAGATTATTTCAGGCCTCATGTAGAGGCAATGAGGCGTGCTATAGGCCAGGGTGTACCCCTTATCGGGTATACCACATGGGGACCGGTTGATCTGGTTTCTGCCGGGACTGGACAGTACGCTAAGCGTTATGGATTCATATATGTAGATCGTCATGATGACGGTACGGGCGATTTTTCACGCAGGCGCAAGGATTCATTTTTCTGGTATCAAAAGGTTATTCATTCTGCCGGAGAGGATCTGGATTGACACGAGTATTATAGGAGGATGTTTGTTATGTGGACAATTAATCAGGTTAAAGCCAGGGGAAGGGTATGCTTTCAGCGAAACTATTGGAAGGCTGTACTTGTTGCACTCGTTATTTCATTGATAGGCGGAATGCAGGGGAGCAAGGCAGTAAGTTCAGTCCTGACGCTGTGTATTAACCCCTTTGTTAACATGAGTACATCCTCCCTAGATCATCCGGATGAGATTCGCGGACCGGAAGGGTATGCCTTCGATTTTGACGATGATTACAATTACAATATCGGGGATGATTTTGGAAGCTACATAGAAGGTGAGAATCCTTTCTCCATAGGCAATTCCTTTGGAAACACCAACAGGTGGACAGGGATGGCGCTTGGGGTAATTGTAATCCTGGCAATGCTGTTTTTCCTGGTTTTTGCGGTGGTTCTTGTGGTGTCAGTTCTAGTAGATGTATTTTTCAAAAATCCGCTTTTTGTGGGAACCCAGAGATTCTTTATTCATAATCTGACATCAGATGGAATGGTTGGGGACATGGGCTTTGGCTTTGACCGCAGCTACAGGAACCAGGTCAAAAACATGTTTTTGAGGGATTTATATACCCTTGGCTGGTCGCTTTTGTTTGTTATTCCGGGAATTTATAAATCCTATGAATACAGGATGATACCTTATCTTATGGCGGAATATCCCCAGATGAGCAAAGAGCAGGTTTTTTATACCAGTAAATATCTTATGCATGGCAATAAGTGGAGGTCATTTCTGTTCGATCTGTCATTCATAGGATGGTGGTTGGTGTCCATTATAACATTTGGTATAGTCGGTTTGTTCTATGTGAATCCATATTATGTCTCATCCTGTGCAGCACTGTATGAGGCATTGAAGGCTATTAAGGGAATTCCGGATTTTGATCGTGATATCAATGTACAGGCAGAGACAGTCTCATCAGAGGATGTTTCAGAACCAGTCTTTTCAGAAGAGACTTCAGAGACCGTTTCATCAGAGAAAGCTTCTGAGCCTGTCAGTGGTTCTAATTTTGTTATGATGGACGCTCCTGCACAGCAGGATGACAATTCCACAAATGCCTCTGATCAGGAGGATGATAACGATGGGAGGATCATATGAGAAAGACTAAGATCATAGCTACAATCGGACCGGCTTCTGAGTCAGAGGAGATGATCAGAAAGCTGGCATTGGCTGGCATGAATGTTGCCAGATTGAATTTTTCCCATGGAACATACGAGCAGCATCAGGTCAAGATTGACAGGATAAAAAAGGTTCGCGAAGAATTAGATCTTCCAATCGCCATTATGCTCGATACCAAGGGACCGGAGTATCGTATTGGAGGCTTTGTCAATGGCAGAGTTACATTGAATGAGGGGGATGTTTTTTCATTTACTTCAGAGAAAATCGAAGGTGATGAGCACAGAGTTTCAGTCAATTACTCTGATCTTCCCAAAGAGCTGTCTATAGGTGATACCATTCTCCTTAATAATGGTCTGATGAATTTTAAAGTTACGGCCATTGAAGGAAATGACATTATTACTGAGGTAATTATAGGAGGGGAGTTATCCAACAAAAAGAGCATGAGCTTCCCCGGCAAGGTATTAAAACAGGTTTACCTGTCTGAGCAGGACAAGTCGGATCTTCTGTTTGGAATAGAGCAGGGTGTTGATTTTGTGGCTTGCTCGTTTGTGTCGGTGCGTCAGGATATAGCCGATATTAAGGATTTCATCACAGAGCACGGAGGCAAGGATATTGACCTCATTGCCAAGATTGAGAATCAGTCAGGCTGTGACCATATTGAAGAGATCTGCGAGATTTGTGACGGTGTAATGGTTGCCCGCGGTGACATGGGTGTGGAGATCTCTTTGGAGAAGCTTCCTGCTATTCAAAAGGAACTTATTACCAAATGTCGCCTTTTGGGCAAAAGAGTTATTACTGCCACAGAGATGCTGGAGTCGATGATCCATAATCCCAGGCCAACAAGGGCAGAGGCTTCGGATGTGGCCAATGCAGTTTATGATGGTACTTCAGCAGTTATGCTTTCAGGGGAGACCGCTGCCGGTTCATATCCTGAGGAAGCAGTCAGGACTATGTCTGCCATTTGTGAAGCAACTGAGAATGAGATCAATTACAAGCGCCGTTTCCATGAATATGCGTTCCTGATTCAAAATGAAGTAGATGCAATATCTCATTCCACATGCTCCATGGCTATAGATCTGGGAGCAAAGACCATAGTCGCAAGTTCACTTTCAGGTATGACTACCCGCATGGTCTCAAGATTCCGTCCGCCTATGGATATTATAGGTCTTACGACCAGTGAGGAGACTAGGCGTAAGCTGGCTCTTTCATGGGGAGTTATTCCTATTCTGGCTGAGATGTATCCATCTACCGATGTATTGTTCTTCGGGGCAAAAAAGGTTGCGGAGTCAGTATTTAACTTGAAAAAGGGTGACAAAATTGTTATTACCGGAGGTGTTACCAATGGTGCGACCGGCAATACTTCACTTATTAAGATAGAGACAATGTAACAGAAAAAGGATTATTAGTGTGATCAAAAAACATCAGGAAGTAACAGGATTTGTAGAAAAGGTACTGTTTCCCAATGTAGGTATTGTTGATGTTTGCGATAATGATGATCATATCAAGGTCAGAGTCAAGGATGTTCTAAAAGGCCAGAGAATCAGGCTGTACATCACCAGAAAGAAAAATGAACGATACGAGGGTCGTCTGATTGAAGTCATGGAGCCATCTGTGGCAGAAACTGTCAGCGACCCTTGTTGTCATTATCCCCAGTGTGGAGGATGCCTGTATCAGACTGTAGATTATGATACGCAGTTAAAATGGAAGCAGGAGCAAATAGAGCAGCTTTTGGCGCCCGTGATAGGTCAGGATATCTATAACAGTGCTTATGAGGGAATAGCAAGAAGCCCATATACCAGGGGTTATCGCAACAAGATGGAGCTTACCTTCGGAGATAGCAAAAAGGGTGGCCAGCTTGCCCTTGGTATGCATAAAAGAGGGGCATTTTATGATATATTATCCACTACGGAATGCAGGCTGATGGATGAGGACATGAGGAATATCCAGAGGCTTACACTGGAGTATTTCAAGGATAAGGATATTCCCTATTATCACAAGAGATCCCACACGGGATATCTGAGACATTTGTTAATAAGAAAAGCCCATACAACAGGTCAGATACTAATAGATCTGGTGACATCCACACAAAATGCTTCTTTTAATGACAGAATAAGTGAAGAATGTCTTTTAAAGGAATGGATGAATACAATTCTGTCGTCTGACTACGAAGGGGTTATAACAGGTGTATTACACACTGTTAATGACAGACTGGCTGACATTATCGAGGACCAGGGGACATCTATTCTCTACGGCCGGGATTTTTTTCAGGAAAAACTATTGGGATTGACATTTAATATTAGCCCATTTTCTTTTTTTCAGACTAATTCTTATGGGGCAGAGGAATTGTACAGCCTTGTCAGAAGGTGGCTTAAGGACGAGGCATCCCGGGCAGGAGTTGAAGCATTTGACAGAGTTTTTGATTTATACAGCGGCACAGGGACAATTTCCCAGATTATATCCGAGTCTGTCAGAGAAGCAACAGGCGTAGAGATTGTCAGCGAAGCAGTTGAGGCTGCGAAAAGCAACGCAAGCTATAATGGAATTAGCAATTGTTCTTTTATTGCGGGAGATGTATTAAAGGTTCTTGACGACATGACCGAACCCCCTGATTGTATTATTTTGGATCCACCCAGGGAAGGAATTAATCCCAAGGCGCTTACAAAGATCATAAATTATGGAACGGATTATATTATATATATTTCCTGCAAGGCCACAAGTCTCGCCAGGGAATTGCCGACTTTTATGGAGCATGGGTATTTGGTCAGGAGAATAGCCATGGTTGATCTTTTTCCCTTTACCACGGGGGTTGAGACTGTGTGCCTCTTGAGCAACCGAAAACCTGACTCATATGTGCACCTGAATCTGAAGATGGAAGACTACT
>CAJOFQ010000005.1:0-174629 GCA_905233955.1 uncultured Lachnospiraceae bacterium
TCGCCGGAAGCGATGATGCTGTCTTATGATAATGATACTTCTCCTGTTGACGGAGGCAAGAGAAAAGCTGGTGAGAGTCCAATGCGGTCATACGGATGACCGATTGTGGGATATTTCGGGTTGTTTCAGCCCGGAGCTATAGTACTGTTGGTATACGAAGTGCTATAGCTGCGCGCTGAAATTTGGTGAAAAGGACTGTTGTTCGTCTGCAGAGAATTGCGGTCCGTATTAAATGTGTGAAAGGAGAAAATGTGTGTTTATGGAGGAAAGAATTAGAAATATGGTTGTGAAATCGCATGAAAACATGGAAGGAAGAAGCTTCACGGCATTTCCAGATGTGTTGTTACCGTCTGATTGCATGAAACTACTTGCAGTAGGCAGGAGTACGGTTTATAGATTGCTTAGAAATGGTGAGATAAAATCTATTCGTGTGGGAAAGAAGTATAGGATACCTAAAAAAAGTGTGCAAAAGTATTTAGAGTCATGCTATAATTGTTCAAGTAATTGATAACTCATGTCCGGCGCTGAGAAAGGAGTGTTGGATAATGAATAAATGTCAATCGGGCAGAGTTATTAAGAAAACAATTAAAGGCAAGGAGTACTTTTTCATCCGTCTTAATCTAGTTGATGATGAGAAAGAGGGAAAAAGTAGGTATTCAACAAAGGATATCCGTACAAACATACCTGTGAGTATCAGAAATAAGAGTAAAGCGAATGCATTATTAGAAGAATATATATCTGAGTACAGCGGTGATGTGGATAGGATGCCTGTTGAAAAGTATATTTCCCAATGGTTAGAGAATAAGAAGCCTGCTATAGAGGAAACAACTTATCAGAATTATAGGTACAGAGTTAAGATTATTGCGGATTATTTTTTAGATCATCCAATTATTCTTGCAAAATTAAAGCCGGAGGACATAAGGGATTTCTACTATTATATGCTCACAACTGAATACACTGTGGGTAGAGGTGAGAAAAGAAGCTATTCAAATACAACTATCAAAGATGTTTCTGTTGTACTGAGAATGAGTCTTGAAGATGCAGTTATATGGGGATACATAAATGCTTCACCAGCTGCAAAGATTAAGGCTCCGAAGCGCACGCAGGATATTCGGAGAAAGGCTTATATTGCTGCTGACGAAGTTGATGTTTTTTTATCAGCGATAAGTGGACACAGGCTTGAGGTTGTGTTCATATTAGCTCTCTATTATGGCTTGCGTAGAGAAGAAATCCTTGGTATAAAGTGGAAGGCTATTCGAGACAATAAGCTTCATATTGAACATACAGTTACGATCACTGATCGGTTAATTTCAAAGGATAGAACGAAAACTGCAGAAAGCTGTCGGCAATATCCGATTCTTCCGGTAATAAGTGAAAAGCTGGATATTATTAGAGAAAATCAGAAAAAGAATCGTAGTATGATGGGTGATCAATATGAGGAATCAGATTATGTTTTTACATGGGAAGATGGTCGTTTGTATAGTCCGGACTATGTAACTAAGTCTTTCAAAAAGCTTGTTCGCAGGGATGACAGGTTGGATAATGCATTAACCTTGCATAGTCTTAGAGCCTCATGTGTCAGTATTTTGGTTCATAGTGGCATGGATATAAAGGATGTTCAGATGTGGGTAGGGCACAAGGATATACAAACCACATTAAATGTCTATGCAATGACCAATGCCAGGCAGCAGCTCAAGGTTGCAAATGCTATGGCAGATGTTATGTTTAAGGCTGGAAACGGCAATTCGTGAAAAATTCGTGAAAAAACAGCAATGCGTAAGGGTGTGGACGAATAAAAAAACACAAACCCCTGAAAACAAGGGCTTGTGGAACAGCTTCGCATCCGACTCGAACGGACGACCCCTTCATTACGAGTGAAGTGCTCTACCAACTGAGCTAGCGAAGCTTGTGTTGTCAAAAGATAAAAACAACGACAACTATTATATACGCACATGGACGCAATTGCAATATTTTTTTGATGATTTTGAATTTGTTGAATTTGTACGGTGCAGATTTTGGGAAGATAGTATGAGAATTGGAACTGGTTATGATGTACATCGTCTGGTCGAAGGACGGCAATTGATACTGGGTGGTGTGAAGATAGAACATAATTTAGGATTATTGGGACATTCGGATGCTGATGTGCTTACTCATGCGATAATGGACGCTTTGCTTGGGGCAGCAGGATTAGGCGATATAGGCATTCATTTTCCTGATACTGATGACAGGTATAAGGGGATATCATCTCTTAAGCTGCTGAAGGAAGTTATAAGCAAGCTGCTGGATGAAGGATATGTAGTTGGTAATGTGGATGCAACTTTAATAGCACAGAAGCCCAAGCTTGCCGAATTTATCCCAATGATGAAAAAAAACTTGAGTGAGGCTTTAAATACAGATATATCCCGTGTTAATATAAAAGCCACAACAGAGGAAGGCTTGGGATTTACCGGGCATGAGGAAGGAATAAGTGCACAGGCAGTCTGTTTGCTGGAATCAATTTACGATTCTTCCAGTGTAGTTTATGATTCGCAGAGTGCTTGTAATGGATGTCAGGGATGTAGGAGAATAATACAATGAAGATATATAATACTTTATCCAGAAAAAAAGAAGATTTTATACCGATAGAAGACAACAGAGTAAAAATGTATGTCTGTGGTCCTACAGTATATGACTATATTCATATTGGGAATGCCAGACCGATGATTATTTTCGATGTTGTAAGAAGATATTTCATGTACAAAGGTTATGATGTGACCTATGTTTCAAATTTTACGGACATAGATGATAAAATCATAAATCGTGCCTTTGAAGAGGGAGTTGATGCAAAGGATATTGCAGAGCGCTTTATTGATGAATGCAGGCAGGACATGGAAGGACTTAACATATTAGAGGCCAGCATCAATCCAAAGGCGACAGAAGAAATAGATGGAATGATTGATATGATAGCGACCCTTATCGACAAAGGTAACGCATATGTTACTGAGGATGGGACGGTGTATTATCGTACCAGAAGCTTTAAGGATTATGGCAAGCTTTCCAATAAAAACATTGATGATCTGGAGGCTGGACATCGTACGATCCAGGTTACGGGTGATCTAAAAGAAGATCCTTTGGATTTTGTTTTATGGAAGCCTATGAAGGAGGGGGAACCCTTCTGGGAATCTCCCTGGGGAAAGGGTCGTCCCGGATGGCATATTGAATGTTCAGTAATGTCCAAAGAATACCTTGGCAACAGAATTGATATTCACGCGGGGGGAGAGGATTTGATATTCCCTCATCATGAGAATGAAATTGCTCAGAGCGAGGCTGCAAATGGAGAACCATTTGCAAATTACTGGATGCATAATGCGTTTTTGAATATCGATCACAAAAAAATGTCAAAGTCGCTTGGTAATTTTTTTACAGTCAGGGAAATATCTGAGAAATATGATCTTCAGGTTTTGAGATTTTTCATGCTGTCAGCCCATTATCGCAGTCCGTTGAATTTTTCTGATGACCTTATGGAATCAGCCAGGGCGGGATTGGAGAGGATAACTACCTGCGCAGATAAGCTGGAATTTCTCAGTGACAATTCACACAACCCTAAGCTGACCGAAGATGAAAAAGAATTATTAGAGCAGGCCGGGGGATTTACTAAAAAGTTTGAAGAAGCCATGGAGGATGATTTTAATACTTCGGATGCCATAGCAGCAATTTTTGAGTTGGTGCGTTTTTGTAATTCCAACACATCAAATGCATCAAAAGCTTTTGTGCAAGGGTTGTATGATCAGTTATCAATGCTTTGCGATATAATGGGTATAACATTAAAAAAAGAGAAGGAAATTTTAGACAAGGAAATCGAAGATTATATCGCCAGAAGGCAGGAGGCCAGAAAAGCGAAGGATTATGCATTAGCTGATCAGATCCGCGACGAGCTTCTTAGCAGGGGTATTCAGTTAAAAGATACAAGAGAGGGTGTTTTGTGGACGAGAGTTTGATTTCACAAATTTGTAAAAGATTTTCCATAGAAAATACTACTGCTTCAATGCTTTCACCGCTGACATTAGCATATATTGGAGATGCGGTATTTGAGCTTGTGATTCGGTCTGTTGCTGTTAGTACTATGAATACATCGGCAAATGAATTGCACAAATATACAAGCAGTATTGTTAAGGCCTCAACTCAGGCAGAATTTGTAGACAGAATAAAAAACCTTCTTACGGAAGATGAGAGAAATATTTTAAAAAGAGGTCGGAATGCCAAAAGCCATTCTACTGCTAAAAATTCCACTATGCATGATTACCGCAGGGCTACAGGTCTTGAGGCGCTTATAGGATATTTGTATTTAAACGGGCAGATGGATCGCCTGATAGAGCTGATATATGAGGGAATGAAAGAGGATTTATAGATGCGCGAGTCAGATTCTATAAGAGAGGGCAGGAATGTAGTTCTTGAAGCATTACGGCAGCAGATCCCTGTAGACAGATTATTTGTTCAGGAGGGCAGGCTGTCTGGCAACCTGGAAACAGTAGTCAGGGAAGCAAAAAAACAAAAGATTGATATTAAGTTTGTTTCAAAGGACAGGCTGGATGGTATTTCTGAAACAGGTAAGCATCAGGGAGTAATTGCCTATATATCCCAGTGGCAATACAGCCAATTATCAGATGTATTGAATAATGCATCAGAAAAAAATGAAGATCCATTTTTATTTGTTTTGGACGGAATAACCGATCCCCATAATCTGGGGGCGATAATCAGAACGGCGAATACAGTAGGGGCACACGGAGTTATTATAAAAAAACACGGTGCGGCAGGGCTTACCTCTGCGTGTGCAAAGTCATCTGCAGGTGCTATATTCTACACCCCGGTGGTAAGGGTTACCAATATTTCAAAAACCATAGAAGAACTAAAAAAACATGGATTGTGGTTTGTGTGTGCTGACATGGATGGTTGCTCATACTATGATCTTGATCTTACAGGACCGCTTGCAATCGTGATAGGAGATGAGGGCAAGGGTATTTCAGACCTTGTGAAAAAGAAATGTGATTATGTAGCGTCTATACCTGTAAGGGGTGAGATTGAATCGTTAAATGCATCTGTAGCTGCGGGTGTCATGTCATATGAAGTCTTAAGACAGAGGAATGCAGCAATTGTCTGAAAATAATATAATATCCGGCAGAGGAAAAAAAGTAATAGTAGGGATGTCAGGAGGGGTAGATTCATCAGTTTGTGTATACCTTCTGAAGGAACAGGGCTACGAGGTTACAGGTGTGTCGCTTCGTTTGTGGGAGGATAATGACGAGGTTTGTAACAGAGCAGGACATGTTGGATGCTGCGGAGCTTCAGCAATGGAAGATGCCAGAAGAATATGTGCTTTCCTTTCGATCCCCTTTTATACTTTACCTGTTCAGGATTTGTTCCGGGAAAAAGTAGTAGATTATTTTTGCAATTCATACATTAATGGCAGGACACCTAATCCTTGCATAGTCTGTAATAAGCTGTTCAAATGGGGTGTGATGCGCACAAAAGCACAAAGTATGGGCGCAGATTATATAGCCACCGGTCACTACGCTATAATAAAAAGGACGGATTGTGGCCGTTATACGATAAAAAGAGCTGTTGATGACATAAAAGACCAGTCATATTTTTTGTATAGTCTAACGCAGGATGATTTGGAGCATACTCTGTTTCCATTGGGTACTTTTAACAAGGACAGGGTAAGAGACATAGCAAAAAAAGCGTCCCTTCCGGTTTACGACAAAAAGGACAGTCAGGATATATGTTTTGTGCCGGATGGGGATTACAGAGCTTTTTTAAAAAGGCAGCTAAGTGAGGATGAGCTTTCCAAACCTGGAGATTTTGTAGCGGATGACGGGACTGTAGTGGGAAAGCATCAGGGAGTTTGCTTTTATACAATAGGCCAGAGAAAGGGATTAGGCCTGGCGTTGGGTAAGCCTGTGTTTGTTAATTCTATTGATGCGGATAATAATACCATTCATGTGGGAGACGACGAGTCCTGTTACACTTCTTTATTATTTGCTAATAATATCTGCCATATGGGTCATAGAAGGCTTGATGAAAACGCTTCATATTTTGCTAAAATAAGGTACCGTGATTCGGGTGCGTATTGTCAGGTTAGTTATACCGGAGCAGAAGGGGACAGAATACGGGTGTGTTTTGACAAACCGGTTCGTGCGGTTACTCCGGGTCAGGCGATAGTACTTTATGAAGATGATTGCATTGCTGCAGGCGGAATTATAGAGTAGAGTACCACAATAGGAATATTTGGGAGGCTTTTATGATAGTAAACTTTATTGTTGCCATGCTGCCTATTATCTGGCTTATTTTTGCTCTTGCATTTTTAAAGATGAAGGGGCATATTGCCTGTGTCCTTACTCTGGTTTTTACGGTAATCCTTGGGATTGGAGTATGGAAGATTCCAATTATATCTGCCGGAAGTGCAATTTTAGAAGGAATACTTAATGGATTGTGGCCAATATGTCTGGTGATTTTGTCAGCATTATTCACTTATAATCTTACTGTTGAAACCAAGGCTATGGACCGCATAAAACAGATGCTGGGAAGCATTTCATCTGATTCCAGAGTTCTGGCTATTCTTATAGGCTGGGGATTTGGCAATTTTATGGAGGGAATGGCAGGTTTTGGTACAGCAGTAGCTATTCCGGCGTCTATGATGGCAGCTGCAGGTATCAATCCATTATCATCTGTTGTAGCTTGTCTGGTTGTGAATTCGACACCTACATGTTTTGGGTCTGTGGGAGTTCCGACCCAGACGCTTTGCTCTGTAACCGGACTTAATGATCAAATTTTGACGGTTTCAGGCAATGCTTCCCTTCTTCAGGCATTGCTTACTTTTTTGTCTCCTTTTTTCATGGTAATTATTGTTGGCGGAGGTATCAAGGCATTAAAAGGGATGCTTCCCCTTACGGCAATTGCTTCTGTTTCTTTTCTGCTTCCACAGTATATAGTGGCATCTAATGTTGGACCGGAGCTTCCCAACATAATCGGATCCATAATATCTATGCTGTGCATTATAATTGCTGCAAGAATCTTTAATAAAAACGCCAATCCGGATTACGAAATAGAACAAAAGAGAGCAGCCCTTGAGATTTCTGTAAAGGAAGGGATTGTTGCATGGTCGCCTTTTATTTTGATTTTTGTTTTGCTGCTGTTCACCTCGAATTTGTTCCCTCCTATACACGATATGCTTTCGGGGGTAAAGACTGTAGTGTCTGTTTATCAGGGCGACAACCCAGGAACACTTACATTTAACTGGCTGGGGTGCCCGGGTGTTATGATTTTTATCGCCGGGATACTGGGCGGGCTTATACAAAAAGCTTCCCCGGTTACCATGCTGGGTGTGCTTAAGAATACAGTATTTAGTTACAGAAATACTATACTTACCATATGCTCTGTTATGTCGGTTGCGAAGATTATGGGATATAGTGGTATGACTTTGGATATAGCAGAGTTTTTAGTAGCAGCAACCGGTGCGGCATTTCCATTAATATCTCCATTGATAGGAGGGCTTGGGGGATTTGTAACAGGCTCAGGCACATCTACTTGTGTGTTATTTGGTCCACTGCAGGTGGAAACAGCACAGTCATTGGGATTGAACCCTGAATGGATAGCTGCTGCTAATGTAGCAGGAGCTGGTATAGGCAAGATGATTTCTCCGCAGGGAATAGCCATCGGAACGGGCGCTGCAGGCCTTGCAGGGAAGGAAAGTGAAGTGTTAGGAAGGGCAGTCAGATTCTTTTTACTGTATATTGCAGTTGCAGGCCTAATATGTTTTGTGGGGGTTTAGTATATTCTAACAAAAATTATCACCAAATACATAGATTTACTATTGATTTTTGATAAGAATACTTTTATTATGGAATGTATGAATCTGTTGGGGACTGCCGGCAGACAGTATTATGGTGTTATCATAACGCCGGATTCCAAAACTTAGCTAGGAGGAGAAAGTATGAAAAGAGCTATGAAAACCATGGACGGCAATCACGCTGCGGCTCATGCGTCATACGCATTTACCGATGTGGCTGCTATCTATCCTATCACACCCTCATCTGTTATGGCTGAGGCCACTGATGAGTGGGCAACTGCAGGACGCAAGAACATCTTCGGACGGACAGTTCAGGTAACTGAGATGCAGTCTGAGGCAGGTGCGGCAGGTACTGTACACGGTTCTTTGGCAGCGGGCGCATTGACTACGACCTATACTGCGTCCCAGGGTCTCTTATTAATGATCCCTAACCTTTATAAGGTTGCCGGTGAGAATCTTCCGGGTGTATTTAATGTTTCTGCTCGTTGTATTTCGTCTCATGCATTGAACATTTTTGGAGATCATTCAGATGTTTATGCCTGCCGTCAGACAGGTGTGGCTATGCTTTGTGAGTCATCTGTTCAGGAGGTGATGGATCTTACACCTGTAGCTCACATGGCAGCAATCAAGGGCAGGGTTCCATTTATTAACTTCTTTGATGGATTCCGTACATCACATGAGATTCAGAAGATCGAGACATGGGATTATGAGGATCTCAAGGAAATGGTTGACATGGATGCCATAGATGAGTTCCGTGCCAATGCGCTGAATCCTAACCATCCTTGTGAGATGGGATCCGCACAGAATCCTGATATCTTCTTCCAGACCCGTGAGGCATGTAATGAGTTCTATGACAAATTACCTGCTATCGTGACAGAGTACATGAATAAGGTTAACGAGAAGATTGGCACAGATTACAAGCTGTTCAACTACTATGGAGCTTCAGATGCTGAGCATATCATAATCGCTATGGGCTCTGTATGCGAGACTATTGACGAGACTATTGACTATCTTATGTCTAAGGGTGAGAAGGTAGGTGTAGTTAAGGTTCGTCTGTATCGTCCGTTTGTTGCAAGCGCTCTGGTAGATGCTATTCCTGATTCAGTTAAGAGAATTTCCGTTCTGGATCGTACCAAGGAGCCCGGTTCACTTGGCGAGCCTCTGTATCTGGATGTAGTTGCAGCATTAAAGGGTACCAAGTTTGAATCAATAGAAGTGTTTGGTGGGCGCTACGGTCTTGGTTCCAAGGATACAACCAGCGCAGACATTATTGCTTGCTATCACAATACTGATAAGCCTCGCTTTACATTGTCTATTACTGATGATGTTACTAATCTTTCTCTTCCTCGCACAGAGACTCCGGTTACTGCTCCTGAGGGAACTACTGCATGCAAGTTCTGGGGATTGGGCGCAGACGGAACTGTTGGCGCTAATAAGAATTCTATCAAGATCATTGGCGACAATACTGACATGTATGCACAGGCATATTTCGATTATGATTCCAAGAAGTCAGGTGGTGTAACTATTTCCCACCTTCGCTTTGGTCATACTCCTATCAAGTCAACATATCTTATTTCCCAGGCTAATTTCGTTGCCTGCCATTGTACTGCGTACATTAACAAATATAATATGGTACAGGATCTTGTTCCCGGAGGTACATTCCTGTTTAACACCCAGTGGTCTGTAGACGAGCTGGACGAGAAGCTTCCTGGCCAGGTTAAGCGCTATATTGCCGAGAATAATATCAACTTCTACATCATCGACGGTGTTAAGATCGGTAAAGAGATCGGTCTTGGCAATCGTATTAATACAGTTCTTCAGTCAGCTTTCTTCAAGCTTACAGAGCTGATCCCTGCTGAGCAGGTTATACAGCTTATGAAGGATGCCGCAACTGCTTCTTACTCCAAGAAGGGTGACGACATCGTTAAGATGAATCACGATGCTATTGATGCCGGAGCCAACGCAGTTATCAAGGTAGATGTTCCGGATAGCTGGAAGAATGCCGAGGATACAGATCTTTCGAAGGAGCTTCGTCAGGATCGTGCTGAGGTTATGGATTTTGTTCGCGATATCCAGTCTAAGGTTAACGGACAGCAGGGTAATACCATTCCTGTATCAGTTGTCAAGAAGTACGCTGATGGTGCCACACCCAGCGGTACAGCCGCTCATGAGAAGAGAGGCGTGGCTACAGATGTTCCTGTATGGGATGTTACCAAGTGTATCCAGTGTAATCAGTGCTCATATGTATGTCCGCATGCAGCAATTCGTCCGGTAGCTATGACAGAGGCAGAAGCAGCCGCTGCACCTGAGGGTATGCCGATGAAGGATATGACTGGTATGCCGGGATACAAATTCGCTATTACTGTTTCCTCATATGACTGCACAGGCTGCGGTTCCTGCGCTAATGTTTGTCCTGATAAGGTTCAGGCTTTGTCTATGGCTTCATTCGAGGCAAATGAGGAGCAGCAGAAGTACTTCGATTATGGTGTTACACTTCCTGAGAAGGAAGAGGTTCTTGACAAATTTAAGATGAACACAGTTAAGGGTTCACAGTTCAAGCAGCCGTTGCTTGAGTTCTCAGGCGCCTGCGGTGGATGCGGTGAGACACCTTATGCTAAGCTTCTGACTCAGTTGTTTGGTGATCGTATGTACATTGCCAACGCGACAGGATGTTCCTCAATCTGGGGTAATTCATCACCTTCAACACCTTACACCATCAATAAGCAGGGACGCGGTCCTGCATGGTCTAATTCCCTGTTTGAGGATGCGGCTGAGTTTGGATATGGTATGCTTTTGGGCTCCAAGGCAATTCGTGAGAGACTTGCAGAGCAGCTTGAGGTTCTCTGCGAGAACGCATCAGGCGATGTGAAGAGTGCTGTTGAAGAGTGGAAGAATACATACAACAGCGGTATTGAGAATGGTCCGGCTACTGACAAGCTTATTGCTGCTCTTGAGGCAGATGGCAGTGATGGAGCCAAGGCTATCCTCAAGGAGAAGGATTTCCTGTCCAAGAAGTCACAGTGGGTATTCGGTGGTGACGGATGGGCATATGATATCGGATTTGGCGGTGTAGATCATATCCTCGCATCAGGAAGAGACATCAATGTTATGGTATATGACACTGAGGTTTATTCTAATACAGGCGGACAGTCTTCTAAGGCAACACCTGCGGCTGCAGTTGCTCAATTTGCAGCAGGCGGCAAGGAGACCAAGAAGAAGGATCTGGCCGGAATTGCTATGACTTATGGTTATGTTTATGTAGCTCACATTGCTATGGGTGCTGATATGAACCAGACAGTTAAGGCTCTCGCTGAGGCGGAGGCTTATCCGGGTCCTTCACTGATCATTGCATACGCTCCTTGTATCAATCATGGTATCCGCAAGGGTATGAGCAAGGCTCAGACAGAAGAGAAGCTCGCAGTTGAGTCCGGATATTGGTTCAACTTCCGCTACAATCCTGCTCTTGCAGAAGAGGGCAAGAATGCATTCTCGCTTGATTCCAAGGAGCCTACAGGCGACTTCCAGGAATTCATTAAGGGTGAGGCAAGGTATGCATCTCTTATGAAGGTTGATAAGGATAAGGCTTCCAGACTCTTTGAGAAGAATGAGGCTGATCATAAGGCTTATCGTAAGCATCTGGAGAAGCTGGTTACTCTTTATTCAGCAGACTAATGGTGTTGTTCAGGCATAAATCAGGTTCGCAGACACCGATTCTTATGCTTAAGACATCTCTAAAATACAAAAAACCCCGGTCAGGCCGGGGTTTTTTGTTTACAAAGCATATATAAAATGGTAGAATTACTCTATATCTTGTGGTTTGTGAATCAATTGAACACAAGAGGAAATGACAGCACCGTAGGAGGAGAGATTTATCATGTACGATTCGGATACTAACAGGCGTTATGACCGCAATGACGGAGGTCGAACAGAGTATCGTGAGGATGACTACCGTCGTGGACAACATTCACAGCCAGAGGATCATTATCGTCAGGAAGGCGGTTATGGAGACAGATATCATGGTGATAATGGCTATGATGGCGGAGGATTTCGCAGCGATAATCCCTATGAGGATGAAAGACGCCGTGTTGATAACGATTATGCGGATAATTCTTCATACGGCAGGGAGCCGGAGAGGATGGATTACCGTGATGGCAGGTATCGCGATGACAGATATCGTGATGACAGGTATCGTCGTACATACAGAGAAGATCCCTATCGTAATGACAGCTACAGGAATCTTCGCAGGGATTTCAATGATTATGAAGAATCTCGTGATAGAGGTTATGACTACGCTCCCAGGAGGGAGTCGGCAGGTGAGCCCAGGGATGATGCCTTCGAGAAACAGATGGATTCCTTCAGGGACAAAACCCGTCAGCTCCAGGAATTGATAGATGACAAGCAGGAACGGGTTGATTATCTTGAGAAAACCCTGGCAGAGCTTACTGATAAGAATCAACAATTAGAGGATGAACTGTTAAGAAGCCGTCAGGAAACTGGTGACTACGCTGCTGATATAGAAGACCAGGTTAATCGTTTGTCAGAGATCCTGGATAAGGATTTTGATGACTTGGGGCAGAGGATATCTGATCAATTGGCCAGACTTCCGGAGCAGCTTCCTGGAGAGATGCAGGAGATCACATTTGATACTGAAGCACTGACCAGCAGCATAGACGGTCAGGCTAAGAGGATGGAGGATATTTTTACAGCGATATCTGACAAGCTGGAGCAAATAATCGAGAAGCAGTCAGAGTCGGCTACCCAGTCATTTGATGAGGTATTTTCGGATCAGAAGAGCTTCCTTTCTAATTCCATGCTTACTCAGGAGAAAAAACTTTCCGAATCGTTGAATGGTGTTAGTCGTCAGATGGATGGGATGAAGGATGAACTTTCCGAGAAAATCCATTCAGAGGATGTGAAGATTTATCGCAACCTTCAGGATTTTATTCAGAGCCAGGATCATAGTGAAGAGGATGAAAAGAAGACAGTAAAACGCTTCAATAAGCTTCGTGGCTGGTGGATTATAACTCTTGTTTTAACAATAATAGATGTTGGATTGGGTGTTGCATTTTTGATGATCATAATGTAATTCAATGGGGGATGCGTTATGAAGGGTGTAAAACAAGTATGGGTTATAGGTCATAAGAACCCGGATACTGATGCTATTTGTGCTGCTATAACATATGCGAATCTCAAGAACAAATTGAGCGATGGAACTGTAGAATATGTTCCTAAGCGCTGCGGAGATTTAAATGGTGAGACTTCGTATGTGCTAAAGCGTTTTGGAGTAGAGCTTCCAGAGTTTGTTGGAAATGTTGGAGCGCAGATCAAAGATAGTGATTTTCGTCATACCGTTGGTATAAAGGGAAGATTATCATTAAAAAGAGCATGGGAGCTTATGAAGGAATTAAAGGTCGTTGCTCTTCCTGTTCTGGGAGATGATGACCACCTTGATGGAATGATTGTTAATGGTGACCTTGCCCGGACTTACATGGATATGATTGATAACTGTGAGTTATCAAGAGCCAGAACACCATATGGCAATATAGTAGATACCATTGAGGGAACCCTTGTTACCGGTGACAGAACCGGTGTTTTCGATAGCGGTAAGGTTGTAGTTGCTGCAGGCAACCACGACACCATGCGTGAATACATTGAAGAAGGCGACCTGGTTATATTAGGCAATGTTGAAGAAAGGCAGATGGTTGCCCTGGCTAAAAAGCCTTCATGTATGATAGTCACTGCGGAGACATTCCTTCCTCCTGAGGTCATAGAGGAAGCAATGGCGATAGACTGTGTTTTAATTACTACCAGGTTTGATTCATTTACTGTTGCCAGACTTATTAATCAGAGTATTCCTGTAGAATATTTTATGACTAAGGACAATCTGATAACATTCTTCCAGGATGATTATATAGATGAGATAACTGATACCCTGGCAAAAGTAAGACATCGTTCTTTCCCTGTTTTAAATGACAAGCATCAATATGTGGGAATGTTTTCCAGGCGTCATTTGCTGGAAATGCACAAGAAGCAGATTATACTTGTCGATCATAATGAGTTTTCACAGGCTGTTGATGGTATCGAAGACGCTGAGTTGCTGGAGATTATAGATCATCATCGTATTGGCGGACACCAGACGAATCTTCCTGTTTTCTTCAGGAATCAACCCTTGGGCTGTTCGAATACCATTATCTACCATATGTACAAGGAGTCGGGTGTTGAAATTGAACCTCAGATTGCGGGGTTGATGCTGTCTGCCATTTTATCGGATACATTGATGTTCAAATCCCCAACCTGTACACCGGTTGATATTGAAGCAGGCAAGGCATTGGCAGAGCTTATTGGTATCAGCTACGAAGAACATGCGATGTCTATGTTTGAAGCCGGAAGTGATTTTGGTGACAAGACACCTAAGGAGATTCTGTTTACTGATTTTAAGATTTTTTCACAAGGTGATATAAAGTTTGGGGTATCGCAGGTTAGTGTGGTATCCAAGAACCAGATAGATAAGCTTGCACCTGGTATTGCAGAAGTCCTTGAAGAAGCGATTTCTGAAAAGTCGATCAATATGATTTTTGTCATGTTGACAAATGTTATAGAGCAGGAATCAGAGGTTCTGTATTCCGGGAAGCATGCACAAAATGTTATTGGGAACGGTTTCGGAGATGGTGTATTAAAAGAAGGGAATATGGCGACTCTGCCCGGAGTAGTATCCAGAAAGAAACAGATGGTTCCTTCTCTTACTGCCGGGATTCAGCAGTTGTAATTCGTCTTAGGAAGTACCTTATGGCCGGAGGAATTTGCCTCCGGCTTTTTTGTAGAAAATTGCCTTGCATTTCCTACAAAATAAAAAAGTTCAGAAAAATTCTTTTTATTGTAACAAAAAACAGGGGTAGCAGGATTCGAACCCACGACATTCGGTTTTGGAGACCGACGTTCTACCAACTGAACTATACCCCTGTGCAAAGCACTTGACATTTATATCATTTTTTAGGGTGTATGTCAAGTGCTTAAAAATGGTATCCTTTACAAGTTGGCAAAAATGTTGTAGTATAGGTAGAATAGTATGTGGCGAGTGTAATACTTTTGTGTAGGAAGGGGTTACCAATGCATGATCTGACAAATACACAATATTTCAAAGTTGAAAAAGAGAACGAGATTGGCGTTCATGAGATTTTAGAGGATGTTTATGCCGCTCTCAGCGAAAAAGGATATAATCCGGTTAATCAGATCGTGGGATATATTATGTCAGGGGATCCTACATACATCACCAGTCATAATAATGCCAGGAGTCTTATGGTGCGGGTAGATCGTGATGAGATAGTGGAAGAACTGCTTTTATCCTATGTAAGATCAAATGGATGGCAGAAATGATTCCAGAGGGCATTATATACCCGCGGAAATATTTAAGGGGCGTCTTTTAGGTCTGGATTTTGGAGGTCGTACAGTAGGTGTTGCAGTCAGTGATGAGCTTGGCTTTTCTGCCGGCCGCCTTGAGACTGTCAGAAGGAAGAAGCCTGATAAGCTTAGGACTACGCTTTCTAGAATATCGGATTTAGTATCTGTTAATGATGCTTCGGGCGTAGTTCTTGGGTGGCCTGTTAATATTGACGGCAGCCAGGGGGAACGGTGCACTAAGACGCTTGAATTTGCCGGGAAGCTTAAGCTTAGGATATCAGTTCCTATTATTTTTTGGGATGAGAGACTGACTACTGTTGAGGCCAAAGAGTTGATGCAGGAGTTAGGTATACAGCGCAGCCTATGGGATAGTATTGTTGATGAAGTTGCTGCGAAGGTAATATTACAGGATTTTTTAGATCATGCACACAGTGCGGGGTGGTATGGAACGAATTGATTTTTCCGATATTAATTCAGGCGAGATAACCAGTTATTATGTATTAGAAGAAACTGAGTTCGGGGAAGACAGATTTCTTTTGGTTACAGATCAGCATCCGGAGGACGAGACTGCTCTTGCTCACATTTTAAGAGTTATAGAGGATGATGATGTTGATGTGACATATGAAGAGGTTGTTGACGAAAAGACATTAAATATCCTTTCGGGGATCTTTGATGAACTTTTGGAAGACACATCTCTTGCAGTTTAGGACAACTGAACAAAAAGGGAGGTTTTTTTAATTTGGCAAAACAAAATAAGGACAAGCTAAAGATCATTCCATTGGGGGGACTTGAACAGATTGGAATGAATATTACGGCTTTTGAGTATCAGGACACTATTATAGTAGTGGACTGTGGTCTTGCGTTTCCTGAAGATGATATGTTGGGAATAGATCTTGTTATTCCTGATATCTCTTATTTGCTGGAGAACGAGGAAAAGGTCAAGGGTATTTTTATTACGCACGGTCATGAAGACCATATAGGTGCCCTGCCCTATGTACTCAGGGAGATTATGGTTCCGGTCTATGCCACCAAGCTTACGATTGGTATTATAGAACATAAGCTTGCCGAGCATAATTTGTCTTCTAATGTTCGCCGTAAGGTCGTTCGATATGGTCAGTCCATTACTTTAGGCCCTTTCAGGGTGGAGTTTATCCGTACAAATCACTCTATCCAGGATGCGGCCGCTTTTGCTATACACACTCCGGCGGGGATAGTTGTGCACACCGGTGATTTTAAGGTTGATTATACCCCCGTATTTGGTGATGCGATTGATCTTCAGCATTTTGCGGAGATAGGGAAAAAGGGCGTTCTGGCACTGATGTGTGATTCTACTAATGCTGAAAGACCCGGTTTTACCGAGTCAGAACGCACTGTAGGCCGTAAAATCGACCAGATTTTTTCTGAGCATACTGACACCCGTATTGTAATAGCTACTTTTGCATCTAATGTTGATCGGGTTCAACAGATCATTAATTCTGCCCATAAATACGGACGGAAGGTAGTTGTGGAAGGGCGCAGTATGGTCAATATCATTAATACGGCATCTGATCTTGGTTATCTTCAGATACCGGAGAAAACAATGATATCGACTGACGAGCTAATGCAGTACCCTGATGAGAAAACTGTGCTGATTACCACGGGGAGCCAGGGTGAGTCGATGGCGGCACTTTCCAGGATGGCTAATGGAACCCATAAAAAAATTAAGATCAAGCCAAATGATACCATTGTATTTTCTTCTCATCCGATTCCGGGGAATGAAAAGGCTGTATCAAGAGTCATAAATGATCTTTACAGGCGTGGAGCGAATGTGATATTCCAGGATGTTCATGTATCGGGACATGCTTGTATAGAAGAGATAAAGCTTATATACTCTCTGGTCAAGCCCAAATACGCAATACCGGCACATGGGGAATTCAGACATCTAAAGGCTCAGGCAGCTATAGCCAAGAAGATAGGCTATGATGATGATCATATTTTTGTTCTTTCTTCCGGGGATGTTTTGTCCATAGATGCAAACGGAGCCAAGGTTACCGGAAATGTACATACCGGAGCCATAATGGTAGATGGCTTAGGCGTGGGCGATGTTGGTAATGTTGTCCTTCGTGACAGACAAAGACTGGCGGAAGACGGGATAATAGTAGTAGTAATGACCCTGGATTCTGCATCCGGAGAGATCATAGCCGGTCCGGACATAGTTTCAAGAGGCTTTGTGTATGTAAGAGGCGCAGAGGATCTGATGGATGCGGCTCAGGCAGTATTAGAGGCCAAGGTAGATTCTCTGGTAGAACAGAAGATTAAGGACTGGGGCAGAATAAAAAACGAGGTCAAGGTTGCCTTGTCGGATTTTGTATGGCGTGAGACCCAGCGCCGCCCTATGATAATGCCCATTATTATGGAAGTTTAGGGGATTATAAAAAAATTAAAAAATTTTTTGAAGACCCCCCTTTTTTTATAATTGCTTGCGTATTTATATGTGTAAGTAAAGACAAGTAACATGGTCGAACCAACAAAAAAGTTTTACGCGACATGATTGAGGCAGGGCAATGAGTTTAGTGTCCTGCCTCTTTCTTTTTGTTAAGAAGTACGCCAAGACGCCTGCAAATTCGGCGCCAGTCCGCCGGGCTAACTTGTATTTTTAGATGAGGGATAGTATGGAACAGGAACGCAATCCTCTGGTAAACGATCTTAGAAGGATAATGCTGTGTACGCTGGCAGGTATTATATATTCAGTCAATCTTAGGACCTTTGTTAATACAGGAGGTTTGCTTCCTAGCGGATTTTCCGGAATGACACTGTTGATTCAGAGCGTTTTCAGGGAATTTTTGAATATTAGTCTGCCTTATGGTCCCATGTATATTTTGTTTAATCTGTTTCCTGCTGTAGTTGCATTTAAAAAGATAGGGCGTAAGTTTACAATTTTTTCCGGGATCACTATAGCTATAGTGGCTGTATTAACAGATTTTTTGCCTGCTTATACCATTACTCAGGATCCGCTGCTAATATCCATATTCGGAGGTATAATCAACGGATGTGCGATATCTATGTGCCTTCAGGCAAGGGCTACAAGTGGAGGAACTGATTTTATCGCAATATATGTATCTGAAAGATATGGAATAGATGCATGGAATTATGTTTTGGCATTCAATGTATGTATTCTTCTGTGTAATGGATTTCTGTTTGGATGGGACAAGGCACTGTATTCAATGATATTTCAGTATGTGTCTACACAGGTGCTTAATATTACATATAAGCGATATAAAAAGAATACGCTGTTCATTGTGACTGATGTGCCGGAAGCTTTGGCTATGATAATAGATGAAATGACAAGTCACGGCGCAACGCAGATGGATGTAATAGGCACTTATGAAGAAAAAAAGAGGAGCATGCTGTACACTGTAATAGCCAGTGAAGATCTGGATGCGGTAGTGCGGCAGTTGAGAATGGCCGATCCCAAGGCATTCATCAATGTAATGAAGACGGATCAGCTTGCTGGAAAATTCTACATGAAGCCTAATGATTGATGCTGTTATAAAGGGTACTCTATGGGTTTTCGCTCTTTATACACAAAAAATGAAGAAAAACCGGCATTTTTGAGCAGGTCTTTAAGCGTATCAAACCCTATTGCGATATCTGAAGGAGTATGGGCGTCAGCACCTGTAGTAATCAATCGTCCTCCAAGCTCATGATACCTCTGCAGTATTCTGCGCGAAGGATTAGGCTCAGGCAGATTGTGGCGATAGGGCGCGGTATTGACCTCCAATGCTTTGTCGTGACGAATTAAAAATAACAATATTTCATCAATTAATTCATTATAATCATCGTAATTTAAGGCAGATTCGCCTGTATTATTAGCGTTTTTTAATGCAGCCTGTTGTCCATAGCGTGATATATAATCCAGATGACCCAGTGAATCGAAGCCGCTAAATGCTCTGATGTTGTCTAAAGTTATCTCAAAATAGCGTTCATAGGTACTCTTGTAATCTTTTCCCTCCCAGAATGTATCAAAATATGGATCCTTTCCATCTACCTGATGAATTGATCCGATGACAAAATCAGGGTGATACTCGCTTAGAAGCTTGCGATGTCTGTCGGCAAGATGAGTCTGCAGGCCCAGTTCAAGCCCGGTCAGCATGGTAAAAGATGAATCAGATACATCCTCTGCCAGTGATTTTATACAAGGGAAATAGTTTTCTATATCCAGATCAAAGGTATGAGGCATATCAGAAAAATCCCAATCCAGATGGTCAGTAATTGTAATGCCTGATAAACCGCGATTTTTTGCTGATTGGATCATATCATGAGGATCTGCTTCGCTGTCTCCCGACCATGATGTATGCATATGATTATCAAATAACATCTTATCACCTGTGATTTTTGCACTGAAACCTCTGGCAGCTTTTATCATAATAGCCGGTATTAAATTAAAAAGCAACCGGATGGTGTATAAGGCGGGCAATATAATAACCAATGTCTTATCATTAAAATGTAAAATTTTTGTGGAAATTTGTGAAAGATTTGCAACTTGTACTTGAAATATATGTAAAGATTGTATAAAATACTACAGGTAATAACTTGTACATTTTTCAAAGGAGGAAATGACAATGGCTGTAAGAGTTGCAATTAATGGTTTTGGTCGTATTGGGCGTTTGGCTTTCCGTCAGATGTTTGGGGCACCGGGTTATGAAGTAGTTGCTATCAACGACCTTACCAGCCCTAAGATGCTTGCTCATTTATTAAAGTATGATTCTTCTCAGGGTAAGTACGAGAAGGCTGACACAGTTTCAGCAGGTGAGGATTCCATCACAGTAGATGGACAGAATATTAAGATTTATGCTGAGCCCGACGCTAACAACTGCCCTTGGGGAGACCTTAAGGTTGATGTAGTTCTTGAGTGCTCAGGATTCTATACTTCTAAGGAGAAGGCTCAGGCGCATATCAATGCCGGAGCTCGTAAGGTTGTTATCTCAGCTCCTGCAGGAAATGACCTTCCTACAATCGTATTCAATACCAATCACACCACATTGAAGCCTGAGGATACAATCATTTCAGCTGCTTCATGTACAACAAACTGCCTTGCTCCTATGGCTGATGCTCTTAACAAGTTTGCACCGATCCAGTCTGGTATCATGGTTACCATCCATGCATTCACAGGTGATCAGATGACTCTCGACGGACCTCAGCGCAAGGGTGATCTTCGTCGTTCTCGTGCTGCTTCAGTTAATATTGTTCCTAACAGCACAGGAGCTGCTAAGGCTATCGGACTTGTTATTCCTGAGCTCAATGGCAAGCTTATCGGATCCGCTCAGCGTGTTCCCGTACCTACAGGCTCCACAACCATCCTTACTGCTGTAGTTAAGAAGGCAGGCGTAACAGTTGATGGTATCAACGCTGCTATGAAGGCTGCTGCTAATGAATCATTTGGATATTGTGAGGACGAGATTGTTTCATCTGATATCGTTGGTGAGACTCATGGATCTATCTTTGATTCCACACAGACAATGGTTAGCGAAGTGGGCGATGATCTGTATGAGGTTCAGGTTGTTTCATGGTATGACAATGAGAACAGCTACACATCTCAGATGGTTCGTACAATCAAGTACTTCTCAGAGCTTGCTTAATAATATTCGATTATAGGCCTGATAGGGTCCGGTCTTAGGACCGGACCCTTTACATATTTTTGGAGGTGTTATTATGGCTTTAAATAAAAAGACTGTTGATGATATTAATGTCAAGGGACAGAGAGTGCTTTGCCGCTGCGATTTTAATGTGCCGATTATTGCTGGCAAGATCACAGATGAAAACAGGCTTGTTGCAGCCCTTCCTACAATTAAGAAGCTGATTGCAGACGGCGGCAAGATTATTCTGTGCTCACATCTTGGCAAGGTTAAGACTGAAGAGGATAAGAAGACGAAGACTTTGGCTCCTGTTGCAGAGCGTCTTAGCGAATTACTTGGCAAGGAGGTAAAGTTTGTGCCCAGCCCTGTAGTTGTCGATGATGCCGTAAGAGCTGCTGTAGACGCTATGCAGGATGGAGATGTAATCCTCCTTGAGAATACCCGCTTCCGTCCCGAAGAGACCAAAAATGGTGAGGCATTTTCTAAGGATCTTGCATCAATCTGCGATATTTTTGTTAATGACGCTTTTGGTACAGCGCATAGGGCACACTGCTCTAATGTTGGTGTAGCAGCACTTGCAGATACTGCTGTAGTTGGTTATCTGATGCAGAAGGAGATTGACTTCCTGGGTAATGCAGTTGAGAATCCGGTTCGCCCGTTTGTTGCTATTCTGGGCGGAGCAAAGGTAGCTGACAAGCTTAATGTAATAGATAACCTGATTCAGAAATGCGATACGCTTATAATTGGCGGTGGTATGGCATACACCTTTATTAAGGCACAGGGTAATGAGATAGGTACTTCTCTTGTTGACGAGACCAAGATAGATTATTGCAAGGAGATGATTGATAAGGCAGCTAAGGCTGGCAAGAAGCTTTTGCTCCCGGTAGATACGGTAACTACTGATCACTTCCCTGATCCTATTGATGGAGAGATTGCAACAGAGGTGGTTGATTCTGACAAGATCCCTGCTGATAAGATGGGCATGGATATCGGACCTAAGACCATTGAGCTTTACAGTGATGCAGTTAAGAATGCCAAGACCGTTGTTTGGAACGGACCTATGGGTGTATTTGAGAATCCTACACTTGCAAAGGGAACCAAGGCCGTAGCCCAGGCTTTGGCTGATACTGATGCTACCACCATTATCGGCGGCGGTGATTCTGCTGCTGCAGTTAATCAGATGGGATTTGGCGATAAGATGAGCCACATTTCTACAGGCGGCGGTGCATCTCTGGAATTCCTTGAGGGTAAGGAGCTGCCAGGCGTAGTAGCTGCAAATGACAAGTAATAGGGGGATAATAATATGGCCAGAAGAAAGATAATTGCAGGTAACTGGAAGATGAACAAGACTCCTTCTGAAGCTGTTGCTTTAGCCAAGGAGCTGATTCCGCTTGTAAAGAACGATGATGTAGATGTTGTTTTCTGTGTACCTGCTATAGATATTGTACCGGTTGTTGAGGCTGTAAAGGGTACAAATATTGGAGTAGGAGCTGAGAATCTGTATATAGAGGACAGCGGTGCTTACACAGGAGAGATATCCGCTGATATGATCAAGGATGCTGGTGCCAAATATGTTATTATTGGACATTCTGAGCGTCGTGAATATTTTGCTGAAACAGATGAGTTCCTCAATAAGAAGGTTAAAAAGGCTCTTGAGAAGGATCTTATTCCGATTCTCTGCTGTGGTGAGACATTAGAGCAGCGCGAGATGGGAGTAACTATTGATTTCGTCCGTTTCCAGATCAAATCTGACCTTGTTGGGGTATCCGCTGATGACGCCAAGAAGGTAGTTATCGCATATGAGCCAATTTGGGCTATAGGAACCGGCAAGACTGCTACCAGCGATCAGGCAGAAGAGGTTTGCGCAGCGATCCGTACATGCCTGGCTGAGATATATGATCAGCAGACAGCTGATGAAATCCGCATTCAGTATGGCGGTTCAATGAATGCAGCCAATGCTGCAGAGCTTCTTTCCAAGCCTAACATTGATGGCGGATTAGTAGGTGGTGCATCCCTTAAGCCTGATTTCGGTAAGGTTGTTAACCCCTGAAGAAATTACTTGACACAAGGGTAAAATTATGCTAATCTTTCGTGGTCTGATACAGGATTAGTTATTTTTGATCCTGTCCCAGCATATAGCAGGGACAGGATTTTTTCTGTTTCAAAACAAATAGCACATTTAGGAAGGAGCTGCATTATGAAAAGGAAAATGTTATCAATACTTATGGGTATGGCACTGTGTGTCTCTTTGGCAGGCTGTGGATCAGGCGCTGGATCTTCGTCAGGAGAGACAACAGATGATTCAACCGCGACAGAGGCATCAGATGAAGGTGCAACAGAGACTTCATATACCATAGGTGTATGTAATTATGTTGATCATGCATCATTGAATCAGATTGTAGACCATCTTCAGCAGCGTTTGGGAGAAATCTCAGAAGAAAAAGGCGTAAATATTGAGATTAAGAATGACAATTGTAATGCAGATCCCAATGTTATGGATCAGATCATAGCAGATTATATTGCCGATGATGTGGATCTGATGGTTGGAGTCGCAACACCCGTAGCAATGGCCATGCAGTCTGCAACTGAGGATAATCAGATCCCTGTTGTATTTGCGGCCGTTTCAGATCCTGTTTCAGCGGAATTAGTTGATACTCTTGAGAATCCGGGAAGTAATGTAACGGGTACTTCTGACTATCTTAACACAGATTCTATTATGGATCTGATGTTTGCTGCTAACCCTGATATTAAAACAGTAGGATTGCTGTATGATGTGGGTCAGGATTCATCAGAAACTCCTATTGCAGATGCAAAGGCATATCTGGACGATAAGGGAATAGAATATGTTGAAAGAACGGCTACTAATGCAAGCGAAGCACAGCAGGCAGCATCTGCATTGGTTAGTGACGGCGTTGATGCAGTGTTCACTCCTACAGATAATACAATTATGGAGGCAGAACTGGCTATTTATGAAACCTTTGCTGAGGCAGGTATACCTCATTACGCAGGCGCTGATTCATTTGCCTTAAATGGTGCATTTGTAGGCTACGGGGTAGATTATGCCAACCTGGGAGATGAGACCGCGGAAATGGTTTCAGATATCCTTATTTCACAGGAAAGCACGGAATCAATGCCTGTAAGAACATTTGATAACGGTACCGCTACAGTTAACACTGAAATATGTGATGCACTGGGCTTTGATCTCGATGAAATTAAGTCTGCCTTCGAGCCTTATTGCACACAGATAGTAGAGATACAGACTTCAGAGGAATTTGATTAAATATGGACATAGTGTTTTCTCTGGGGCAGACCGCTCTGGAATTGGGATTGTTTTCATCCCTTACGGTACTTGCGCTTTTTTTAAGCTATTCAATGCTTAATGTATGTGATCTGTCCACAGACGGCTGCTTCACTCTAGGTGCGGCAGTCTCAGCTGTGGTGGCAATATCGGGGCATCCTTTCCTTTCACTTGTGGCTGCAATGCTTGCAGGAGTCGCTTCAGGCTTTATAACAGCCCTGCTTCAGACCAAGATGGGTGTAGACAGCCTTTTGGCAGGAATTGTAGTTAATACGGGTCTGTATTCAGTGAATATTGCAGTAATGGGTAACTCATCACTTTTGAATTTGAATAAGACCCAGACAATTTTCACAAAGCTTAAGGATGCTTTGACCGGCAGTGCATTTGCTGAGCAATACAAACTGATAATTGCGTTGGCGGCAGTGGCCATGGTGGTACTGTTTTTGTCACTGTTTTTAAGAACCAGGCTGGGGCTTGCCATCAGAGCGACTGGCAATAATCCTGATATGGTGCGCTCATCGTCAATAGATCCTGCATTTACTACAATTGTAGGACTTTGCATAGCAAATGCTTTTACCGGACTGTCAGGAGCGCTCCTGGCTCAGTCTCAAAAAAGTGTAAATATCGATATTGGTTCCGGAATGGTAACGGTAGCTCTTGCGTCACTTTTGATAGGTAACGCATTTGCAGGCCGGGGAACAGTGCCAGTCAGGGCTGTTGGAGCAGTTTGTGGCGCAATCCTTTTCAGGGTAGTTTACACAATCGCTTTGAGGTTTTATATGCCGGCATTCATGTTAAAGCTGGTTTCATCTTGTATAGTAATTCTTGCAATATCTGGCCCGTATCTAAGAGATCGTTATCCGGAACTGGCCAGAAGGATCAAACATCGCAAGGTTACTGTTAATGATTGATGACAAGAAGAGGATATTATCTGAATGCTTAGTATATCGCACATTAAAAAAGTCTTTAACCCCGGAACCTTGAATGAAAAAACTGCAATAGCTGATCTTTCCATAGAGATTAATAATGGAGATTTTGTTACAGTAATTGGAGCTAACGGAGCAGGGAAATCAACATTATTTGCGGCTATTTCAGGAGATTTTCTTACCGATTCGGGAAGCATTGTACTGGATGGAGAGGACATAACCCTAACTCCCGCACATGAGAGAGCCAGATACATAGGAAGGCTGTTCCAGGATCCTATGAAGGGCAGCGCGCCGGGGATGACCATAGAGGAAAATCTTGCGCTGGCTTCAGGGAAGGGCGGATGGCTCTCCGTTGTTTCAAAAAAAGAAAAAAATGATTTCAGGGAAAGGCTTGCCAGTCTTGACATGGGACTGGAGGATCGGATGCAGCAGCCCGTTGGACTTTTATCCGGAGGCCAGAGGCAGGCAATAACTCTGTTGATGGCTACCTTTAATCCGCCCAAATTACTGCTTTTGGATGAGCATACTGCAGCATTGGATCCGGGTACGGCTGAAAAGGTTCTTGCCCTTACAGAGGAAATTGTAAGAGACAATAAGCTGACATGCCTGATGATAACACACAATATGCTCTCGGCTCTTTCCATGGGTAATCGTACTATAATGATGGATGAAGGAAATATTCTATATGATTTGTCCGGGAATGAGAGAGAGGGTCTCGGGGTGTCAGATCTTACCGATATGTTCAGGCAGTCCAAGGGCAGAGATCTGGACAATGACAGGATGTTATTCTTATGATAACTTTAAAGCTTTCAAAAAAGCATTCAAAAGACAATGAGAAGCTTCTGGCTGCGGGTGATATATTTCACGCATCCAAGGATGAGCCTTATATTGAGAATCAGGAAGAATGGGGAAGTATAGCCTATGGCTGGCATCCCCGTTCTAATATGTCGCATTCCGGCTGTGGTGTAATAGCAGTGTGGAATGCGTTCGTTTTTCTTGGGAAAATTCCCACTGAGGAGAATAGAATACAGTTATTTACCAAAATGATGGCATTTTTTGAAAAATATGGAACTGTGTTGGGAGGACTTGCGGGGACATCACTTCCGGGAGTGTATCTGTATTTAAAAAAGAATACTAAAAAAAGCCATATTTGTGTGTGTCCTGGCAAATTTCATATGAGGAGCATGGGAATTAACTATGATGCATTTGTGGTAATGCTGTTGAATGACAGAAAAAAACTAAAAAAGGGAATGCATTATGTGTGTGTAACAAAGGATGAAATGGGATTTAAGGTGCATAACGGGTATAAAAAGAACCGAATGGGTAAGTGGTCTGAATCCCGTGCTTTTCCTGCCTTGGATGATGCAATAATGGATATAGGGAAAAATATATTTATTGTTGCAGTAATAGGAATTAAAAAATATGATGAAAATAGTTGAAATTGGTTGATTCTTTTGGCTTGTATGCCGATAAATACATTGAAGAAGCTATAACCTTTAACACCATAATGTGAAAGGGGGAGAGGGTATGTATAATTCAATGACAAACGGACCTCCAATTGTTAGCTACGAACAGGTGATCAGACCGGTAGAAATGTCCAGAAGAGATCAGAGGCTTAATGAACAGGACCGACGGCAGGAGTTGAGAGAACGAAGAAAGGAAAAACGCAGGAAGAAAACATCCAATAGTGAAAAAGAATTGCTGTTTGAACCTATGTTAGGAAAACTGTTCGACTATTCAGCATAACGGAGGACAAAAGAATAATGGATTTATCAAAGTAAAAGCGGAAACGACGCATATGACGCATCGTTTCCGCTTATTATTTAGTCAACCTTTACAAATACATCCTTGCCGAGACTGCATGTAGGGCAAACCCAATCATCGGGAATATCCTCAAAGGCAGTACCGGGCGCAATTCCGTTGTCAGGATCTCCTACAGCAGGATCATATACATATCCGCAGGGGCATTCATACTTGTCCATGTCTCCTCCTTATCTGTGAGTTGAAATCAGCCGCTTTGAACTGATCCCCATTTTTATAGTCCAATGTAATCTTACTATATAAGCTATTATGATACAAGGGTCAAAATATCTTTTGACCCGTCTTTTTCAATATGGTATACTGTTATCATTATAACAGAAGTGCATATTTTTGATAGAAATGACCTGGAATGTTCGATTTAACCTATTGTTTTTGAACCTACATCTTCTTTAAACGGGACACCTATATCTTTGATCCTATGTCAGGCCTCTTTATAAGGATTACCGTATCCGCAGTGGAAGGCAGAAGATCATTTGCGGTAACCCACCTGGCTTTGGCTAGGAGTCAAAAAAATAGGCCTGGCATCCCGGGTTTCTTTTTTGTTAATTAAGGCAGCGTCTTTGTATCTTTAAACAGGGGGTGGATAATACAGTATGAAGGTTATCTATGAGAATGAAGTTAAGGAGCTGGGAGCCTGTGTAGATGAGTTTGCAGGCGGCGATATGTTTATTATATTTGGGGACAGTGCTCCTGCAGAGCTTAGGGACTATTGTTACCTGGTAAGTGTCAATCCCATAAATGGAACCATAGCCAGTGGACAATATCTGGTTATTGATGATATGGAATACCGCATAACGGCGGTTGGAGCAGAAGCGCCTGTTACATTGGCAGGTCTTGGGCACATGACTATTAACATGTCAGGCAAGACTACAGCCGAGCTTCCGGGAACTTTATATACTGAAAAGGCAGATATTCCTTTTATAGATGTTGGAACTAAGATAAAAATAATCGAAAAGTGACTAAAATCGGTTTTTTTGACAAAAAAATATAAAAAATCCACAAAATATAGTGCATTTTTTCAAAATAATGGTATAATGGCACACGAGAGTTAAGTAGTTGTTGCCCTTGTGGTGCATTTTTTACTACACGGACATGCATAGAAAGGAATCGTTTTCATGAACAAGAAGAAACAGAGAAACGGGAAGCTGGTGCTTAAGGTAATCGTTATATCAGTGATTGCCTGCGTTGCAGTGGCTACAATACTGACAACTCTAGGCGGTATTGAGGTAGCCGGAGTGTATGAGACTCTGGTGGAGGAGACTTTGACGACAGCTTCTATCCAGATGGCTGACGAAATTGAACGCATGTATGCAGGTGAGTGGAGTCTCGATGAGGACGATGTTCTTTGGAAGGGAGATCATGCATTCAAAGGTGAGTTCATTGGAACATTGAAGGAGCGCACCGGTTTGGATTATGCTATCTTCTATGACAACATCCGCGCGATCACCACGGTTGAAGGATCTCCTGTAGGGAGGAAGAATGCTGATACGACAGCTCCGGATGATATTTATCAGGCAGTTGTTAAGAACAAGGGAACTTATTATCGCCCCAATTACATTGTTGCAGGACAGATGTATTCAGGCGTTTATTCACCGGTAGTTGATGATACTGGTGAAGTTGGTGGTATGACTGTTGCGTTCCGTAAGACAGACGATATCAACAAACACATACGCTCTATCGTATTTAAGTTCATCCTCTGCGCTGTTTTCTGCGTAGCAGTATTTATTGCAATAGGTGTGTTCCTGTATCGCAGCAGTGCTACTGCAATGAAGGACATTGTAGAAGGCATCAAGCGCATGGCTAACGGTAATCTTTGGGTTACATTTGCTGAGGAATCATTGAATCGTAACGACGAGTTGGGAACAATTGCAGAGAGCTCAGAGAATCTGGCCAGGAAGCTGCATTCGGTTATTACCGATTCGGCGAAGCTGTCCAACGATGTATCAAATTCAGGTACAGAGCTGTCCAATTCTTCAGAACAGGCATCGCAGGCTTCGTTCCAGGTATCTCAGGCAGTTGAGGATATTTCCAAGGGTGCCGTATCCCAGGCTGAGAGTGTTCAGACTTCGGCAGAGGATACATCACATATGGGTATGGATATTGACGGTGTTAGCGAAGAGATCAATACCCTGTCAGATGCTACAGGCAACATGAAGGATGCTGCAGACCGCACCATCAAGGCCCTGACTAACCTGATTTCTCATAACGAGCAGGTCGTTGCTTCCATGAAGGTCATCGAGAGCAATATTATGACTACAGATACCTCTGTACAGGATATCGCTCAGGCTGCCGGTATCATTGATGATATTTCTACACAGACCAACCTTCTGTCACTCAATGCTTCAATTGAGGCTGCCCGTGCCGGTGAAGCAGGTAAGGGATTCGCAGTCGTAGCAGACGAGATCAGATCTCTGGCTGAGCAGTCCAAGGAAGCTGCAACTCAGATCTCTGAGATAGTTGAGAAGCTGGTTGAGGGTTCCAAGGAATCAGTTAACACAGTTGGCGAGCTTAATGAAGCCTTTGCTGTACAGAGTGAGCAGTTAGACGAGACTAAGAACGACATGGACAGCATGCTTGTTGAGGTTGACAAGGTATCCGAAGGTACAGGCAGGATCAACGACAGAATTGATGCTGTTAATAACTCCAAGAATAACCTCATTGAGATCATATCTGATCTGTCGGCTATTTCTCAGGAGAATGCTGCAGCAACTGAGGAGACAAATGCATCTGTTGAAGAGCTCAACGCTACATTCGAAGTTATCAACAAGTCAGCAACTGACCTTCAGGAGATGGCTCAGAATCTTGATGAATTGATTGCCTTCTTCAAGCTTGATGACACAGGTGAATACGACGAGGAAGACTAGTATTATAGGGTTGCTTGAGCTGGAAGGATAGCTGTGCGGCCAAGGTGTTCCAGGGATGGCATTGTCGTGGGGAATGGAATCGACAGTGAATACTCCGGCTCTAATTATTAACATATAAAGGAGGAAACATAAGATGAATGAATTCATGAGGATTGTCAGGGTTCATGCGCGCGAGATCCTGGATTCCCGTTCTAATCCGACCGTTGAGGCAGAGGTTGAATTGGCAGGGGGAGCAATCGGTATAGCTGCAGTTCCCAGCGGCGCTTCAACTGGTGAGTTTGAGGCTCTTGAGCTTCGTGACAATGACAAGAATCGCTATGAAGGCAAGGGTGTAACCAAGGCTGTTGATAATGTTAATAACATTATAGCTGACCTGTTAATTGGCAAGGATGCATCCAATATTTACGAGATCGACAAGATCATGCTTGATGCGGACGGCACTAAGGACAAGTCCAAGCTGGGCGCAAATGCTATTCTTGCAGTATCTCTTGCTAATGCTAAGGCTGCAGCTAATGAGCAGGGCGTTTCATTACATCAGTTCCTTGGCGGCGCTCAGGGTACTCAGCTTCCTGTTCCTATGATGAATATCCTTAATGGTGGTGCTCACGCTACAAACAGTGTTGATACCCAGGAATTTATGATTATGCCTGCAGGAGCTCCCAGTTTTTCAGAGGGTCTTCGCTGGTGTTCAGAGGTATTCCATGCTCTTATGAAGCTGTTGAAGGATGCCGGATTAGTTACCGCTGTTGGTGACGAGGGTGGTTTTGCTCCTGACCTGAAGGATGATGATGAGACATTAAAGTACATCACAGACGCCATCAAGAAGGCTGGTTATGAGCCTGGTAAGGACTTTATGATCGCTATGGATGCTGCTTCTTCTGAGTGGAAGGACAAGGAGAAGGGCATTGGTCACTACAAGCTTCCTAAGGCAGGTACAGAGATGACTTCTGATGAATTGATTGAGCATTGGAAGGGTCTTGTTGAGAAGTATCCTATCATCTCAATTGAGGACGGACTTGATGAAGAGGATTGGGAAGGCTGGAAGAAGCTTACAGCAGAGCTTGGCGACAAGGTTCAGCTTGTAGGTGACGATCTCTTTGTTACAAATGTTGAGAGACTTCAGAAGGGTATTGACCTTGGCTGTGGTAATTCTATTTTGATCAAGGTTAACCAGATCGGTTCCCTTACTGAGACCATTGAAGCTATTAAGCTTGCTCATAAGAATGGTTACACTGCTGTTACCTCACATCGTTCCGGTGAGACTGAGGATACAACTATCGCAGATCTGGCTGTAGCACTTAATACCGGCCAAATCAAGACAGGTGCTCCCAGCCGTTCAGAGCGTGTTGCTAAGTATAATCAGCTTCTTCGTATCGAGGAAGAGCTCGGTGCAGGAGCTATGTATCCGGGTTTCAAGGCATACAATGTCAAGAGATAAATAGTTTTTGATCTAGTTTTCTACGGATCGGAGGATATCCTTCGATCCGTATTTTTTCTTAGAGAGATTTTTTGATATGAAAAGAGTAGGGATAACAATTTGCAATTACAATAAAAGTGGAATGGTTTGTAAATGCATAGAAGCTATACTTGAGCAGAAATACAGGGATTATGATTTGTTTGTTGTAGACAATGCTTCTACAGATGATTCGGTTTCGGTTATAAGAGATAATTTTTCAGATAAGGTGGTGCTGCTGAGGAATTATGAAAATCTTGGAGGCTCCGGTGGATTCAATACGGGTCTCAGGGAAATGATGAAGAATGACTACGAATATTTGATGTGTGTAGACAATGATGCCATGCTTGACGAAGATGCAGTAGGCAAATTAGTGGATTTTCTGGATTCGCACATTGAATGTGGCATGGCCGCATCTAAAATATATCATTTAGAATATCCCAATATAGTTCAGAATTATGGTCAGACTATAGATTTTGATTATTATTGCACTGAAGCAAATTATTTCGGAGAAAAAGAAGATGGAACAATGCCCGAGTTTGTTTATGCAGATGCTCTTCCAGCGTGCTCACTTATGGTAAGAAGATCCGTTATAGATGTTATTGGACTGCTTCCTGAAGAGAATTTTTTGTATTGGGATGACACAGAATGGGGATACAAGTGTAATCAGGCAGGATATAAGGTTGCCAGTGTAGGAGCTTCGAAGGCGGCTCATGCGATGGGAGCCAGAAGAGAAGATGCCAATACTTTTCCCACTTACTATGCCTGGAGGAACTGGATCAGATTTTTTATGAAATATACACCTGAAGAAAAATGGCTTGAAATGGCAGCGACCTTCCTAAGCTCTATATATGAGGTTGAGTTCTGGGGCAATTATAACGAAGTTTTTTCGAAGGCTAATACCGTTATGGCAGCCTATGATGATGCGATACATGGAATAATGGGCAAGGCAAGAGCCGGCAGGATATTTGATATGGATCAGGATGATAGCTTCGTGGAGTCGGCCGAGGGAATTGAAGACGAATATGAGAGGGGCAGGGAACTGTTTGTCTATATGCAGCTTCCGTTATTTATAAGACAGCTCAAGGCCCTTAGAGGATAAGGCGAATCATTTTATCAATTGATCCATGATAGCTGCATAAACATCTTCATAACGGGCTTTCCAGTTAGCGCATACCGCCTTTGCAGCGTCAACATTGGCCACATGGACTGACAAACTGATTTGGATGCGGTCATTTTCTATACGGCGGAGTGTACACAAATACCCTCCATTGTAGGATGGATGGTATACACAGCTTAATGCATTATCAGTCTGGATCGATAATTTATTGTCATTCAGATATTCAATGATCTGCTCACGAATATCTGGAGGAACCTCCAAATGGTACATTTCATATGCTTCATGTGCCTTGTCAGTGGAGTGATAAAGGGTGGTATTACCGGAAGCTTCGGTCACGACCATACCGGCTTCCAGAAGGCTGTTAAGGGTCTCCTGAGTCTGAAAATAGTCGAAAAACGGAAGCTGCGCGGTAAAATCCAATATCTTGGCAGTAGAAAGAGGTATGGCAGATCTTTCCATCAATTCGATCAGTATGATCTGATATGTCAAACGAAAGTCAGCCATGATTATTTTGAAATATGTGACTTGACAGCTTCAGCGACTGTGGGAGCTATCCGTGGATCAAAAGGTTCAGGCAATACAAAATCTTCTGATAATTCTTCATCAGATACAAGGGATGAAATTGCTATAGACGCTGCCAGCTTCATATCCTCAGTTATGCGTGGCGCCCGTCCTTCAAGGGCACCCCTGAAGATGCCGGGGAAAGCGATAACATTATTAACCTGATTAGGAAAATCACTTCTGCCGGTTCCCACGACACGGGCTCCTGCGTCTTTTGCCAGGTCTGGCATGATTTCAGGAACGGGATTGGCCATAGCGAAAATAATCGGATCAGGATTCATGGATTGTATCATTTCTTTAGTAACTACATCGGCAACGGATACTCCTATGAAAATGTCCGTCGATCTCATAGCATCCTTGAGACTGCCTGATTGGTCGTTGAGATTAGTGTATTTGAGAATGTCTTTTTTGGCATCGTTGAGATTATCTGAGCCGGACCAGACAATTCCGTGGCTGTCGCACATTGTTATGGTCGAAAAGCCATAGCGGAGCAGAAGCCTGGCTATTGCAATGCCTGCGGAGCCTGCACCATTGATTACAACTGAGCAATCCTCCTTATCTTTGTGGATAAGCCGAAGCGCATTAATTATTCCGGCTAAAACCACAATAGCTGTTCCATGCTGATCATCGTGAAATACAGGTATTGGAAGGCGATCCTGTACGCGGCGCTCGATCTCAAAGCATCTTGGTGCTGAAATGTCCTCTAAATTGATTCCTCCGAATCCGGGCGCCAGTGCAACTATCATATCAACGAGCTCATCTGTATCCTGAGTATCCAGGCAGATAGGAAAAGCGTTGACTCCGCCGAATTCCTTGAATAATACGCATTTTCCCTCCATTACAGGGAGAGCCGCATGAGCACCTATATTACCGAGGCCCAAAACTGCGCTGCCGTCTGTTATAACGGCTACAGTATTACCTTTCATGGTGTATTTATATACATCCTCAGGATTATCGGCTATTTTGCGGCATGGTGCAGCAACGCCGGGGGTGTAAGCTATAGCCAGATCCTCCCGGGTATTTACATGTGATTTTGCATGTATGTCTAATTTGCCCTTCCAATCCAGATGTTTTTTAAGAGCTGTTTCGTCGATGGTCATAAGAACTCCTTTGTAATAGTTAGAAAATATCTAGGACAGATTATCATAAGAAATAAAAACATGCAAGTAGGGTAGATTTTTGTAAGGTTTATTTTCCAAATTCATAAGAATACGCTATAATAGTGTAAATGAGCAGATATGCTCATGTGAAAGGAGATCATCATTATGAAGCAGGAAGAACAGTTTATTCCGGGCCATCAGCCGGTGGCCGTAGTTGGAATCGGAGCATCAGCCGGTGGATTAGAGGCACTACAGCAGTTTTTGACATTTCTTCCATCCAATACAGGAATGGCGTATGTCATAATTCAGCATCTGGCGCCTAATCATAAAAGTCTTTTGACGGATATTTTAGCAGCCCATACGGGACAGCCGCGGACAGCAGACCAGTTTCCTTGCAGTTGCTTTCCTGAGAGGAGATAATCCGATCCGTGAAGATCTTGAAAAATATCAGGTGGATCTGGCCGCATCCCGCAGGATATCCGACTTAGAGCATGAACTAAAGGTAACCAAGGATAATTTAAGACAGACTGTAACAGAGCTTGAGTCGGTAAATGCAGAACTGCAGGCAGCCAATGAGGAGCTTCTGACAGCTAATGAAGAGCTTCAGTCATCCAATGAAGAATTACAATCAGTTAATGAAGAGCTTTATACTGTTAATGCTGAATACCAGTCGAAGGTAACGGAGCTTGCCACTGTAAATGACGACATGGCTAACTTCCTCTCCACTACACTTGTTGGTGTTCTTATGGTGGATCGCAGCCTGAATATTCGTAAGTATACTGAGTACATTGCCTCAGAATTCAATGTAGTGGAGCAGGACATAGGCAGAAGCCTTCGTTATATTGCATATAACTTTGCTACGGTGGATCTTCTTGCGTGCTGCCGCAGTGTTATTGATACAGGTGAGGCAATAGAAGAACACTGTGCTTCAGTTGCAGGCAAGACATATCTCATTCGTATCGTGCCATATCATGTTATAGACAATACTTCCGGTGGAGAGTCAGAAAGGGATCACACCAACATGAAGGGTCTGGTCATAACCTTTGTGGATACCACCAAGCAGATTGATGATCAGGAGCAGGTTGAAGAGATAGCTGCAGCACTCAGGGAAGCTGTTCGTACAGGTCAGGAAAAGGAAACCTTCTTATCCCAGATGTCTCATGATATGAGGACTCCTATGACAGCGATTTACGGGTTGACACAGTTGTCCTTAAGAAATGAAGAACTGCCTGAGGTTATCAGGGATAATCTGGAGAAAGTTTTGACATCAAGCGAATATATGGTTGGTTTGATCGAAGAAATCTTAGAGACAAGCCGGCTTAACGCAGGCAAGGTAGTTACCATTGCATCAGCAGTAAAGGAAGAATCTGTTTTCTCTTCAATAACTATGATAATTTCCGAGCAGGCCAAGAACGGCGGATTGACATTTGACAGCAAGCTTATTGGCAGTGAAAATCGCTATGTAATGATGGACGCAAAGCATGTGGAACGGGCCTTGATGAATCTTCTTACAAATAGCCTTCGTTTTACTCAGGCAGGAGGACATATTGATTTTATTGCCAGGGTCAGTTATGAAGATGATTATGCTGAATATACCTACATTGTGCGTGATAATGGAATTGGTATCAGTGAGGATTTTCAGCAGCGGATGTTTTTGCCTTTTGAACAGTACAGTGATGATCTGGGATATGGCAATGGAACAGGTCTGGGACTGTATATTTGCAAGAACCTTATAGAACTGATGGGAGGCCGTATAAGCTGGTGGTCCAAGCTTGGAGAGGGAACAGAGTTTACCGTCAGGATGAGTTATCCCATAGCGACAGAAGAGCAGATATCGGTACTTCAGGCGAACGAAGAGAGTTTCGAGGAGCAGCTGCTGCATGGAAAGAATGTACTGGTAGTGGAAGATAATCAGATCAATGCGGAAGTAATAATCGAAGTTTTAAACACCAAGGGAATGCATTCCGAGCTTGCCCGTGACGGTCAGGAGGCAGTTGAAATATTTGAGTCGAGAGGGGCATATCATTTCCAGGCGATACTTATGGATCTTATGATGCCTGTCAAAAGCGGAACTGAGGCTGCAAAGGAGATAAGGGAGCTGCCGTTGTCAGACGCGGAGACTATACCCATTATCGCCTTGACTGCTGATGTGACGGAAGAAGCAAAGGAACGGGTTCGAAATGCCGGAATGAATTATATTGTAAGTAAACCTATTAATCAGGAGAAACTGTTTTATTATCTGGCCAAGGTAATTGAAGGCTAAGCCGGGGAGAAGACTGGATGAAATCACTAAAAGGTATTACAAATACAATGCGTGTAGCTATTATTGGAGCTGTAATAGTGGCCATTATCCTTATTGCAGGTACTTTTTGGACTGGAAAGAGCGCCAGCCGTGATACAGAGAGTGCGGTAAGGAATGTAAGTTTGTTATATCTTGACGAGCTGGCCGGAAGGCGTGAGCAGGTAGTTGCGTCTACTCTGGAGGATTACATTAGCGATTTGGATGTAGCCCTGGGGCTTATGGATGCTGACGATCTTAGCAGTATAAAAAGTCTTCAGGCTTATCAGTCCAGAATGAAGCAGCTTTATAGTCTGGAGAAGTTTGCCTTTGTGGACGAAACCGGTCTGATTTATACATCCCGTGGAACCAGGTCTGATATTGATCAGTATAATTTTGATTATACGACAATTTCTGAGCCTGAAATATCAATCAAGAATGAGGACAGCGACAATAAAAAAGTAATTATTGCAGTCCCTACAGATAATCTCCCCTTTGAAGGACACAGGCTTTTGGCGTGCTTTATGGAGATTGACATGGATCATATGCTCGATGTTCTTTCTCTCCAGTCTGAATCAAACAACACCACTTTTTGCAATCTGTATACGGCAAAAGGCATGTCACTTACCAATATGGTACTTGGTGGCCTGGCCAGTGATAATAATCTTTTAGACGCATTGGAAAATGCGTCTTTTGAAGACGGCTATGATATTGAGTCCATGCGTACAGATTTCGCGCAAGGAAACAGAGGCGTTGTGTCATTTACATACAACGACATTCGTGAGACCATGTATTATGTGGGCGTCCATAATACAGACTGGATGCTTACATATTTGATTCGTGAGAGCATAATAAGCGAGCAGATTAACACTATTTCAGAGGGAATTATCCAAAGAAGCCTTATTCAATCGCTTCTTACGGCGGGAGTTTTGATTGCTGTATTTACCATATTGATTATTCAGACCCGCCATGCATCTGATCTTGCCATAGAAAGAGAAACTGCGGAGGTAATGCAGCAGGAATTAGAGGAGAGACTTGCATTACAGGATGAGCTTTTGGAACAGGAGCAGGTAAGGGCTCAGCAGGACAGCATGATCACAGCTCTTGCGTCCGATTATCGGAGTGTGTATTATGTGGATCTTGATACGGATGATACTATCTGCTACAGGAGCGATGAGAATGATGTTAGCGTGTCAGAGGGTGATCACTTACGGTTCAAATCTACTTTTATTTCCTACGCTATGCAGTATGTAGATGAAAACTATCGGGATGGATTTATTGAGCTTATTAATACAGAAAATATTCGCACTGCACTTCAGAAGGAGCCTTTGATAGCATATCGTTATCTTATGCACAAAGATGGCAAGGATTCCTATGAGATGCTTCGTATGGCAAGAGTCAGCCATCCGGAGGATACCTCAGATGGTGTTATTCATGCCATAGGTGTTGGATTTACAGATATTGATGTGGAAATGCGTGAATCAATGTCCAATAATCAGGCCCTTAGTGATGCTCTGGATGCGGCTGAGGAAGCAAGCAAGGCAAAAACTGTCTTCCTTTCCAATATGAGCCACGAGATTCGAACTCCCATGAACGCCATTATTGGACTTGATAACCTTGCCCTGCATGAGCCTGATATTTCTGATAAGACAAAGGACTATCTGGAGAAAATCGGCAGTTCAGCCCAGCATCTTTTAAGCCTTATAAATGATATTTTAGATATGTCGCGGATTGAATCGGGCCGTATGACAATTCGCAACAGTGAGTTTTTATTTTCAAAGCTGTTGGAGCAGATTAACATCATTATAAATGGTCAATGTCAGGATAAGGGCCTGGAGTATAACTGCAGTATCAGGGGACAGTTTAATGACTATTACATTGGAGACAGCACCAAGCTCAGGCAGGCGCTTATCAATATTTTGGGCAATGCAGTGAAGTTCACGCCCAAAGGAGGCAAGGTGGATTTTGTCATTGAGAAGGCAGCGTCATTTGACGGCAAATCCACTCTGAAATTCATTATCAAAGATACCGGTATTGGTATGAGCAAGGAATATCTTCCCAAGCTGTTTGAAGCATTTTCCCAGGAGGATGAAGGTGCCGCTAATAAATATGGCAGCTCAGGACTGGGTATGGCTATTACAAAATGCATTATAGAAATGATGAACGGCACGATAGATGTTGAAAGTAAAAAGGACATTGGCACTACATTTACTGTGGTAGTAACTCTTATGGATTCAGACAAAAAGGAGGATGACGGAACAGATGTGAATATCCGTCCTCAGGAGCTTAAGGTACTTATTGTAGATGATGATCCGGTTGCCTGTGATCATGCAAGGCTCGTATTGGAGAATGCCGGTATTGCGTCGGATATAGCAGTGTCCGGTTACGAAGCTATAGAAGCGGTAAAACTCCAATACGCAAGGCAGCAATTATATGATTTGATCGTAGTAGACTGGAACATGCCGGGTATTGATGGAGTTGAGACAACGAAACAGATAAGGTCCATTATAGGTGATACTTCTGCAATTGTTATATTGACGGCATACAATTGGGATGATATCCAGGAGGAAGCCATTGATGCAGGAGTGGACAGCTTTGTCGCAAAGCCTCTTGTATCGGACAATCTTATTGAAGAATTCAAGGTAGCACTTAAGAAAAGAAAAGCTTTAGTCAAAGGAAAGCACAACAAGGCGGATCTCAATGGCAGGAAAGTTTTACTTGCAGAGGATATGGAGATCAATGCCCAGATCATGATCAATGTTCTGGAGATGAAAAATATCAAAGCTGATCATGCAATCAATGGCAAGGTTGCTGTAGATATGTTTGCCAGTAGCGATGAGGGCTATTATGACGCCATCCTTATGGACATGAGGATGCCCGAAATGGATGGCCTTAGCGCTACCAGGGAGATCAGAAAGATGAATCGCAGTGACGCAGGCAATATCCCTATAATAGCGTTGACTGCCAATGCATTCGATGATGATGTACAGCGTTCCCTGCAGGCGGGTCTTAACGCTCATCTTGCTAAACCAATTGATCCCGAGACCCTGTTTGAAACACTTGAAAATCTTATTCCGGCATAGGAATAGGGCTTGCAAGCATAACAAAAAAGGCTTATAATCACGATATATCTCGTATATGGTGCCGGATCCGGCACCATTATCCCTTTTTGTATTTAGGTATTTGCTGCGATATAAAGCTTTACCTGCGTATTTTTAAGTTGTATTAGGAGTATTTGATGAGAGAAAAGTATGAGACACTTCCTGTGTCAGAATTAAAAGCTCTGGCAAAGCATAGAGGCATAACCGGGCTTACAAAGATGAAGAAGCAGGATGTTATTGAAGCTATGTGTGCCCTGGATGATACGGATGCCGGGCAGCAGGAGTCTAAGCAGCCGGAAGCTAAACAGCCGGAAAGCAGGCAGACGGAAGCTAAACAATCAGATGACAAGAATCCTAATCAATTTGAGGATGCCAAGATAGCCGATGGTATTCTGGAGGTGCTTGCAGATGGTTACGGCTTTATAAGATGCGAGAATTATTTGCCAGGTGACAATGATGTATATGTATCTCCATCTCAGATAAGGCGTTTTAATCTGAAAACGGGAGATATTATTCACGGCAGAACCCGTAAGAACAACCCTACCGATAAATTCGGGGCGCTGCTGTTCATTGAAAAGATCAACGAAGTTAATCCGGAAATTGCGTCCAAGCGCCCTAATTTTGAGGATCTTACGCCCATATTCCCAGAGGAAAGGCTTAGGCTGGAAAGACCCGGTGGAAGTGTGGCGGCCAGAATAGTTGATCTGATATCCCCCGTCGGTAAGGGGCAGAGAGGCATGATAGTATCACAGCCTAAGGCCGGCAAGACGACTCTGCTTAAAGAAATTGCCAAATCCATTAAAAGAGCTAATCCGCATATGCACCTTATAATACTCCTGATCGATGAGCGCCCGGAAGAGGTTACCGATATGAAGGAGACAATCGAGGGCGGCAATGTGGAGGTTATTTATTCAACATTTGATGAGCTGCCGGAGCATCATAAGCGTGTGTCCGAGATGGTTATAGAGAGGGCCAAACGCCTGGTTGAGCATGGAAGAGATGTAACTATTCTTCTTGATTCAATTACCAGATTGACCCGTGCATATAATCTTACGGTCACACCGAGCGGGCGTACACTCTCAGGGGGGCTTGATCCTGCAGCCCTTCATATGCCCAAAAGGTTCTTTGGTGCTGCAAGAAACATGCGTGAAGGCGGAAGTCTGACTATTCTGGCTACAGCCCTTGTAGAGACAGGCAGCAAGATGGATGATATTGTTTTTGAAGAGTTTAAGGGCACGGGAAATATGGAACTGGTCTTAGATCGCAAATTGTCAGAAAAACGGGTGTTCCCGGCAATTGACCTGGCAAGATCCTCTACCAGACGGGAGGATTTATTGCTGGATCCAAAGGAACGGGAGGCTGCTGATATCATTCGAAAGGGCTTGAATGGAATGAAGAAGGACGAAGCAGCCGAAAGTATCCTTAATTTGTTTGCTCACACGAAATCCAATCAGGAATTATGTGATTTGATCATTCATAGACGCATGTTGTAGTGACAGCGATCGAAAAACACAATATATAGTGATAGATTTTCGAAAATATATTGCCAAGCAGGCGTTTAAACATTATAATGGGTGATGGTATTGTCATCTGAGGAGTATCGGGCAGAAAAGCTGACAATATCTTACTGTTGTATGGTTTCGTATATCCACCGCTGTTGATGCCCGGACAGGAGCTTAGGGGGCGTAAAATGAAGAAAAAGGGATCAAAGAGAAGAGGATCTATCAAGTCGCTTCTGGTTACTATCATTATTGGTGTAACATTAGTGACATCCATTGGATTGGAAGCTTTTTCAATCATCAATACAATTGCTACCACGAACGAACAGACTGCGGCATACAGAAACAGGCTGACGGAGGATATACAGGATGAGCTTCGTCATGAGGTCGAAGTAGTAGTTAGTATGATCGATCAGTTCCATCAGAGACAGGAATCCGGCGAGATGACAGAGAAAGAAGCCAAGAAGATGGCTGCTGATATTGTCAGGGAGCTTAGGTATGATGATGGTGCTGGCTATTTCTGGATTGATACTACCGAGGGTGTAAATGTAGTTCTGTTAGGAAGGGACACTGAGGGTAATTCAAGATACGATGCGGTTGATCCTAATGGCGTTAAATATATTCAGGAGATTCTGAATGCCGGAATGCAGACCGGCGGAGGTTATGCGTATTTTTCCTTTGCCAAGCCTGATGAGACAGAACCCCTGCCCAAGATGAGCTATTCATTGGAATATGAGCCTTATGACTGGGTAATCGGTACAGGAGTGTGGATAGACCACATAGATGCTCTCGAGGCGGAATATAAGGGCCTTGCTGATGCTGCCATGAGAAGTACCATCATTTCTTCTATGATCTTTTTGATCATACTTATGGTGCTTTTGGTATTGTTCGCTTTGTTCATTGGTAACAGGATCGCCAATCCTATTATGCTTATTACAAAAGAATTAGAGAGGATGGCATCAGGCAACTTTACTATTTTAGAGTCAACCCCTGAGATGGAAAGGGTTGAAAAGGACCGTACCGAGATCGGTACCATGTCTGACGCGGAGACGACGCTGCACCACAGTATCCGTGAGCTCATGGAGAAGATTTCAGACACCACATCGTATGTGGCGAGTGCTTCCGAACAGCTTACTGCATCCGCCGGCCAGGCTGCCGACGCCAGTGAGATGGTTGCGGAGAGCTGCACAAATGTTGCAGGCAGTTGTAATGATCAGATGTCTGTAGTTACAGACGCCAGTGATGAAATCTCCACATTTGCTTCCAATATGGATGAGTTTTCCAATACTATTGAGTCGTTTGGAGAGGCTATTGAGTCTACCAATAACGCAGCATCATCAGGTGGCGCGGAGATACGCAAGGCAGTGGTTCAGATGCAGGAGATTCAGGAATCTGTGTCTGCTACATCCGAGGTTGTGTCCAGCCTTGGAAGCCAGCTTCAGACTATTGGTTCCATTGTAGACACTATTTCAGATATAGCAGAACAGACGAATCTGTTATCGCTTAATGCATCTATTGAGGCTGCCCGTGCAGGTGAGGCAGGTAAGGGCTTTGCGGTAGTAGCTGACGAGATCCGCAAGCTTGCTGATGAATCCAATGGTGCAGCGGCTCAGATTACAGAGCTTATTAATTCCATTCAGGCCCGTTCAGATGAGGCAGTGGCTGCCATGGCTCAGGGATTATCCAAGGTTGAGTCCGGATCAGAAGTAGTAAGCCAGTCCGGAAGCACCTTTAATGAGATTGTTAACATGGTATCTAATGTATCCCAGCAGGCTGAACGCATGGAGGCAATAGTTCGTGACCTTAGCAGTGGTACTGAACGCATTAAGAACCATATTGAAGAGATTGATAATATGTCCAGAAGTGTTGCCGAGGAGACTGGCAATGTATCTGCTGCATCAGAAGAGCAGACAGCCAGTGCGCACGAGATTGCTGAAGCCAGTGACAGACTTGCTCAGACAGCTCAGGAATTGCAGGCATTTGTACAGAGGTTTGAACTGTAATGCGAAGACAGGTATTATCTATATTAGTTGAGAATACATCCGGAGTATTGTCCCATGTATCCGGTTTATTTTCCAGGAGAGGCTATAATATTGACTCTATCTCGGCAGGTGTTACAGCCGATCCGAGATTTACCAGGATCACTATTTCAAGCTCAGGTGACGAGCGGCTTCTTGAACAGATCGAAAAACAGGTTTCAAAGCTTGAGGATGTTGTGGACATTAAGATATTGGAGCCGGCAGCGTCTGTTACCAGGGAGCTGATGCTGGCGAAGATTTCCACCAAGGTAGATAATGATCATCATCCGGTCTTTACTATCAAGGAATTAATTGATGTCTTCCATGGCAAGGTAGTCGATAAGACTATAGATTCCGTAATAGTTGAGGTTACAGGTAATACCGACAAGCTGGATTCCTTTTTGGACAATATGATGTCTGACTATGAGATACTGGAGCTTGCCAGAACAGGTCTTACAGGGTTGTCCAGGGGAGCTGATGATGTGTTTATTGTAGACTGAGTATCAGGTAACATTGTTGTCTTCACGAACATTTTGTGTGGACGCTGAATTATAAAAATATCAGGAGGAGAAAAATGTCACAGGAAGCTAGGATTTTTTATCAGGAGGATTGTGATCTGTCTTATTTGGATGGCAAGACAATTGCCATTATCGGATACGGCAGCCAGGGACATGCACACGCATTAAATGCCAAGGAATCAGGCTGTAAGGTAATAATCGGTCTTTATGAAGGCTCCAAGTCATGGAAGAGAGCCGAGGATCAGGGATTTGAGGTATTTACCGCTGCAGAGGCTGCCAAGAGAGCGGATATTATAATGATCCTTATTAATGATGAGCTTCAGGCAGATATGTATAAAAAGGATATTGAGCCCCATTTGGAAGATGGCAATATGCTGATGTTTGCCCATGGCTTTAACATTCACTTTGGATGCATTAAGCCTCCTGCAAATGTAGATGTTACCATGATAGCTCCCAAGGCTCCGGGTCACACTGTTAGAAGCGAGTATCAGGAAGGCAAGGGTACACCCTGTCTTATAGCTGTTGAGCAGGATGCTACCGGCAAGGCATGGGATATTGCCAAGGCATATGGCCTTGCAATAGGTGGTGCAAGAGCTGGTCTTTTAGAGACTACATATCGTACAGAGACAGAGACAGATCTTTTTGGAGAGCAGGCTGTTTTGTGTGGTGGCGTATGCGCACTTATGCAGGCAGGCTTTGAAACATTATGCGAAGCCGGATACGACCCCAGAAATGCCTATTTTGAGTGCATCCACGAGATGAAACTTATTGTAGATTTGATCTATCAGTCAGGATTTGCCGGAATGCGTTATTCTATTTCCAATACTGCAGAGTATGGAGATTATTACGCAGGACCTCAGATCATAACAGAGGATACCAAGAACGCTATGCGCAAGATCCTTAAGCGTATCCAGGACGGATCATTTGCCAGTGAATTCCTGCAGGATATGTCTCCGGCTGGCCGTCAGGTTCATTTTAAGGCACAGCGCAAGCTTGCTGCTGAGCATCCTGCTGAGAAGGTTGGTGAGGAGATCAGAAAGCTCTACAGCTGGAATAACGAAGATGACAAGCTGATTAACAACTAATAGTTTCAGCAGCAGATTGCATTTGTAGTTTGCTGCTGTGTATCACTATATGTCGGTTATGCAGGAGAACCTCATGAGATGCGGACTTATTTAGCCTCTATGAGGTTCTCTTTTACAGATTTATGACAGAAGAATTCAAAAATGCCCTCTCCAGTTTTACATTTGACGCTGCATGCGGCAGAGGTATACGGCATCTTGCTGAGAATGGTTATTCAGCAGAACAGATTCAAGCTTTACTAGATTATCCTGTTTCCATAGATCGTATCAGACAGGAGATGAAAAGATTATCCGATGAAAAAAAGGACATCGAATCTGGCAAAATAGAGGATTATAGAATTATCAAAGAGACCGGAAAATATGGCAGGACTACATTCCGGAGGGTACCAAGAGAGTAAACCATTTGTAGGAGGAAATCGGTCATGGGAATGACAATGACACAGAAAATATTAGCAGCTCATGCCGGCCTTGATTCTGTTGAGGCTGGACAGTTGATAGAAGCCGATCTGGATCTTGTGCTCGGAAATGATATTACCTCACCGGTAGCTATACATGAAATGGATAAGATGCATGTGGATGGCGTGTTTGATAAGGACAAGATTGCCCTTGTAATGGATCATTTTGTTCCTAATAAGGATATAAAATCTGCCCAGCACACCAAAGAAGTGAGGGATTTTGCGTGCAAGCATTGTATCAGCCATTATTATGATGTCGGTCAGATGGGGATAGAGCATGCTTTGCTTCCGGAAAAGGGACTTACAGTAGCAGGTGATGTTGTAATAGGAGCAGATTCCCATACCTGTACATATGGAGCGCTGGGAGCATTTTCAACCGGCGTGGGCTCTACTGATATGGCTGCGGGAATGGCCACCGGTAAAGCATGGTTCAAGGTTCCCTCTGCAATCAGATTTGAGCTTACAGGAAAGCCCTCAGAATATGTAAGCGGCAAGGATGTTATTCTTCATATTATTGGAATGATAGGTGTCGACGGGGCATTGTATCAGTCTATGGAGTTTACAGGTGATGGTATTAAGAATCTGTCAATGGACGATCGTTTTACCATAGCTAATATGGCAATCGAAGCAGGAGGAAAGAATGGCATTTTCCCTGTTGATGATGCTGCGATAGAGTACATGAAGGAACACTCCAATCGCGAATACAAGGTATATGCACCGGATGAGGATGCAGAATATACTGCTACATATACAATTGATCTGTCACAGCTTGAACCAACAGTTGCTTTTCCGCATCTTCCGGAAAACACGAAAAAAATCAGTGAGATCGAAGATATTAAGATAGATCAGGTGGTAATCGGTTCATGTACCAACGGGCGGATATCAGATCTTGCGGTGGCTGCAAAGATTTTAAATGGCAAAAAGGTTAAGGAAGGGCTCAGAGTTATTGTTATTCCTGCAACTCAGGCGGTTTATCTTGAGGCAATGGAAAAGGGATATATAAGAACCTTTATTGAAGCCGGAGCTATTGTTTCCACACCGACATGCGGACCGTGCCTGGGAGGATATATGGGAATTCTGGCAGAAGGCGAGAGATGTGTTTCGACTACCAACAGGAATTTTGTGGGACGCATGGGTCATGTAGATTCAGAGATTTATCTTGCAAGCCCTGCGGTAGCTGCTGCAAGTGCGATCACAGGCAGGATTACCGATCCTGATTCTATTTAATGATTCTGGAATTAAAAGGTTCAAAGACTATTGCGCATGAAACTCTTAAATTGGCGTTTCCATAAAACATATGATCATATATAAGGAGATTTACATTTATGAAAGAGGCACATGGTATTGTACATAAATACGGCGATAATGTGGATACAGATGTTATAATCCCTGCCAGATATCTTAATTCATCCGATCCTAAGGAGTTAGCAGCTCATTGTATGGAGGATATTGACAAAGAATTTGTTAATAATGTTAATGAAGGTGACTTGATAGTAGCTACAAAGAATTTTGGATGCGGTTCATCCAGAGAGCATGCGCCCATTGCAATTAAGGCAAGCGGCGTGTCATGTGTGATTGCCGAGACCTTTGCCAGGATTTTTTATCGTAATGCAATAAATATTGGTTTGCCTATAATAGAATGCAAGGAAGCATCTGAGAAAATATCCGATAAGGACGAGATCAGCGTGGATTTTGACACAGGTATAATCAAGAATCTGACCACTGGTGAATCATATCAGGGACAGGCATTTCCGGCATTCATGCAGAAGATTATTGATTCAGAAGGACTTGTAAATTACATTAATTCTCAGTCAGAATAAGTCTGAATAACTGAAATTTTTCCTTGCATAGCTTAATTTTCTGTGGTATAGTATATTAGCTTTTTGACTTGGGAGGTGAGATTTATGAGACAAGGAATTCATCCGGATTATTATCAGGCGACTGTGACCTGTAACTGTGGCAATACATTTGTGACCGGTTCTACTAAGGAAAGCATCCATGTGGAGATTTGCTCTAAGTGCCATCCATTCTATACCGGACAGCAGAAGCAGGCTCAGGCCAGAGGAAGGATTGACAAGTTCAATCGTAAGTACGGTATCACACAGTAGCCGATATTTCTTGGTATATGAGATCACAGGGGTGGGTTTTTACTCGCTTCTGTGGTCTTTTTATATAGGAAACACCTATGACTTATCGAGAACTTTTAAAATATGGCATCAAAGAGCTGGATGAAGCAGGGGTTCCCAATCCGGATGTGGATGCCTGGGAGCTTATGGAAAAAGCTTGTAGTATAGATCGTAAGGATTATCTTATGGCAGCTTTTGACGCACCCTTACAAGAGCAGATCGAATCATATGAGAAGCTTATAGCAATCAGGAAGACCAGAAAGCCTCTCCAGCAGATATTGGGGAATGCGGGCTTTATGGGGCTTACCTTTGAAGTGAATGAGCATGTTCTTTCTCCGAGGCAGGATACGGAGCTTTTGGTGGAGGAAGCCCTAAAACGCCTTAGCCCCGGGATGTCAGTTCTGGATCTTTGCACAGGGAGCGGATGCGTCCTGGTTTCTATAATGCGGATGTGCAGGGATTTGAAGGGTATGGGTGTAGATATATCAGCCGAAGCATTGGAAGTGGCGAAACGAAATGCAAGAAAGCATTTGATCCACCCCAGGCTAAAACAGGGTGACCTGTTTGAACCGGTGTTAGGTGAACAATTTGATATGATAGTTTCAAATCCGCCGTATATTCCTACCAATATCATTGACGGGCTGATGCCCGAGGTGAGTGTATATGAACCCAGAAGGGCTTTGGACGGAGGCGGTGACGGGCTGGATTTTTACAGGCGTATAGCATCAGAGGCTCCAGAGCATTTATTTGATGAAGGGTGGCTGTTGTTCGAAATAGGCGTGGATGAAAAGATATCAGTGGAAACACTGTTGTTTGAGCAGGGATTTTCAGATATCCACTGTTATAAGGACTACTCAGGCAATGACAGGGTAGTCGCAGGACAGTGGAAAGGATAGGAGATAGAGATAATGTTTGACAGGTTAGAGGATATTGTACTTCATTATCAGGAGCTTATGAATATGTTGTCAGAGCCTGATGTTGCCAATGACAGCAAGCGCTTTGGCAAGCTTATGAAGGAGCAGAGTGATCTGCTTCCTATTGTTGAGGCTTATCAGAAATATAAGGAGGCACATAATAGCATAGACGATTCTCTTGAAATCCTGGATGAAGAATCTGATGAAGAAATGAGGGAAATGGCCAAGGAGGAGCTGGCCCAGGCTCGTCTGCAGGTGGAGGAACTTGAGGAGACACTTAAGATCCTGCTTTTGCCGAAGGACCCTAACGACGACAAGAATGTTGTAGTTGAGATCAGAGCCGGCGCCGGCGGAGAAGAAGCTGCACTTTTTGCTGCTGAGCTTTACAGAATGTATGTACATTATACAGAAAGCTGCGGATGGCGCGTTGAATTGATTGAATCCGAAGAGACAGGTATCGGTGGAATGAAAAAGGTCAATTTCATGGTTACGGGAAATGGAGCATACAGTGTATTAAAATATGAATCAGGTGTACACCGCGTACAGCGGGTTCCAGAGACTGAATCAGGAGGAAGGATTCATACATCTACAGTGACCGTAGCCGTAATGCCGGAGGCGGAAGAGGTAGATATAGGCGAGATCAGCGAGAACGACTACAGGATAGATGTAATGCGTGCATCAGGAAACGGCGGACAATGTGTAAATACGACGGATTCGGCAGTGCGTTTGACATATTTTCCTGAGAACATTGTGATCTATTCCCAGACAGAGAAATCACAGCTACAAAATAAGAACAAAGCATTTGCACTGCTTCGTACCAAATTGTATGACCTCAAGCTTCAGAGACAACAGGAAAAGGCTTCAGAAGAGAGGCTGTCACAGATAGGTACGGGAGACCGCTCTGAGAAAATCAGGACATATAATTTTCCCCAAGGCAGAGTAACTGACCACAGGATTAATCTGACTTTGTACAAGTTGGAAAAGGTTATGGATGGAGATATTCAGGAAATTTTGGATGCACTTATCTCTGCAGATCAGGCAAAACGCCTGTCTGTTATGGATGAAGCCAGTTGAGAAAAGGAAATTGTTCAATGAGTTTTTTTCATAATATCAATAAATTTTTTGCTCAATATAATAATGCATTAAACGGTAAATATGGAGGGATAGGTTACCTGATTTCCATTGTTCCTGTAGCATTGATATCAATAATAATTTTATGGATTCTGACTAATAAGCTGTTTGGCAGCAAAGTGGTACAGAACCGCAAGATCCATTTGGTATTTTTCAGGCGGATTTTCAAGATGCTTGCTGTATTTTCAATATTGCTGCTGATTCTTTTGACATATGACGGATTTCCAAGACTGACGAGATTTTTGGGAGGCGCCACCCTTGTTTTTGGAGGTGTAGTAGGTGTCGCGGCACAGGATGTATTAAAGGATATCATTGCAGGGCTTATGCTCAGTATTTATCAGCCCTTTGATATTGGAGACAGGTTATTTTTATCCGATATTCCAAAGGCAGTTATCGTAGAAGATCTGACCATGAGGCATGTGGTCTTAAGGGCAATGGATGGTATGAGATTCATCGTTCCTAACAGCGAGATGAATAACTTTATCATTCAAAATACCAGCTATAGGCAGGATCCAAGGGCGACTTATCTGACCGTTCCCGTGGGATATGATTCGGATTTGAGACTTGCAATTGATCTTATGAGAAAAGCTGCCAGGAACTGTCCGTATACCTGTCCCGGCAATAAAAATAATGTAGATCTTGACGGATATGGAGATGTTTATTTTTCAGCTATCCAGGAAAGTGCATACATTTTTAATATGACTATATGGTCAGAGCCTGATACGGATAACGATCTGGCGGTCAGTGAGGTATACCATGCCATTGTAAGCTCTTTTAATGAGAATGGTATAGAAATACCTTATAATTATGTCAATGTTGTTGATGGCTACTCAACCGGGAATGAACAGTCGAGTTACGATGACAGCCCTAAAGCTGATGGCAAGCATAAACAAAACAAACGGCTTGGACTACGCAATTTAAAAATAAGAACTGACAGGCTCACACTAAGCCAATATGATGGCTATATTGAACAGCTAAAGGCAGTGAATAAAAAGGCTGTGCGCTTCGTGGGCTACCATCAATTCGAGGCATCCGATGCAAATATCATATACATTCTCAGTGAAGAGCTGATGAATTTTGCACACATGGTACTGGGCGAATTGAGCGGAAGCTTCTGGCTTGAGGGAACGGAGAAAAAGGTTCAGATTCATTTAAAGGAAAGGGTCTCTGTCAATATAGACGCCAGAGATGTCTTTATGGATCTGTCGTCAAGTGATAAAAACGAAGCTGATATGGGGCTTATAGACCGGATTCGTTACGAGATTTCACTGTACTCCAAAGACAGAGAACAAGATGTGTCCTTTAGTCTGGATGATATGGGCAACAAAGACGAGCTGGAAAAGACAATTATAACAAAGCTGTCAGATGATGTGAGAGTGTCAATGACGGAGGATGCTGTACATATTAACATAATCTGGAGGAAAAAATCCAAATAGCACAGGCTGCCGTTGTTGCGAAGATTAAAAAAAAATAGTATAATCGTAAAGTTGAAATAATTTGTACAAGCTGTTGCAGTTCCTGGTGTACTGGCAGCTTCAGGCTTCACAGGGAGGCAGATTTATGGATATTCGTATTGAAAAGACAACCAATCCCAAGGAAAAACCGGATCAGAAGCATCTGGGATTCGGGAATTATTTCACTGATCACATGTTCGTCATGGATTGGTACAGGGATAAAGGCTGGACAGATGCCAGGATCGTACCATATGCTCCGATTGCGCTGGATCCGGCAGGAGTTGTGCTTCACTATGCCCAGGAGACCTTTGAAGGTTTAAAAGCTTATCGTACAGAAGATGGACATATTCAGTTGTTCCGTCCTGATATGAACGCAAAACGCATGCAGCGTTCCAATGAGAGGCTTTGTATGCCGACTATCCCTGTAGAGGATTTTGTGGAGGCTGTCAAGGCACTTGTAAAGGTTGAGCAGGATTGGGTACCAAGTGAACCGGACACATCTTTATACATCAGGCCTTTTGTTTTTTCAACTGAGGCTTCACTGGGTGTTCACATGGCTGATTCTTATTGCTTTATGATAATTCTGTCACCGGTAGGTGCATATTATCCTACAGGACTTGACCCGGTTAAGATAATGGTTGAAGATGAACTGGTACGCGCTGTAAAGGGCGGTACAGGCTTTACCAAGTGCGGCGGCAATTATGCAGGCAGCATTTTGGGGCAGGTCAAGGCCGAGGAAAAAGGATATACTCAAGTGTTATGGCTGGACGGTGAAGAGCGTAAATATGTTGAAGAAGTCGGTACCATGAACATAATGTTCAAGATTGCAGGTGAGATATATACTGCTCCAATTGACAATGGAACAGTACTTGCAGGCGTTACCAGGGATTCCATGATCACCCTCTTGAGGGACTGGGGTTATACAGTTCATGAGGAAAAGCTCGCCATTGATGATCTTATGAAAGCAGGTCACGATAATACTCTTGAGGAGGTATTCGGCACTGGTACAGCAGCAGTTATATCTCCGGTTGGAGAGCTTCGTTATAAGGATGATGTTGTAGTAATTAATGACAGCAAGACCGGTGAATTGACTCAAAAATTATATGATACTCTGACAGGCATTCAGTGGGGCAGGATCAAGGATGATTATGGCTGGACCTGCGGATTGGACTGATATCGGGTCATTTACTCAAGAATAAAAATATGTTATACTTTCACATGATCGTTTTTGATCTGTGGATTATATGATATCAGGGTCAAAAGGTCCAAATCATGCGTTAGCGCAATGATTTGAGACTTTGTGACCCGCCCAAACACGAATATCGTAGTGATTTTCTATAAAAATCACGAGAGATATGAGTGTTTGAGCAGCACATTGGGCAAATACTTTTGACCCCAACATCATTATATAGATGCTTTGAGGTTAAGGGGGATTTTATGGCAGAATTGACACAGCAGCAGATAGATGTTTTAGGGGAAATTGGCAATATCAGCATGGGTAATGCTGCTACCACTTTGTCTATGATGCTTAATCAAAGAGTAGATATTACAACGCCTCATGTGACTATCATAAATCGTAGCGAAGCACTGGATGACTATGAGAAGACTTGTATCTTTGTTCAGATTCACTACATTAAGGGACTTACAGGCAATAATGTTTTCATCCTGAAGGAGCCGGATGTGCTTTGTATGACTGATCTCATGATGGGCGGCAGCGGCACAAATGTCCAGGGGGAAGTTAATGAGCTTCATTTGTCTGCAGCTTCTGAGGCTATGAATCAGATGATGGGAACATCCGCTACTTCTATGGCATCTATGTTAGGTGTTCCTGTTGATATCTCCACTCCGGATATCAGCAGAATTGATGTAGAAAGCGTCAAGCTTTTCGAGAAGATGTTTGAAACAGAGCAGGAGAAGTTCGTCAAGGTAGCTTTTCGTCTGGAGATTGGAGAATTGATGGATTCCACCATGGTACAGCTGTACCCCGTTCGTTTTGCCGCTCAGATGTGTGAAAAGTTCCAGGGTTAATCAGTAATTATAGTGATATGAGGGTTTTTCACTGTATTGTTTCCGTCGATATATGTACGGGATACCTTGTGGGACGACATGGTTCGTCCCATTTTTTGCCGTAGGATCTACTCGTCAGATTAAGGGGGATAATGATTGCTGATTCGCGAAACCATTGAGGAAATGGAACGAAATACATTAAGCAGTTATGCGACGCTTAGTGTCAACTCAAAAGGACGCAAAAGAAAAGAACCTCAATGCGATATCAGACCGCTGTTTCAGCGTGATAGAGACAGAATATTACATTGCAAGGCATTCAGGCGTCTGAAGAACAAGACACAGGTTTTTCTTGCTCCTTTTGGGGATCATTATCGTACCAGAATGTCTCATACTCTTGAGGTTTCACAAAACGCCAGAACCATTGCCAAGGCGCTTCGGTTGAATGAGGATCTTGTTGAGGCCATTGCCCTGGGTCATGATCTGGGACACACACCCTTTGGTCATGCAGGGGAGATGGTGTTAAATGAGCTTTCCCCTGAAGGCTTTGATCACAGCAGGCAGAGCGTGCGCATTGTTGAAAAAATAGAGAGAGATGGGGCAGGACTTAATCTTACCTGGGAGGTCTTAGATGGAATACTTAACCATCAGACCAAATCCATGCCACACACTCCTGAGGGTCAGATTGTAAGGCTGGCGGATAAAATAGCGTATATTAATTCAGATATAGATGACGCTATCAGAGCCAGGATTCTGACTGAGGAGGACATACCAAAAGACATCCGATCTGTACTTGGAGCTTCTGTCAGGCAGAGACTCGACAGATTGATTCACGATGTTGTAATTAACAGCATTGATTCGCCGGATATAAGGATGTCGGATGAGGTATCTGATGCAATGTTTCGGCTCAGGGAGTACCTGTTTCGCCATGTATACAGGAATCCTGAAGCAAAAAGCGAAGAAATAAAAGCCAAGCGAATGATCAAGATGCTGTATGGCTATTACATGGAGCATGAGGAAGCCCTTCCTGAAAAGTATCATCGTATGATTCTGGAGGGGGACGAGAGCAGGGATCGTATTGTATGTGACTATATTTCAGGTATGACTGATACATATGCCACTGCCAGGTTTTCGGAAATATTTGTTCCAATGTCCTGGAAGGTAGAGGGATATTAGTTATGTCTTTTTATTCCGACGATGTAGTAACCAGGGTTCGGGAAGCAAATGACATAGTAGATATTGTGTCGGGTTATGTTCGTTTGAACAAGAGAGGCGACAGATATTTTGGCCTGTGTCCTTTTCATAATGAAAAGACACCATCCTTTTCCGTGACAAGGGATAAGCAGTTGTTCTATTGTTATGGATGCCATGCCGGCGGGGATGTATTCAGATTTGTTCAAAAGTACGAGAATCTTACATTTCCAGAGGCACTTTCTTCGTTGGCTGCCAGAGCAGGTATTACCCTCCCTGAGAGAAAGCAGAGCGAAGAAGAGAAGAGGCTTAGTGATCATAAAGGCAGGCTATTTAAGATCAACAAAGACGCCGGAGTATATTTTTACAGGCTCTTAAGGTCCGACCGGGGGCAGAGTGCCTATGCTTATTTTAAGAACAGGGGCCTGTCTGATGAGGTTATGAGCCGGTTTGGACTGGGGTATTCTGACATATATTCCAATGATCTGTATACATATTTGAAGAACAAAGGATATAATGATGACGAAATCCGTGATGGGGGTCTGGGCAAGGTCGACGAAGCCCGTGGGGGCAGAGACAGATTTTTTGGACGGGCCATGTTTCCGATCATGGATACTAATTCCAAGGTTATAGCCTTTGGCGGCAGAGTTATGGGAGAAGGGCAGCCAAAATATCTTAATTCTCCTGAAACAATGATCTTCAATAAGAGCCGTACTTTGTATGGACTTAATATTGCCAAGCAAAGCAGGAGAAAGGGACTAATACTTTGTGAGGGATACATGGATGTGATCTCACTGCATCAGGCGGGTTTTGATAATGCTGTTGCAACTCTTGGCACTGCGCTTACGCCTCAGCATGCGGCGGTAATTTCCAGATATTCCAAGGAGATATACTTATCCTATGACAGTGATGGTGCCGGGAAGAAAGCTGCGCTGCGGGGAATTCCCATTTTAAGAAATGCAGATATTTCCTGCAAAATCATTTCTTTGGAGCCGTACAAGGATCCGGATGAGCTTATAAAGGCTTTGGGCGCGGATGAATATGAACAGAGAATAGCTGATGCCAAGAACTCTTTCATGTTTCAGATAGAGATGCTTGAGGATGAATACGATCTTGCGGATCCTGACGGGAAAAGCCGGTTTGCAAGGGCATGTGCCCGGGAGCTTATGGCTTTTTCGGAGGAGATAGAGCGTAACAATTATGTCTCTGCAATATCTCAAAAATATAATATGGATGAGAACGCTCTTAAGGAGCTGATCAGGCATACAGCGGCTGCTGGCTTTCAAAATAAGACAGACCTGGTGCAAAACAATTTCAACCGCAGGCGCCAGGATATAAGATCCAGTCGGGGGGATTTGCGCTCTCAGCGGTTATTATTACAGATTTTATCAAGGAATCCTCAGTATTATGCCCAAATTTCACCATACATAACTACCGATGATTTCGAGGATGGTGTGTATCGCAAGGTTGCAGGTGAGGTTTTTGACAGTATCACCAGTACAGGTGAAGTAGTTGATGCATCAATAATATCTCTTTTTTCAGAAGAGGATGACATAGATGCTGCGACCCGCATTCTCTGTGATGAAGAGGAGGGCATGCCTGATAATGACGATATCAAAGGCTATGAGGCTATTATCCGTGAGGTAGTATTAAAGATGATTCAGGAGCGCATAAAGCGGCATGCTGATGAACTGGATTATTCTGATGCTGCCGGATTTCAGAATCTGATAGATGAAAAAAAACAATTTGAGGACATGAAAAAAACACTGCATTTTGTTCTCACAAGGAGGGAACATGGCTGATAAGAAAACTATGGAAAACGAACAGATATCTAATGAGAACATTGAAACAGAAGAATCTGCTGTAACTGATTCAACAGCCTTAGGTAAGGTGTTGAGTGATTCGCGTGCAGAAGAATGTACCAAGAAGCTAGATTTTCTCGTTAAGACTGCTAAAAGCAAGCGCAGTGTTTTGGAGTATGGAGAGATTTCTGATGTTTTTGGAGATTTCCAGCTCGATGTCAAAGCCTACGAGAAGATACTGGCGTTTCTTGAGGGCAACCATATTGATGTTCTGCGTACCGGTGAGCCTGATGACGATGAGATTCTGATGGCGGATGAGGAGGAGCAGCTTCCCATGGAGGAGCTGGATCTTACTGTACCGGATGGAATAAGCATCGAAGATCCTGTGCGCATGTACTTAAAGGAGATCGGCAAGGTTCCGCTCCTTACTGCTGATGAGGAAATTGATCTCGCCAAGAGAATGGAGCAGGGGGATAATTCCGCCAAGAAGAAGCTTGCTGAGGCTAACCTTCGCCTGGTTGTAAGTATAGCGAAGAGATATGTCGGCAGGGGAATGCTGTTTTTGGATCTGATTCAGGAGGGTAATCTTGGATTGATCAAGGCTGTTGAAAAGTTTGATTATCGAAAGGGATATAAGTTTTCTACCTATGCTACCTGGTGGATAAGACAGGCTATAACCAGAGCCATTGCTGATCAGGCAAGAACCATCAGAATACCGGTTCACATGGTAGAGACTATAAACAAGCTGATCCGTATATCCAGACAGCTGCTTCAGGAGCTTGGCAGGGAACCCACCCCTGAAGAAATTGCCAAGGAAATGGAGATTCCCGTTGAGAGGGTTCGTGAGATATTGAAGATTTCACAGGAACCGGTGTCTTTGGAAACCCCTATTGGAGAGGAAGAAGATTCACATCTGGGAGATTTTATTCAGGATGACAATGTTCCGGTACCGGCCGATGCAGCTACCTTTACTTTATTGAAGGAACAGTTGGAGGATGTACTTGGCACCCTTACAGAAAGAGAACAAAAGGTTTTGATACTGCGCTTTGGTCTGGAGGATGGAAGGAGCCGCACTCTCGAGGAGGTAGGCAGGGAGTTTAATGTTACCAGGGAGAGGATCAGACAGATAGAAGCCAAGGCTCTTCGTAAGCTTCGCCATCCCAGTAGAAGCCGCAAGCTTAAGGATTATCTTGAGTAAATGCGTTTATCTGAAAGATTGGCTGCGGTGGCAGCCTGTGTATCACAGGGAAGTGTATTATGTGATGTTGGCTGTGACCACGGGTATTTGCCCATAGCACTTGTATTAGAGGGCAGTATTCCAAAGGCTTTGTCCATGGACATTAACGAAGGTCCATTAAAGAACGCAGAAGCTAATATAGCTTCATATGGTCTTTCTGATCGTATCAGGACAAGATTATCTGATGGTCTTGAAGCTATGATGCCGCATGAGGCAGATACAATATGTATTTCAGGCATGGGCGGAAGACTGATAAGAAGGATCATTTCTGATAATATTGAAAAAGCCATGTCTGCAAAGGAATGGGTTTTTGAACCACAGTCAGATGTGGGAAGTGTAAGAGAGTTTTTATTCGATACAGGCGTTGCCATTGTCGATGAGGACATGGTGAAGGAACGGGGAAGCTATTATCCTGTGATCAAGGTTGATACAACCAGGGTGTTTGACGAAATTGACTCAGGGCTTTTGCCGGAGGATCGGGCCTGTTACATTGAATTCGGACCAATTCTTCTTAGAAACAGACATCCCTTGTTAATAGAATATCTGACAAAAGAGTCAGACAGGATCTATAGTATAATTAATTCGAAGCCGGGACCTGATACCAAAAGAATCTCAGAGCTTGAGGACAGGCTTCAATTAGTTTCAAGGGCGATTGAGATTGTTGGGAGGTAACCGTGAAGGTTAAGGATGTATTAAAGGCAATAGACGACCGCAGCCCTTTTTCTGCAGCACTTGAGTGGGATAATTCAGGCTTGTTGGCCGGAGGAATGGACTGGAAGGTTTCGAGGATTCTCCTGGCGCTTGACTGTACTGACTATGTGATTGATTACGCAATTGATAATAAGGCTGATCTTATCATTACCCATCATCCCTTAATCTTCTCATCAATTAAGAGAATTACAGACGATGATTTTATCGGAAGAAGAATCATAAAGCTCATATCTAATGGCATCTCATATATCGCCATGCATACTAACTATGACAGCTTTGGAATGGCAGATGCTGCAGCCGGCAGACTTGGTATTAAAAATACAGTTGTTTTAGATGAAATTGACACCAAAGCAATTTCAGACAGAATAGATGGCTCAAATGGTATTGGCAGGGTCGGCACAATAGAGCCTTCACAGTCTCTGGAGGATTTTGCCCGTGAAGTGAGAGATGCCTTTTCGTTATCCCATGTCAGATTTTTCGGAGATGGAGCAGCAAGGATCAATCGTGTGGCTATATGTCCCGGATCTGGAAAGAGTGAGATAAAAAATGCAATAAAGCATGGAGCAGATGTTCTGGTTACCGGGGATATAGATCATCACAGTGGAATAGATGCAGTTGCCTGCGGACTAAACATAATAGACGCGGGTCATCATGGTATTGAGCATATTTTTACTGAGGATGAGGGAGAGTATCTGTCCGGTGTATTAGGCGGTAATATAGATATAATAAAGGAACCAGTAAGAGAACCCTTCACATTTGTTTAGCGGATTATATGGAAAAAAAACACAAGCTTAGGATTAATGACAGAATAATAGAGCTGCATAGCGGACAGACCTTGAATGACGCAGCAAAAATAGTCCAATCGGATTATGACAGTCCCATACTGCTGGCACATTACGATGGCAGACTGGTGGAGCTATTTACCAAGGTTACTGTGTCGTCTGATGTTGTGTTTTTTACAGTTAAGGATAAAAATGGAAGAAGGGCATACCGCAGGAGTCTGGTTTTTCTCATGCAAAAGGCAATTGATCTTATGTATGAGGATCAGAAAATGGATGTTCAGGTCTTATTTTCTGTAGGAACCGGGTATTATTGTACGCCCCCTGCAGATCAGAACGGTAGCAAGGTAAATGTATCAAATGATTTTTTGACACAGCTCAAGAGTACGATGCAGGAGCTTGTTTCAAAGGATATTCCCATAGGCAAAGCTGTTTTTAAGACAAGGGATGCCATTAATCTTTTCCACAACGAGGGATTATTTCACAAGGAGAGATTATTAAGATACAGGTCCAGTTCCAATATTAATCTATATGAACTGGATGGATTGTACGATTATTTTTACGGTTACATGGTACCCTCTACAGGGGTATTGAAGGAATTTGATCTGCTGCCCTATGATGAGGGCTTTATACTCCAGTTCATTAAAAAAGGCAATGACAAGCTTACTGCTTACCAGGAGTTCCCCAAGCTTTTTACGGAGCTGAAAAAGGCGTCAGACTGGGGTGACAAGATGGATATCTCCACAGTTGGTGCCCTCAATGATGCAATTGCAGCAGGCCGAACCAGAGAGCTTATATTGCTTCAGGAAGCTATAATGGAGGCCAGGATAGGAAAGCTTGCAAATACTATCTTAAAAGAGCCGGGGCGCAAATTCATTATGATTGCAGGTCCCTCTTCTTCGGGCAAGACTACTTTTTCACACAGGCTTTCCACACAGCTTTTGGCAAGAGGTGTTTATACTCATCCAATTCCGCTTGATATGTACTATAAAAACAGGGATCAGATGCCCCTGGATGAGTTTGGGGAAAAGGATTTTGAAGCACTGGAAGGGCTGGATATTGAGCGGTTCAATGATGATATGAACTCTCTTTTAGAGGGCAGGACTACAGAGCTTCCGATTTTTAATTTTACCACAGGAAAAAGAGAAGCCAGGGGAAGAGAGCTTAGTATAGGAGCTGATGACCTGCTGGTCATAGAGGGAATACATGGATTGAACGATGCTTTGTCGTATTCACTTCCACGGGAAAGCAAGTTTAAAATATATATTTCAGCACTGACCCAGCTTGCTATAGATGAGCATAATCCGCTTTCTACGACGGATGGAAGGCTGTTTAGAAGAATTGTCCGTGATGCCAGAACCAGGGGAACAAAGGCAGAGGGCACAATAGCAATGTGGGACTCTGTTCGCAGGGGAGAAGACAGGAATATATTCCCTTTTCAGGAGGAAGCAGATGTGCTGTTTAATTCGGCTCTAATATATGAACACGCTGTATTAAAGACCTATGCTCAGCCGCTCCTTTTTGGAATTCCGGAGGATTCTCCTGTATATCCGGAGGCTAAGCGTTTGAAAAAGCTTCTTACATATTTTCTTCCGATGCCTGCGGATTATATAGCAAAGAATTCTTTGATCAGGGAATTTATTGGAGGCAGTTGCTACCAGGTGTAAGATGATACAAGGGTCAAAAGGTCACAATAGATTTTATCAGGGCAGTAAGACATGGAATCGCGGAGGCTTTTGTTTCCGAGGAAAGTCCGGGCTTTACAGGGCAGGATGCCGGATAACATCCGGTGGAGGTGACTCCAAGGCGAGTGCAACAGAAATATACCGCTTATGGTATCAATCTTAGGATTGATGAATATGAGTAAGGGTGAAATGGCAGTGTAAGAGACTACCGGCTTCCCAGTAATGGGTTGCGCAGCTGTAAACCCCATCCAAAGCAAGACCAAGACGAGGCATAATGTGGCCCGCATGCTTCAGGTAGGTCGCTAGAGATATCCGGTAACGGGTATACCAGATAGATGATTCCACGATTTTTTTTGACAGAACCCGGCTTATAGTCTTGCTGCCCACTCTTGTTTCATTTGATTGACTATGTTATGATTGATATAAGGTTATATAAATGACAACATAAGGAGGAGATTCTATGCAAAACGCTGGTGTCAATGTACGGAAGGCGGCCATGATAGGCTGCGGTTTTGTAGGTAGTGCTTCTGTTTACGCTCTTATGCAGTCCGGTATTTTTTCCGAGATTGTACTCATAGATGCTAATCAGACCAAGGCAGAAGGGGAAGCCTTGGATATAGCGCATGGTGTTTCCCTGGCAAGACCTATGAAGATATATGCCGGTACCTACGATGATATTGTAGATGCTTCTGTTATAATAATCACTGCCGGAGCAGCCCAGAAGCCCGGAGAGACCAGGCTGGATCTTGTTCATAAGAATGTTGGTATCTTCAAGAGTATAATACCGGAGATTTCCAAGCGCGGTTGCCAGGGAATTCTTCTGGTTGTTGCTAATCCGGTGGATATACTTACTTATGCAGCACTGAAGATATCCGGTTTTCCTGCTCACAGGGTTATTGGCTCCGGTACGGTTCTCGATACAGCCAGATTCAAATACCTTTTGGGTGAGCACCTTCAGATAGATCATCGTAATGTACATGCATTTATCATTGGTGAGCATGGAGACAGCGAGATTGCTACCTGGTCATGTGCTAATGTGTCAGGAATACCCATTCATAATTTCTGTGAGATGAGAGGCTTTTTCGACCACGAAAAAGAGACTAAGAAGATCGCTGAAGAGGTTAAGAACGCTGCGTATGAGATAATCGAGAAAAAGGGAGCTACATATTATGGAATAGGTATGGCTGTTACCAGGATATGTACTGCAATAGCCCGCGATGAGAAGTCAGTTCTTTCGGTATCCACATTATTAGAGGGGCATTATGGAATTGATAATGTATGCTTGTCCATGCCTTCTTTGGTTGGTGCAGATGGTGTTGAATGTATAGTTCCGCTGGAGCTTTCGGAAGAGGAGCAGATAGCCCTTTATAAATCTTCTCAGGCTCTGCGCAAGGTTGTTGATGAGGCATTGTAATTTTTATTTATATATGATGTGAGGAGGTACTGATGGCATCATTTGGATTTGGCGACATGATCGCAAAGTTAAAGGCGGATCCCAAGGTTATTGTGTTTACAGAGGGTGAGGATCCCAGAATTCTTGAAGCTGCATCAAGGCTTTTAGCGGGCTATTTTTTAAAGCCCATCCTGTTGGGTAATCCTGAGCGTATAGAAAGAGCTGCCGAAGAGAATGGACATAATATTCGAGGGGCTGAGATGATAGATCCTGAGAATTATGACAATATGGATGAGATGGTTTCCCAATTCTGTGAGCTGCGCAAGAAGAAGGGTGTGACAGAGGAGGAAGCCAGGAAGATCCTGTTTCAGGGCAATTATTTTGGAACCATGCTTGTGAAGATGGGTGTTGCTGACGCTCTGCTCGGAGGCGCTACATATTCTACAGCAGATACTGTTCGTCCTGCACTTCAGCTTCTTAAGACAAAGCCCGGAAACAGCATCGTTTCCTCATGCTTTATTCTGGTCAGGCCGGCGGCTACAGGTGATAATGAAGTATTTGCCATGGCTGACTGCGCTATCAATATTGAGCCTACTGAGGATGAGCTTGTGGAGATTTGTGGGGAGACTGTTGAATGCGCCAGGATATTCGGTGTTGATCCCCAGGTTGCATTTTTGTCATATTCTACCTTGGGTTCAGGCAAGGGCGAGGCTGTTGACAAGATGAGGAACGCTGCCAAAAAAGCCAAGGCAAAATATCCTGATGTTCCTATAGATGGGGAGCTTCAGTTCGATGCAGCGGTGGCTCCCCGGGTTGCCAGAACAAAGTGCCAGGGTTCCCCTGTAGCAGGACATGCCAATACATTTATTTTCCCTGACATTAATTCCGGTAATATTGGCTACAAGATTGCTCAGCGTATGGGTAATTTTGATGCTTACGGTCCTATTCTTTTAGGATTGAATGGGTCAGTTAACGATCTTTCAAGGGGATGCAATGCCTTAGAAGTATATTCTATGGCTATTATTACTGCTGCTCTGGCTTGATGGCTGTGGCTGGCTTTTAGTTGTTATTGAAGGAAAGGGAGTCTCGGTGCTTTTCTGAGGCTCCCTTGCTGGTGTGTAGGATTTTTCCTGGAGGGTTTGATGAATAAAAGGATGAGGCAGACAATTGCAAGAGTGCTCATTGTAGTTATCCTTCTTTTTACGCTTGTAGTTACAGGTGTTGGCGCATTTATATCAATGATGTGATAGTAGCACTTTGTATCATTATTTAGGGGAGCCTTTAAAAATGGGAGATATGAATCCGTTTGTGGAAGATTTTTATAAGGATAACAAGGGAAGATTATATCAGGTAAGAGGGAATGCCAGGGACAGTAAAACAGGCCAGAGAGTGGTTATATACCAGGCCTTGTTTGATACATATGACATTCTTGTAACTGACAATGATTCTTTTTTTGCTATGATGGAATCAGCTTCGGTTTCGCAGAATAAGTATTTTATTTCTAAAAGCGATAACCTTAGTGCAGAAACACAGGATTTGGCAATGGCAGATGAGGATACCATTTCAGATCTGATGATGAGCTTTTTTGATGAGAATAATTTTGAAAAAAAGGATGAGATTCTTTCATTGATCAGGGTCAGGCCGGAGCTGGATGATAACATAATAGATAATCTGGCTGCTTCCATAGATGTAGTTATTGATTCAGGAGATATTGACAAGAGGTTCAGAGAGTTAAGGACATGCGTAAGAACCCGTGCCAGATTTGAAGGAACAAGGCTTAGGTGAGTTAGAAAAAGGAAGCATGACAAATGGAGCATGTTGAAATAGAAAGAAGATTTTTAATTAAAGATCTGCCATCTGATCTTGATAGTTATCCGTCCAAGTCTTTTGAACAGGGTTACCTGTCCATAAATCCGGTATTAAGGGTAAGGCGGGAAGAGGATGATTATTTTGTGACATATAAGGGAAGAGGAAAACTGCTGCGGGAGGAATACAATCTGCCTCTTACAGAAGAAGCATATGAGCATCTCATTTCGAAGGCGGATGGAACTGTGATAAAAAAACGCAGATACTTCATTCCGCTGGATAATGATCTGGTAATCGAGCTTGATATATTTGAGGGGAACCTAAGTCCTCTTAAGATAGCCGAGGTAGAGTTTTCATCCGAAGAAGAGGCTATGGCCTTCGAACCGCCGGATTGGTTCGGAAGAGAGGTAACAGACGAGGAAAAATACAGTAACAGTTCACTTAGCCGCTGCGGATTGCCGGAAGACATGCAGCGCTGATATCCCGCCGGGATAGTATAAGACAGACAACATCATAACATACAAGGAGGCAAAAGATGAGTAAAGTTGGTATTTTTATGGCGAATGGATGTGAAGAAATTGAAGGTCTTACTGTGGTAGATATTTTAAGAAGGGCCGGTATTGAGATAGATATGATCTCAGTAATGGAACAGCCACAGGTCACCGGGTCTCATAAAATATCCTTTATCTGCGATAAGATGATGGATGATATTAACGCTGATGAATATGACGGTTTTATTCTTCCGGGAGGTATGCCGGGGACTACCACACTTGGAGCTGATTCAAGGGTTATCACACACATCAAGTCATTTTTAAAAGAGGGCAAGCTTGTAGCTGCAATTTGCGCCGCTCCTTCTGTTTTGGGAGATAATGATATACTTCAGGGGAAAAAGGCTACATCCTATCCTGGATTTGAGGATCGTCTTAAGGGTGCCGAGGTTGTGACAGATCCTGTTGCAGTTGATGGAAATGTCATAACAAGCCGGGGTATGGGAACTGCAATTAATTTTGCACTTGCTATTGTAAGCTATTTTATAGATGAGAATAAGGCCGATGAAATTGGAAAAGCAATCATCTGGAAATGATCATCACAGTTATCACAGTAACCGTTTGCTCCCAAAAATATTCTTTGACCAGCATATGATTATGTGATATAATCATGCAGTTAATTACAGAAAAGTTTATCCAGGAGGATTGAGTTTTTTATGAATGTACAGACAGAAGTATTAGAGGACAAGAAAGCCAAATTAACTATAGAGCTGCCGGCTGAGGATCTGAAAAATGCTTTAAATTCAATTTATAATAAGCAGAAGAACAGGATCAATGTTCCGGGCTTTCGTAAGGGCAAAGCCCCCCGCAAGATCATTGAGAAGATGTACGGTAAGGAGATTTTCTACGAGGATGCAGCCAACAAGCTGATCTCCGAGGAATATCCCAAGGCTTATGATGAATGTGAGCTTGATATTGTATCCCGTCCGGATGTGGAGGTTACTCAGGTAGAAGAGGGCAAGCCATTTATTTTTACCGCTATAGTTGCACTTCGTCCTGATGTACATTTGTCTGAATACAAGGGAGTTGAAGTTAAGAGAATTGATACATCCGTTTCCGATGAAGACATTGATGAGGAAATTGAGAATCAGCGCAAGACCAATTCCCGCAGCATCACCATTGACGGGGAAGCTGCCAGTGGAGATACTGTTGTTATCGACTATGAAGGTTTTTCTGATGGTGTAGCTTTCGATGGAGGAAAGGGCGAGCGTTATCCTTTGGAGCTTGGCTCTAACAGCTTTATTCCCGGCTTTGAGGATCAGCTCATAGGAAGCCAGGCTGGTGATGAGGTTCAGGTGGATGTCACCTTCCCTGAGGAATATCACGCTCCGGATCTTGCTGGTAAGGATGCCGTATTCATCGTTAAGGTTCATGAGGTTCGCAGGAACGAGGTTCCTGAGATAGATGAAGAATATATTGAAGATATTGGATTTGATTCAATGGAGGAATATCGCCAGGATATTCGCAGCACAATAGAGGAGAGAAAGAAGGCTGAGGCTAAGAGAACACAGGAGGACGAGGCTATTGCGTGGATAGCTGAGCATTCCGAGATTGATGTTCCTGATGAGATGATTGAGACGCAGGTTAATTCTGCCCTTAATGATTATGCCAACAACCTCATGCAGAGTGGTATTTCTTTGTCGCAGTATCTTCAGATGACAGGAATGACAGTAGACCGTCTCAGGGATCAGATTCGTCCTGAGACTGTAGAGAGGGTGCGCGCATCCTTAGTTCTTGAAGAAATAGCTAAAATAGAAGCTTTCGAAGCTACTGACGATGATGTTGATGAGAAGCTTAACGAGGCTGCTAATAATTATCATATGTCACTTGAGGATATTAAAAAGGATATGCCTGACAGCGAGATTAAGAGCCTCAAGAATCAGATAGCAATGGAAAAAGCAATTAATCTGATATTTGATAATGTTGTTCCGGTAGACAGACCTGATGAAGAAGCCGAAGCTGAGGACGATGCGGGGGAAACTGAGGCTTCTACTGAAGAGTGAGATATTTCGGAGGTAATAAATGGCTACAATACCTTATGTCATAGAGCAGAACAGCCGTGGAGAGCGTTCATATGATATTTATTCACGACTGCTTAAGGATCGTATTATTTTTTTGGGCGAGGATGTTAATGAGACTACAGCCAGTCTGACAGTGGCTCAGCTTTTGTTTTTGGAGTCAGAGGATCCTGGTAAGGATATTCATTTATATATTAATTCTCCCGGCGGAGTTGTTACTGCTGGTTTTGCTATATATGATACCATGCAGTATATCAAATGTGATGTATCGACGATCTGCGTAGGTTTAGCTGCTTCTATGGGAGCTTTTTTGCTGGCGGGAGGCACCAAGGGTAAGCGTCTTGCCCTCCCTAACGCGGAGATAATGATCCATCAGCCTTCCGGCGGAACCAGAGGTCAGGCCACTGAGATTGAGATTGCGGCTGAGAATATTTTAAAGACGAAAAAGCGCCTTAATGAGCTGCTGGCCGAGAACACCGGACAAGAGGTGGAGAAGGTTGCTGCAGATACAGAGCGAGACCACTACATGAGCGCACAGGAAGCTTTGGATTATGGCTTGATAGACAGGATCATTGCCAGTCGCGAGTAGAGTTCAATAATAGCAGAGATTATTTCTGGAAAGAGGTAGCATGAGAGGTGAAGATAAGGTACGCTGCTCCTTCTGCGGCAAGACCCAGAATCAGGTACGCAAGCTCATAGCAGGACCCGGTGGCGTATATATTTGTGATGACTGCGTAGAAATATGCGGTGAGATCATTGATGAAGAATTTGAGGATGATTCCTTAAGAGAGGCCAATGAGCAGGTTGATTTGGATATCAATTTGCTTAAGCCTGTTGAGATGAAGGCTTTTTTGGATGAATATGTTATAGGACAGGAAGAGGCAAAAAAGGTTCTTTCAGTTGCTGTTTACAACCACTACAAGCGTATCCTTGCTGATCAGGATTTGGATGTGGAGCTTCAGAAGAGCAATGTTTTGTTGCTTGGTCCTACGGGTTCAGGCAAGACACTTTTGGCTCAGACACTTGCCAGGATGTTGGGTGTGCCCTTCGCTATTGCGGACGCGACTACACTGACCGAGGCAGGTTATGTCGGAGAGGATGTTGAGAATATCCTGCTTAAGCTTATACAGGCTGCTGAATATGAGATTCCAAAGGCGGAGCTGGGTATCATTTATATTGATGAGATTGACAAGATTACCAAGAAATCCGAGAATGTTTCCATTACCAGAGATGTTTCCGGAGAGGGCGTTCAGCAGGCATTACTGAAGATTCTTGAAGGTACTGTCGCCTCTGTTCCTCCACAGGGAGGCCGTAAGCATCCCCAGCAGGAACTTTTGACAATAGATACGACCAATATTCTGTTTATCTGCGGCGGAGCCTTTGCCGGCCTTGATAAGATCATTGAGAGCCGTCTTGACAGAAAGAGGATCGGATTTGATACGGACGCAACAGAGCGCTACAACAAAAAAGAAGAAGAGAATTTACTTCAGCAGGTGCTTCCCGAGGACTTTGTCAAGTTTGGTTTGATTCCGGAGTTTATAGGGCGTGTACCTATCAATGTTGCTCTTCATGAGCTGGACGAGTCAGCCCTGTTAAGGATACTTACTGAACCGAAGAATTGTCTTGTTCGTCAGTATGAAGCGCTTTTTGCCATGGATGATGTGGAATTGAGCTTTGATGAGGAAGCTCTTAAGGAGATTGCAAAGAAATCTCTGGAGAGGAAAACGGGTGCCAGAGGGCTTAGGGCCATTATGGAGAATGTCATGATGGACTACATGTACAGTGTCCCTACGGATGATTCCATAACCTCTCTTGTTATTACAAAAGACCTTGTTGATGAGAATATTTTATTGATGGAACGCGATGACGATATTGTTAATATATCTGATGTTGAAGAGCAGAAAGAAAGCGCATAAGAATCTATAGAAAACGGCTCCAGGTCAAGCTTGGAGCCGTTTTATCACAGTCGGGATGCACACGGATTTGAATTAATGACGACATTTCATGTATGTTGCGAAGTAGATGATTCCGGCGTAGATCACTATCATAGGTCCGGTGGCTATATTGCAGAAATATGACATAAAAAGCCCCAGTAATCCGCAAAACAGAGATATCAGGATGGTATACAGGTGGTATTCTCTCATGTTTCCAGCCAGATTACGGGAGGCAGCAGCCGGGAGTATCAGAAGAGCATTGATAAGCAGCACACCTATCCACCGAATTGAAATCATAACCAGAATTGCCAGTATTACAGCGAACAGATTCTCCGATAACCTGGTGGGAATATTAAAGCTTTTGGCAAGGGTGGGGTGAATAGTAGTAGCGTTTAGCGCATTTACCGATAAGATCCAGTATGCTATTACCAATACTGCGCATATGCCCAAGATTGGCAGTTCGCTTTGTCGTATGGACAGGATATCACCTACCAAAAATGAAGAATATTGGGCAAAATTACCGCCCCGGGACAGAATAGCCAGGCCGATAGCCAGTGAAACACTCGCACAGACCGAGATTATGGTATCGGTCGCTATTTTTGTGCGGAATCTTATATGATTGAGCAGGAGAGCAAATATTACCCCAAAAACAATCATGGAAATATTGGCGTTTGTCATTCCAAGGATTGCTCCAACAGCTATTCCGGTAAGGGCTGAATGACCCAGTGCGTCAGAAAAAAAAGACATTTGCTTTTGGACTACCATTGTCCCCAGAATGCCAAGAATGGGAGATATTATAATTACTGCTATAAGAGCATTCTGCATAAATGAATAGTTGAGAATCTGATACATAAGATTATTTCCTCAATTCTTTCAGTGACCAATTGGAATAGAACGCAGATTAAGATTTCCGTAATCATAGCTGCCGCCAAACATATCGCCAAAGGGCTGGCTTTCGTAAACGCTTTTCGGAGTTCCGGATGCTAATACAGTCTTATCAAGCAGAATTACTTCATCCGCATACTTTGCGACATAGTCCATATCATGAGAAATAATAATGGCAGCCATGTCATGTTCTTTTACCAGAAGTTTCATTTTTTCGTAAAAAAGATCCATTCCGTTCTTGTCTATTCCTGATACCGGCTCATCTAAAAGCAGCAGATGAGGTTCGTTTATGACTGCTAGTGACAACAGAACCCTTTGGAGCTCTCCGCCTGACAGGGTTCCTATCTTTTGATCAATAAGATTTTCTGCATCAAATTCACTTAATATTTTTTTTATCTCGTTATGGAGCTTTTTCTGACGAAAAAAAACTGGTCTGTGATAATTGAAGGATGTGATAAGGTCATAGACATCCATAGGGGTAGTGCGGTCTATGTTTATGGACTGAGGTACATATCCTATAGACAGATCCTGCATCCTTCCATTTTCAGTATTTTTAAATTCAATTGTGCCGGTGTGGGGTATTTCTCCTAAGATAGCCTTTAACAGAGTGGACTTACCTGCACCGTTTCGTCCGATAATAGCTGCAAATGTGCCGCAGTGAATATGAAGATTTACGGATGAGAGTATCTGCTGATCGTCGATTTTGACAGATAAGTCAGTAACCTTTATACAATGAAATCCGCAGGCATTTTTTTTTCGTCGCATTACTTTTGCTCCAGAGATTGTTTTATCAGGTTGATGTTTTGCTGCATTCGTGTTATGTATGGACTTGGATTGGCTGAACCATCGGAATCGTATTCATCGTCACTTGTGACTATGGTATCAAGATAGATGACATCAACCGGGGTTTCTTTGCTTAAAAGTTCCCCCAGAGATCTGCCATATATTTTGTCTGCCAATACGATGGGAACTTTTTTCTGGCGTATAGTGTCCAAAGCTTCGGAAACTTCATTGGCAGAAACCTGTCTTTCTTCGTCTAAATCTATGATAATGCATGTTTCCAGCCCGTAATCTTGTGAAACATATTCATATGCCTCGTGAAAAAGAATAACCGGGGTTCCACGAAGAGAGGGCAGCACAGTGGACATGTCGGAAATAAGAGAATCTATTTCAGATATATAGGAGTCCCTGTTGCTTTTGATTTCTTCAACTGCTAATAAATCACCACTCAAAAGAGAGCAAAGGCGATCCGCCATTATATTTACCTGATTGCGGTACAAGGATATGCTCATCCAGTAGTGGGAATTGTCATCTATAGTATTGGTAAGTCCCTTAGAGGTATCTATGATTGTAAGCTTGGGGCAGTCGCTTATAACATCATCCAAAAAAACCTCCATACCTCCGCCATTGACTAACAGAGCGTCAGACTCCTTCAGGAGCTTCATATCCTGTGGAGACAGGACATAATCATGAAGACAGCCGGTCTGGGGCTCGCTAAGGGAGTTCAGTTGAACGCCGTCCACGCCGTATAGCAGTTTTTTGGCAGTAATATAAACCGGATAAAATGAGGCTGTTATCTGTATATCATCTTCCCGGACTATGCCGGGAGAATAGATTATGCTGGCAGCCCCGGCAGATATAAAAGTAATTACTGTAAATACAAGTAACAGATATGGCATATTACGCATTTTCGTTCACCACAACCTGATCCATCAGGTCGTAAAGTATGTCTAAGCCGGTTTTGTCCTTTGCAGAAAAGGGAAAAAGTATAGTATCCTCATCGCAGTTCAATGTCTTGCGAATATCGGAAATATGCTTTGTGATCTGAGAACGCTTGAGCTTATCGGATTTGGTGGCTATGATAATCGCCTGATACCCCATATAACAGATCCATTCATACATCTGAACATCATTAACTGACGGGTTATGCCGGATATCCACAAGCAAAAAGACTGCCCTTAACTGTTCTGAAGCATACAGGTATCGTTCTATCATCCGTCCCCATTTTACCTGTTCGGATTTGGGAACATTGGCGTATCCGTATCCCGGAAGATCTACCAGATACAGCTTGCTGTTAATATTATAAAAATTAATGGTCTGGGTCTTGCCGGGAGATGAAGAGGTTCTGGCCAAATGCTTGCGCTGCATTACGACATTAATGAGGGATGACTTGCCTACATTGGATTTGCCGGCAAAAGCTATCTCAGGTAAGCTGTTTGCCGGCAATTCACTGGAAGGTCCAACTACTGTTTCAAGAGAAACTGATTTGATCTTCATATTGGACTTAGATATTCTCCTTGATTCGGATATTAATATCGGTGTAGTTATACTCGGATTCGGGCTCCTTATTATGGAGGATAGCATCAACAATAATACTGATGGCAATTGCCCCCTGTCTGCGCGGCTCCTGGCATATTGCGGCGGTTATAATACCTTTGTTCATGTATTCTACTGTGGCGGCTATTTCATCTATTGTAATGATATGATAATTAGGACGGGCAGTCATCTGATACAGTGCCTTGCAGCCTCCGCCTACGCCGCCTGCAATAAATATAAATGAAGTAATGGTGGGATATTCAAAGGCTATTCTCTGAAGTGTATCATAGCATTTGTAATCCTCATTCTTGCATTCGGTAATGGTCTCAACAGTTATGTTGGGGTATTCCTTTTGGATCTTCTCAAGGAAGCCTGCTATACGCTGTTCCTGGCCAAGTACATCCCTTGAGCCGGTGATAATGCCGACCTCGGCATGACCTCCGGAAATAAGGCCTAAGAGAGCTCCTACAGTATGACCCAGACGCATATTGTTGCTGCCGACATAAGCGAGACGGTCTGTACCTTCAATGTCTGAACATACTGTAACTACAGGTATGCCCTTTTTTGAAAGTTCATTAATCTTATTAACAATGCGTTCATCGTCATAAGGCGTAATCAAAAGTCCCTTAGCTCCGGCCCCTATCACTTCTTCGATGGCTTTAAGTTGGGCGTCAGCATACATGGGAGTCTCGCGAACGATAAGCTCGGCGGCGTAACCATTGTCCTCCATACGCTCCTGCATTCCCGCCTTAAGATCCTTATGGCGCTGATCCTCCTCTGAGAATGAAACGAAGCCGATCTTTGGACCCTTTGCGGTATCTGGTGCAGAATCTGATGATTTTTCGGGTTCATATGACAGCTCCTTGGCTACAGCCAAAACCTTTTTTTTGGTGGTGTCACTGACACCGCCCTTGTCATTAAGAACCTTGTCAACGGTAGTTCGTGAAACCCCTGCATTGTCAGCGATCTCATTTTTGCTTGCCATGTGTATACCCCCTTTTTAGTCGTTGCTCAAAAACAAATACGATCTGGCATATGCCATTCACACATGGTTATAATGTAGCACAGTAGCGGAAAATATTCAATGGAAAATGATAGTCCATTCTGATATACTTATTTGCGTTTGGAGGATACAAAAGGCTTTATGGAGGTGCGCTGTGAGACTTTTTTTTATAAGACATGGAGATCCGGATTACGACAATGACACTCTTACGCAGCTTGGCAGGAAAGAAGCCGAGGCATTGGCCATGCGAATGGTTAATACGCCTATGGATGCAGTGTTTGTTTCTCCGTTGGGAAGAGCGAGGGAGACTGCCGAGGCAACACTGTCCCGTATTGGCATTGAGGGGACGGTGTGTGACTGGCTGAGAGAGTTTGATGCACCCATACATCGCCCGGATAAGGAGGGAGAACTTGGGATTACATGGGACTGGCTGCCCCAGGACTGGATGCCTGTAAGCAAGTTTTATTCCATCGATACCTGGCTGGATGCGGATGTTATGAAGGAAACAGATGTCAAAAGCGAATATGAAAGGGTATGCAGTAATCTGGATAGTGTACTGTCATCCTTTGGATATGCAAGAGAAGGCAGGTTTTACAGAGTAAAGGAAGCCAATACTAAGACTTTGTGCTTTTTCTGCCATTATGGTGTTACCTGTGTGATGCTGTCACATCTTCTGTCTATTTCTCCTATGCTTTTATGGCATGGTCTGGTTGCTGCACCTGCCTCCGTTACAGAGCTTGTTACGGAGGAGAGGCGAGAGGGGATAGCATCATTTCGCATGAATCATTACGGGGACACCTCACATCTGGAAAAAGCAGGGCTTCCGACTAATCTCAATGCGAGATTCACAGAGGTCTATTCGGATTTTTCTCAGAGGCATGATTGAAATGGAATAATATAGTGTTGATAGAAGGAAATGGGGTTAACCATGGGCTTTTGGGATAAATGGCAGGACATCCTCGGTCAGCAGAATAACAGCGGCCCAACCTACAGCGTGGACTTACCTGAGGCTGAGGGAATTGTTCGATACAGGATGATATTTTATGGCAGGGTTCAGGGAGTAGGCTTCAGGTATACCATGAAGCTTGAGGCTTCGGGTCTGTCAATTACGGGATGGGTACATAATCATTATGATGGATCGGTAATAGCCGAACTTCAGGGGGAGAACAAGGCTATAAGAATGCTGATCTACAGGATTCAACAGGGACATTACATACGCATAGACGATATCAAGGTAGAATCTGTTCCTGCGGATCCAAGAGAATCAGTTTTTTCCGTCAAATGAATGATAATTTTTTTGACCGTACATGTTTAATGTGATAGAATATGGTAGGATTGTTGTATTATTTCAAGCGTGGATTATGTCACTGTCCATGCCGGTCTAATGATACAGCAGGCAAAACAGCAATAGAGGGGAATTAGGGAATATGGCAGGACAGAAAAAACGATCTGCGAAGGCAGGCAGTAAACCTGCCCGTCCGAGTGCAGGAAAGGGAAGAAGAGGCAAGGAACGAAGGATTAAGGATAAGCTTTTGCAGTCAATAATGCCTGCGGTATTATTGACTATTGCCGTGCTTGTAGTAATCTCAGCTTTTCTTTCACGAAAAGAGATGCTTAAGATGGCACAGTCAGAGCTTGAAGCATCCATTACAAACCAAAGTGACAATATCGAAGCGTGGATGCAGGAGAATCTCGAGAATTTTGCTACTATCAAGAAGACAATAGAGGCAGTTAAGCCATCTGATGAGGATTTACCGGGGTTATTAGGCGCCTATGTTGGCACCAATAGCAATTCTCCTAATGGAGTTTATGCTGCCAGCCTGTCAGGTAAATTTTTTGCAGGAGAGGGATCTGAGCTGTCCGTTTCTAATCCAAATGACACTGAATGGTTCAAGCAGGGTCTTACCAGAGTGGAGATGGCATATGGCCAGGCCTACAAGAACTCTGATGGTAACTATGTTATATCTGCATCCGGAATCATTAATGATGGCAGTGACGATCTTAAGGTGGCGGCTGCCGATGTAACACTTGATAAGATTTCAATCATTGTTAATTCCGGTGTTAAGATGAAGGACGCCAGCTCGTTTTTGATCAATACCGATGACAATATGATACTGGCTCATCGTGATTCGTCGCTGGTTTCAACTATTCTCTCCGGAGGCAGCAGTGATCCTGTTCTTTCCGGGGTTTTCGACAAGATTGCAGAAGGCGATTATTCTACGGACCAGATTGCAGGCTATACGGTTGCTTTTTCAGAGGTAGCAAATACCGACTGGCTGCTGGTGTCATACATTGAGAACAGCATTATTATGGCCAATATCACCAGGCTGATATGGATTCTGGTAATTGTCGGATTTGTAGCTATTATCATTATCAGTATCCTGATCAGATTGATTGTTGACAGGGTGATCAGGCCCATTTCATCCATTACGGAGAACATCTCCGCCATGTCTTCTGGTGATTTTACCATTGAGGTATCAAATACATCCAACGACGAGATTGGAAGGATGGGAGATCAGGTTGGAAAGTTTGTTGGCTCTATGCGCAACATGCTTTCATCCATTAACGAAGAATCAGAGAGACTCAAGATCCAGTCGGACAACAGTGACTCAGTAAGTCGGAGCATGTATGATGCTTCACAGTCCCAGGAAGAGGCTATGGAGAACCTTAATCATACCGTTGACGAGCTTGCGGCCGCTGTCAATGAGATAGCTCAGAATGCCACAACCCTTAAGATGGTTGTTTCAGACACCAAGGAGAACTCTGACAAGGCTTCAGAGAGTATGAGAGAGACCGTAGAAATATCCCAGAAGGGCCGTGGAGATATGGAGCGGCTTTCTCAGGCAATGGAAGGTATTAGGCTGGCTAATGATGAGCTGGTTACATCCATTAACAAGGTGGGTAAGGCATCAGATGAGATTACAGATATTGTTGATATGATTGGCGATATTGCCGAGGAGACGAATCTTTTGTCATTGAATGCTTCCATAGAGGCTGCCAGAGCGGGAGAAGCAGGCAGAGGCTTTGCTGTAGTAGCAAGCGAGATTGGCGGTCTGGCCAATAACTCAGCCGAGAGCGTTCAGAACATCTCAGCTCTCATCGATCAGGTAAGAGGGCTGATAGAAGATGTTGTTTCACAGGCTAATGCCAGTGCCAAGAGCATCCAGGAGAACAGTGATCTTATTGCTGCTGCAATGGAGACATTTGATCAGATATTCCGTAATATCCAATCCACCAGTGATGTAATAGACGAGATGATAATAGGTGTATCCAAGGTTGATGATGTAGCTGCCAATGTTGCAGCCATATCTGAGGAACAGGCAGCCAGTGCTGATGAGATATTAGAGACATCCAAGAGTATGGTTGAGCAGGCACAAAGCATTACTGCAAGCAGCCAGGATGTAGCTGATAATTCCCATGAGCTGGCTACAACCTCTCAGACACTTACAGGATATGTTCAGCAGTTTAAGATCACGAAGGAGGATAGTGATGAAGTTCAATAAGATAAAAAAAGCAGTATCCCTCCTTGGAGTGGGATTGTTGATGACGGGTGTTATTGCAGGCTGTGGTTCAGGAGGCAGCGGCGGCTCCGGTGTCAAGATAATGTATGTTACAAACACACTTGATGATTACAGGACTTTGCTTCAGGAGGCAGTTATATCAACTGCTTCCACTGAAGGAGTGACATTGGATGTTCAGGAGGGGACATCTTCGGTAGACGATCAGGTTAATCAGATTAAGTCTGCGGTTTCCGGAGGATATGACGCTATTATTTGTCTCATGGCTGACTCATCGACAGCTCTTCAGTTGGAGGCAGTAGCAGGAGACCTGCCTATAGTATTTGTTAACAGCATGCCTTCAGAGGATCAGCTCGAAGCTGATCAATACATGTATGTAGGAAGCCAGGAGAGGGACGCAGGAACCTTCCAGGCGGAATATGTCTGGGACAAGCTTGGCAAGCCAAGCTCATTGAACGCCCTGATATTTATGGGTGAGGCAGGACATTCAGGAACAATCGGAAGAACATCCGCTGTTAAGGATTATTTTAAGGATAACGGCGTAAATGCTAATTTTGTATTTTGTGATTATGCCACATGGTCTGATGAAATAGCGGCCGAGAAGTTTGAGATATTCCTCAAGACAAAACAGGATTTTGATGCAGTTTTCTGCAATAATGATACTATGGCTACAGGTATTGTTAAGGCAATGCAGAAGCATGGCTTTGATACCCAGGAAATACCGGTTGTCGGTGTAGATGCCACGGCTGCAGGATGCCAGTCCATAATAGATGGCGGAATGCAGTTTACAGCCTATCAGTCTGCTGCCGGACAGGGCGAGATGGGAATCAAGACGGCTGTTGCCCTTGCGACCAAGGGTTCTGCAAAGGGTCTGGAAGGTCTTACTGATGACGGAACTATCGTATGGGTACCGTTTGAGCCGGTAACAGCCTCAAATGTTAAGGATTATCAGTAGTGTATCATTGATGAGGGGCAAAATACCTTTTGACCCTCGTATCATATTATAAAAAAGCAGAAGAGGGGATGATTATGCTGGATATTGAACAGAGTAAAACAGTTACAAGGATAGCCTCAATAGTTGGAGTGGTTGTTTCGTTCCTGGGAATGATATTGTGCGGTGGTGCTGACAATTCCGTATTGCTTCGTATAATTTTCTTCCTGGCACTGGCGGCGTCTGCATGTGTATTGGCCATGACCTTCCTGGTCAATGATGATGGTGCTTCGGAAGATAATTTTGACTTCGATGGCAAGAATGTTTCTATTGATTATTTCCGCAAGATGGTTCGTCATGTGCATCAGTCAGTTGATGTTATTGACAAATTCAAAAGTGAATTCGAGGGCAATATAACACTGATCAATAATGAGATTGAGAGTATTGGCAGTGCTGTACAGGAGATTGCCGAAAACGCCACCAATCAGGCAGGAGAGACATCAGACCTTTCCAACAAGATGCAGGATGTAGGAGATGTTATTAATGAGACCTCTGAGCAGGTTTCCATTCTTACAGGCTCTACAAATGAGATGGAACGGCAGAACGATGGTCTCAGACAGATACTATCTGATCTGTTTTCCATCTCTGAGAGGACCAAGAGTGCTATTGACGAGGTACATGGTCAGACCAACGCGACCAATGAATCTGTTGTTGAGATCAGAAAAGTTGTAGACATAATAAGCGGAATTTCATCACAGACCAACCTTTTATCCCTTAACGCATCCATAGAGGCTGCCAGGGCAGGTGAGGCCGGAAAGGGTTTTGCCGTTGTTGCAGACGAGGTCAGGGCTCTTGCAGAGCAGTCTAACGAGTCAGCGAAACAGATTAATGGAATAGTTGAGCAGCTGATCAGCAATTCAGATGAATCCGTTAAGACCATGGAGAGCGTACTTAAGGAGATCGATCTTCAGAATAACAAGCTTGCAGATACAAAGGTCGCTTTTGATGCCCTTAACAAGGAAATAGATCAGGTATCTGGCGCAGTTAGTCATATATCTTCCCAGGTAGATGCACTTAACGCTACAAAAAATGCTGTCGCAGAAACAATTGATTCGCTTTCTGATATAGCGCAGGCCAACGCAGCCAGCACAGAAGAGACATCGGCATCTCTTTCAGCCCTGGAAGGCCCGCTTGAGGAATGCAATAAGGCTCCGCGCGTAGTAAATGATATAGCTGCGGAGCTTAGGAGGGACACAGGAGGTAAGGTAGCATTCTGATACTCATATCATACATTATTTTAAGGATTGGAGGGTTTTATGGCAATGTACGCAGATGAGGGAGTAATCAAGCTTAAGCATAATGTGCTGTATGAAGTAGCAAAAATGGCTTTTGCCGGTACTTTAGAAGAGGAAAAAGACAGTCTGGCCATGAAGATGATACCTGGACCGCTTCCTTCTTTCAGATGCTGTGTTTATAGAGAAAGGGAGATTATCCGGGAGAGAGTTAAGCTTGCAGAAGGCAAGCACACTGGGGTGGAGGACGATGGTAATCTTATTCAGGTAATTAATTCCGCCTGTGAGGGATGTCCTATTTCAAGTTATGTAGTTACGGATAACTGCATGAACTGTATCGGAAAAGCTTGCGTGAACGCGTGTAATTTCGGAGCTTGTGAACCGGGTCGCCACCGCAGTCACATTGATCCCACCAAATGCAAGGAGTGCGGTAAGTGCGCGGAAGCCTGTCCATATCATGCAATAGCGGCTTTGAAGAGACCTTGTAAGTTCAAGTGCCCTGTTGATGCGATCTCCTACGATGAAAATAATATTTCAGTTATAGATGAAGAAAAATGTATCAGATGCGGCCTGTGCATACACGCTTGTCCTTTTGGTGCTATCGGTTCAAAAACCATGATAGTAGATGTTATTGAGGCATTGAAGTCAGGCAAGCATGTATATGCGATGGCTGCTCCGGCTACAGAGGGTCAGTATGGTGAAAAGATCACCATGAACAGCTGGAAAAAGGCCATGAAGGCTGTAGGTTTTACTGATTTTGTGGAAGTCGGACTGGGCGGAGATCTGACTGCTGCTGCAGAGGCGGAGGAATGGGCCGAAGCATATAAGGAAGGCAAGAAAATGACGACCTCCTGCTGTCCGGCGTTTGTTAACATGATACGCAAGCATTATCCTGAGTTGGCAGATCGCATTTCTACATCAGTATCTCCTATGTGCGCCGTTTCCAGGTATCTTAAGGCCAAGGATCCTGATTGTGTATGTGTATTCATAGGACCCTGTATTTCCAAGAAATCTGAGGCAAAGGAATTTGGAATTGAAGGAAATGCGGATTATGTTCTAACATATAGCGAGATTCATGCCATTATGAGGGCGAAGAATGTCGAATTTGAAGAAGACGATAATGATTATCAGGAAGCTTCCGTTTACGGCAAGCGTTTTGGTAATTCAGGCGGAGTTACGGCTGCAGTAGTTCAGTCCTTGAAGGAGGCTGAGAATGAGATAGATGCCAAGGTCAATGTGTGCAATGGTGCGGCAGAATGTAAAAAGGCTCTGCTGCTCATGAAGGTTGGCCGTCTGCCTGAGGACTTTATTGAGGGAATGGTTTGCGTTGGAGGCTGTGTAGGAGGCCCGTCTGCATTCCAGGATCAGAACAAGGCAAAGAGAACCAGAGATAAGCTGATAGCTGATGCTGATGACAGAGGCGTATTAGAGAATCTTAGAAACTATGATCTTGACAGCTTCTCAATGCACAGAGTATAGCAGCGTAATAAAAGCGGGGCAAGATACTTTGACCCTCATAGCATGTAAATCTGTCGGGAAGGAGGGGATGCTATGAATGTTTCAGATGTTACAGGACCGATGATTTCGGTCAACACTACCCGGGCAAATGTCAACAATACAAACGATTCTAATTTAATCAGCCAAAATCGCGAAAGAGCCGATCTGCAGTCTGGTGATGAAAAACAGATAGAACAGCAGAGAATGAATGAAAGGCTCCAATCTGACGGTGACACCCGCAAGGAACAGGAGAGAGTGAGACTTGCTGCTCTTGCGAGGCGCGAGGAAGAACGGGAGAATGTTGTTGCTGTATCAGAAGACGGAGATACTCTTCAGGTTGAGAACGAAAAAGCCGATATATTAGATGAGGAAGTTGGCGGAGTTGTTCTGCGTAACAGAGCGCAGGAAGCTGACCTTTACACTAATCCGGACGAAGCCGAAGCCGATGAAGAAGCTGCATCTGGTGTAAATGCTGCTTTGCAGGACAGGGGACTCCCCCCGAGACCGGAGGATTTTGAGACAGAAACAAATATAAGAGATCTTGCTGCCGAGGCTGAAGCCGAAGAAATTGAGTCCACTGATTTGGAGGATTCAGATGTTAATGAAGAGGATGTGATAGCCGAGGAAGCAGCATTGCTCGAACAGGATTCTGTCCAGGAAGAAGAGCCTGCTGTTGAAGCGACGGCAGAGGAACCGGTCAAGCCTCAGACATCAGCAGATTTTATTGGTATATCAGATGACAGGCTGGAGCAGATGTATCTCCAGGGTGAGATATCTCAGTATGATTATAATAATGAGATGGAAGCCAGGGAGGCCGAAAGAGAGAACATCAGGGAGGACAACGCTATGTTTTCCAATCAGATGAATGCTCTTGATATGGCGCAGCGCAGAGTTGAGAATGATGCTGACTCGATTCGCAAAGCAACATCAGAAGAAGCGAATGATAAGCTTAGTGCCCAAGTCAGGCTGGATATCATAGAAGGTCTTTCGCAGAACAACACAGAACAAAGGAGAGAGGAGGAACAAGCGAGCGTATGGCAATCTCAGTTTCAGGCATAAGCCCAATGAGCATGAATCCCATAATGTCGGTTCGATCCGTTGAGACTAAGCCCCAGAATTACGCGGTTGAGAATCAGTCGGATGTATCTGATGCCTTTTCGCAGTCACTGGCCGTAAACGGTGCCAGTGGAATTATGGGACCGCCTCCGGTACAGTATGCTAATGCACAGGTATCGGAGAATGAAACAGCTCAGGCTGGAGTGGACTCGGCGAGAGCTAATCGTTATTTCAATGATATCGCGTCTGCGTATCAGGGAATGTCCACCTCGTATAATGCCAATGGAGCAGCCGAACAGTACTCTATGGTAGGAAACAGCATCGATTTGATGGCATGATTTTTTGTGTTGTCAATATATACTTGCTAACGATTATAGCAGCTGTTACACCACGACTAATGAACGCAATTTGGGCTATTGTAGCTGTTAGATGTATCTGTTAATTGCGTTCATTAGTATAGCTTAAGAGTACCTAAGACGGTAAGAGCCCTGATTTGTGTATTATCACAATCAGGGCTCTTGTAATAGTATGGGCATTGCATCATTTGACAAAAAGAATAGCGGCCTTACAATACGCAAGACCGCCGAGGGGAGTATAAGTAATTAAATAAGGGAATCTGTAAGGTGTTGTCTCCCTTACATTTGCAATTATACAATCTGTCGATAACCTTAGCAATACTTTTGGTTCATTGTTAAAAAAGATTTAATATTTGGTTTATATTTGGTTTAAAAATGAAGGAACAAGATAACAGTAATAATCCGGTATATGTAATATCTATATATGGTTATTTTCATTGCTATGGCGGCAAGTGTCCCCACTCATGCTGTAAGGGATGGCAGATACCTGTAGATGAGGACACTATGAAGCTATATCGTTCCACCAAGGGAGCATATGGAAGATATCTTCGTTTTCATGTGTGGAAATATCATGGAATGGATGTTATAGCCAAGCAATTCGGAAAATGTCCTCATCTTAACGATAACAGACAGTGTCAGTTCCAGATTAACGGTCAGCCTGAATTAATGCCGGTTATTTGCCGGGTTTATCCCAGAGACGCGGTTAAATGCGATGTGGAAACCGAAGTTACAATGGAATTATCGTGTATTTCAATGGCAAAGGTTTTTTTGGAACATCCCGGAAGGCTTAGCTTTATTCCCACACAGGAAAAAATTGCTTCTACATGGGAAATGGACAACAATGACCCTGATTTTTACAGATTTTTAAAAGAGGACAGAGAAAAAATATTAGATTATATATGGAATGAAGAAAATGATCTGTCAGAAATATGGCAGGTATTGTATGCGTTTGTATATAGGCAGCATGACCTTATCGTAGGTGATAAAATAGAAGAGGCCAAGCAAATAACTATTTCAGATGACCCTGTGGATATGGGTATGTATTATCTGGACAGAGATTATACATATGCGTTTTTCTCCTTAAAAACCATAGACAGAATGATATTGGAACATATAAATTATGGTAATCTCAAGATGCGTGAGAGGTCATTTTTCAAGCTTATTTTAGGATATAGAAGAATTTTTTCGGATTTTACGGTAAAAGAAGCAGATGATTTTTTCAATGATAATGTAAGAAAAATGATGAACGAGGGATATGGAGAAAAGTATCGTTCTTATTTTTCATATTGTACACAGGAATTATTTATAAAAGCCTATGAGAGCTATCACATATTAAGACAGTTTTTGTTTTCGGTGTTGTATGTGCAGCTTTTAATGGTATTTGATCTGGTGGATTATATCAAATCAAAAAACAATATTGCATCCCTGGACAGACAGAGTGAAATATTAATGTTATGTGAACAGGGAATCAGGCATAATCCTTCGCTTACCAAGAACCTTATGGCTGTTATCAGGGAAGAGTTTTTATGACCATTATGGTGATTATTACGGGAAATTGTTTTTGACCCTGGGCCGATATTTGTGATATAATATTAACAGTTTATCACAGAAAGCAAGGTGAAGAATGAAGCAGTACGATGTCGGAGATTATATAGTTCATGAGAGTGCAGGAGTTTGTCAAGTAGTCGAGATATCGGAACAGGCTCTTCAGGGCAGGGGCTCTGAGAAATTATATTATTCATTGGAACCGGTTTTCTCAAAGGGAACCAGGATAACTACTCCTGTGGATACTAAGATCCGGATTCGGGATGTTTTAGACAAAGAGGAATTTGAACAGTTGCTTGACAGGCTGGATTCTCTCCCTATTTTGTATGAGGAGAATACAAGGGCCAGATCCGAGATGTTCAAGGAAGAAATAGCCAAATTTGATATAGACGCTCTGGCTTCAGTTCTTAAGACTGTTTATTATCGAAGACAGATGAGAATTGCCCAGGGCAAGAAGGTAATGGCAACTGATGACAAAGTTATGCAGTTAGCTTCACGCAAGATGTTTGAAGAGATGGCTTTTTCTATGGATTGTACTACGGAGGAGATCGAAGAGCGGTTTATAGGCAAGCTTCGTGAAAAAGAGGACGAGATTGTAGAACAGATGATGGCATAGAGGGCGCTTGAGTGGCGGTTCCCCTTAGGGAACTGCCTTTTTCGTATTTACCATGAAAAAGCTATCAAAAAAACAAAAAAACAGTATATTATTCGGGATTCTATGGGGCTTTGCGATAATAGGCATGTTGTCTTCACTGCTGTTTGTGGGAAGGAAGACAAAAGAGTTTGTTGAAACAATAAAACAGCCTAAGATAGTAAGGAAAGCGCCGGATATAGACAGCCAGATGCTAAGTATTAATGAGTATTCAAGGCCGGCTCTTGAGCTTAAAAAGGTTAATGGAATAGTTATTCATTATACAGCCAATCCCGGGACTTCAGCGCAGCAGAATCATGATTATTTTGAGGGTCTCGCACAGTCACAGATTACAAAGGCTTCCAGTCATTATATTATCGGGCTCGACGGAGAGATCATACAATGCATACCGGATGATGAGCAGGCATACGCTTCAAATAACAGAAATAAAGACACTTTAGCCATTGAATGCTGCCATTTTGATGACACCGGTGAATTCTATATGCAGACCTATCAATCTCTGGTGCATCTTACTGCATATCTAATGGGCAAATACGACCTGGACGAGGACAGTGTACTAAGGCATTATGATATCACCGGCAAGGATTGTCCCAGATATTATGTAGCCCATCCTGAGGAATGGGACAAATTCAAAGAAGACCTTAAAGCTTATATAGATACATATGGTACAAGAGAGTAGACATGGGCAACAGATTCTACGAAAAAATTAATAATTATATGTGTTCGCACCCGGATTTTTTGCGCAGGATATTGCTGTTGGATAAATTAATTACAATAATTTCTCTGATAAGCTATCCTGTATGTCTGATATATATTTTTCTTACCAATCACGCGCTGATATTTCGCGTATTTCTGGTTCCCTTTATATCGTTTTTGATGGTGAGTGTGGTTAGAAAATATCTGCCTTTTAAAAGACCCCATGAGCTGTACAACATTAAGCCGCTGACTGGTAATCCTAAGGAAGGAAGGGCATTTCCAAGCAGACATACTTTTTCTGTTTTTATGCTTGCGGAGACATATTTATTTGCCATAAGTGATCCGATAGCGGCTGTTTTTTATATTATGGGGATAGCTATGGCTCTATGCAGGGTTCTATTGGGAGCACATGAGATAAAGGATGTTACTGCGGCTTGTATAGTTGCGCTTTTGTGTGGTTTGTTGTACTATGTATAGTATTCGTTTTGCAAGTAACAAGTAGAGGAGGGATGTATGGCAAGACTCATTGGCGAAGGAATTACTTTTGATGATGTGCTTTTGGTACCGCAGTATTCGGAGGTTACACCGAATCAGATTGATCTTAGAACAAAACTGACTAAGAATATCTCACTCAACATACCCATGATGAGTGCTGCAATGGATACCGTTACAGAGCACAGAATGGCAATAGCCATGGCAAGGGCTGGAGGAATCGGAATTATCCATAAGAATATGACGATAGATGAGCAGGCTCAGGAAGTTGACATGGTTAAGCGTTCAGAGAATGGCGTCATCACGGATCCGTTTTCACTTACTCCGGATCATAGATTAAAGGACGCCGATGAGCTTATGTCCAAATACAGAATATCCGGAGTGCCAATTACTACCAATGGCAAGCTGGTGGGTATCATCACCAACCGTGATCTCAAATTCGAAGAAGATTTCAATAAAAAAATATCTGAGTGCATGACATCAGAACATCTTATAACTGCCAAGGTAGGAATAACTCTTGATGAGGCCAAGAAAATTTTAGGCAAGGCACGCAAGGAAAAGCTTCCCATAGTTGATGATAATGGGTTCTTAAAGGGACTTATTACAATTAAGGATATTGAAAAGCAGATTAAATATCCCGATTCTGCAAAGGATGAACAGGGCAGGCTGTTATGCGGAGCCGCGGTTGGAATCACCAGGAATATGATGGATCGTGTAGATGCGCTTGTATCTGTACATGTGGATGTTGTAGGGGTTGATTCTGCACATGGTCATTCCAAGAACATAATAGAGGCTGTCGAGCTTATTAAGTCACGATACCCCGATCTTGCAGTTATAGCAGGTAATGTAGCCACAGGAGAAGCTACAAGAGCCCTTATTAAGGCCGGGGCAGATGCAGTTAAGATCGGTATTGGACCAGGCTCCATATGTACTACCCGTGTAGTCGCAGGTATTGGCGTACCTCAGATTACCGCTATTATGGATTCGTATGATGTGGCAAGGGAGTATGGAATCCCTGTGATTGCTGACGGTGGTATTAAGTTCTCAGGAGACATGACAAAAGCCCTCGCTGCGGGAGCTAATGTTTGTATGATGGGTTCTATTTTTGCAGGCTGTGACGAAGCGCCTGGAGATTTTGAGCTGTACCAGGGAAGAAAATTCAAGGTTTATCGTGGTATGGGATCTATTTCGGCTATGGAGAATGGATCCAAGGACAGATATTTCCAGGAGGACGCCAAGAAGCTGGTGCCGGAAGGAGTAGAAGGACGGGTAGCTTACAAGGGCTTGCTGGAGGATGTAGTATTCCAGTTAGTGGGAGGTATTCGTTCAGGTATGGGTTACTGCGGATGCAAGACTATTTCAGATCTTCAGCTTAGATCAAAATTTATGAAGATATCTTCTGCATCCCTGAAGGAATCTCATCCTCACGATATTCAGATCACAAAAGAGGCACCGAACTATTCAGTAGAGGAGTAAGGGGGGATTATTCTTTGGAATACCGACCGTGTATTGATATTCATAATGGTAAGGTCAAGCAAATAGTAGGAGAAAGTCTTAAAGATGAAGGGGATTATGCCCAGGAGAACTTTGTTTCTGAAAGAGGGGCGGATTTTTTCGCAAATTTTTTCAAGGAACAGAATCTTCCGGGTGGTCATGTGATAATGCTCAATAATCCTGACAGTCCGTACTATGAGAAGACAAGAGAACAGGCGATCAAGGCTTTAGAGACATATCCCAAGGGCTTCATGATAGGCGGAGGGATAACAATAGATAATGCCGGAGAGTATCTGTATGCCGGAGCTTCTCATGTCATTATGACATCATTTATATTTCATGACGGTGAAGTTGATTTCGATCGTTTGAAGCAGGTTAATACCGTTTGGGGAGCAAGCAGGATAGTGTTGGATTTATCCTGCAAAAAAAGAAATGGAAAATATTATGTTGTTACCGACAGGTGGACGAAGCTCACTCAGGAGGAAGTGGACATTGATCTTCTGTCCCGGCTGGCAGATTGCGCAGGTGAATTTCTGATACATGCAGCTGATGTGGAAGGCAAGGGAAGCGGCGTAGACGAAGAGCTTATAGGAATGCTTTCAGACTGGGACGGTATACCCATTACATATGCAGGAGGCGTCGGCTCATACGATGACATTTTGCGTGTTAAGGAAATAGGCCGGGGACGGATCAATCTGTCCATCGGCAGCGCTATGGATCTGTATGGAGGTTCACTCAATTACGAAACGGTACTTAGTTATTTTCAGGATGTTTGATGGGAAGGTAGACAATGAGATTCACTAAGATGCATGGATGTGGAAATGATTATATATATGTTGATTGTACGACACAGGAGATTTCCAATCCTTCAGGTGTGGCAAGATATGTAAGTGACAGACATTTTGGGATTGGCTCTGACGGACTGATCCTTATCAAATCCTCTTCGCGGGCGGATTTTGAGATGGATATGTACAATGCCGACGGTTCCAGAGGGATGATGTGCGGCAATGGTATCAGATGTGTCGCAAAATATGTCTATGATCATGGTCTGACCGATGAAAAGGAGATTTCTGTAGATACGGCAAGCGGCGTTAAGTTCTTATCTCTTAGCGTGGTTGATGGCAAGGTTGGCACAGTAAGAGTCGATATGGGAGCCCCGGAGCTTGATGTCAGAAAGATCCCTGTTACATATCCCAACGACAAAATGATTCAGCAGCCCCTTGAGGTTGGAGGCAAGATATATCATGTGACTTGTGTGTCCATGGGGAATCCTCACTGTATTATTTTCCTGGATGAGGATGTAAGAGAGCTTCAGTTAGACAAAATAGGTCCGTTGTTTGAGCATCATTCTATCTTTCCAGCGGGAGTCAATACGGAGTTTGTCAATGTTATAGACAGAGGACACCTTAGAATGCGCGTCTGGGAGAGAGGCAGCGGAGAGACTTTGGCATGTGGGACAGGGGCCTGTGCATGCGCTGTTGCAGGAATAAAAACAGATCTCTGTGATAAGGAACCGGAGATTGAACTTCTTGGCGGAAAACTTGACATAAGCTACGAGAATCATAAAAACAGCCATGTGTTTATGAGTGGCCCTGCAGTGGAGGTCTTTTCCGGTGATATTGATATTCCGGATGATTATGCAGTAGATGATGTAAAAATCTATAAAGGATAAGAATAAGGAGGATAAGTATGGTTCGCATAAATACTAATTATCAAAAGCTGCCGGGGAATTATCTGTTTTCAGGAATTGCAAAAAAGGTTGCTGATTATAGTAATGCGCATCCTGACAAGGAAATAATCAGGTTAGGTATTGGAGATGTAACCCAGCCTCTTCCCAGTGCGGTTATTTCTGCTCTCCATAAGGCAGTAGACGAGCAGGCCAAGGCATCCTCATTCAGAGGCTATGCCCCCGATCTCGGCTACGAGTTTTTGAGAAATACCATAGCCCAAAATGACTATATAAGCCGTGGCTGTGACATAAAAAATGACGAAATTTTTATTTCTGATGGTGCAAAGAGTGATTCGGGCAGCATACAAGAGCTGTTTGATGCGGATACCGTTATTGCAGTAACGGATCCCGTGTATCCGGTATATATAGATTCCAATGTTATGGCAGGCCGCTGCGGTACCTATGATGAAGCCTCAGGAAAATGGAGCGACATAATCTACATGCCGGTTACTGCCGAGAATGGCTTTGTACCTGAACTTCCTAAAAAGGTTCCTGACCTGATATATTTATGCCTTCCTAACAATCCCACAGGTACAACCCTTACCAAACCACAGCTTCAGGATCTGGTTGATTATGCTAATAAAAATGGATCCATAATAATCTACGATGCAGCTTATGAGGCCTATATTACTGAAGAAGATGTTCCTCACAGCATATATGAGTGCGAAGGAGCCACAAACTGCGCAATTGAGATCCGAAGCTTTTCCAAGAATGCAGGCTTTACGGGCTTAAGGCTTGGCTTTACGGTTATTCCTTCTGATATTAAGGTTGGAGGAGTTTCTCTTAAGAATATGTGGGCCAGGAGGCATGGAACCAGATTTAACGGAGCGCCTTATATTGTCCAGCGTGCAGGCGAGGCTGTTTACTCTGATGAAGGAAAGCAGGGGGTTAAGGAGCTTATATCCTATTACATGAACAATGCAGCCATTATCAGGAATGGTCTTAAGGATAAGGGGTATGAAGTTTATGGTGGAGTTAACGCTCCTTATATCTGGATGAAGACGCCGGATAATATGACTTCATGGGAATTTTTTGATCTGCTTTTAGAAAAAGCAAATGTAGTAGGCACTCCGGGCAGCGGATTTGGACCCAGCGGAGAAGGTTATTTCAGATTGACGGCATTCGGAACCAAAGAGAACAGTGAGCGTGCGCTGAAGCGAATTATTTTTTAAGGGTGACATTAATGAATGATCAAAGCCGATTAGATGAACTGCGGCGATTAATGTTAAAAAAGCACATAGATGTGTATCTGGTGGTTTTGTCTGATTATCATAGCTCTGAAAATGTTGTAGAAGCATTTCAGGAGATCCGTTGGCTGTCCGGTTTTTCTGGAACTAATGCAACCATCATTGTAACACAGGATGACGCCGGTTTATGGACGGATGGACGCTATTTTATTCAGGCAAAAAACCAGATTAAAAACAGTGGAATCAGGCTGTTTCCTATGGGCGAAGAGGGGGTGCCTGATGTTTATGAATATATAGACGAGCACCTGAAAAAAGGGATGACGCTAGGCTATGACGGACGGGTTGTATCCCTTGAAGATCATGAAAGATACAAAAAGCTTGCCAGAGGCAATGGGGCAGGAATCAAATGCAGGGAGAACCTTATAGACAGTTTGTGGACAGATCGCCCGCAGCTTCCCTGCAGTAAGGTATGGATTCTGTCTGATAGTTTCTGCGGAGAATCAGTGGAGGACAAGCTGGGCAGGGTATCAAAGCTTCTACAAAAAAGAGGCGCAGACGCTATCCTGGTAAGTGACCTTTGCGATATTGCCTGGCTTTTGAACATCAGAGGAAATGATATAGATTATGTACCTGTAGCACTTTCCTTTTTTTATTTGGGGAAAAACAAACGCATTCTCTATATTGATGGTAAATCATTATCCGATGAAACAAGGGCTTACTTTGAAGCATTAGATATAGAAATACATCCTTATGAGAGTGTTTTTTCAGATATCAGAAGGATAAGGGCATCAAGGGTGATGATCGACCCGTTGACTGTTAATGCAGCCATAGCATCCGGTATTCCTTTCTGGATAAGGCAGATCAAAAGACCAAGTCCCATAACCCGGTTAAAAGCTGTTAAGAACAAAACCGAGATTAAAAACACCAGGCTGGCGCACATCAAAGATGGTGTTGCAGTAACCAAATTTATTTACCGGATAAAAACAGGAATTGGAATTGAAGACATTACTGAATGCAGTGCAGCCGATATCTTACATGATTTAAGAGCCAAGCAGGAGCATTTCATTGATGAAAGCTTTTCTACCATCAGTGCATATGGCGCTAACGCGGCAATGATGCATTATGAACCGGATCGAAATAATGATGTCAAGCTCCAGTCAAAGGGATTCTTGCTTGTGGATTCCGGCGGACACTATTTTGAAGGGACAACGGACATAACCAGGACTATAGTTTTAGGTCCGCTTACTCCCGAGGAGATACATGGATTTACTCTTACCCTTAGGGGAGCTTTAAGGTTGATGGCCGCAAGGTTTCCAAAGGGTACTCTGTGTCAGGGTCTGGATGTATTGGCCAGAGGTCCGTTTTGGGATGAGGGGCTCGATTACAGATGTGGAACGGGTCACGGAGTTGGGCACATCTTAAGTGTGCATGAGGGTCCTAATGGATTTCGGAGCAAGATCACAAAGAAGCTTAAGGCATGCCCCCTTTTGCCCGGAATGATCACAACTGACGAGCCGGGATTATATGAAGAAGGCAAGTTTGGCGTGCGCATTGAAAACGAGCTTCTATGCGTGAGTGACAGGAAAACGGAATACGGTTCTTTTTTGCGTTTTGAAAATATTACTATGGCGCCAATTGATCTTGATGCAGTAGATCTGTCGCTGCTGACAGAAGAGGAAAAAAATACTCTTAACGAATATCATAAACGGGTATACGACACACTTCTTCCTTTTATGGATGAGGATGAGGCAGTCTGGTTAAGAAAGGCAACCAAAGCAGTATAATGGATAAATTATTATTGATAGACGGACACAGCATATTAAACAGAGCTTTTTTCGGATTGCCTGACCTGACCAATGCCAAGGGTGTTCATACAAACGCCGTGTACGGTTTTTTGAATATAATGTTCAAGGTTTTAGAAACGGAGAATCCCAAGTATCTTACCGTAGCCTTTGATGTTTCAGCGCCCACCTTCAGGCATAAGATGTATGATGCTTATAAAGGCACCAGGAAGCCTATGGCTGATGAGTTAAGGCAACAGGTACCCATGATCAAGGAAATGCTTAATGCAATGGGAATAGTAACCGTGGAAAAGGCAGGCCTTGAGGCGGATGATATTCTGGGAACTCTGGCGACCAGAGCAGCAGCCGATGGCAAGGAGGTAGTTATTCTGTCAGGCGACAGAGATTTGCTTCAGCTTGCAGGTAAGCATATCAAAATTTCCATTCCCAAGACAAAACGCACAGGCACCGAGATAGAAGAGTATTATGAAAAGGATGTCATAGAACAAAAACAGGTTACGCCAAAGGAATTTATCGATGTTAAGGCGTTATGGGGAGATACTTCGGACAATATTCCAGGCGTCCCGCAAATAGGTGAGAAAACAGCTACAGCCATAATAGCCCAATACCACAGTATAGAAGAGGCTTATGAGCATGCAGATGAAATAAAGCCTCCCAGGGCGTCAAAGAATCTCAAGGAATACTACGATCAGGCTGTATTATCCAAGGAGCTGGCTACAATAGTTGTGGATGCCGATCTGGATTATGATATACAATCGGCACTGTGCGGCAATTTTTACACTCCCGAAGCTTACAAGCTGTGCAAGGAGTGGGAATTTAAAAATCTGCTTTCGCGTTTTGAAGTAACTGAAGAGATAAGAACTGACAAAGAACTTGACTTTAAGAGGACAGACAGCCTTGATGAGATTAAAGCTTTTATAGCTGAATTGTCAAAAGAGCCGGTTGTGGGCTTTTCAATGGCGGCTGATGAAAGTACTATAAGGGGCTTTGCCCTTTCCAATGCAAAAAAAAGCATATTATATGTGTCCGGTTCTATTGAAGAATTTTATGAGGCTTTAAGCAGTGTTCTTAAACTGCAGTCAGCAGAGCTTAGTTTATTTGATATCAAAAGAAAGCTATCTCTGTTGACTGAGTCTGACATAACAGAACAGCTTGTAGGCTTTTTAAAAAATAGCAATGACAGACGGATATTTGATTGCAGCATAGCTGCCTATCTTATTAATCCTCTGGCAAAGACCTACACCTTTGAAGATATTGCAAGGGATTATCTGGGAATGCTGCTTCCCTCATATACAGACTTGTTTGCAAAGACAAAAGAAGCAGCAGTACTTAAGGATATGCCTGATAATGCAACGCTGTATTACTGCTATGAGGCGTTCGTAGCTGCTTCGTCTTTAAGTGAGCTTAAGAAGTCTCTTGGGGAATATAAAATGGATAAGCTCTATTATGACATAGAGCTTCCTCTTGCCGGAACTCTTTATGCCATGGAGCGTGAAGGCATGGCTATAGACGGTGATGCCCTTGAAGAGTACGGCAAAAGTCTGCTGGGAGGAATAGAGGATTTACAGCAGAAAATTTTTGATGCAGCGGGAGAAGAATTTAATATTAATTCTCCAAAACAGTTAGGAGAGATCCTTTTTGAAAGGCTGTCACTTCCAGGTGGTAAAAAGACAAAAACCGGGTATTCAACTGCCGCCGAAGTACTTCAGAAGCTCTCATATGATTATCCGATTGTGGCGGATGTTTTGAAATACCGTCAGCTTACAAAATTAAAATCCACTTACGCAGATGGTCTGTATGATTGCATAAAAGATGATGGACGGATTCACACTACATTTGAGCAGACTGTAGCAGCTACCGGAAGACTTTCATCAATCAATCCCAATCTGCAGAATATTCCTGTCAGGCTGGAGCTTGGCAAAGAGATTAGGAAGGTGTTTCATCCAAGGGATGGCTACATCTTTATTGATGCGGATTACTCCCAAATTGAGTTAAGGGTTCTGGCTCACATGTCAGGCGATGAGAATCTAATAGAAGCCTACCGGCAGAATCAGGATATTCACAGAGCTACCGCTTCCAGAGTTTTTCATGTACCCTTTGAAGAAGTCAGTGAGCAGCAGAGGCGCAATGCCAAGGCCGTTAATTTTGGTATAGTGTACGGAATAAGCGCCTTTGGCCTGGGAGAGGATCTGGATATTTCAAGGAAGGAAGCCCAGGATTATATTGATGATTATTATAAAGCTTATCCGGGGCTTAAGCTGTTTTTGGATAAATGCATATCAGACGCAAAACAATCAGGTTATTCTGTAACTATGTTTGGACGCAGAAGGCCAATTCCGGAGCTATCTTCCAGTAACTTTATGCAGCGTAATTTTGGCGAGAGGGTGGCAATGAACGCCCCCATACAGGGGAGTGCAGCTGACATTATAAAAATTGCCATGAACAGGGTATATGACAGATTGTCTGCCGAAGGCCTTAAGTCCAGACTTATTCTGCAGGTTCATGATGAGTTGTTGATAGAGGCTTTTGAACCTGAGGCAGAAAAGGTTGAGCAGATATTACAGGATGAGATGACCCATGCCTGTGACCTGTTGGTGGAGCTGGTAATAGATGTTCACAGGGGACATACCTGGTATGATGCTAAATGATTCTGATAATCTCTCAAATGACAGATGGCAGTTCTTTTTAGATGGGATGTTGCAGGAGAATGATCCTTTTATGGAGGAGCTTCGAAGCAGAGCCGTAAGTAATCATGTGCCCCTTATTCGCCGGGAAACAGAGTATTTTCTCAGGTGGCTTGTTGCTTTAAAAGCTCCCACAAGGATACTTGAGATCGGAACGGGGACGGGTTATTCTGCAATTTGTATGATGCGATTTGCACCGACAGATGCTACAATTATCACCATTGAACAATCCGAAAAAAGAGCTGATGAGGCGTCAGTCAATTTTAAAGACTCAGGATTTGCCGGAAGAATTAGTATAATAAACGATGACGCGTGTAATGTTCTTCCAAAGCTTGATGAAGATTTTGATATGATATTTTTGGACGCAGCCAAGGGTCAGTATTTGTCCTTTTTTCCCTGGCTTGTCAAGCTTATTTCCCATAAGGGAATACTGGTGTGTGATAATATTCTTCAAAATGGCAGTATATTGGAGTCGCGCTTTGCCATTCGACGCAGAGATCGTACCATCCACAAGAGAATGAGGGATTTTTTATATGAATTGACCCATAACTCCTGCTTGATAACCGATTTGCTGCCGATCGGTGATGGCATCGCAATTTCTGTAAAGAATCAGGATTATCATGAATAATAAACCGGAACTACTTATGCCGGCAGGCAATCTGGAAACTCTGAAGATAGCATTTATATATGGAGCAGATGCTGTCTATATTGGCGGTGAGGCGTACAGCCTAAGAGCCAAAGCGGATAATTTTTCACGGCAGGACATGCTGGATGCTCTGGATTTTGCACATAAGCTGGGAGGAAGGGTATATATAACAGCTAATATTTTCGCACACAACGGGGATTTGAATGGTGTGAGGGAATATTTTAAAGAGTTGAATGAGATACGCCCGGATGGAGTGCTGGTGGCTGATCCGGGAGTTTTGGCTCTGGCGTTTGATCTTCTTGACAATATTCCCATACATCTTAGTACCCAGGCTAACACTACCAACATAGAAAGTGTCCGTTTTTGGCACAGGCTGGGTGTAAGCCGTATTGTTTTAGCCAGGGAATTATCTCTAAAAGAGATAGAAGAGATATCCGGGGAAGCTTCAGATATTCCGGAGATTGAGGTTTTTGTCCACGGAGCAATGTGTATTTCATATTCCGGGCGGTGCCTCTTGAGCAATTATTTTACCGGAAGGGATGCTAACAGAGGGGCGTGTACCCATCCATGCCGCTGGAAATATCGCATAGAAGAGGAGACAAGAGAGGGAGAATATTTGCCCATTGAGGAGAATGACAGAGGCACATTTCTTATGAATTCCAGGGATCTGTGTATGATCTCTCACATCGACAGGCTCATAGATGCAGGAATCAGCAGTCTAAAGGTCGAAGGAAGAATGAAGTCTATTCTTTATGTGGCCTCAGTGGCAAGAGCTTACAGGCAGGCAATAGATGATTATTTGATATCACCTGATAACTACCTGAAGCGTAAAGACTGGTATGAAAGCGAGGTTCGCGCCTGTACTAACCGGACCTTTACGACCGGATTCTTTTTCGGGAAACCATCCGATGAATCCATGATATATGATGAATCAACCTATGTGACAGAATATGTATTTCTGGGGGTTGTGGGAGTAGAGAAGCAAATAGGAAACAGATGCTGTTATCGTATGATGCAGAGGAATAAGTGCTCTGTGGGTGAAACAGTTGAGATTATGAAACCTTCAGGGGATAATATAGCTGCAACTATCTTGCAATTATACGATGAAGAGGGTAATATGATAGATAGTGTGCCCCACGCCAAACAGATTTTTTACATTGATCTGGGGAGAAAGCTGGATGAATTTGACATTTTAAGGCGCAGAAAGTCTGATAACAACAGTATTGTTGGCTGATATACTATGTCTATTAGAGGGAGGTAAGACAAGTGGCGGAAAAATTTGTAGCATATGTTGGGACATATACCCATGAGAATTCAGTAGGCATTCATGTGTACGATGTAGATGTAGAACACGGCGCTCTTACGGAACGCAGTGTTGCTGAGATTAACAATCCGTCGTATCTTACTATTGCAAAGTCCGGTAAATATCTCTATTCCATAGCTGATGAGGGTGTAGCCTCCTTTAACATTGACCAGAATGGTGATCTGGAAAAAACCAGCCAGAAGCAGATTGGCGGAATGCGCGGCTGCTTTGTGGAGGTTGATACTAAGAACCGTTATTTGTTCGTAGGAGGCTATCATGATGGAAGAGTTACCATGATGCGTCTTAACGATGACGGAACCATAGAAGGTATAGCCGATGGTATCTTCCACAGAGGTGTTGCCTACACCAAGACTGAGAGGAGAATTGATCATCCCATGGTAAGCTGTGTGAAGCTTACCCGTGATGAGAAGTACCTTCTGGCGGTGGATCACGGCCTGTCACAGGTTAAGGTTTACAGGATCGACTACGAGGCCGGTAAGCTTAAGCTGGTGGACATTATCCGGTGTATCCTGGATTCAGCCCCCAGAACAATAAGATTCTCACACGATGGAAGATTCTGCTACATACTTGATGAAGTCGCTAATATTATAGAGGTTTATTCCTATCATGAAGAGGATGATAAGCCTGTTTTTGAACGCATACAGAAGATTTCCGTTCTGGACAAAAAATACGGCATGCTGACAGAAGCTACATGTATGTGCCAGTCATTTAAAGGGGATTATATGTGCGTCTCCATAGATGGATATAACGGAATGTCGGTATTAAAGAGAGACAATGATACGGGCATGCTCTCCTTTGAGCAGATTACAAAGATAAGCGGCGATTTCCCTAAATCAGTATCCATGCTGCCGGGGGATGAGTTTGTTGCAGTTATGAATCATGACAGCAATGAGATCAGAACCTTCCAGATGGTTCACGGGGAGCGGCCTTATGTATTACAGAGAAGTGCTCCTGTTAAGGTTAACCAGCCAAACTGCGTTAGAATTTTAAAGCTTCAGTAATTACAGGTGGAGGATTATGACAGGCTCTACATTTGGCAGATGCTTTTCCATTACCACATGGGGAGAATCTCATGGTAAGGCGGTTGGAGTGATAGTAGATGGCGTTCCATCCGGTATTATGCTTGACGATTTGGATGTTCAAAAGATGCTTGATCGCAGAAGGCCGGGGACTTCCCGTTTTTCCACCGCAAGGCAGGAGTCTGATACAGTAAGCATTTTGTCCGGCGTATTTGAAGGCAGGACTACCGGAACTCCAATATCCCTTATGGTTAATAACAGTGATCACAGGTCGGCGGATTACAGTGCAATTAAGGATATATTCCGCCCGGGCCATGCAGATTACACTTATTTGGCCAAGTATGGCATCAGGGATTACCGTGGAGGAGGCAGAAGCTCGGGCAGGGAGACTATAGGGCGTGTTGCCGCCGGTGCAATTGCTTCCAAGCTGCTGGAGCAGTTAGGGATATCCATATGTGCTTATACCAGGTCCATAGGGAATATTACTGTATCTGATGTGGATTTTGATGAGATTTCAAAGAATCCCTTATATATGCCTGATGAAAAGGCAGCCCGTGAAGCGGCGGAATATATTGATTCTGTAATGAAGGAAGGGGATTCTGTCGGAGGAGTAGTAGAATGCGTGGTTAATAATCTTCCGGCAGGTCTTGGTGATCCTGTTTTTTCAAGACTTGATGCTAATCTTGCAGCAGCCATGCTGTCAATAGGTGCTTCCAAGGGCTTCGAAATAGGAGACGGCTTTGCTGCGGCATCGCTTAAAGGCAGTGAGGATAATGATGAGTTCTCCGGTAATGGCGGGACCGTAAAAAAGCTTTCTAATCATTCCGGTGGTGTACTTGGAGGCATTAGTGACGGCAGCGATCTTGTGTTCAGGGTAGCATTTAAGCCTACGCCTTCGATCTCCAGAGAACAAAATACAGTATCCACAAGCGGGGAGGACAGGAGGATTTCCATTAAGGGAAGACACGACCCTGTTATAGTTCCAAGGGCTGTAGTTGTTGTAGAGGCTATGGCAGCAATAGTGATTTGTGACGCGTTGTTATCAAATGTAACAAGCCGTATGGAGTATATTAGACAGATTTATGAGCGATAATTACAGTTATCAGATTTTAAAACTGGAGGGTCAGGCCAAGCGGGCGCGCTTTACTACGGTTCACGGCGTAGTAGAGACGCCTGTTTTTATGAATGTAGGGACACAGGCTGCCATAAAGGGTGCTGTTTCTACGGATGACTTATATGATATAGATACCCAGATGGTATTGGGCAATACATATCATCTTCATTTAAGGCCTTCGGATGAGCTAATAATGGAGATGGGTGGCCTGCACCACTTTATGAACTGGGATCGTCCTATTCTTACCGATTCAGGGGGATTTCAGGTCTTTTCCCTTGCAGACTTAAGAAAAATAAAAGAAGAAGGCGTAACCTTTGCCTCACATATAGATGGCAGGCGTATTTTTATGGGTCCTGAAGAAAGTATGAGGATTCAGTCTCATCTTGCCTCCACTGTGGCCATGGCGTTTGATGAATGTCCCCATGCAAGGGCAGAAAGGGATTATGTAGAACAGTCTGTAGAGAGAACCACTCGTTGGCTGTATCGATGCAAGGAAGAGCTGGATCGTTTGAATAGCATGGATGAGACTATAAATAAGTCCCAGCTTTTGTTTGGCATTAATCAGGGTGCAATATTTCCGGATATTCGAAAAGATAATGCCAGACAGATAGCAGAGCTTGACCTGCCAGGATATGCAATAGGCGGTCTGGCAGTAGGTGAAACACACGAGGAAATGTACTATATTTTGGAGGAGGTTGTTTGCTGCCTGCCTCAGAATAAGCCCACATACTTAATGGGTGTAGGAACACCCTTGAATATTCTGGAAGCCGTTGAGCGAGGTGTAGATTTCTTTGACTGTGTATATCCAAGCCGGAACGGCCGCCACGGACATGCATATACCAAATTCGGTCGTATGAATTTGCTGAACAAGAGATATGAAAAGGACGACAGACCTGTAGAGGAAGGCTGCGGATGTCCTGCCTGCCGCAGATATTCACGGGCATATATACATCATTTGTTCAAAGCCAGGGAAATGTTGGGAATGAGGCTGTTGGTTCTTCATAACCTGTATTTTTACAATCATTTGATGCAGGAGATAAGAGATGCTCTGGATGAGGGAAGATTCAAGGAATACAAGCGCGAAAAAGTTCTTCAAATGAGCGGTATAAGCGAGCTGTAAGGGTATGCTGTTTGGAATTTTTGGGTTGAACTATGGGTGTGTATAGTGTAATATAAGAACTCGGTTGTAACTGTACAGCCAGGAAAGTGGATTATAACTGTCGACATAAGGAGGAAGGAAATATGATAGTAGCTGCACAGGCTGCAGGCGGAAGTGTGTTAAGTATGGTAACCTGGATGGTTATTATATTTGGTATATTTTATTTTATGATGATCCGTCCACAGCAAAAGGAAGCTAATCAGAAGAATGCAATGTTAGCTGAGCTGGCGTTAGGTGACACGGTTCTTACCACCAGTGGTTTTTATGGTGTTGTTATTGACATTCAGGATGATACTGTCATAGTAGAATTCGGAAGTAACCGTAACTGCCGCATTCCCATGCAGAAATCAGCGATTTCCGCTGTTGAGAAGCCTGAAGATTCTCTCAAGGAACCGGAAGAAAAAGAAGATAAAAAGAAAAAGAAGTAATACTATGTTTGTCAGTGATCGTTGGAAGGATTATGAGATTCTCGACGCAACCTCAGGAGAAAAGCTGGAACGCTGGGGCGATTATCTTTTAGTGCGCCCTGATCCTCAGGTTATATGGGATACACAGGTCAATACTTCTCTATGGAACAAAAAAAACGCCCACTATCACCGCTCAAACCGCGGCGGTGGCAAGTGGGAGTTTTTTAATTTACCAAAAGAGTGGAAGATAAGATATGAGCTTATTACAGGAGATGTGTTATCATTTAACTTGAAGCCGTTTTCCTTTAAGCATACCGGATTGTTCCCGGAGCAGGCGTGTAACTGGGATTTTGCTGCAAAAACCATAGCGGACTCAAACCGTCAGATATCAGTACTAAATCTTTTTGCATATACAGGGGGAGCGACACTGGCGTGCGCTGCTTCGGGTGCAAAGGTTACCCATGTTGACGCATCTAAGGGGATGGTTACATGGGCAAAGGAAAATTCAGTCATTTCAGGGATTGCCGATCGGCCGATACGGTGGCTTGTAGATGATTGTAAAAAGTTTGTAGAAAGAGAGCTGCGGCGAAAAAACAGGTATGACGCTATAATACTTGATCCGCCATCTTATGGACGGGGACCAAAGGGCGAGACATGGAAGCTGGAGGACCAGATTTATGAGTTTTTATGTCTTCTGAAGGGATTGTTATCAGACAAGCCGCTTTTCTTTATACTGAATTCGTACACTACGGGACTGCAGCCAGGGGTGCTTACATATCTGTGTGCCTCAGCTCTGGGATGTAAGGCTTCAGATATTCATTCGGATGAGGTTATGCTGCCTGTTACATACAGCAGGCTGAATCTGCCATGTGGAGCCTGTGCAAGGATTATTTTTTCGTGATACAAATCTTTTTTTATAAGCTTCATCACATTTCAGCTTGCAACGGCTGGGACTTATAGTTATCATGTTTTATTATGAATAAGCAAATAACTATAGGTATAGTCGCGCATGTAGATGCCGGCAAGACAACTCTATCAGAAGCAATTCTCTATAATACCCGGGCTATAAGCGATGTGGGAAGGGTCGATCATGGCAGCTCTCACCTGGATACAGATTCCATAGAGCAAGCCAGGGGGATTACAGTTTTTTCTTCCCAGGCCAATTTTACCATAGGAAATACAACCGTTACCCTTATAGATACTCCGGGACACTCGGATTTGTCGGCGGAGACAGAGCGGGCACTTTATATTTTAGATTACGCTATTCTTATAATATCAGCCAGTGAAGGGGTTCAAAGTCACACCAGAACCCTTTGGAGGCTTCTTGTCAAGTATAATATCCCAACATTTGTTTTTATAAATAAGATCGATCTTACAGATAATAATTACAGTGATCTGATAAACCAGTTAACAGATACATTCGGGGATGGATTTGTGTTATTCGATAATGAACCGGATGAAGATACCATGGAAGAGATTGCTTTGCTGGACGAAGCATATATGGACAGTTTCCTGGAAAAAGGCACTCTGGCGGATGAAGAAATCTCACAAATGGTAGCCGGGCGGCTGCTTTTTCCCTGTTTTTGCGGCTGCGCATTAAAAAATACAGGCGTTGAGAAACTGCTTGGTGCCCTGGATAAATATACTACGAATAAACAGTATGGCGACGAATTTGCCGCCAAGGTATATAAGATCACATTTGACAGCAAGGGTCAGAGACTTACGCATCTTAAGGTTACCGGGGGAGCTCTGTCAATAAGACAGGAAATAAGAGGAATAAAGCCGGATGGTGAAGGTGAAGAGGATTTTGAGTCAGATGATGAATTCTGGAATGAAAAAATAAGTGAGATCAGAAAATACCAGGGTAAAGACTATGACAGTCTCCAAAGGGCCGACGCCGGTGAGGTAGTCAGTGTATGCGGATTATCATATACCATGCCCGGAATGGGATTGGGAGAGCAGGAAGATTGTCCGGCTCCTTCAGTGTCGCCTGTTATCTCATATGATATGAAAATTCTTGGAGATGACAAACCGCTTTTTGTATATAAAAAGCTTAAGGCTTTGGAGGATGAATGGCCTGAGCTGTCACTGAAATGGAACGAGGCTAATAAAGCAATTTCAGTTATGCTGATGGGACAGGTTCAGACCCAGGTACTGGGAACTATTATCCATGATAGATTTGGTTATGTAGTTGAGTTTGGTCAGGGCAGGATTGCATATCGTGAGACTATATCATCCCCGGTGGAGGGAGTAGGTCATTTTGAGCCACTGCGCCATTATGCTGAGGTACATCTGTTATTAGAACCTGCGGCAAGGGGCAGCGGTTTATCCTTTGACAGCAGGTGCGAGCCTGACACCCTTGCATTAAACTGGCAGAGGCTTGTGCTAACCCATTTGAAGGAAAAAAAGCATTTAGGAGTGATGACAGGATCTCCAATTACAGATATGAAGATCACGCTTGTGGCAGGAAAGGCCCATCCCAAGCATACAATGGGAGGTGATTTCAGACAGGCAACATACCGCGCCATCAGGCAGGGACTTATGAAAGCTGAGGGCGTTTTATTAGAACCTTATTACAGGTTTACAATTGAGCTTCCAGCTGCACAGCTTGGACGGGCTATGACGGATGTATCAGCAATGAGCGGCAGGTTTAATTCCCCAGGACAGGATGGAGACATGGCTACGCTTACAGGTATGGCCCCGGTTTCCACGATGTTTGAATACGCTGCTAATTTGAGCGCATATACAGCAGGGGAAGGCAGGATATCCCTTGCACTGGCAGGTTATTATCCCTGCCATAATTCTGAGGAAGTGATTGAAAGCAGAGCTTATGATCCGATTTTAGATATTAAAAATCCAACAGGCTCGGTTTTCTGCACCCATGGAGCCGGTTATGTAGTTCCATGGGATCAGGTAGAAGAATATATGCATTTGGAGGGCATGTCAGGCAGCGGCGAAGCTTCACAAACAGAAAAAATAATGCCGGTATTCATTCCTAAAGAAGCCAAAGCAAAAAAATATCAGGGAACGATGGAAGAGGATACCGAGCTGATGATGATTTTTGAAAGGGAATTTGGTCCTGTAAAAAGGAGACAAATCTTTGAAAAAAAGGAGATAAGACCACCATCAGGACCCGACATCGGACATTCAACAGAAAAGTATCTTGCAAAAGCCAGAGAAAAGGAAGAAAAGAAACGCGCCAAACGAAAAAAATATCTGCTGGTGGATGGATATAATGTTATTCATTCGATAGACAGACTAAAGGAGCTGGCAAAAGACGATCTTATGGCGGCGCGTGGGATGCTGGCCGATGAGCTTTGTAATTACCAGGGTTATACAGGCTATAACATAATACTGGTTTTTGATGCCTATAAAGTTAGCGGTGGAAAAGAACACATAGATAAGTACAATGGTATATATGTAGTATATACCAGAGAAGCAGAAACGGCGGATGCGTACATCGAAAAAGCAACTCATGAAATGGCCAGGGAACATGATGTAACAGTGGTATCGTCAGATGGTATGGTTCAGATAATAGTTTTAGGAGCGGGTGGTATAAGAATGTCATCCCGTGAACTGGACTTTGATATGAAGAGAGTCAATAAAGAAGGTATTGAAAGCATTGAAAAGAGTCAAGGAGGTATAGATAATGCTTAAGGATCAAAAGATTATAATAGGACAGACAGACGATGGCAGCAGGATTGTAATGGAGCCTTCCATGGCTAACCGCCATGGAATAATTGCCGGTGCTACAGGCAGTGGAAAGACAGTATCATTAAAGGTTTTGGCAGAGGCATTTTCATCCCTTGGAGTACCTGTATTTGTGTCAGATGTCAAGGGTGATCTGGCGGGTATGTCTGCGGCAGGGACTATGACAGATAATGTCAAAAACAGATTAAATGATTTTGGAATAGAGGATTTCTCTTTTGAAGCTTATCCAGTGATCTTTTGGGATGTATATGGTAAAAACGGTATACCGCTTCGCACAACCATATCTGAAATGGGTCCCATGCTTCTGGCGCGGATAATGAATCTGACCAATGTACAATCTGATGTACTGTCTGTTATTTTTAAAATTGCAGATGATGAGAACCTGCTCCTTATTGACACCAAGGATTTAAAATCCATGATAGCATATGTTTCAGAAAAGAGTAAGGAATTGGAGTCCTCCTATGGCAAGCTGTCCGGACAGTCCCTTGCTGCCATTACCAGATCAGTTGTGGCGCTTGAGGCTGAAGGAGGTGAAACCTTCTTTGGAGAACCGGCTTTGTCCGTGAACGACTGGTTTACTACAGATTCTTCATCCAGGGGAATGATGCATATTCTGGATGCCTCTGCACTTATTGGTGCTCCAAGGTTATATGCTACATTTTTGTTGTGGCTTTTATCAGAGCTGTTTGAAACTCTGCCTGAGGTAGGGGATATGGAAAAACCCAAAATGGTTTTCTTTTTTGATGAGGCTCATTTACTGTTTCATGATGCGCCAAAGGTTCTTGTTGAGAAAATTGAACAGGTTGTAAAATTAGTAAGATCAAAGGGTGTGGGAATTTATTTTTGTACTCAGAACCCTGCGGATATTCCGGGAGGCGTGCTGTCCCAGCTTGGAAATAAAATAGAACACGCGCTTCATGCCTATACTCCTGCGGAGCAAAAGGGCGTTAAAACAATAGCTCAGGCTTATCCCGTTAATCCGGATTTTGATACATATGAAGCGATACAGTCACTTGGCACAGGAGAAGCTGTAGTATCACTGCTTGGAGCAGACGGAATACCCCAAAAGGCTTCAAAGGTCAAGATATACCCGCCGCAGTCATCAATGTCAGCAATAGAAGACAGTCAAAGGGCATCCCTGATTAAGAGCAGCGTTCTATATTCAAAGTACCAGAATGCGTATGATCCGGATTCAGCTTATGAATTTTTGCAGAGGCGTGGGGCTGATATAGAAAAGCAGAAAGAAGAGGAGCGGATGGCAAGGGAAGAAGAAAAAGAATCCCAAAAGCAGCAACAGGCAGCTCAAAAGGCCAAAGATCAGGAGGAAAAACGCCAGGATCGCATAAAAAAGCAGGCTGTAAAGTCAGTTGGAAATACAGTTGCCGGAACAGTCGGTCGTCAAATAGGAAAACAGGTGACTAAAAATATGGGAACCTTTGGCAAGCAGTTAGGTGGAAATGTAGGAGCAAGTATTGGCAGGGGTATTCTGTCAACGCTGCTTAAGATGTGAAAGGTTAAGATATGGAAAAGTGTTGTCTGATAGTATCAGGCGGAGAATATGATCCGATCTGTGATGAATTAAAGGCTTCAGATTACATAATATCATGTGATAAGGGATATATTTATGCCGAAAAAATGGGAATAAAAAGTGATATAATAATAGGGGATTTTGATTCGGCATCAGAACCGGAAACTGATATTCCCATAGAGCGCTATCCTGTAAAAAAGGATGATACCGATACCATGCTTGCCATAAAGCATGCGCTTAAAAAAAGCTGGAAAAATATTATTATATGCTGTGCCTTTGGAGGAAGACTTGACCATACTTTGGCTAATATTCAGGCAGCATCTTATGCAGCAGACAGGGGGTGCAGCGTAAGAGTTTTGGGAAAGGATACACAGCTTTTTGTTTTTCGTGATGGAAACATAAGCATAAAAAAGAAGGAGCACTGGTCATTGTCGGTTTTTGCATTGAGTGATGAATGCAGGGGAGTAACCATTCGAGGGACAAAATATGACTGCTCTGATATAATTATAAAAAACACTTTTCCGCTTGGAGTCAGCAATGCATGGAAAGATGATAAGGCACTAATTTCAGTAGGATCAGGAATAATTCTGGTTCTGTGTTCAAGAATGAAAGAGGTAGAAAATGGATAAAAGGTTTTGGTGTGATGAAAGCTATAAGGCAGATATCACAGAATACACTGACAGTATTATGGCAAGGTATGGAATTTCATCACAGCCTGCCAGACGGGAGATTATGTATCTTGCTAACAAAGGCAATACTGTGGCGTTAAAGTTTTATGCTGATATGATCTACTATCGTTCTATACTTCGCAAATATCCGTATAGAAGCGCTTTTTCATTATACCTTAATGCTGCTGGTATATCATTAGATGATGATGGTAATTTAAGCTGCAGCGGTCATGCATATCCTATGGCTTTCTGGTCAGTAGCCCATTATCTTGTTGACTATAAACGGGAATCTGACCTGAAAAAAAGTGAGACTATACCATTTATTGAAGATATGCCGCTGGAAGAAAGGCTTGCTATGGCATTAGAGCTTGCGGTGGCTTGCGTGGACTATGAGCAGGCAATGGGAGCGGTCAATCTGATTGGGCGTATTTTGCAGATACTTTCAAAGGACGAAGGCCTGTATGAAAAGCTGTTTTCGGTATTAAAGGAGATTGTATTTGAACACGATTTTTCAGGTGTTAATATTGATCCGAAAACGGATGGATCCTTTGGGGCATGTGCTGCTCTTACAGATGTTTTTTTTGAGGCTGCCGCTGATAACGGTTATGTATATGCCTGCAACAGCCTTGCCAACAGGGAGGCTGACAACATAATAAACCTTTCAAACGATAACAAATCCGAAGCATTAGACCCGGCTATACAAAGGTATTTAAGCTATCTGAAAAAATCTGCGGACAAATACGAGCCTTACGCTGCCAACCGACTTGGTTTGTTTTATACCACAGGTGAGATTAAGGGCAGCACAGGAAAAAAGTTTTTTAAAGAGTATATTGATTACGGTTTGGGAAAGGAATATTTTACAAAGGCAACAATGTATCCCGATGCCAATTCAGCCTGGGCTTTCTTTAATCTGATTAAGTATTACCATCGGGATTATGACACCAATCTTGCTTTGCTTGATGAACATATGGGCTATATACAGGCCTTGAATTCTGAAGTATATGATCTGGCTATGGAGCTATAGGGAGGGAGCAGTTATTGGAGAAAAGCATAATACAATCGGTCAGGCAATCAAAGGATATTTCTCTTGAGCAGCTTAAAGCTTTGCTTGAAATGACAGATGAGGATAGCAAAGAATATTTATTCTCCCAGGCCAGGGAAGTGACAGATGATATTTTTCATAGAGAAATTTATCTTAGAGGCCTTTTGGAGTTTACGAACTATTGTAAAAATGATTGTTATTATTGCGGTATCAGATGCAGTAATAAAAACGCTGACAGATACAGACTTTCAGATGAAGAGATTCTTTTATGCGCTGATGAAGGAGCCCGGATAGGGTTTAGAACCTTTGTATTACAGGGTGGCGAGGATCCATATTATGATGATGAGATGATATGTTCCATTGTTCGAAAGATCAAGGAAAGGCACCTATCATGCGCTGTTACGCTGTCCATAGGAGAAAAGTCCCGGGAAAGCTATGAAAAGTATTTCAAGGCAGGTGCCGAGAGATATTTACTGAGACATGAGACTGCCGACCAGGAGCACTATGGTAAGCTTCATCCCGAAAATATGTCTCTTGAAAACAGAAAAAGATGTCTTAGGGATTTAAAGGATATCGGTTTTCAGACCGGCTGCGGCATCATGGTCGGTTCTCCCTATCAGACTTTTGAAACCATATTTGAAGATATAAAATTCATGCAGGAGCTGGGTCCGCATATGATAGGAATCGGGCCCTTCATTTCTCATAGGGACACTCCTTTTTGTGATGAGGAAAACGGCAGCGTTTCAATGACTTTGATATTGCTTTCGATATTAAGGCTTTTATTCCCGAAGGTTTTGCTGCCTGCCACAACTGCTCTGGGAACGGCAGATGCTTTAGGAAGAGAAAAGGGAATACTTGCAGGGGCTAATGTTCTTATGCCCAATTTATCCCCTGTTGGGGTAAGAAAAAAATACCTGTTATATGATGGAAAAATATGCACGGGAGAAGAGGCTGCCGAGTGTAATAATTGTCTTCGAAGAAGAGTAGAAAGAATAGGATATCATGTAACAGATGGCAGAGGAGATCATCCTGACTATACATTTTGACCCAAATATGATATCATTGAAAGGTATGTTATTTGGGTTTAGGATCTGCTAGATACAGATCCTTGGATGGAGTGTGTAATTATGGAATCCAATCAGGGGCAGGAAGGGATATCCCGTATTATGCTGCGAATAGCAGCTTTTATTGTGGATAAAAGAATGCTTTTTTTCCTGATATATGCCATAGCAGTAGCCTTTTCTTTTTTCTCATCCGGATGGGTTGATGTGGAGAATGATATTACCACATATCTGAGTGATGACACGGAGACCAGACGCGGCATCGATCTTATGGACGAGGAATTCATCACTTATGGCAGTGCCAGAATGATGGTAGCAAATATTACCTATGACGATGCCAAGGCTCTTTGTGACAAGCTGGAGGAAATGGAAGGCATTTCTTCTGTAACCTTTGCGGATAACAAAGAGGACAGCCAGGAGGATTTTGAGGAGCATTATAACAATGGATCAGCTCTGTTTGATGTAACCTTTTCTTACAGTGAGGACGATGCCAGGTCAGAAGAGACTCTTAATGAAGTTACAGATGCATTGTCTGATTATGATCTCTATGTTTCCACCGAGATAGGAGATCAGGATGCCAAGATTCTGGCTGACGAAATGAAGAAAATAAAAGTAATTGTTGCTTTTATTGTGGTTTTTGTACTGCTTCTTACATGCCAGTCCTTTGGTGAGATTCCGGTTTTACTTATAACATTTATTACTGCCATGATATTAGATGGCGGAACTAATTTTCTTTTTGGGAAAATCTCTTATATTTCCAATTCGGTTTCATCAATTCTGCAGCTTGCGCTGTCAGTGGATTATGCCATTATTTTATGTAATCATTACAAAGAGGAAAGACTTTCCAGCGATGTAAGGGATGCTGCGATAATTGCTCTTTCCAAATCTATTCCTGAGATATCATCCAGTTCACTTACCACGATTTCAGGTCTTTTTTCACTGGTGTTTATGCAGTTTGGAATTGGTAAGGATCTGGGTACGATCCTTATCAAAGCCATTATGCTTAGTCTGCTATCGGTATTTACATTAATGCCGGGTCTTCTGGTAGTTTTTTCCAGTATTATGGAAAAGACAGAGCATGTTAACTTTATTCCCAAGATCGACATTGTCGGTGAAAACGCATACCGTACATATCGTGTAGTTCCAGTTGTTTTTCTGGGAATATTTGCCGTTGCTGCAGTATTGGCCCAGCGTTGTCCCTATGTCTATGGATACAGCCTTTTGAAAACTCATGTATTAAATGACAATCAAAAGGCCGAGCAGATGATCAAGGATAATTTTGGAGACGATGCTATGGTGGCTGTGCTGATGCCAGGACACGATTATGAAGCGGAGTCTGATTTTATAAAAGAGCTTGAGGCAGGAGATGAGGTTGACCATTGTCTGGGACTTGCAAATACCGAAGCCGAGGACGGCTATAACCTTACGGACGGTCTTACGCCCAGAGAGTTTTCCGAGGTGGTGGACATTGATTATGAGATATGTGTTCTGATATATGAGGCTTATGCTGCTGATCAGGAGGAATACGGCAGGATAGTTACCGGTGTTAAGAATTACAAGATACCTCTTATGGATATGCTGCCTTTTGCTGCTGAAAAGGTTCGTGACGGATATGTTGAGCTTGACTCTTCGACCACCGAAGATCTTTTCGACGCTGATGACAAGATATCCGATGCAAGAGATCAGCTTGAGGGAGATAATTACGACAGGTTATTAGTGTATATGAATCTGCCTGAGGAGAGCGATGAAACATACGAATTTCTGGATCATATGCATTCCCTGGGTGTGAAATATTATGGCAAGGATAATCCGATTCTGGTGGTGGGTAATTCTACCAGTGATATGGAATTAAAGGATGCCTTTGCCACAGACAATATCATAGTAAGTGTAGTATCAGTGTTATTTGTACTTGTAGTGCTGCTTTTTACCTTCCAGTCAATCGGACTGCCGCTGCTTCAGATCATTGTTATTGAGGGAGCCATATTTTTGAATTTTTCGATACCTGCGCTTTTCCACAACTATATTTATTTTATGAGTTATCTGATCGTAAGCTCTATTCAAATGGGAGCTAACATTGATTATGCCATAGTTGTATCTAATCGTTATATTAATGTCAGAAAGGAAAAGGGCAGGAAGGAGTCGATCATTGAGGCTTTGGACTTTGCTTTCCCCACTATTGTTTCATCCGGCCTGATGATGGTGCTGGCCGGATTTACCATTGGTTATATGACATCTGGGGAGGCAATTGCAGGACTTGGCATGAGTCTTGGAAGGGGATCCACTATTTCGATACTTCTGGTTCTCTTTGCATTGCCGCAGATCCTGTTATTAGGAGACAAGCTTATTTCGGCGACCACATTTGAGGTATACAGACCTGTCCATTCCAAGGAGGAAAGCGGAGATATACTGGTTAACGGGGCTATCCGCGGCAATGTCAACGGTGTAGTGGCAGGAAGGCTGAACGGTATTATTCGTGGTGATGCGAGTATAATGCTGCTGTCAGGAAGCGCTGACAAGGTATCTGAGGATGTTGTAAAGCAGATTGAAAAAGTGATGGAAACAAAGGAGGACAAAAAGGATGAAAAGTAGACTTTATGTCCTTGGGATTTTGATATGTATGTTGTTTATGTCACTTCCTGTACAGGCATTTGCGGAGAGCTCATCAGGTGTAATTCATATAAAAACAGTAAAGGATCTCAAGTCATTTGCAAAATCCTGCCGGTCAGATGAATGGTCCAAGGGCAAGGTTGTTGTACTGGACAATGATCTTACCATAGAAAAGGAGGAGCTTGTTATAGCTTCTTTTTCAGGGATCTTTGACGGACAGGGTCATACTATCTACGATATCAGGGTATCTGAGGCGGCCAGTAATACAGGCTTCTTTGGCCAGATACTTACCACCGGAACTGTGTCCAACCTTTCCATTACCGGTAAATACAAGCCCGAAAAAATACTTAGCCGCATAGGAGGAATCGCCGGCTCTAATTATGGCACCATCGAAAACTGTACTTACAAAGGCAGGATTCGAGCTGACAGTGAGGTTGGCGGTATAGTAGGACGCAACATGTCAACAGGTGTTGTAAAAAGCTGTCGTTTCAGCGGGTCTATTGAAGGGGACTCGATGTGCGGCGGTATTGTTGGTTATAACGAGGGTACGGTTACAGGCTGTAGTAATGACGGCTCAGTCAATACAAGCTATGAGGATACCACCATTACCAATGACGAGCTGACAGATGCTCTTGAAACCATAATCATGGGAGAAAAGGTTCGTGATTTCAGAGATTTCCAGACCAGAATAGATGTGGGCGGAATCTGTGGTTTCAATGAAGGAAGTGTTTTCTTAAGCGTCAACAGAGGCAATGTAGGCTATAAGCATGTGGGGTACAACATCGGCGGTGTCGTAGGCCGCTCTACAGGCTTTGTAAGAGGCTGCAGCAATCGTAACATCGTATATGGCCGTAAGGATATCGGAGGAGTTGTAGGACAGCAGCAGCCTTATCTGGTTTTAGACTTTGATCAGGGTGATCTTGGAGAATTGCATTCGCAGGTTAAGACACTTGGGGATCTTGTGAATGGTGCTCTAAATGATACATCAGGTTATTCTGCGGATACTACAGAGAGATTGTTAGGGATTTCCGAACAGACAGATGCGGCTGTTAATGATATCGACAATTTAGCTGATGATCTTTCAGAGGGTGGCCAGGAGCTTTCAGATATTGCGTCGGATACTGTCAAGGTCGGGCGGCTGATGGTGGATGATGCTGCGGATTATATTGAAAATGTTCAGGATGCTTTGGATGAATTTGAGGAGCAGCTGGAGCTTAAAGAGGATCAGCTTTCAGCGTCAGGGCAGGAGTTAAGAGGGCTTAATAACGCGATTACAAACGCCAGGAATTCTCTTTCATCCACCCAGGATGTTTTGATAGATTTTGAACGGCTTCCATTAGAGGATATGACGGTTACAGTTCCTGATTTCAGAAATATTGTTAATTCTTATCGCTCTGCTGTAGATAAAGCTCAGGAGGTTATGGAAAGTGTTGCAGCCATTACCGATGGCGATTTGCAGGGAGCCGGCAGGGATCTTAAGGACGCAATGAGGGATGAACCGGGTTTCTACGATGATGCCATGGAGCTTTTGAACAACGCCGATGCCTTTAACGACAGAAGCTCTGACTTAAACAATGATGTCAGAAAATCGGGCACAGATCTCTATGCGACAATTGGCGAGATAACAGACAATATTGATGATACTGTAAGAAGCGTTAACGGTGACATTCAGGGTGCTATCAGTTCTCTGCACGATATACAAAGACAGTCTGACCGTATTTCAGATAAGATTAATGACATGCTTGAAAAGGCTGCTGATCCTGATACTTATTTTGAAGATAGGACAAGGGATGTTTCTGATGAGGATATAGACCAGGCTACAGACGGCAGAACCAGCGAGTGTAAGAATCTGGGTGATGTAGATGGTGACTATAATGTAGGCGGTATCACCGGAACTATGGCTTATGAGCTGGATATGGATCCAGACAGTGATATTGAGGAGAATGGCAAAAGCTCCTTTGATTATGTGCTGTTGACCAAATGTATCATTGACAAATCCCAGAATGAAGGCAGGATTCATTCCAACAGGTATGTAAGCGGCGGAATAACAGGAAGAATGGAGCTTGGACTGGTAAAAGGCTGCGCCAATTTTTCTGATGTTACAAGTGATGGCGACTATGTTGGAGGAATTGCCGGATATTCTTCCTCACAAATTGATACAAGCTACGCGAAACAATATATTAGCGGAAAAAGATATGTCGGCGGAGTTGTGGGATATGGCAAGAAGATAAGCGGCTGTGCTTCCATGACCAACAAGGGCAAGGCAGATCAATATTTGGGAGCAATTGCCGGAAATGTCGAAGATATCAACAACACCGATATCAGCAATAACAAATACTACGCAAAGGACATATACGGAATTGATGGCGTAAGCTACAGAGGCATGGCTGAGGGATGCAGCTATAAGTCATTACTGGCAATACCCGGTATCCCTGATGAATTTTCCACACTCTCAGTAACATTTATGGACGACGAGGATGAAGTAGTTGGAACGGTGGAGTGCAGATATGGTGAAAGCATAGATGAGAGCCAGATTCCCGAAGTTCCTGAAAGGGAAGGCTTTTTTGGAAGATGGAAGAGAAGTGATTTTTCTAAGGTTGTTTCAGATGAGGTAGTTCGCTGCAAATATGAAAGGATTGTTTCTCTTATCAGGAGCAATCTGACAAGAGAGGACGATCACCCGATACTTCTGGCAGAGGGACAGTTCGGCAAGGGTGATAAGCTTGTTTTAGAGGAGCTTGACAGTTCAGAAGGTGCAGATAATGGCAAATGGAAGGTTACGGTGCCTGATGACGGCCAGGACAGCCATACCTTCAGATACCGTCCATCAGACTCTCATAATCAGACTTTGATTAAGCTTATAAAAACAGATGAAAATGGCAGTGAATATGTTAAAAGTGTTTCAACAGGTAAGATGGGAGAATATGTTACCTTTGAAGCGGATGGTAACGAATTTGTCTTCTCTGCGGATGAGTATTGGGAGGGTACAAAGGGAGCTGTTGCGCTTCTGGTATTGTTAGCCCTTGCAGGAGGAGCAGTAGTATTTGTAATCAGATTTAAGAAGGGCAAGGTGCTTGCCCAAAGATTAATAAGATGGATCAGGCAAAAAATGAAAGATAGCGGACAAAGTACAGGAAGTGAATGATCACAGAAAGGGAGGCGGATTTGGGCGAGATTAAGATAATCGAATTAGACGAGGCTGATGTAGTTACCAACGATGATGCAGCACAGGAGCTGCGGGATGAATTGAAAAATATGGGAGTTTTCATGGTCAATATGATGGGGGCTCCCGGCTCAGGCAAAACAGAGCTTTTGAAGAAAACCATTCCTGTTATGAGCAAGGATCATACCGTGGGCTGCATGTGTACAGATCTGGATACAACACTGGATTCCGAACAGATAAGCAAGGTATGCAATAATGTGGTTCAATTTCATACCGGAGGTATGTGGCCATATGTGGCAGCTGATGGTTCACGCATGGGATTGATGGAACTTATATCAGAGGATGTTAATCTGGTATTTTTAGAGAATCTTGGTGTACTGATTTCAGCGGCGGCATGGGATACAGGTTCGACCATCAATGTAGTAACTGTTTCCACATCAGGAGGGGCAGATGCTCCATTGAAGTATTCCTATATTTTTGCCATTGCGGATGCAGTTATCATTACAAAGTCAGATCTTTCGCAGGCAACCGGATTTGATCCGAAGGTTTGCGAAAAAAACATTCGTACCGTTAATGATTCCTGTCCTGTATTTACCGTATCAGCCAAAAGCGGCGAAGGTATTAATGAATGGTGCAGTTGGCTGGGACAGCAGATTTCCTCATATGTGGGTTGATTTATGAAATATCGTACTTATCAGAAGAATGATGATCAATTGTCAATACTTGGCATGGGTTGTATGCGTTTTGACAGGAGAAATGGCGCAATTGATCAGAAAAAAGCTGATGCAGTGATGAAACGCGCACTGGATCTGGGCGTTAATTATTTTGATACTGCCTATGTATATCCGGGAAGCGAAGAATGTCTCGGAAGATTTGTTGAGAAGTATAATTGCCGTGACAAAATAAAAATTGCCACAAAGCTTCCACATTACAGAATTAAAAAATCAGAGGATATAGAAAAGTATTTTTCCCAGGAGCTGAAGCGGCTAAAGACCGACTATGTGGATTATTATCTGATGCACATGTTAAACGATATGGCCAGTTGGCAGCGGCTTAAAAGTCTTGGTATAGAGCAGTGGATTCAAAGGAAGATCAAGCAAGGCGCCATACGAAGGATTGGTTTTTCCTTCCACGGCGGGACAGAAAGCTTCAAAAAGCTTGTGGACGCCTATGACTGGGATTTTTGCCAGATACAGTTTAATTATCTGGATGAGCATTCACAGGCCGGAATAGAGGGGCTTAAATATGCTTCAAAAAAGGGGCTTGGCGTAATAATTATGGAGCCTCTTCGGGGAGGAACCCTTGCCCGGATACCTGCCAGGGCAAAGTATGAATTTGACAGGGTTGATTCATCAAAAACTCCTGCAGAATGGGGATTAAGATGGATATGGAACCATCCGGAGGTTACGGTTGTGCTCTCCGGAATGAATGATATAGCACAAGTAGAAGAAAATTGCCGGGTTTCTTCTGAAATGGATCCTGATTCACTTACAGATCGGGAGCTTAAGGCATATTACAAGGTTGTTTCCGTGATTCAAAGCAGCAGAAGGGTTGGCTGCACAGGCTGCGGTTACTGCCAGCCATGCCCGCAAAATGTTGATATCCCAAATTGCTTCTCTGCGTATAACAACAGCTATTCAGTTGGGTATTTTACCGGATTTAGAGAGTATATCATGTGCACCGTGCTAAGGAACAATCAGACCTTTGCGTCCAAATGTGTTCAATGCGGTGCCTGTGAAAAAAAGTGTCCCCAGCATATTAAGATAAGGCGCCAGCTTAAAAATGTCAGACACAGGTTTGAAACGCCTGTTTTTTCTGTTGTAAAAAAGGTTGCGGCAGCCATAATGAAGTACTAATTTTTCAGATATTGCACTATTGAAGGGTTTTTATGCTTTATAAGGTTTTATTTACAAAAAAGATGGGCGAACGGTTGAGAAGACTGATATTAACGATAATTGCGGTGTCAATTGTCGTTATGTTTGCCGGTGTTTTGCTTAGAACCTTTGATCAGGAGGATGCCCAGCATGCTCTTGGAGAAACCTATGACTTCAGTGATGGCTGGACAGTTACTTATGCTGATGGAACAGTGGAAGAGGATGTGACTCTTCCAATTACACTTCCCAAGGATAATGCGTCTAAGACTGTAATCGCGAATGTTCTCAAATCCGATTATGCCGGTCTTACTATGAATATGCATGTGGATAATGCTTCAGTACAGACCTATGTCAACGGAACCCTCACTTATGAAGAGGGAACCGAGGAGGATCATGGGAAGAACACTTTGTGGAAGGGTGGAAAGAAGGCAGTTGAGAAAAAGGCGGAGAGTGATCCGCTAGGTAATGAGTCAACATCACGAACAGGTGGCACACAACAAACGGGTGACACACAACAAACAGGTGATACATCACAAACAGGTAATACATCTCAAACAGGTGGTACATCACGAACAGATGATACACCACAATCAAGCGATACACCACCGCCAGGTGATACGCCACAATCAGGTAATTCATCATCAAGCAGTGGCGATTCGACTGACGGTGGCTCAGATAATCAACCACCTCGACCTGCCGACACTTCTACTGACAACTCAGGCACGGGTGATTATTCCGGCGACAATAATAGTCAAAATATTAACCAAAATAACAATCCATTCAACAGGGATTCGAGTAATCCCGGAGACACTAGAAATCCCGCGGGCTTTGATCCTTCAACCAATAATAGTGGAATGCCTGAGAATCGTTCATCATCAGGATCACCTTCCCCTGAGAACCGTGATGCGGGCCAGAATCAAGGCAGCGGACAGGATCGCCTCAGTTTTTCTGACAGGTCTTTTAGCGGAGCGGGGGATTCCATTAACAACAGAATGAGTGACATAGGAGCCAATTCCAGTGCTTCAGATGTGGGAGGAATAGGAAGCGGCAGAGCATCTGAGGGAATCAACTCCCTTGGAATGGGCAGCGCGAATGATCAAAGGGTAGGCTCTGATAGCCCGGGGAATAATGCCTCTGTGCCAGGAGAGCAGCCTAAGGGTTCCAACGATAGAAGCGGATCATCCTTTGGTCTTAGCACGCCATTTGATACAGGAGATGCAGACATTCACGATAACTCCGTTGATACGAAACAGGCTGATCCTGCCCAATCCCTTGGGACAGATGCCAGCGAAACAACGCTTGACATAGCAGAAGGCAGCAAAAACAGGCAGACCGGAGTTACAGACAATATAGAATTACCGGATGAGAGTCCGGCAAGGACATCGGAAAACACTGATTCGACAAAAAAAGCGGACAACAAGGATAATACAAACAGCGAATCTCAGAAAAACACACTTGAGTCTGTGGACAAACAGACGATTATCAGTGATGGTTTAAAAGAGGTTGATAAGATTCTTAAACAGGAGGAAACAACAACAGATAACAAGGTATACAAGAACAAGGTAAGTGCGGATGATTTCATGGTTGATATCCCAAACTCTGCACAGGATGGTGATGTGGTAATAATGGTCTTCGAACAGGGAGACTATGACCATTCAGTACAGATCAGCGCACCGCAGATTGCCCAAAGAGACGCGGTAGTAATATCAAAGCTAAGAAAAAGTGTACTTCCCCTGGTATGCTGTATTTTAATTATTATATTCAGCGCTATTCTTGTAACATTAGATGCTACCAGAATAGTTTCCAAAACAAGGCCCAGAGGTCTGATACGCCTCGCGCTGCTTGCAATGGATATGCTTTTGTACAGTTTTTTAGGTACCAATATTATGGTACTGTTTTTTAATAACGAGCTGTTTTTCATGGTAGTGCAGGATCTGTGCTATGCTTTGGTACCGATGCTTCTGGCATGGTTTTTCGAAAGAGGCTTTAGAATGCATTATCCAAAGCGAACAGAGATTTTGATGTGGATAACATCAATATATGCATTCATTTGCTTCTTCCTTGAGACCACCAGAATCATAGTTTTAGCAAGTATAGATACAACGACCCTTGGAGTACAGCTGTTTACACTGGGAATGATCATATCAATGCTTTTGAGTTGGAAAAAGGATTCAGAAGGCTATAACACGGTTTGGATGGATGTTACGGGATATCTGTTTCTTACAATATCTCTGTTGATGAATCCTTTAAATGATTTCTATCCGGGCGTGGAGGTTTTTGATACAATAAAGATTCTTTCCACAGCAGCCTGCTTTTTGTTCCTTACCTGCCAACATGTGCATATAGTTCTTTCTGAATACAGGGAAAGGGCTAATGCCGCCGCAAACCGCCTTGCAAGGGAGAAGAAGACTGTAGAGGAGCAGAATGAAAAGCTGGCCATAGCCCAGGCTCAGGCTGAAGATGCAAGATTAGAGGCAGAGCTTGCCAACGAAGCGAAGGGTAATTTCCTGGCAAATATGTCGCACGAAATCCGCACCCCTATAAATGCTGTTTTGGGAATGGATGAGATGATCCTCCGCGAGTCAAAAGAGAAGGATATCCGCGGATACGCTATGGATATTTTTACAGCCGGCAATACTCTTTTATCACTTATCAATGATATCCTGGATTTTTCCAAAATAGAATCCGGCAAGATGGAAATAGTGCCGGTTGATTATGATATTTCCAGCCTTATTAATGATTTATACAACATGATAGCAGCCAGAGCCAAATCCAAGGATCTGATATTTGAGGTGGAAATGGACGAGACCCTTCCATCCAGATTCTACGGTGATGATGTGCGTATCAGACAGGTGCTTACAAATATTCTTACAAATGCTGTAAAATACACGCCTGAAGGACATGTGTGGTTCAGAATCAGCGGCAGTAGAAATGACAATGAGGAGATTTTGCGCTTTGAAGTAGAGGATACAGGTATAGGAATCAAGGATGAGGATCTTCCCAAGCTATATGAAGCTTATCAGAGGATAGAAGAGGGGCGCAACCGCAATATCGAGGGAACCGGCCTTGGAATGAATATAACGCTTCAGCTTCTCAATCTGATGGGAAGCAAACTTAATGTAGAAAGTGTGTACGGTAAGGGAAGCAAGTTCTGGTTTGAGCTTAATCAGAGGATAACAAATGACAGTCCTGTGGGTAATTTGCAGGAGAGAATACAGACCCTGTCTGACAATTACAGCTATACAGAAAGCTTTATAGCTCCTGATGCCAATATTCTGGTGGTGGACGACAACAGCATGAATCGTAAGGTATTCTTAAGCCTGCTAAAGCCTACCCAGGTTAAGATTACGGAGGCGGAAAGCGGTCAGGAAGCCATTAATCACGCCAGAAATAACCATTATGATATAATATTCATGGATCATATGATGCCTGAAATGGATGGTATAGAGGCAATGAAGAGGATAAGATCCATAGAAAACGGTCCATGCGAGGGTACTCCGATTTATGTGCTTACCGCAAATGCAGTTTCTGGAGCAAAGGAAGAATATCTAAAAGTGGGATTTGACGGCTTTGTATCAAAACCGGTAGTTTCTGACAAGCTTGAGGAGGTTATCAGAAACGCCCTTCCCAAAGATATGGTTTTGCCGGCTCCTGAGAGTGAAGGTGAAATAGCAGATTCCAGATCATCTTCTGATAATTCCTTTATAGATGAATTGCCCCAGGTAGATGGGCTGGATTGGTATTTTGCATTTTTGCATCTGCCTGATAAAGAGCTTTTGGAAGATACTGTAAAAGAATTTGCATCAGTATTGAACAGCCATTCCAGAAAGCTTTGTGATATGTATGACAGACTGCCTGACAAGGAGGCCTATGAGAGCTACAGGATATTTGTACATGGAATGAAATCACAGGCTTCTACTGTTGGAATAGTACCCCTTGCCGGAACTGCAAAAATATTGGAATACGCAGCCAGGGATTTTGACGAGGATACTATCAGACGGTTGCATCCTGTATTTATCAATGAGTGGAACAGCTACTCTGACAAATTAAAGGGCGTGTTTGGAATAGGAGAAGAAGATAAAAGCAACAAGCCAAGGGCCGACATGAATCATGTAAGGGCAATACTGGAGATGCTGCTTTCGGCAATGGAGGATTTTGATGTTGACCAGGCCGATGAGCTGGTGGGGCAGCTTTTGGAGTTCAGCTATGATGACGCAGTTTATAGCAAGATTATGGATTTAAAAGTTGCAGTTGCAGATTTGGATGACGATTCGATTGAGAGAATAGTGAGGGATATTGCATGAAGCGAATACTGCTTGTAGGGAAAATGAACGATGTGGTCAAGGATTTAAACACATTCTTATCACAGAGATTTTATGTACAGGTGTGTTCCGAGAACCCGTCTGTTGTAATAGGAATGCTTGATATAGTAAGGCCCGATCTGGTTATCATTTCACTTGTTGGTGCCATTGATATTGATGCAGTTATTTTTAATAAGCTAAAAACTGAGCATGACGAGCTGCCGGTGCTTACTATTGGAACAGAAGGAGAACGCCAGAAGTTTTTAAAATACTATGAGGACAGACAGTTTGATAATCTTATCAGGCCAATCAGCAGTCAGGATGTGCTGGATGCTATTATCAAAAAACTGGATTTGAAGGAAGGAGAGTATGATCTTATTCCTCAGGAGGATACCAGCGGGAAAAAGAAAATTCTGGTTGTGGACGATAATGCCCCCACATTAAGGAGCATGAAGGGCATGCTGGACGATAAATATGATGTTATGATAGCTAATTCCGGAATCAAGGCCATGACGGCCATGGGAAAAAAGCGGCCGGATCTGATTCTGTTGGATTATGAGATGCCGGTTTGTGACGGCAGACAGACACTTGCAATGATAAGGGCTGACGAGGAGTTAGCTGATATTCCGGTGATTTTTTTAACAGGAGTCAGTGACAGAGGACATATTGAGGCGGTGCTTGATCTGAAGCCGGCGGGATATATGCTCAAGCCCCCAATCAAGGATAAGATCATAGAGGCAATCGAAAAGGCATTGACAAAGTAATATAAGCCGTTTATGGTTATTTGTTGTGACAAACTATAAATAGTGTGCTGGCACATTCATAATTGAACTATCTGTGCCCTATTTACGCCATCTGCGTCGTTATCCTCAATCGCCGTAGCTACGGCTACGACTCATTCGGGACGCAAATATGACCCAGATTATTAGTTCAAAGATGAATGTGTCAGCACACTAGATGAGAGAAAGGATTGATTATGGATAAGATTACAATGACTACTCCGCTGGTGGAGATGGATGGAGATGAAATGACCAGGATTCTCTGGGGCATGATAAAGGATGAACTGATACTGCCATTTGTAGATTTAAAGACCGAATACTATGATTTGGGACTTGAAAAGCGCAATGAAACTGATGATCAGATTACCATTGAAGCTGCAAATGCCACCAAAAAATATGGCGTTGCAGTCAAATGCGCTACCATTACACCTAACGCCGCCAGGGTTGAGGAGTACAAATTAAAAGAAATGTGGAAAAGTCCTAACGGGACAATAAGAGCAATTTTGGACGGAACTGTTTTTCGTGCACCTATTATAGTGAAGGGAATAGAGCCCTGCGTGAAAAACTGGAAGCGGCCTATTACAATTGCCCGTCATGCATACGGCGATGTATATAAGGCATCAGAAATGAAGATACCGGGCAAGGGTAAGGTAGAGCTTGTTTATACACCGGATGAGGGCGAAGAGCAGAGGATAATAGTGCATGAGTTTGACGGACCCGGAATTGTAACCGGTCAGCATAATCTCAACTCTTCCATTATCAGTTTTGCCAGAAGCTGTTTTAACTTTGCCCTGGATGTCAAGCAGGATCTGTGGTTTGCAACCAAGGATACCATTTCAAAACAGTATGATCACACCTTCAAGGATATTTTTGAGGAAATTTTTGAATCAGAATACAAGGATAGATTTGAAAAAGCCGGCATTACTTATTTCTACACATTGATAGATGATGCTGTAGCAAGAGTAATGAAATCAGAGGGCGGATTCATCTGGGCCTGCAAGAACTATGATGGAGATGTAATGAGCGATATGCTGTCTTCTGCCTTTGGGTCTCTTGCGATGATGACATCAGTTCTTGTGTCTCCTGAGGGCTATTATGAATACGAGGCGGCTCACGGAACTGTACAAAGGCATTATTACAAGCATTTGAACGGGGAGGAGACCTCTACTAATTCTGTAGCAACTATTTTTGCCTGGAGCGGTGCATTGAGAAAAAGAGGAGAAATAGACGAATTACCAAAGCTTATTGATTTTGCCAATAAGCTGGAAGAAGCCTGCATCAAGACGATAGAAGGCGGAGAGATGACGGGGGATCTTGTGCTTATAACTTCCAATCCTAATCCTACAAAGCTTACCAGCAGGGAATTCATCAGGGCAATCCGCCTTAAGCTAGAGGGACTTCTGTTTTGAGCGCAATCCTTTCTGTATCGAATTTGTCAAAAGAATACGGTCAAAGGGTACTTTTTGAGCGTCTTTCCTTTGAGCTGTCCGGTGAGCAGAGACTTGCAATAGTGGGACCTAACGGCTGCGGCAAGTCTACACTTCTTTCCATAATATCCGGTGAAAAGGAAATGACATCAGGCAGTGTCAGTTTAGAATCAGGCCGGTCACTGGGATATCTTGAGCAGTATCAGACGGCAGACGAGAGCTATTCAAATATTCACGATTATGTTTTGTCAGTAAGATCGGATATTCTTGACATGGAAGAACAGCTTGTCAGGCTGGAGGATGATATGCGCTCGCCCGGCGCGCTTTCGTCTGTAATGGAAGAATATCATACTATTTCTCACAAGTATGAGCTGGCAGACGGTGCTTCATATAGAAGCAGAGTTGTTGGAGTTCTAAAAGGCCTTGGTTTTGAAGAAAGTGATTTTGATAAAAGCATGGCCAGGCTTTCAGGCGGACAGAAGACCAGGGTAAATCTTGCAAGACTGCTGCTGATGGATCCTGATGTGATGCTTTTGGATGAGCCGGTTAATCATTTGGATCTTAAATCCATTGAATGGCTGGAAGGTTTTTTATCCTCTTACAAAAGAGCGGTAATTGTGGTAGCCCATGACAGGTATTTTTTGGACAGAATAGCTACAGATGTACTGGATCTGGGATCTGACAGAAATATGTTATACCACGGTAATTATACCGCATTTGTAAGGGAAAAGGCCGAGCGAAAAAAGGCATATGAAAAGGCATACAGCAAACAACAAAAGGAGATAAAGCACCAGGAAGAAGTAATAACCAGGCTAAAGCAGTTCAATCGTGAAAAATCCATAAGAAGAGCCGAAAGCCGTCAGAAAAAATTGGATTCAATGGAGCTGATGGATGCGCCTGAAAAAGAGAGGGATCAGATGCGCATAAGTCTGCCTTGTGACAGACAAAGCGGCAAGGATGTATTAAATATTTCGGGACTTGGCAAGAGCTTTCAGGATCACAGGGTTTTTTCAGACATAAGCTTTTTGGTTCAAAGAGGCCAAAGGGTAGCTCTTATTGGTGAGAATGGCTGTGGAAAGACTACTATTCTTAAGATCATCAACGAAATTATTCCTCCGGATGAGGGAAGCGTTAAGCTGGGTGCAGGTGTTGAGGTTGCGTATTATGACCAGGAGCAGCAGAATCTTAACGAAGAAAAAACACTATTTGAGGAATTGTCTGATACTTACTCGGGGCTGTCTACCACCAGGATAAGAAATGTTTTGGCGGCTTTTTTGTTTAAGGAGGATGATGCCTTCAAAAAGATCAGTGACCTTTCAGGAGGGGAAAGAGGAAGGATTTCACTGTGTAAATTAATGCTTTTAGGAGCAAATTTTTTGATCCTGGATGAGCCTACAAACCATCTTGATATGGAGTCAAAGGAGATATTGGCAAATGCGCTGCTTGCATATTCAGGAACGCTGCTGTATGTTTCTCATGACAGGTATTTTATTAATCAGACTGCGGATCGGATTTTGGAGCTTTCAACAGAGCATGGCATAAGAGAATTCCTGGGTGATTATGATTACTATCAGACAAAGCGCAATGAGCTTGATAAAAAGAGCGAAAGCGCAAAAGCATCAGATAATAAAAATACATCCTCCAAGGAAGAATGGATACGGCAAAAGGAAGCAAAGACTCTGGAGAAAAAACGGGAAAATCAGAGGATCAAAATAGAAGAGGAAATAGAGAGGTTGGAGACCAGGGACGAGGAAATCAATGAAGCTTTTTTAGATGAGAGTATTGCTAAGGATCCCAAGAAGCTGGGAGAGCTTACAAGCGAACAGAAGCTTGTTAAGGAAAGCCTGTCTGTGCTGTACCAAAAATGGGAGATGCTGGTTTGACATGGACATTGTAAATATCTATACTTGAAACAGTTCCAAAAGGACATAAAGGGGGATGAAAATGGATGATGCTGCTTTTGAGGCTGCTATAAAGGCATGTAGAGTTCCTATACTGGTTCTGGATCAGAAATGGCATAGATTATTTGCTATTTCAGGAAAGCCTGAAGAGGTCAAGGAGGTTGAGGTTCAGATTAATGAGCTTTTGGCCAGGCAGGGCAAGCTTAACGAGGAGATCAAGCGGCTGAAGAAGATCAAGGCCGATCTTATGAAGCAGGTGATGGACAATATGGGCGGAGCCGATTCTGATACTGCAACAGCCGAGGAAGAAAAACAGCTTGATGAGGCAAAAAGACTTTTGGAAGAAACTAAGGAAAGACAGGAGTCTGACGAGGATGAGCTGTTATCTGCCCAGGAACAGCTTAGGGACAATAATAACAAGCTTATGCTTCTTACTATGCAGTTTTCATATGACAAGCTTAGAAGCAATACTGACCAGATTAATGAAATTTCCGAATGGATAGCAGATGTCCGCGTCAAGCTTAAAAAGAACATAATAAAAAAGCAAAACAGAGAGATCAATAATCGTGAGATGTATACATACATGCACGATCTGTTCGGTAAGGATGTTATGAAGCTGTTTGATGTTCATTATGATGAAGAGGGCAAGCTGATTTTAAGAGAGCATCTTGAGGAAGAACAGATAGCTGCAGCAAGGGTGTCAAAGGATTAAGGAAAATGCTTCAGAGTAATATTAGAGTTAAGAGATCCACCTCTGTCTTAAAGGAATTAAGTCAGAACCAGAGGGAAAAAGAAAAAAAGCCGGTTCGCCTGAATGACAGGAGCCTTGCCAGATTAATTCCAACCCGCAGGGAAAATGGTAATAAAAGCACCTTTGGCAAGGTATTAGTGGTTGCGGGAAGCCAGAATATGGCAGGAGCCGCCATACTTGCTGCAAGGGCTGCATTTGCCGCTGGATGCGGAATGGTCATGGTTTTAACGGATGAGTGCAACAGGGTCATAATGCAGACAGCAGTACCTGAGGCCTTGCTTGCTACTTATGATGGTGAAATAGACACTGAGGTTGTGGAGAATGCCCTGGAGTGGGCTTCATGCGTTCTTATAGGACCGGGGTTGTCCACCGGTGACGAAGCAAGGGATCTGTTGGATTATGTAATGCAGCATTCAGGACGGATGCCTATAGTTTTTGATGCAGATGCCCTTAATATTATCTCAGAGGATGAGAGCAGGATGAATTTTGCGGGCAGGAAAGCAATAGTAACACCCCATGTCGGGGAGATGTCACGATTGGTGGGTATGCCGATTTCCGAGATTCAGTCCCATATGACAGAGACTGCAGAGGCTTTTGCCGCGCATCACGGCATTACAGTGCTATTGAAGGATGCGGTATCTGTTATTTCTTCTCCCGGAAGAAAAACAGTAGAGAATCATACCGGAAACAGCGGTATGGCTACTGCAGGAAGCGGAGATGTGCTGGCAGGTCTTATAACAGGACTTGTGGCACAGGGTATGACTAATCCCGATGCTGCAATGGTTGGAGCATATATGCACGGAAGGGCAGGAGAGTTTGCTGCCATGGAAAAGACGGAATATTCGATGACAGCTTCGGATATAATCCGGCATATACCTGATGTTTTTGCTCTTGCGTTTAGTCACTGTTAAGAAATAACTTAGGAATTCTAACTTGTCTTCGAATCCAGCGTTATAATTTCCTAATTTATTTCTGAACAGTTCCTTGCGAATAGTGCCTTAGGAGGGTATACAGATGGATCATTTGAGGATTTGTGCCAGGGTGGATCTGGACGCAATTTCCCACAATATACATTTTATCAGACAACATCTAAGGGACGGCGGAAGCGACGCCGGGATTATTGCTGTAATAAAAGCGGATGCCTATGGGCATGGCGCTCTTCCAATAGCATCATATATGGAAAAGCATTCCCTGGTCAGAGGATTTGCAGTCGCCACTTATGAAGAGGCAAGGGAGTTGTATGACGGTGGAATCAAATCGCCTGTTTTGATTCTGGGATATACATTTCCTCATACTTACAAGGATATTATACAGTGTGGATTCAGACCTGTAATTTTTACAACGGATATGGCGACGGATTATGCAGCGGCAGCCGATGCCTGTCAGAAAAAGGTATACTGTCATATCAAAATTGATACAGGCATGAGCCGCATAGGTTTCGGCGTTACTGATGAGGCGTGTGACAAGATAAAAAAGATTTTCGAGGAAAATCATTCTTTGGTTCCGGAAGGGATATTTACACATTTTGCAAGGGCAGATGAAGCTGATAAGACCCCTACAAGGATTCAGACAGAAGCTTTTGAAACAATAATATCCAAGCTTGAAAAAAGAGGTCTGACTTTTCCGATAGTTCACGCTTCCAACAGTGCGGCTATCCTTGAATATGATAAGGCATGGTTTGACTGTGTCAGGGCAGGCATAATAATTTATGGACTTATGCCATCCGACGAGGTACAACAGGGTTATGATTTAAGACCTGTCCTGTCCCTTTACAGTCGAATAGTGATGATCAAGGAAATAAAAAAGGGTACTGCGGTCAGCTATGGCGGAACCTATATAGCAGACCAGGACAGAAGGATAGCCACAATCCCTGTAGGCTATGCGGATGGATATTCAAGAGGACTCTCAGGCAAGGGAGCAGTTTTAATTCATAAGAAAAGGGCTCCCATCATTGGCAGGATATGCATGGATCAGCTAATGGTTGATGTGACTGATATTCCTGAGGCATCACTGTTCGATGAGGTGACTTTGATCGGATCGGATGGCGATGAAAAAATTACATTAGAAGAGCTGGGAGATCAGTCCGGCAGATTCAATTATGAGTTTGCCTGCTGTCTGGGCAACAGGATCCCCAGGCTTTATTATTCAGATGGCGAGCTAATTGATACAAAGGAGTATTATTGATGGAGAAACCGCACATAGACAGCCTGCCTCAGAGATTGATGTCAATTTTCAGGGGCAGGGATGATGTGACTGAAGAAGAGATTATTTCCATGGTTAATGAGGGTCATGAGCAGGGGGTGCTTCGGGCATCTGAGGCAGCTATGATCCAGAATATTTTTTCTTTTGCCGACAAGGACGCAAAGGATATTATGGTTCACCGCAAGGATATTGTGGCGATCGACGCCAAGATAACCCTGCGTGAGGCAATATCAGTTTTTGAAGAGCATTCTTATTCCAGATTCCCTGTATATCTTGAAGATCTGGATGATATTGTAGGTATCATACATCTTAGAGATATGTTTCATTATTGTCTCAGGAGGGAGGATTACGACAAGCCTGTCAGGGATCTTGATGATCTTATCAGACCGGCCCAGTTTGTTCCTGAGACACACGGAATAAATACTCTTTTTACACAGATGCAATTAAAAAAATCCCACATGGCAATAGTAATGGATGAATATGGCCAGACCAGCGGGCTTTTGTCTATGGAGGATATAATAGAGGAGATTGTAGGCAATATTCAGGACGAGCACGACGACGAAAGAGAGTCTGTGGAGAAGGTCAGAGAGAATGTCTTTCGTATGAACGGACATACCACCTTGGAGGAGGTTTCGTCCCAGCTTCCGATAGAATTTGAAGAACAGGATGTTACTACTCTTAATGGGTTTATCATCTCCAGAATAGATAAAATTCCCGAAGAGCATACCACATTTTCTGTGCACGCCTACGGTTATGAATTCAGAGTTTTAGATGTGGATCATAAGATGGTAGGAGATGTGATAGTTCGAAAGGACGAATAGAAGATAGTGTTTGTAGCTCTTGCGAATGCAATAGAAAAATGTTAAACTGTTATCGTTATAGAAAACGCATTGAGGTAATTTGTTTTCTATAAAAAATATAGAGGAGTCTGATATGTCAGGACATTCAAAGTTTGCAAATATCAAGCATAAAAAAGAAAAAAATGACGCAGCCAAGGGTAAGATTTTTACCATAATCGGCCGTGAGATAGCAGTGGCTGTTAAGGAGGGCGGAGCTGATCCGGCTAATAACAGCAGGCTGCGTGATGTAATCGCCAAGGCGAAGGCTAATAATATGCCCAACGATACGATTGAGCGGGGCATTAAGAAGGCTGCAGGAGACGCTGATTCTGTTAATTATGAGACTGTCACCTATGAGGGCTATGGGCCCGGTGGTACCGCTATCATAGTTTCAGCTCTTACCGATAATAAGAACCGCACGGCTGCCAATGTCAGGAATGCTTTTACCAAAGGGGGAGGAAGCATAGGCACACAGGGCTGCGTGTCATATATGTTCGATGAGAAGGGTCAGATACTTATTGACAGAAGTGAATGTGATATGGATTCGGATGAGCTGATGATGCTGGCATTGGATTCCGGGGCTGATGATTTTAATGAGGAGGATGATTCCTTCGAGGTGCTTACCACACCTGCGGAGTTTACCGCTGTAAGGGAAGCGCTGGAGGCTGCAGGCGTGCCGATGGCCGATGCACAGGTTACCATGCTTCCCCAGACATATGTTACATTATCTTCTGAGGATGATATCAATCAGATCAATCGTATCCTTGGACTTTTGGATGATGACGATGATGTTCAGGAAGTATACCACAACTGGGATGAATAAAGGTTAATATAAAGGGGGATTCAACAATGAAAAAGCTGCTGTATGTTGCGAGTGAGTGCTTTCCATTTGTTAAGACAGGGGGCTTGGCAGATGTAGTAGGAGCATTACCGAAGGAATTCGATAAAAAGTATTGGGATATTCGCGTGGTAATACCGGATTATACCTGCATACCGCCTCAGTTCCGTGATAATTTCCGTTATGTGACCAACTTTAATATGGGAGTGGGTCCTTATATCGGTGAGAAATATGTAGGTGTAATGGAGTATGAGTATCAGGGGATTACTTATTACTTCATTGATAATCTCGAATATTTTGAATGCTTCTATCCATACGGTGATGCCCGCTATGATATTGAGAAATTTATTTTCTTCGACAAGGCAGTTCTCTCCATGTTGCCTGTTATTGACTTCAAGCCTGACCTGATTCATTGTCATGACTGGCAGACAGGGCTTATACCTGTGTATCTGAAGACTGAATTCCAGGCGAATCCCTTCTTCTGGGGTATCAAGTCTATGATGACGATTCACAATCTCAAATTCCAGGGAGTCTGGGATGTGAAGACTATCCAGGGATTGTCAGGTCTTCCTATGGATCTTTTCACTCCTGATAAGCTGGAATTTAACAAAGCAGGCAATATGTTGAAGGGCGGTCTGGTATACGCTGATTATATTACCACCGTATCCAGCACATATGCTGATGAGATTCAGACGCCTTACTATGGCGAGGGACTGGATGGACTTCTTTCCTCCCGTCATTTTGACATGAAGGGCATTGTAAACGGTATTGATTATATAACCTTTGATCCCAGTACTGATATGTCCATTTACAAGAATTATGACAAGACCAGCTTCCGCCGCAACAAGAAGGTTAATAAGACCCGTCTTCAGGAGGATCTGGATCTGGCGGTGGATGGAAGCAAATACATGATAGGGCTTGTTTCAAGGCTTACTGACCAGAAGGGGTTGGATCTGATTAATTACTGCATAGAAGGTATAGTTGATGATTATACCCAGTTGGTAGTTATCGGCACAGGTGAGTCTCAGTATGAGAATATGTTCAGGCATTATGCCTGGAAATATCCTGACAGGGTTTCAGCTAATATCTGCTATGACGATAACCTGGCCCGCAAGCTGTATGCGGCTGCTGACGCATTTTTGATGCCTTCCAGGTTTGAGCCGTGCGGTTTGACACAGCTTATTTCCTTCCGTTATGGTACTATTCCGATTGTCAGGGAGACAGGCGGACTTAAGGATACTGTTGAGCCGTACAATGAATTCGAAGGAACAGGTTCCGGATTCTCGTTCTCAAATTATAATGGTGATGAGCTGCTTAATACAGTTAATTACTCTAAGGGAGTGTTCTACGATTCCAAGAAGGAATGGAATAAGATGGTAGAACGCGACATGGAGAAGGATTATTCATGGAATAATTCCAAGGGCAGCTACGAAGAGCTTTATAATTATCTTATAGGGTGAACCATTAAGCCTGGTGAATGCAATGGAGCATGAACGCTATCACATAATAGATGGTATTCGTGGACTGACTATTATAAGTATGATCTTTTATCACGCCTGCTGGGATCTGGTATTCCTGGCAGGCGTTAATTTGCCCGGTTACCTGGATACCCAGGGGATGATATGGCAGAGGAGTATTTGCTGCAGTTTTATTATAATATCCGGATTTTGTGCCGGTATTTCCAACAGGCATTTTAAAAGAGGTATCATTGTTTTTCTGGCAGGGTTGCTTGTAACCTTAGTTACTGTAATATTTATGCCGGAAGATAGGATAGTATTTGGGATCCTTACCTTTTTAGGATCATCTATGCTTATAATTGGAGTCATTGGTGTATATTTAAAAAAAGTGCCGTATTTTTGGGGACTTTTGATATCCATTATTCTGTTTTTAGCAAGCTTTCATATCAATAATGGATATCTTGGCTTTTTCAAGTTCAAATATTATTTACCGGACTTTTTATACAGTAATATGCTCACTACCTTTTTAGGATTTATGAGACCGGGATTTTTTTCTACTGATTATTTCTCTATCATTCCATGGTTTTTTCTGTTTTGTTTTGGCTTTTACATCAGTTGTATGATGATAGAAAGACAGATTATCGGCATACTTAAAGCCAGTCTGATCAAGCCGTTGGAATGGATGGGCCGGCACTCGCTTTTGATATATTTAATGCATCAGCCTTTATTATATTTGGTAATGATATCTCTGCAAAAAATATAACGCTGTATAGGAGAGAACTTTGGAACAATTGCAGGAAAAAAGCATAGTTTTTCCTAATCTGGATATTACATTATACGATGTTGGAGACCATGTAGATATATTTGGTTTTCCTGTTATGTATTACGGAATAATTATCGCTGTGGGAATGTTGCTTGCGGGATTTGTAATCCTTCGTGAGGGCAGGAGGGTTGGCTTTTCGGAGGATGATCTTCTGGATGTACTGCTTTGGGGGATTGTTTGCGGAATAATCGGAGCAAGGGTATATTATGTCGTATTTGCATGGGACAGATACAGCGATAATCTCTTTTCAATATTTAATATCAGAGAAGGCGGTTTGGCAATATATGGGGGGATGATAGGATGCCTGTTGGCTGTAATCGTAGTAGCGGCCAGGAGGAAGCTTGAATTTTTTGCCCTTGCCGATTGTATTATCTTAGGCGTTCCCATTGGACAGGCATTTGGCAGATGGGGGAATTTTTTTAACAGGGAGGCATTCGGAGGATACACCAACGGATTGCTTGCCATGAGACTGCCCGTATCTGCTGTGAGACAGGACGATGCGGTTACATCGGAAATGATGGATCATCTCATAACTGAAAATGGAATAAGATGGATTCAGGTGCATCCCACTTTTTTATATGAGTCAATGTGGAGCTGTGTGGTGTTTTTGATCCTGTATTTTATAATCCGAAGGAAAAAGAAATGGGACGGAGAGGTGTTCTTCTGGTACCTGTTGCTGTATGGAAGCGGCAGATTCCTTATAGAGGCGCTTCGCACAGACCAGCTTTTGTTGCCTTATTTGGGATTGCCGGTATCACAATGTCTGTCAGCTTTACTTGTTACGGTCTCAATTGCAATAATAGTTTATAATTCGCTTTTAACAAAAGATGTGAGATTCTAAAACATTAGTTATATTTCTCTGTTTTCACCAAAACACCCGTTCTTCGGGTGTTTTTCTATATCCTGTGGTTTCTTTAATACAATACACTATATTTTGTATGGGATTACCAACCACCTGAAAAAATGTAAAAAATCCCCAAACAACCCCCATTTTTTTCTTGCATTATTCGAAAAGTAGTCGTATTATGTATATGTGTGGTGGAAAGTGGTAGATAATGGGTGAAAGTGGAGGACAGCCGTCATGTTCATGGGTGAGTATGCTCATAGCATAGATTCCAAAGGGCGTTTGATCATGCCGGCACGCTTTCGTGAGCAGCTAGGCAGTGAATTTGTTGTCACAAAAGGCCTGGATGACTGTCTGTTCGTCTATTCACCGGAGGAATGGCAGGAGATAGAGAAGGCATTTCGCCAGATACCCCTTACCACTAGGGATGCCAGAAAATTTGCCAGGTTCTTCTTTGCAGGAGCAGCTTCGGTGGAGCTTGATAAGCAGGGAAGGGTTTTGCTGCCTGCCGTATTAAGGGATTTTGCCGGCTTGACTAAGGATGTAGTACTGGTGGGCGTCCTTAACAGGATAGAAATTTGGGACAAGGCCAGGTGGGAGGACGGTTCGTCCTATGATGATATGGATGAAATCGCTGAACACATGGCACAGCTGGGCTTGGCGTTATAGACAGGTTAATAAGCATTATGGAGCCTATGATCTCGTCGGACAATTTCAAACACACGCCTGTCTTGCTCCATGAGACGATTGGAGCACTGAATATCCGTGAAGATGGCGTCTATGTGGACGGGACATTGGGTGGCGGCGGTCATTCCTTCGAGATTGCAAAGCGGCTTAAGAAGGGAGTGCTCGTAGGCATAGATCAGGATGATTATGCTATAGCTGCCGCAAAAAAGCGGCTTTTGGATTTCGAATCCAAGGTAACAATTGTAAAATCCAATTTTGAACATATGAACAAAGTACTGAAAAAACTTGGCTATTCCTCTGTTGACGGTATCCTTTTGGATCTGGGCGTTTCATCTTTTCAGTTGGATGAAGCAAAAAGGGGCTTTACATACCGAAACTCCGACGCGAGGCTTGATATGAGAATGGATCCTGATAATACCAAAGATGCGGTATCCATTCTGAATACCTATGAGGAGGATGAGCTTACCAGATTATTTAGAGAATATGGCGAGGAAAGATTTGCCTCAAGAATAGCAAGGAATATTGTAAGAAAAAGACAGGAATCGCCTATAGAAACTGCAGGGGAGTTAAATGAATTAATAGACATGGCGATTCCTGCCAAATATAAAAGGACAGGAGGGCATCCTTCAAAGAGGGTTTATCAGGCTTTAAGGATTGAAGTGAATGATGAACTGGCTGTGTTGAAGAACAGCATTGACGGAATGATCGATCTGTTGTCAGCGGGTGGAAGGTTGTGTATTATAACATTTCATTCTTTAGAGGATCGAATAGTTAAAAATTCATTTCGCAGAAACGAGGATCCATGCACCTGTCCAAAGGAACTTCCGGTATGCGTATGCGGCAAGAAATCTAAGGGTAAAGTGGTTACAAGAAAGCCAATTACCGCATCAGCAGAGGAGCTTAATGCAAACAGCCGCTCTAAGAGTGCTAAGCTAAGGGTTTTTGAGAGGATTAAGTAACAGGGAATCAAAGGTTCGTTGTCGGGGAGTAGATAGAGTAATATGGCACAATTTCAGACATTTTATTACGAAGACGGTAACGCTGTCAGGCGTTATGAGGCTATTGCGCTTCCAACCAGGGAAGACCGTCAAAGAGAGCTTTTAGAAAAAAGAGAACAGGAAAAAAAGGCCAGGATCAAGGCTTATAAGAAGAACAAAAGAAGGGACAGGCATCAGACGATGATGTTTTTATGCAGTGTCCTTATGATGGGAGCCTTTTTTGTGGCATATGTCCATATTCAGAATCGCATAACTACGAGTATGGCGCATATTTCACGCCTGGAGAAGCAGATTACAGATTTAAAAACCGAGAATGCGGCAGCCAAAAGCCGTATCTCTACAACTGCGAATCTGGGGATCATTCAAAAGACCGCCAGAAAAGATTTGGGAATGGTCTATGCAAACAGTGATCAAATCGTGTATTATACTATAGATGATGATGATTTTATGAGTCAATACGAAGAAGTCCGGTAGTCATTATCATAGTCGGATTGTAAACCCCACCCCTCAGGGAGGGATGCATATACAAGCGTTATTATGGCTAGAAGACGAAGAAAAAAAATTTATAATAAAATCCTAAGGAGAATGCAGCGCAATCTATGGATAGTATTCATGTTTGTGTGCGTTCTTTTTGCTGTTTTAATGGCTCGTCTGGCGTTTATTGAATACTCCAGCGGAGAAAAGTATGAGAGGATTATCCTTGCCCAGCAGCAATATGACAGCCTTATTATTCCTTATCAGAGGGGAGATATTACAGATGTAAGGGGAACGGTACTTGCAACCTCTGTGGATGTGTACAATGTTATTCTGGATTGCAAGGTACTTAATGCCAATGAAGACAAGATAGATTCTACTCTTAATCATCTGTCGGAGTGTTTTCCGGATATAGATATTGCAAAGGCCAGGCTCACCCTGGCAGACGATCCTCAGAAGCAGTACACAGTCCTTGCTAAAAAGGTTTCCTACGAGGAAATGCGCAAATTCCAGCAGATTGCAGAAGATGAGGAAACCTCCGGTGAAGTGGCAGGAATATGGTTTGAAAAGGAATACCAAAGGCAGTATCCTTATGGGTCACTTGCTGCGGCAATGCTGGGCTTTACTACCTCCGGAAATGTTGGAATGGGAGGTATTGAGACCTACTACAGTCAGGAACTGAACGGTACAAATGGCCGGTCATACGGCTATGTTAATTCTGATAATAATGTAGAAGCAGCAGTAATTGAACCTGAAAATGGACACTCCATTGCCTCAACTATAGATGTCAATATACAGACCATTGTTGAGCGTGAGGTAGCTGCATTTAATAAAAGATACGCCAGAAATGGTGCGCCCGGAAGTAAACACACAGCTTTTTTGGCGATGGATCCACAGAGCGGATCAGTTCTTGCCATGGCAAGCTATCCCACATATGACCTTAATAATCCAAGAGATCTGAAGGGAATATTAAAGAAAAAAGATCTCAAGGATATGTCTGATGAAGAGAAAATGGACGCATTAAATGAGCTGTGGCAAAATTTCTGTATTACCACAACTTATGAACCGGGGTCAACCTTCAAGCCATTTACTGTAGCATGTGGTCTTGAGACAGGGAAGCTTAGCGGTAATGAGAGCTATTATTGTGATGGCTACGAGCATATTGCAGATTATGATGTCAAGTGTGTTAACCGTAATGGACACGGTATGCTGGATATTCGAGGGGCTCTTATGAAGAGCTGTAACGATGCTCTTATGCAGATGTCGTATGCGATAGGGGCAGATTCCTTTGCAGAATACCAGAGGCTGTTTGGATTTGGACAGAGAACAGGAATTGATCTGCCCGGGGAGTCCAGGACAGATACATTAATTTACAGCAAAAATGATCTGACCCATACTATTAACATGGCGACAAATTCCTTTGGACAGAATTTTAATACTACCATGATACAGCTTGGGAGCGCATTTTGTTCACTGGTTAATGGCGGAAATCTCTATCTGCCCCATGTTGTGGATCATATAAGTGACGATGCCGGAAATATAGTAAAAAGCTTTGAGCCTGTAATATTAAAAAAGACGGTTTCGCAAGAGACCAGCACCCAGATGAAGGATTACTTAAGATCAGTTGTATCTGATGGAACAGGAGCTGTTGCGGGTGTAGATGGTTATGATATAGGCGGCAAGACAGGAACGGCTGAGAAACAGCCCAGAAGCGCAGGCAATTATCTTGTATCTTTCATAGGATATGTGCCTCAGGAGCATCCCCAGCTTTTGGTATACTGTATTATTGATGTGCCGAATGTTGATGATCAGGCCCATAGTAATTACGCTCAGGAAATTGTACATTCAGTTTTGGAACAGGTACTTCCTTATATGGGGATTGAGCCCACAGAAGAGGTGCCTCCGGCTGCAGAGGAAGCGCAGCAACAGCAATAATGAGGGGTATATATGATATTTAAGATAACAGGGGCTATTTTTGCCGCATTTGCATTGGGACTTATTGCGGGTCCGATTGTGATTTCCTATCTTAGAAACAGAAAGGCTCAGCAAACGGAACGGGAGGAGCTTACCTCACACCAGAAAAAGACTGGAACGCCTACAATGGGCGGCGTGATTTTTTTATTTGCTTTTCTGGTGGTTTGTCTTTTTCTGGCTTTTAAGCATCCCTTGCTGGTGCCGGTGATGATACTTACTGTAGGATTTGGTGCTATAGGATTTTTGGATGATTTCCTGAAGGTAATCCTGCACAGGTCAGACGGTCTTATAGCATGGCAGAAGATGATACTTCAGATAATAGTTACCAGTGCTTTTTTGTGGTATATTACTTCTGTATTGCATTTGGGCCTGTGGATGAGGGTTCCTTTTTCCGGGGCAGTTTTGGATATTGGCATTATAGCCTTTCCGTTGTATTATTTTGCAGTCATTGGTACTGTAAATGGCACTAATTTTACAGACGGTCTGGATGGTTTAGCTACATCTGTTACCATTATTGTGGCTGCATTTTTTACTGCCGCAGCGGCAATAATGGGAAGTGACATTTATCTGGCAGGTGCTGCAATGATAGGTGGTCTGCTGGCGTTTTTGGTATACAACTGTTATCCTGCGAGGATTTTTATGGGAGATACAGGCTCTCTGGCACTTGGGGGCTTTGTTGCAGGTATGGCTTACATGCTCCACATGCCTCTTTTTATTCCAATTGTGGGATTTATTTACATGATCGAGGTTATATCTGTTATTATGCAGGTTGGGTATTTTAAGGTTACCCATGGTAAGAGGATATTTAGAATGGCACCGATTCATCATCATTATGAATTGGGAGGCTGGTCTGAAACGAAGATAGTAACTGTTTTTTCTATAATTACTCTGCTTCTATGTCTGGCTGCTTTTTTAGGACTGGAGTAGTAGAGGGAGGATGAATTGAAATCATATCTTGTAGCAGGATTGGGAATAAGCGGGATTGCGGCTGCAAAGCTTCTAAAAGATAAGGGATGTCAGGTTGTGCTGTATGATGGAAATCCCGACTTTGATAAGCTTGAGTTTAAGAAAAAAAATAATGCTTTAGAAGACTGTGAAATATTTTGCGGCGAGTTCCCGAATGAGCTTTTAGGACAGGTTGATGTATGCGTACTAAGCCCTGGAGTCCCGGTGGATCTGTCTTTTGTAGAACAGTTAAGGAGCCACGGGACAGAAATATCAGGGGAGATAGAGCTTGCATATTCCTTTGGTAAAGGAACGGTTGTCGCCATTACAGGAACTAATGGCAAGACTACCACCACATCTCTGGTGGGAGAGATCATAGCAAGGGCTTTTAAGGACACAAGAGTTGTTGGGAATATAGGAATACCATACACCTCTGTTGCAGGCGATACAACTGATGATACGGTTCTGGCTGTTGAAATATCAAGCTTTCAGCTTGAGACCATTCATAGCTTTGCTCCCCATGTCAGCGCAATTTTGAATATTACTCCTGATCATCTGGACAGGCATCATACAATGGATGCTTATATCAAGGCAAAGGAAGCAATTGCCACCAATCAAAAGGCCGGGGATTATTGCGTATTAAACGCTGATGATCCGGTATTGTACGAATTTGGCAGGAAGCTGTCTTGCAAGGTTGTATATTTTTCCAGCAAGAAAAGTCTTGATAGCGGAGTGTACTATGCCGATGGAGCTATCTGGTATTCTGATAATAATGAGGTTCAAAAAGTAATTGATGTAAAAGAGCTTCAGATCCTGGGTGTTCACAACTATGAGAATGCTGCCGCTTCTACTGCGATATGCCTGGCTCTTGGAATTTCTATGGATATTATAAGAGAAGGTCTTAGGGAATTTGTTGCGGTAGCCCACAGGATAGAATTTATCTGTGAAAAGGATGGTGTCAGATATTATAACGATTCCAAGGGAACCAATCCTGATGCAGCCATCAAGGCTGTAGAAGCAATGGAAAGGCCTACTATCCTTATTGGCGGAGGCTACGATAAAAATGCTTCATATGATGAATGGATAGAAAGCTTTGACAACAAGGTTAAGCTTCTGGTGCTTATTGGAGAGACAAAGCAAAAAATTGCTGATTGTGCCAGGAAGCATGATTTTTTGGCGATTAAGACAGCCGATACACTGGAAGAAGCAGTTAGGATATGTCATGACAACAGTGTATCAGGTGATGCAGTGCTTTTATCGCCAGCATGCGCCAGTTGGGACATGTTTAAGAATTATGAAGAACGAGGCAGGATCTTTTCAGATCTGGCGCGCAGCTTATAATACGATGATATGAGAACACAGACAGTTTCCGTTAGAAAAAGACGCAAAATCCGCTCAATAGCTTACTTTGATTACAGCTTGCTTGCAATAGTTACCCTTTTGTTCGCTTTTGGGCTGGTTATGTTATATAGTACGAGTGCCTATATAGCTACATTAGAGTTTGAGGATCCCCTTCACTATCTAAAAAGGCAGCTTTTGGCTTCGGCAATTGGTTTTGCAGGCATAGTGGGTCTTAATATTATAGGATACAGATGGTTGAAGCGATTCTCAAATTTGTTTTACATAATAGCCTTCGTGCTGTGTGTGCTGGTTATATTCAAGGGTACAGCTCAGGGATCGTCATCCAGATGGCTGTATTTTGGCCCCCTGTCATTTCAGCCTTCTGAATTTGCCAAGCTGGCTGTAATAGTTTATCTGGCTTCGGTTGTGTCAGATCAGGCTAAAAACCTTAGAGACTGGCACAATGTAGTAAGAGTGTTTTTTTACATAGTCCCTCTTCTGATTCCTGTAGCATATAACAATCTGTCAACTGCAGTTATAATAGCCGGGATTGCATTTGGTATGCTGTTTGTAGCATCTCCGGATTACAGGGCATTTGTTATAATTATTGCGGTGGGTGCCATAGGAATGATGATGTTTATTTCAGGAGCCGGCTATAGAAGTGACAGATTACAGATATGGCTGCATCCTGAAAAATATGACAGGGGCTTCCAGACCCTTCAGGGGCTTTATGCCATAGGTTCCGGGGGATTATTTGGAAAGGGCCTGGGTGAAAGCATGCAAAAGCTGGGCTCTGTTCCTGAGGCCCAAAATGACATGATTTTTTCGATTGTATGTGAAGAGCTGGGAACCTTTGGCGCTATATGTGTTATGTTGATGTATTTGCTGCTGTTGTGGCGGTTTATGATAATTGCCAACAATGCAACTGATATATTCGGTTCATATCTGGTTATTGGAATTTTTATTCATATTGCACTGCAGGTTATTTTGAATATTGCCGTGGTTACAAACACCATGCCTAATACAGGTGTCACACTTCCTTTTATCAGTTATGGAGGTACATCTGTAATGTTTTTGCTGTTTGAAATGGGAATTGCTATGGCGGTCTCCAGGGGAATCCGGTTAAAGTGATGGTGTGTAATGAATTCTAACAGAATCAAGCGTCATTCAGGCTTTCGATATTATTTTTTCAATATTCTGTTATTTGTTATAATACTGGCTTTGATAACAGGATTTGTGATTGTATTTTTCTGTCCGACAAAGAATATCAAGGTCAAAGGGAATCATATATGCCCGGACACTGTAATAAGCGCTGCAATAGTAAGGGATTCCTTCGATGAGAATGCGATTTATTGTTTGCTCCATAATAAGATAAAGCCTGTTAAGGATATTCCTTTTGTCAGGGATTATAAGATCATCCTGTCGAATCGCAATACCCTTACAGTCCGCGTTAAGGAAGAAGAACCATACGGATATGTTGAATCTGAAAAGGGTGACAGTTATATATATTATGATGAGTCGGGAAAGGTGTTAGAGGTTTCCGAGCGTCTGTTGGAGGATGTATTTCGGGTTGCGGGAATCACAGCAAAAAAGGCGACACCAGGAGAGGCGCTTCCAGTTGGAGAGAGCAATGTCAAGACAATTCTTTTAATAGAGGATGAAATAAAAAGGGAAGAGCTTCCCGTTGATGCGGTGACTTTTTCTGAAGATGGCACCATAACCTTCATGGTAAGAGATATTCTGGTTAATCTGGGGACCAGGGCATCACTTTCAGAGAAGCTAAGGCGCCTTCCATACATCCTGCCAAAGCTTAAAAAACAGCGTGGTACGCTGCATCTGGAGGAGTGGAGCGAAGAGAATACAGATATCGTTTTTGAGAGAGAATGAGTGTTTCATTGAAAATTGGACTTGATAAATGCAATCAAAAACAGTATCATAATGGAGTGTATGTAAAAGGAGACGGACTTGACGGGAGAGAATCCGGTCATTAAGGAGGGAAACCTTGCTTGAAATAGTTACAAATGAAGCAGATGCCGGCGCGAAGATAATTGTTATCGGTGTTGGGGGCGGCGGAAATAACGCCATCAACCGTATGATTGACGAGAATATCGCCGGAGTAGAGTTTATAGGAGTTAATACAGATCAACAGGCGTTGAACCTTTGCAAGGCTCCGACGCGTATTCAGATTGGTGATAAGCTGACTAAGGGACTTGGTGCCGGAGGACAGCCTGAGGTTGGAGAGAAGGCTGCCGAGGAGAGTATGGAAGAGCTTTCTTCCGCGGTTAAGGGTGCCGATATGGTATTTGTTACATGCGGAATGGGAGGCGGTACCGGTACGGGTGCAGCTCCTGTAGTCGCCCAGATTGCCAAGGAACAGGGAATACTCACCGTTGGCATAGTAACCAAGCCGTTCTCATTTGAAGCGAAGATCAGGATGGTTAACGCCCTTGGCGGTATTGACCGTCTTAAGGAGAGTGTAGATACTGTAATCGTTATCCCTAACGACAGACTTCTGGAGTTGGTGGATCGCCGCACTTCCATCAAGGAAGCTTTGAAGAAGGCCGACGAGGTACTGCAGCAGGGTGTACAGGGTATTACGGATCTTATCAATGTTCCGGCTCTTATTAACCTTGATTTTGCTGATATACAGACTGTAATGCGTGACAAGGGACTTGCCCACATTGGAATTGGCTCCGGCAAGGGTGATGACAAGGCGGCTGAGGCTGTTCAGGCGGCTGTTGCCAGTCCTCTTTTGGAGACCACTATCCAGGGCGCCAGTGATGTTATTGTTAATATCTCAGGTGATGTATCCCTTATGGATGCTAATGATTCAGTGTCCTATGTACAGGAGATGGTTGGTGAGTCTGCCAATATCATCTTCGGTGTCAAGATGGACGAAGAGATGACTGATCAGGTTACAGTAACAGTCATTGCAACCGGACTTGAGGATAGTACAGAGAAGGCACAGGGAGCAAGCTTTTTAGATCGTATGAAGTATTCACCCGGAGCTTCATTCGGGCGTACTGTTTCTCCTACACCGAGACCGGCGGCTCCAAGGCCTGTTACCCAAGGGACTTCAACACCTGCTCCGGCGAGTGCTGCTACCCTGGCTCCATCCGCCAGACCTACCCCTGCCGCTCAGGGCACGGGTCCTATAACATCTCCCAGGCTGGATGGCATCCAAAAGCCTGAGCCTGTAACCAGCACCGTTTCAGAGAAGGAGATCAAGATACCCGATTTCCTCAAGCGGGGTGGAAATTAATCTGCATCATATCCTGTCAAGAAAAAATACTTGACAGGATATTTTTTTTCGCTATAATGGTCTCGTTGTCTCTTGAAGTATGTTGGAGTGACGCAAATGGAAGAAAAAGTTCGATTGTCTTATTTATATGATTTCTATGGAGAATTGTTGAATCCGGGGCAGAGAGAGCTTTTTAACGCATTTGTGTTTTGTGATCTTTCACTTCAGGAGCTGGCGGATGAGATGGGTATATCCCGACAGGCTGTACATGATCGAATCCGCAGATCCACCCATATTATGGAGGATTATGAATCAAAGCTTCATCTGATAGATAAGAATAATCGTATTTCCGATCTTATCAATGAAGCCAGATTGCGGTTAGATACGATTGCCGCTGACGGTGATAAAAAGGATCATTTGCGAAAATTACTAAGTGAGATTACTGAGGTGTTGTAGTGGCTTTTGAGAGTCTGTCAGATAAATTACAGCAGGTATTTAAGAATCTTCGGGGCAGAGGAAGACTTACAGAGGACGATGTTAAAACAGCCCTCAAGGAAGTCCGTATGGCTCTTTTGGAAGCCGATGTGAATTTTAAGGTTGTAAAGAGCTTTGTTAAGACCGTTCAGGAGAGGGCAATAGGGCAGGATGTCCTTACAGGGCTTAATCCGGCGCAGATGGTTATCAAGATAGTTAATGACGAGATGGTCTCTCTAATGGGAGGCGAGACTGCCGAGATCACCTACAGGCCAGGTCAGCAGACAACCATACTGATGATGGTTGGACTTCAGGGTGCAGGTAAGACGACAACAGTTGCCAAGCTTGCGGGTAAGATGAAGCAAAAGGGTAAGCGCCCCCTGTTGGTGGCCTGCGATGTATACAGACCGGCAGCTATAGAACAGCTTACTATCAACGGCAAGAAGCAGGAGGTACCTGTTTTTTCCATGGGTACAGATGTTAAGCCGTCAGTGATTGCCCGGGAGTCGGTAAAATATGCCGCAGAGCACCATCTGAATGTTATTTTGCTGGATACGGCAGGCAGGCTTCATGTAGACGAGCAGATGATGCAGGAGCTTGTAGAAATTAAAGCATCATGTGATGTGGCTCAGACTATTCTGGTAGTAGATGCCATGACCGGTCAGGATGCAGTCAATGTGGCATCCTCATTTGATGAGAAGGTGGGAGTAGACGGGGTTATCCTTACCAAGCTGGATGGCGATACCCGTGGAGGTGCGGCTCTTTCTATCCGGGCCGTTACAGGCAAGCCGATTTTCTATGCCGGCATGGGTGAGAAGCTGTCTGATCTGGAACAGTTCCATCCTGATCGTATGGCCAGTCGGATACTGGGGATGGGGGATGTCCTGTCTCTTATCGAGAAGGCTGAGGAGAACATAGATCAGGAGACAGCCAGGAATCTGGGGCAGAAGATAGTTAAGGCAGAATTTGACTATAATGACTACCTTGAATCAATGCGTCAGATGAGAAAGCTTGGAGGTATTTCAGATATTCTGGGGATGCTTCCGGGAATAGGGAATCTGACAGGCGGTCAGATGTCCCAGCTTACGGAATCCATCGATGAAAGCAGGCTGGCAAGGACGGAAGCGATTATTTATTCCATGACTCCGGAGGAAAGAGCTAATCCTGCTATTATGAACCCCAGCCGCAAGCGCAGACTTGCCCAGGGAGCGGGAGTTGATATTTCCGAGGTTAATCGTTTTATTAAGCAGTTTGACCAGTCGAGAAAGATGATGAAGAAGATGCCGAATATGTTCGGCGGTAAAAAAGGCAGAATGGGAAGGATGAACTTTCCCTTTGCAAAATAGATATAATTTTTAATTTCAGGAGGACAAAGTAATGGCAGTTAAGATCAGACTCAGAAGAATGGGCAAGAAAAAGCATCCTTTTTACCGTGTTGTAGTTGCGGATTCACGCAGCCCCAGGGACGGACGCTTTATCGAGGAGATTGGTACATACGATCCCTGCAAGAGCCCAAGTGAGTTCAAGGTTGATGAAGAAGCAGCCAAAAAATGGCTTGCAGACGGCGCAAAGCCTACGGAGACTGTTGCTAAGATATTTAAGGCTTGTGGTATACAATGAGGATGTATGAATGAAGGAATTATTAGAGGTCATCGCCAAATCTTTAGTGGATAATCCGGACGCTGTTGCAGTTGAGGAAGAAGAAAAGGGTCAGACTACAGTTCTGAAGCTGCATGTGGCGGATAATGATATGGGCAAGGTAATCGGCAAACAAGGCAGAATAGCCAAGGCTATTCGTTCAGTAGTAAAGGCTGCAGCTTCAAAAACCGATAAAAAAGTCGTGGTGGACATAGTCGATGACTGACAGATATCTTCGCATTGGCAGTGTTATTAAGACTCATGGTTTGAAGGGAGGCCTGAAGGTTTTTCCAACTACCGACGATCCAAAGAGGTTTAGTCCGGGAGTACCTGTGTTTCTTGATACGCCGGAAGGTTTTTTGCCGGTAACTATTCAGTCGGCATCTCTTTTTAAGAAAATTTATATTGTTGTATTCAAAGAATTTACAGATATAAATGAGGTTGAAGCCTTCAGAGGATGTGACATCTATATCGAAAGATCCGACGAAGAGAAGCTTTCGGATAATGAGTACTATATAGATGATCTTATCGGTATGCCGGTATTTGATGAAGAGGATGTTTTGCTTGGCAAAATTGGCGAAGTCATGAAAACGGGTGCCAATGATGTATATGTTGTGGCTTCCGAAGACAGGGAGATTCTGCTGCCGGCTATAAAAGAGTGTATCCTGGATGTGGATCTTCAAGAAAATAAGATGAAGGTACATCTCATGCCGGGGTTGGTATGATATGGTAATCTATATTCTTACACTTTTTCCGGATATGATTTTAAATGCTCTTAGCGAGAGCATTATAGGCAGGGCAATACAGAATGGCCTGGTTACGATTGAGGCTGTTAACATCAGAGATTACAGTACAGATAAGCATCACAAGGTGGATGATTATCCATATGGCGGTGGTGCCGGAATGGTGATGTTTCCCCAGCCGATCTATGATGCTTACACTCATGTATGCGATGCGGCTGGTCACAAAGTACCTGTGATTTATTTATCGCCTCAGGGCAGGACCTTTTCTCAGAATATGGCTCATGAGCTTGCGCGGCTGGATGATATGATACTGCTGTGCGGGCATTATGAAGGCGTAGATGAGCGGCTGATCGAGGAAATAGTTGATATCCAGATTTCTCTGGGAGACTATGTATTGACCGGCGGAGAGCTTGCGGCGATGGTAGTTGCGGACGCAGTAACCAGATTGATCCCGGGGGTCTTGCACAATGACGAATCTGCCGGAAGTGAATCCTTTGAGAGTGGATTGTTGGAATATCCCCAGTATACCCGTCCAAGGGTGTGGCGTGGCAGGGAGGTTCCCGAGGTTCTCTTGTCAGGAGATCATGCCAGGGTGGACAAATGGAGATATGAGCAGTCGTTGGAGCGAACAAAAAGGCTCAGACCGGATTTGTTAGAGTAAATGAATTTGATACATGCATTATAAAAACAACGAAAACTATTGTCAAAAAGCATTAATATATGGTAAAATACCATGGTTATGGTAAGGAGGTAACTGATGAGCGCATTTGACATAATCAGAGGAATAGAGCAGGAGCAGCTGCGTGATGATGTGACGCAGTTCAATGTTGGAGATACGATTCGCGTGTTTGCCAAGATCAAGGAAGGCAATCGCGAGAGAGTTCAGGTTTTTGAGGGCACTGTACTCAAGCGTCAGGGCGGCAGCAGCCGTGAGACATTTACAGTTCGTAAGTTCTCAAATGGTGTAGGTGTTGAGAAGACATGGCCTCTTCACAGCCCTAATGTTGAGAAAATTGAGGTTGTGCGCCGTGGTAAGGTACGCCGTGCAAAATTGAATTATCTGCGCAGCCGCATAGGAAAGAAAGCTAAGGTTAAGGAAAAGGTATGATTTTAAAAAGTACAATCATTGCGGTTGTACTTTTTTTATCTTAGTGTAAGCGTTCGAAGTTTACTGTTCTTAATAAATAGATGAGAAGACGAAGAAGAAAAATACACCAAGCATCCTCTAATCCTTTCATAGAATCCAGAAAGAGAACCGGGATAAAAAGGAGCGCATCTCTTCGCAGGAGGCGCAGCAAGCCCGATGTATCAAAGGTTCGTGGAAGATTGCTGGGGATTGCCGAAACCCTTTTTGCCGTATCCATTGGCTTTCTTGTAGTATGGAGTGTGGGCATAAGGGTTGATGTGGTTGGAGAATCTATGGAGCCTACCCTGTACGATGGAGATGAGGTTCTCATTAACCGCGTAGGTATGACATTTTTTCCTGCCGCAAGCGGCAGCCTGGTAGCATTTTTACCGGGAGGAAACAAGGATGCCTCTATAAGTATTAAGCGTGTGATAGCGGGACCTAATGATAGTGTCAGAATAGAAAACGGAAGCATCTATGTTAATGACAGCCTATATGAGGAGGGAACTGCTTCTGACTATATTGAAGAGGCAGGAGTAGCAGAAAGCCAGATAGAGCTGGGTGCTGATGAATATTTTTGCCTGGGAGATAATCGCAACAACAGCCAGGACAGCAGATATGAATCCGTGGGTAACATCAAACGCAGTGATATAATAGGAACAGTGTGGTTTGAAATCAGCGGAAGTCATTTTGGCTTTTTGCAGTAGAAGAGGGTTGATATGCAGATCCAGTGGTACCCAGGACATATGACTAAGGCTGTTAGAAATATGGAGGAGGATATCAAGCTCATAGATCTGGTGATTGAGATCTGTGATGCCAGGATTGTCAGCTCCAGCAGGAATCCTGAGGTTGACAGGATTTTTGGGGGCAAGGACAGAATAGTTCTCTTCAACAAGGCCGATCTTGCTGACCCTTTAGTAACTGATGAATGGATAGCCGAGTGTAAAAAACAGGGAATTTTTGCGGCTGCAGTAGACGCAAGGCAAAAAAAATCATTAAACATACTCAATTCTCTGATAGACAAAGCAACAGAGAAAAAGCGGGCCAGGGATCAGAAAAGGGGTATCAGGCCCAGGTCGGTGCGCACAATAGTAGTGGGCATACCAAATAGCGGAAAGTCCACTTTTATCAACAGCTACGCTGGTGCTGCCAGAGCAAAAACCGGCAATAAGCCTGGAGTTACCAAAGGCAAGCAATGGATCAGACCGAATAAAAGGCTTGAGCTTTTGGATACACCGGGAATATTGTGGCCCAAATTCGAAGACGATTCAGTAGGTATGCATCTGGCCTGTGTCGGTTCCATCAGGGACGAGGTTTTTGAAGTCAGGCAGTTGGTTATGGAGCTGATGGAAATAGTAGTATCAGAATATCCTGATTCCCTTAAGGATACTTACTCTATTACGGAAACAGGTGCAGAATTTTTAGAGGTGTTTGCGGATAGCAGACATATAATAAAAAAAGGTGGAGAACCAGATTATGACAGGGTATGTCATATGCTGTTGACTGATTTCAGATCCGGAAAATGGGGAAGAATCAGTCTGGAACGATTGCAGAGGTCATAAAATGGACGGACAGAAAAAAGAAGAAACAGAACAGTTGGATGATCTTTTAGATGAGATCCTTCAGAAAAACATGGAGGAAGCAGTCTCAGATAATGAAGATACCGGGGCTGCCAAAGATAATAAATCAGTCGATCTGAATCCGAAAACTGTTGACATAGATCCGGTTGATGATGACGAGATTCTTACTCCGGAAGAGTATTTGGAGGATGTTTTTGGGGACGGGGAGGTGCCTGATCCGACTGATACAGCCTCAGAGGAAGATATTCGTGTAATAGAAGTTGAAGAATCCGCAGAGGAGGAAGATTCATCCATAACAAAGCGTGATATTCTTACCATGCTTTTGTATGTTGTTATCATATTCCTTCTGACATTTGTGATTGTTCACTATGTGGGACAGAGAACCAGAGTCAGCGGTTCATCCATGGAGAACACTCTCAGTAATGGGGATAATCTGATAGTAGACAAGCTAAGCTACAGATTCAGTGACCCTGAGAGGTTTGATGTAATAATATTCCCCTTCCAATATGAGGAGGATACATACTACATCAAGCGGATCATAGGTCTTCCCGGTGAGACAGTTCAGATAGGAAGTGACGGAACCATATACATTAATGGCGAGGTTCTTGAGGAGGAATATGGCCTGGAGCGGATAATGGATCCTGGAATGGCGATTGATCCGATAGAATTAGGAGACGATGAATACTTTGTGCTGGGTGATAACAGGAATAATTCATCTGACAGCCGGTTTGCAGGGGTTGGAAGGGTCAAGAGAGACCAGATAATAGGCAAGGCCTTCATAAGGATTTTCCCCTTTGATAAGATTAAGCTTCTATAGTGCAGCATTCGGCAAGTTCCAGGGAGTTTGATTAATGGCAGAATCAATCAGCCTCATAAAAGAAAAATATAACAATATAAAAGCAAGCGAAGGCGGCATGTCCGCCTTTATTGCATATTATAAAGAAGATACCAGATCAGGTGTAAAGAGCCTGGTACAAAGGGCCCAAAAACAGCTTTTGGCCATTGAAAAAGAAAAAGAAAGGGTGGCTGCGCTCTGGGAATTTGAAAATAAATACAGACATGAATATAAGATAATATGCGGCATTGACGAGGCAGGCAGGGGCCCGTTGGCAGGACCTGTTGTAGCAGGGGCAGTGATTTTACCGGAAGATGCCGATATATTGTATATCAACGATTCAAAAAAGCTTTCTGCTGCAAAAAGGTCACAGTTGTACGATGAAATTATGGACAAGGCCAAGGCTGTTGGTACCGGTATGGCAAATCACGAGGAAATCGACCAGTACAACATTTTAAATGCCACATACCTTGCCATGCGCCGGGCGATAGAAAAGCTTTCCATAAAACCTGATATACTGCTTAATGATGCAGTTGTCATACCGGAAGTGGGTATCAAGCAGGTCGGCATTATTAAAGGGGATGCCAAAAGCGTATCCATTGCCTCAGCCAGCATAATTGCCAAGGTTACCAGGGATCGTATGATGGAAGAGTTTGATATCAAATACCCGGGATATGGTTTCGCAAAGCACAAGGGATATGGTACTAAAGACCACTACGAAGCTATAAAAAAACAGGGATTATGTCCAATACATCGCAGAAGCTTTCTTAGTGATGGAGGAGGGTGGAATGCAGATCTTTGATCTTGTAAACCAGTTTACCAGCAACAATACGACAGGCAGACGAAATCCTTCAAATGTCAGCAATTCCAATGTAAGAGAGAACGCTTTAAAAGAGGCTCCCAAAGGTAATCAGACGCTGGCCAGCCTGCAAAAGGGTCAGGTTTTTGAGGGCAGTGTTACCCAGATGAAGGATGGCAAGGTAGTATTGTCTCTTTCCAATGGCGACACAGTAACAGCAAGGCTCGCTGAGGATGTGGCAATTAACGAAGGTGAGTCAGTATTTTTTGAAGTCAAATCTAACGAGGGTAGTCTCGTCAATATACATCCGGTTTCCATCGGAGCCAATTCCAATCCCATTTTGATGTCAGCGTTGACCTCGGCAGGTCTGGCTAACAACGATCACTATATTTCCATGGTTGATTCTATGATGAAGGAGCAGCTTCCCATTGATTCAAAGAGTCTTGGTGAAATGGCTTCGGTTTTGGCTGAGCATCCTGATACTGATATGGGGACCCTTATAACCATGAAAAAAGCAGGTATTCCCCTTACCAATGACATGATTCAGCAATTCTCGAATTATAAAGTCAGTGAAGGAGCAATGCTTGATACAGTTTCAGAATTACTGGATGGAATGGAGCAGACCTTTTTGGGCCCTGATGTAACTGCACAGGATATTACGGTCTTTGCTAAAAATCTCATGTCGATTCTTACCACAGAAGAAGGCATAATGCCGCCGCTTTTTAATGCACAAGGGGAGGCGATGCTTGTGCCTGAGGATGCGATAGAGCTTCAAAGCCAGGAAGCAGCCGCTGAGGATGCGCCGTCCATCCAGGGAGAAGAGATCATAGTTGATGAGAATGTTCAGCAGGAAGATTCTCCGGTTACAGTGCAGAATGAAAATGCAGTTTCACAGCAATTCACCGGTGAAGAAGTATTAGCTGATAATGAGACAACAGCAGCCGCAGGTTCAAAAGAACCTTTGCCCAATGAGACAGCTTCACCGCTGAATGTTGATGGTACACCCGTTAAAAAAGACGAAGTCCTTACAAGTAAGGATATAGCTGCCTTTAAGGAACAGATATCAGGATTCCGTGAAGAGCTTTCAATGCTGCGGGGGGATTCTTCGAATGCGAAGGCAAGCGAAATAGCTGATAATCCGATACAGAACGAAGAAAAAGCGAGTAAGGTTCTAAAGGATGCAGCTACAGAAGAAATATTACTACGCGAACAATTAGAAAGTGAACCTGAGGAAAATGGCGAAGCCAATCATAAGATTTCCGTTGTTTTAAGTGAAGCAGACAGGAATGAAATAGCTGCACTGCTTGAAAAAAACGGCATATCCACCAGGGGATTAACCGATGATAAGGGCAAGCTTAATACTGATCTTAGTACCACAGAATTAGTTAAACAGATTATTGATAATGCTTCAGAAAATGACTCCATAAAAAAAGAAAATCTGACTGAGCTTTTCACATCAAAGTCATTTACTAATGCTTTAAAGGATGCAATGCAGGAAAGATGGACCATATCTCCGGAAAAGGTGGCGGACAAGGAAGCTGTAAAAGAGCTGTATGCCAAAATATCAGTTGATATGGAGAGACTGTCGTCTATTGCACAGGAAGCAGCCAAAGGCAGCAATCCGATATCCCACGCAGCAGATTCGATACGCAGCAATGTTGATTTTATCAATCAGATCAACCAGGCGTATACATATATTCAATTGCCGCTTAACATGTCAGGAGGGCAGGCCACAGGGGATTTATATGTTTTTTCCAACAAAAAAAGGCATATAGGCGAGGATGACGAGCTTTCAGCATTTTTGCATTTTGATTTGGTCCATTTAGGATCGACGGATATTTCAGTAAAGCTGAAACAAAAAAAGGTATCAACGGATTTTTATATGTCTGACGATGAATCATTTGCCCTGGTTCAGAAGAATTTACCGATTTTACAGGAAAAGCTGGAAAAACTGGGGTATTCATGTGAACTGAAAGTATCTCAGGACGAGGAGACTGTGGATTTTGTAGATGATTTCATAAAAAGGGGTATGTCTGCGGGAGAAAGCATACACAGATATTCCTTTGATATGATGGCGTAAGGCGTGAATATGGCAAGCAGACAGAGTGAACAATTTAAAACTAAGGATCCTAAGGACCTGACAGCGGTTGCCCTGGCCTATGAACCCGGAGATGATGCTCCCAGAATTCTGGCTACAGGCAAGGGGCATATTGCACAGCGTATTGTAGAGGAAGCCGAAGCCAGTGATGTGCCCTTATACCAGGACAGTCAACTGGCAGAGACCCTTTCGGCTCTGGAAATAGGGGACGCTATCCCTCCGGAATTGTACGAAGTTGTGGCACAGATCCTGGTCTTTGTCGATGGTATGGACAAGGTAAAATCCAAGCTTGACGCCTCAGGAGTCCATGGGCGGGTATAAAGGAGCATAGATTAAGTGGCTAATAACCGTACAACAGGAAGTCAGTATGAAAAATTGGCTGCCAAATTCCTCGCCCAAAAAGGATACCGGATTTTAGAGCAGAATTACAGGATCAGAAGCGGTGAGGTGGATATTATCGCCTGGCATAATGATACCCTGGTGATATGTGAGGTCAAATACCGCAGAAGCTTGGCTAACGGAAGTCCATTTGAGGCGGTTGATTACAGAAAGCAAAGACAGATTTCAAAGGTAACTGCCCAGTATTTAGTATACAGGGGTTTTGGATCAGAGGTTCCGGTGAGGTTTGATGTTATCGGAATTTCAGGGAATGGTAAAATAGATCATATAGAAAACGCTTTTGAGTTTTGTTATGGCAGATAATAATTCTTCGCATCGCATCACATCAGTTTCAGAAGGTTCCCCGGCTGCAAGGTACGGCATACGCCCCGGTGACGAGCTAATATCTGTTAATGGACATGAGCTTGTGGATATCTTTGATTATCATTATTATTCTGACGATGAACGCCTGGAGCTTACAATATCCAGAAACGGCAAAAAGGGGAGGGTAATAATAGAAAAGGAGCCTGGGGAGGATACCGGGCTGTTATTTGAAAATGGACTTCTGGATGATTACAGGTCATGTAAAAACGCCTGTGTCTTTTGCTTTATAGATCAGATGCCGCCTGGCATGAGGGATACCTTGTATTTTAAGGATGACGACACAAGGCTGTCTTTTTTGCAGGGTAACTATGTAACACTTACAAACATGAAGGATGAGGATCTGGACAGAATAATAGGCTACCATCTGGCGCCTATTAATGTGTCAGTTCATACTACTAATCCCAAGCTTAGATGCAGGATGCTTAACAATCGTTTTGCGGGAGATATTATGGACAAGATGCGCCGCATAGCCAATGCGCATCTTGAGATGAATGCCCAGATTGTCCTTTGTAAGGGGCTGAATGACGGTAGCGAGTTAGAGCGTACCATATCTGATCTTCTGACACTTACTCCCCAGCTTAGGAGCCTGTCCGTGGTTCCGGTGGGTATCACAAAATACCGCAAGGGGCTGTATCCGCTGGAGAGTTTTTCCCAAAAGGACGCTAAGGCTGTACTATCCGTAATCCGTAAGTGGCAGGATATATCACTAAAAAAATGCAACAGGCATTTTGTTCACGCTTCAGATGAATGGTATTTGCTGGCAAGGGAGCATCTGCCGGCTCAGGAAACCTATGATGGCTATCTTCAATTGGAAAATGGCGTAGGAATGCTAAGGCTTCTGGAAAGAGAATTTGTGTATGCTCTTGCACATACCAAAAGACCCCTGCTGAAAAGAAGACAGCATGTTTCCATAGCAACCGGCAGGCTGGCAGCGCCTTTTGTAAAAAGGCTTTGCGCACTTGCCCAAAGAAGATACCCTGACATTAGTGTTACAGTTTATCCTATTCGTAATGATTTTTTTGGAGAGAAGATCACAGTTTCAGGGCTTATTACGGGAAGTGACCTGATAAGCCAGCTAAAGGGAAAAAAGCTGGGGAAAAAGCTGCTGCTTCCCCAGAATATGTTCAGAGCCGGTGAAGAGGTATTTTTGGACGATATTACCTGTGATGATGTGAGTGCTGCTTTACAAGTTCGGGTACATATTGTAAAATCAGACGGTCAGTCATTGTTAGATGCGCTGATCAAATGATGCAGATATGCAAATAGAACAGGAAGCATTATTACAGCTATGAGTAAACCAATAGTCGCGATCGTTGGCAGGCCTAATGTGGGTAAATCCACTCTATTCAACGCCATAGCAGGAGAGCGGATCGCCATTGTAAAAGATACTCCCGGAATTACGAGAGACAGAATATATGCCCAGGTTTCCTGGCTGAATTATAATTTTACACTTATTGATACCGGAGGGATTGAGCCGGATTCCAAGGATATATTGTTATCCAGGATGAGGGAACAGGCTGAGATAGCAATTGCTACGGCTGATGTGATACTGTTTTTAGCTGATGCCAGGCAGGGAATGGTGGATCAGGATACCAAGGTATGCGATATGCTGAGGCGATCCCACAAGCCTGTAGTTTTGGCAATCAACAAGGTTGATAATTTTGACAAGCAGATGCCGGATGTATATGAGTTTTATAACCTGGGGTTAGGAGATCCCTTTCCCGTTTCTGCAACAGGCAAGCTTGGCTTTGGAGAACTGTTGGACGAGGTGGTGTCTCATTTTCCTGAGGGCTCGGATGTGGAAGAGGAGGATGAAACACCCAGGATTGCGATAGTGGGCAAGCCCAATGTAGGAAAATCCTCTCTTGTCAACCGTCTGCTTGGAGAAGAAAGGGTAATAGTTTCAGATATTGCCGGAACGACAAGGGATTCAGTTGATTCAAGGGTCAAGTATCACGGAAGGGACTATATCCTGGTGGATACGGCCGGACTTCGCAGAAAGAGCCGGATTAAGGAAGAGCTGGAGCACTACATGATTATAAGGGCCGTAGCGGCCGTTGAAAAATCAGATGTAGTGATCCTGCTGATAGACGCAACCGAAGGCGTAAGTGAACAGGATGCCAAGATTGCAGGTATTGCCCATGAAAGAGGCAAGGGCATACTGATATGTGTCAACAAGTGGGATGCTATCGAAAAGAACAACAGCACTGTCCGGGAATTTGAAGAAAAGATCAGATCGACGCTTTCGTTTATGTCCTATGCTGATATAGTGTTTATTTCAGCCAAGACAGGGCAGAGAACAGGTAATCTGTATGACAGACTGGATGTAATTATTGCCAATAATTCCATGCGGATTGCCACAGGCGTATTGAATGAGATAATAACTGAGGCCTGCGCAATGCAGCAGCCTCCCTCTGACAAGGGCAAGCGTCTGAAGATCTTTTATGTGACACAGGTTTCAGTGAAGCCTCCTGCCTTTGTTATATTCGTTAACGATAAAAAGCTCGCTCACTTTTCATATATCAGGTATCTGGAGAATCAGATCCGAGAAGCCTTTGGTTTCAGAGGCACATCATTAAAATTTATCGTAAGAGAGAGGAAGGAAGGGTAATATGATTGCTGCCAGGTTGATATCTCTTGCGATAGGCTACTGTTTTGGCATGATATTGATAGGATACCTGCTTGGTAAGCTTGCGCATATTGATATACGCAAGGAAGGCAGTGGTAATGTAGGGACTACTAACGCCACAAGGGTCCTTGGAGCCAAGGCAGGGCTGATCACTTTGATATTTGATATATCCAAGGGACTTGTTGCCGCAGGAGTGGTATGGTTGTTGTTTCGCAGCAGGTTTCCTGACGATATAAGACTTTTGATGGTTTATGCGTCATTTGGAAGCATGATCGGACATGATTTTCCTGTTTATCTTGGTTTCAAGGGCGGAAAAGGTGTAGCGACAGGGATAGCATTTTTCTTTGTAACGCTGCCACCGGGAGTACCGCTTCTGGTTCTGGCATTTATTATTATTGTGGCAGTTACAAAATATGTTTCATTAGCCTCTATCACAGGAGCCGTTTTGGCATTGATAGAGATATTTGTTTTTGATCGTGCCGGGCTGCTTGATTACAAGGGAGGACAGCTTACGGAGGTTGTAATATTGGTTGCGGCTGCGGTAGTAATACTTATCGTCAAGCACAGGGCTAATATAGGAAGATTGATTGCAGGGACCGAGAATCGTTTCTCGCTTCATAAATGAGAGGAATACAATGGCAGATATAGCGGTTATTGGTGCAGGAAGCTGGGGAAGTGCTCTTGCCACCTTGTTGGTTAAAAACGGACATAGCGTTGTTCTATGGGCGTATCTGGACAGTGAGAAGGATACAATATTAAACACAAGGCGCCATCCCAATCTGGGTGATGCGATAATACCTGACGAATTGGATGTAACGACGGACTTAGAGACAGCCTGCAGCAATAAAGAGCTTATAGTTATGGCGGTTCCATCCACAGCGACCCGTGCTACAGCCAGAAACATCAGTGGATTCATCAAACCCGGGCAGAGAATAATCACTGTGTCCAAGGGCATAGAAGAGAATACACTTAAGAGCCAGTGTGAAATAATAGAAGATGAGATTCCAAATGCGCAGGTTGGAATATTAAGCGGTCCGTCTCATGCGGAGGAAGTGATCAGAGCCCTTCCTGCAGCGGTAGTTGCTGGATCAAAGGATAAGGAGCTTGCGGATTTTACCCAGGAGCTGTTCATGAACGATTACTTCAGGGTATATACCAGCAGCGATGTACACGGTATAGAGATAGGTGGTTCGCTTAAAAATGTTATCGCCCTTGCGGCAGGAATGTCAGACGGTCTGGAATTCGGAGATAACGCCAGAGCTGCTCTTATGACAAGAGGAATAAAGGAAATATCAGCTCTTGCCAAGGCAATGGGAGGTATGCCGGAGACACTGTTTGGCCTTACGGGAATTGGAGATCTGATAGTGACCTGCTCATCAGTACACAGCCGCAATCATACGGCCGGATTCTATATTGGTCAGGGAATGGATCCTGATGAGGCAATGAAGAAGGTCAAAATGGTAGTTGAGGGAGTGTATTCAACCAAGGCGGCCTGCTCTTTAGGGGCCAAATATAATATTGAGTTACCCATTATTTCGGCAGTCAACGATGTATTATTTGAGCACAAATCCGCCAGAGAGGCAGTAACAGATTTGATGCATAGAGATAAAAAAAGCGAAGTAGAGGGAATGTCATGGTAGTATCAATCCAGAGGATCAGAGAAAATGCCGTCATACCCACACGAGGCAGCCAGTCGGCAGCCGGATATGATCTTTCGGCAGCTATTGATGGAGAGGTCAGTATTAAGCCTGACGAAACGGTTTTAATACCTACAGGTTTAAAGATTGCAATCCCTGAAGGATATTTTGGAGGGATCTTTGCCAGAAGCGGTTTGGCTACAAAGGAAGGCTTAAGACCAGCAAACTGCGTGGGGGTTATTGATGCAGATTATCGTGGAGAGCTTTTGGTATCGCTGCATAATGACAGTAAGGTTATAAGAGCAGTTACTCCGGGAGAGAGGATAGCTCAGCTTGTTATTTTACCATTTTTGGCAGTTTCATTCAGCGAGCAGGATGAATTGGATGGCACAGTGCGCGGTGAGGCAGGGTTCGGTTCCACCGGATTAGACTAGAAGTGCATTGTAACAATACAACACGAAAAGGGGGTATCACACATGGCGGATACAATTCGCGATCGTATGGTCAAGTTCTACGCAAAGGATGACAGAAGAATAGCGGTAAATGCCACACAGGGGCACTTTGCCACCAGTCAGTCCCATATCAATTATTATATTGATATAACCCGCATGAAGGTGCGTATCAGTGAGGCTGAGGAAGCTGCCAGATGTCTTCGTGATAAGATGCTTCACAGAGTAATGGTTGCGGATACAATTGTTTGCCTCGATGGAACAGAGGTTATTGGAGGTTTTCTGGCACAGGAGCTGATAAAGAACGACTTCCAGAGCACCAACAAGCACGATACCATGTATGTGGCACAGCCCGAAGAAAACAGTATTCATCAGTTCATGTTCAGAGAGAACATAAGATTTGCCATAGAGGGCAAGCATGTGCTGGTAATGGTGGCTACAATGACCACTGGTGAGACAGTGCGAAGAAGTATTGAATGTATTGAGTACTATGGTGGAACAGTACAGGCTGTAGTCGCTATATTCTCGACGATGCAGCAGATAGGCAATGTCCAGATTTACTCATTATTCAACGAGGATGATTTCCCCGGCTATTCTACATTTGCCCAGTTTGAATGCCCGTACTGCACCAGGGGAATTCCTATTGAAGCCATGGTTAACGGTTACGGCTACGCCAAGCTGTAGGGGTGTCATTATCGGTGAACCACAAGATTTTGTGTTTAACTCTTGAAATTTGACACAAATACGACTATACTTTGTGTTTGGGTGTAATTGAGATATTATAACAAACAGGAGATAGTTGTAAATGGAGCTTGAGGTAAAGCTGGAGGTTTTTGAGGGTCCGCTGGATCTGTTACTGCATCTTATAGATAAGAATAAGGTCGATATCTACGACATACCTATTGCCGAGATTACCGATCAATATCTGGAATATGTTGACGAGATGAAGCGCCGGGATCTGGATATTATGAGTGAATTTCTGGTGATGGCTGCTACGCTGCTCTCAATAAAAGCCAAGATGCTGCTGCCTCATGAAGAGGATGAGGAAGAAGAGGATGTTGATCCAAGAGCAGAGCTTGTTCAAAAGATAGTAGAGTACAAAATGTATCGCTGTATCTCAGGACAGCTTAAGGATCTTCAGGTCGACGCGGATCAGGTGTTCTACAAGCTGCCATCTATACCCAATGAGGTGATGTCCTATGAAGAACCTGTTGATGTTGATACATTAATCAACGACCTTACGCTCCAAAAGCTCAACAATATTTTTCAAGAGCTGCTGCGCAGACAGAAGGGGAGGATTGACCCTATCCGTTCAAGGTTTGGTCAGATACGCCAGGAGGATGTTTCTCTGGAGGATAAGGTTGTCTTTCTGTCCGAATTCGGTAAAAAGCACAGACATTTTTCCTTTAGACAGCTTTTGGCCAAGCAGAGCACCAAAACTGAGGTTATTGTCACATTTTTGGCTGTATTAGAGCTTATCCGTTCAGGAGACATACTGATCAGGCAGGATCGTATATTCGATGATATTGAGATCAGCTATCGTGGTCAGGAGGCGGCATAATCGGATGGAACGACAGGAACTAAAGAGGGCGATAGAAGGGATTCTGTTTGCTATGGGCGATTCTGTTGAGATTTCGCGCATTGCAGGAGCCTTGGATATAGAAGAAGAGCAGGTTTGTGAGATTGTCGGCAAGCTTTCAGATGAGTACGAAGCGGATGGCCGCGGTATCAGGATTCACCGTTTGGAGGATTCTTACCAGATGTGTACTTCACCTGATATCTATGAATATCTTATTCGTATTGCCAAGCAGCCTAAAAAAGCCCAGCTTACAGATGTGCTTTTAGAAACACTATCAATTGTTGCATATAAACAGCCGGTAACCAGGGCTGAAATTGAAAAGATCAGAGGAGTATCCTGCGGACATGTTGTTTCCAGGCTCGTAGAATACGGGTTAGTGGAAGAGGTTGGCAGGATGGATGCTCCTGGCCGTCCTATTCTTTTTGGGACGACAGAGGAGTTTTTACGGGCGTTTGGAGTGACTTCATTGGAGGAGCTTCCGTCTTTAAATCCCATACAGGTAGAAGAGTTCAAGCTGCAGGCAGAGGCTGAAGCAGCCGAGGCACTTGATGTGGAGGTATAAATATGCTGGAAAAGGCGAGAGAAAAAATCGAAGCACTGGTCGATGACAACAGCTTTGTGGAAATTGGAGCGGATGCTACAGCAATCGCTACCGATTACAATCCTGTAGCACCTCAGGAAGCTTCTGACGGTGTAATAACAGGACACGGGCTGGTGGATGGCAGTCTGACTTTTTTCTATGCTCAGGATGAAGATGTATTAGGCGGATCACTTGGTTCTGCCCACATACATAAGCTTAAGCACCTATATGACATGGCAATCAGGCTGGGAGCTCCGATAGTCGGCTTTATCAACAGCTCCGGGGTTCGTATTCAGGAATCCTTTGATGTTATGGAGAATATGGCTGAGCTGTGCCAGGTGTCACAGAAGGCATCAGGAAGGATCCCCCAGATACTTGGAATATTCGGAAGGTGCGCTGGAGTGCTTTCAGTTTTTGCGTCGATGCATGATTTTGTATATATGACGGACGATTCTCAGATGTTCCTGCAGTCACCTAATGCTCTGGATAGTGATGTTGATACTTCCACGGCGGATTATCAGTATCGTGTTGCAGGCAATGTAGATGAGATTGGCAGCGAGCTGGAAATGATATGGGCGATGCGTACTCTGCTGTCAACGCTTCCTGGATCCAACCGTGAGGGAGGATTCGTCACGGGCTGTATCGATGACCTTAACAGGGGAGTGCTGGAGCTTGAGACCAAGAGATCGTCAATCAGTGATTTTTGCAAGGAGATTTCTGACGAGCACTTGTTTGTTCCGGTTAAAAAAGGCATTTATCCCGAGATGAGCTGCGGCTTTATCAGATTGGGAGGAGTTACGGTAGGCGTGATTGGCAACCAGGCCAGGGAAGAAGAGGAGTCTCCGGTTTTAAGTGCAGGTGGGGCTATGAAGGCAGCAAGGTTTGTAAGATTTTGCGATGCCTTTGATGTTCCGGTGCTTAGTCTGGTTAATGTCAGCGGATATGAGAAGTCTTTAGAATCGGAATCGGCTCTTCCTCAGGCAATGGCGCAGCTTACATCTGCATTTGCAGGGGCTTCCATTCCAAAGGTTACGCTCCTTCTTAAGGCAGCTAAGGGAAGTGCGTATCTTGCCATGAATCCCAGGCAGTTGGGAACTGATCTGGTTTATGCCTATCCGGATGTGGAAATGGAGGTCATGGATGCCAGGCTTGCAGCTCAGATTATAGCTGCTGATCTTCCGGGTGACCTTAATATGATAGCTAATGATTTCGCTGAAAAGAAATCAGGTGTCATGAATGCTGCCAGACATGGATATATCAATAGAATTCTGCAGTTTGTTGACACTAGAAAATATCTGATAGACGCATTTGGAATACTCTACACCAAGCAGGTGGATCATCCGCGCAAGCATTCCAGTCTGTAACGAAAGTCAGGAACTGCTGATTAAAGAAGATTTGACAGGAGATTATAGATGGTTGAACAGGCATTAATGAACACGATTATGGGTATAAGCATAGTTTTTTCCATGCTTGCCCTGATCTCTGTATTGATATATTGCTTTCGGATCATACCTTATTTGACAGAACGGTTCACTAAAAAAGAGCCGCAGCAGCAGAAAACGGAACAGTTTATTGATATCAGGCTCCTGGTTCCTGAGCCTACGGAGGATGAACGACAGTTAGTTGCGGTTATTGCGGCTGCTATAGCTGCAAGTGAAGGTATTTCGACAGATGATTTTATTGTCAGGTCGATTCGGAGAAGATACTAAGTAGTAATTTAGGAGGAAATCGGACATGAAAGAGTACATCATCACAGTTAATGGCAAGAACTACGATGTAGTGGTGGAAGAGCGGGGCGGTGGATCAATAGTAAGCACTGCCACAACACCTCAGCCGGCTCCGGCTGTGGCGGATACTTCCTCAGGTGATCAGGGTTCTATTCGTATTGAGGCCGGTGCGGCAGGCAAGGTGTTCAGGGTAGAAGCTCCTGTAGGTACAAAGGTTAATAAGGGACAGACAATAGTTGTACTTGAGGTAATGAAGATGGAGACTCCTGTAGTTGCTCCAAAGGATGGTACAATTGTCAGTGTAGAGGTATCCGAGGGACAGTCAGTTGATGCAGGTGCGCTGCTTGCTACCATGAACGGATGAGGAATATAAGATGAGTTATGTGACAGAGACCTTGTCGAATCTGATACATCAGACAGCTTTTTTCAATCTTACTGTAGGCAATTTTTTTATGATTGCTGTGGCGTGCTTCTTTCTTTATCTGGCTATTAAGTGGGATTTTGAACCGCTGCTTCTGGTTCCGATAGCATTTGGTATGTTATTGGTTAATATATATCCGGATATTATGATGTCTCCGGAAGAAAGCTCTAATGGCGTTGGAGGAATGCTGTATTATTTCTACACACTTGATGAGTGGTCGATTCTTCCTTCACTTATATTCATGGGTGTTGGAGCTATGACGGATTTCGGACCGCTTATAGCCAATCCGATAAGCTTCTTGTTGGGAGCTGCGGCACAGTTTGGTATCTTTTCCGCTTATCTTATTGCTATGGCCATAGGCTTTAACGATAAGGCTGCCGCTGCCATCTCAATTATTGGCGGAGCAGATGGTCCTACTTCTATATTCCTGGCAGGTAAATTAGGTCAGGGAAATCTGATGGGGCCTATTGCTGTAGCGGCATATTCCTACATGTCACTGGTGCCTATTATCCAGCCTCCTATTATGAAGCTGTTTACCACCAAAAAAGAGCGCGCAATTAAGATGGAGAACCTGCGGCCTGTATCCAAGCTTGAGAGGATTCTTTTTCCCATAGTGGTTACTATGGTAGTGTGCTTGATTCTTCCTACTACGGCACCCCTTGTAGGTATGCTGATGCTGGGGAATTTGTTCAGGGAATCAGGTGTTGTACGCCAGCTTTCCGAGACTGCCAGCAATGCTTTGATGTACATAGTTGTTATTTTGCTTGGTACATCGGTAGGTGCTTCCACCAGTGCAGAGGCTTTCCTTAATGTGGATACTCTTAAGATAGTCGGCTTGGGACTTGCGGCGTTCGCTTTTGGTACTTCTGCCGGAGTCTGGTTTGGCAAGCTGCTGTGCTTTTTGACGGGCGGCAAGATTAATCCCTTGATAGGGGCTGCAGGAGTTTCGGCAGTGCCCATGTCTGCAAGAGTAGCACAGAAGGTCGGAGCGGAGGAGGATCCCACCAACTTCCTGTTGATGCACGCCATGGGACCTAATGTAGCAGGAGTTATCGGAACGGCTGTGGCCGCCGGTGTATTTATGGCCATTTTCGGCGTATAATAAACAATATTTTGTTTTCCAGATGACGGAAGGAAATTAATTATGGGAGTAAAAATTACAGAAACTGTCCTGAGGGATGCCCATCAATCACTTATCGCTACCAGAATGACTACAGATCAGATGTTGGGGATCGTAGATAAAATGGACGAGGTTGGCTACCATGCTGTTGAATGCTGGGGTGGAGCTACCTTTGATGCGTGTCTTCGATTCTTAAAGGAAGATCCGTGGGAGAGACTTAGAAAATTAAGGGATGGATTTAAGAAGACCAAGCTGCAGATGCTTTTCCGCGGCCAGAATATTCTCGGATACAAGCCTTATCCTGATGATGTGGTTGAGTATTTTGTAGAAAAATCCATCTCAAATGGTATAGATATTATTAGGATTTTTGACTGCCTGAACGATGTCAGAAATCTTGAAACCGCTGTAAAGGCCTGCAATCACGAAAAGGGTCACGCTCAGGTCGCCCTTTCATACACACTTGGTGATGCTTATACACTGGATTACTGGACGAGCATGGCCAAGCGTATTGAGGAAATGGGCGCTGATTCTATTTGTATTAAGGATATGGCCGGGCTTTTAGTGCCAAGAGAGGCATCAATTCTGGTCAAAGCATTGAAGGAAGCCACTTCACTTCCGATAGAGCTTCATACTCACTATACTTCAGGTGTGGCTTCCATGACCTACATGAAGGCAGTGGAGGCAGGCTGTGATATTATAGATACGGCCATGTCGCCCTTTGCACTTGGAACCAGCCAGCCTGCAACAGAGGTTATGGTGGAAGCATTCAGAGGAAGTGAGTTTGACACCGGTCTGGATCAGCAAAAGCTGGCTGAAATAGCCGATTATTTTGCACCGCTGCGCCAGGAGGCTTTGGACAGCGGACTGCTGGATCCCAAGGTATTGGGAGTTAATATCAAGACCCTTTTGTACCAGGTTCCAGGAGGAATGCTTTCAAATCTTTTATCCCAGCTCAAGGAGCAGGGCAAGGAGGACAAGCTTACAGAGGTTCTTGAGGAAGTCCCGAGAGTTCGTAAGGATCTGGGTGAGCCTCCTTTGGTTACACCTTCATCACAGATTGTGGGAACCCAGGCAGTGTTTAATGTGCTGATGGGAGAGCGCTATAAGGTTGCTACACAAGAGACAAAGGATATTCTCCTTGGCAAATACGGTCAGACAGTTAAGCCCTTTAATCCTGAAATCGTTGATCTGGTATTGGGAGATGACAAAGACAAAGCCATTAGCTGCAGGCCGGCGGATCTTTTAAATCCCGGTCTCAAGCAGTTTGAGTCAGAGATGAGTCAGTGGAAGCAGCAGGATGAGGATGTACTTTCCTATGCTTTATTCCCTCAGGTGGCAAAGGAGTTTTTCAATTACCGCCAGACAAGACAGACAGGGGTGGATATTGACAAGGCTGACACCAAGAATGTAGCATACCCTGTATAGACTTTTGTTCGTTATGCGGATGATATTTCCGATAATGATAGATGAAAATGTATTTTTTCAAGAGGAGGAGTAGAGTAATGAAAAAAATGAAGCAGGTTTTTAGTGTTGCGATGGCCTTTGCTCTAATGGCTGTCAGTGTAACAGGCTGTGGCGGGTCTACAGGATCCACCGGTGGAGACGGAGGAGATTCAGGATCTTCTGAGGATACATTTTACATTGGTGGTATTGGACCTACAACGGGTGCGGCAGCAATTTATGGTTCATGCGTAATGAATGCTGCACAGATCGCTGTTGACGAGATCAATGAGAACGGCGGCGTAAATGGCTACAAGCTGGCATATCGTTTTGAAGATGATGTTAATGATGCCGAGAAATCCGTTAACGCCTACAATTCACTCAAGGACTGGGGTATGCAGATACTGATGGGAACAGTTACCACCACTCCCTGTATCGCGGTTGTTACTGAGACTGCTGCCGATGGCATGTTCCAGATTACACCTTCAGCTTCATCAACAGATGTAATTGATGGCAATGACAATGTATATCAGGTATGCTTTACAGATCCTAACCAGGGAACTGCTTCCGCCGATTATATCGCCGGTGATGCTATAACTGATGTATCAAAGGTTGCAGTAATCTATGACAGCTCAAGCGTATATTCTACAGGTATTCATGATACCTTTGTAAGCGAGGCGGAGAATGTTGGGCTTGAGGTTGTTTCTGATACAGCATTTACTGCTGATACCAATACAGATTTTAATACACAGCTTCAGAAGGCTCAGGAGGCAGGTGCCGAGCTTGTATTTTTACCGATCTACTATCAGGAGGCTTCAATCATACTTCAGCAGGCCAAGGCTATGAGCTTCGATCCCATATTCTTCGGCGTAGACGGAATGGATGGAATCCTTACTCTGGAGGGATTTGATACATCACTTGCTGAGGGTGTTATGCTGCTTACACCTTTCTCAGCAGATGCCTCAGATGAGACAACCCAGAATTTTGTATCAAAATATCAGGAAGCATATAACGAGATTCCTAACCAGTTTGGTGCTGACGCTTATGACGCTATCTACATCATAAAGCAGGCTCTGGAGGCGGCTGACGCTACTCCGGATATGAGTGCCGAGGATTTGGGTGCTGCACTCTGCGAGCAGATGTCTTCTCTGGTATTTGACGGAGGAATTACAGGGGATTCAATGCAGTGGGATGAGAACGGCGCTGTTAACAAGGCTCCTAAGGCTGTAATTATCGAAAATGGTGCATACACATCAATGGATTAAAGAAGATGGACGGCAAGGGGGTACTTTAATTAGTATCCCCTTTTTTCTATAATGATGCGAGGATTATGATATGAGTTTTGTTTCCTATCTGATTGCCGGCATTAGTCTTGGCAGTATATACGCTATTATGGCTCTGGGCTATACTATGGTATACGGTATCGCTAAGATGCTGAATTTTGCCCATGGCGATGTAATTATGGTTGGCAGTTATGTAGTGTTCTATGGTGTTAACAGTTATGGATTACCACCAGTGGTTTCTATTGTGATATCCGTAATATTATGTACGATATTGGGAGTGGTTATAGAAAAGGTCGCTTACAAACCTCTTAGAAAGGCTGCCAGTCTGGCAGTTCTTATTACGGCGATAGGTGTCAGCTACCTGTTGGAGAATCTTGCGCTGCTGTTTTTCGGTTCGGATTCAAAAGCATTTCCTGATGTCCTGGGTTTTCCTACCATTTCACTGGCAGGAGGAAAGCTATCAATTCCGGGTATGACAATTTTTACCATCGTGGTTTGTATTATAATAATGGTGGGGCTGATGATCTTTATTAAGCGTACCAGAGCCGGACAGGCAATGCTTGCCGTATCTGAGGACAAGGACGCCGCCGCACTTATGGGTGTGAATGTTAATGGTACCATATCCCTTACATTTGCTATAGGTTCGGGTCTTGCTGCAATAGCAGGCGTATTGCTGTGCAGTCAATATCATGTGTTGAATCCTTATACAGGAGCTCTCCCGGGTATTAAGGCATTTACGGCTGCTGTATTTGGAGGCATCGGTTCTATTCCGGGAGCCTTTGTTGGAGGGCTTTTACTGGGAATAATCGAGGATTTATCCAGCGCATATATTTCTTCTCAGCTTGCTAATGCAATAGTTTTTGCAGTATTGATAATTGTGCTTCTGGTAAAGCCTACAGGTTTATTTGGACATCAGATAAGGGAAAAGGTATAGGGAAAACAAATGAAAATGAGTTTGTCAAAATTTTCAAAATCTACAGTTAATATGATTCAGACCTTGCTTGGTTTGGCATTGACATATATTGTAATTACAATTGTTTCCATGACAGGCAATCTGTCCCATTCCATGACTAATATTCTGGCTCAGCTTTGCATATACGCTATAATAGCAGTAGGGCTTAACCTGTGCGTGGGATTTTTAGGAGAGCTTTCGTTAGGACATGCCGGATTTATGTCTGTTGGAGCTTTTGTATCAGCTACATTTACCCATGCTGCAGCTGATGCTATTCCTTCAATTTATGCCAGGTTCTTTATAGCAATGATTCTGGGGGTACTGGCAGCATCTCTTGCTGGTTTTCTAATTGGTATTCCGGTTCTCAGGTTGAATGGTGACTATCTGGCAATTGTAACCTTGGCCTTTGGAGAGATCATAAAAGGACTTTTGAATGTATTTTATGTTGGAAAGGATGATAACGGCCTGCATATGTCATTTGTCCAGGACAATTCCAAGGATTTGGGAGAAAACGGCAAAATGATAATTAACGGCGCAAAGGGCATTATGGGAACTCCTCATGTGACTACATTTACCATTAGTATGGCACTGCTTATGATATGTCTGGTGGTGGTTACATTTCTGGTTGATTCCAGAACAGGAAGGGCCATCCAGGCTATTCGTGACAACAGGATTGCGGCGGAATCAATTGGGATAGATATTACCAAATACAAGATGATTGGCTTTGTGATTTCTGCGGGAATTGCAGGAATAGCCGGAGTGTTGTATTCACATTATCTGTCAACTACTACAGCGTCAAAATTTGATTTTAACATGTCCATTCTGATTCTGGTATTCGTAGTGCTGGGGGGCTTGGGTAATTTCAGAGGATCTATTCTGGCAGCCGTGATCCTGACATTATTGCCTGAGCTATTAAGAGGGCTTTCAAATTATCGAATGCTGATTTATTCAATACTCTTAATCGGGCTTATGTTGTTCAACTGGGCTCCGGCAGCAATCGAGTGGAGAGCAAGGTATGCTCCGAAGCTTTTAAAACTGTTTCGTAAAGATAAGTGATCAGAGGATCAGTGATGATTATGAATAATAATAATAACCTACAAGATGAAAATATGCTTTCAATTCGCGACCTGAGCATCCAATTCGGAGGGCTCAGGGCTGTTGACAGCCTGTCTATGAAGATCAAAAAAGGGCAGTTATACGGACTTATAGGACCAAATGGTGCTGGAAAGACCACAGTTTTTAATCTCCTTACCGGAGTTTACCGTCCTACAGAGGGTTCGATTTATCTGGATGGAAATGACATCACAGGCAAATCAACAGCAGCAGTAAACAGGGCAGGAATTGCCAGAACCTTTCAGAATATCAGACTTTTTGGCGAGCTTTCAGTTCTTGATAATGTAAAATGCGGTCTTCATAATAACTATTCATATTCTACACTCAGCGGGATACTGAGATTGCCGAAGTATTATCGGGTAGAAAAGGAAATGAACGACAAAGGTATGGAGCTATTATCCGTGTTTGGTCTTGATTCTGATGCCAATACACTGGCCGGCAACCTTCCTTACGGTGCCCAGCGCAAGCTGGAGATAGCAAGGGCTATGGCTACCAATCCCAAGCTGCTGCTTTTGGATGAGCCTGCAGCAGGAATGAATCCGAATGAGACAAAGGAACTGATGGAGACGATTTATTTTATCCGTGAGAAGTTCAGCCTTACAGTATTGTTAATCGAGCATGATATGAAGCTGGTTTCAGGTATCTGTGAGGAGCTTACGGTTTTGAATTTTGGTCAGGAGCTGGCACAGGGCAAGACCAGTGATGTATTGAATAACCCGGAAGTAATAAAAGCGTATTTGGGAGACTAGTCAAAATGAGCATGTTAGAAATAAATGATTTACAGGTATATTATGGTGTTATTCAGGCTATAAAGGGTATTTCATTTCATGTTGAGCAGGGCGAGATAGTAGCGCTGATAGGCTCCAATGGGGCAGGAAAGACTACAACACTTCAGACAATCACAGGAATGCTTCAGCCCAAGGAAGGAAATATTATATTTGAGGGCAAGGATATAACCAAGGTTCCGGGACATGAGATTGTTTCCATGGGAATGGCTCATGTTCCCGAGGGAAGAAGGGTCTTTTCACAGCTATCGGTTTTAGAGAACTTAAGACTGGGTGCCTACACCAGGAGGAATAAATCCGAGGTTGAGGCTACTCTTGATCGTATTTATAAAAGCTTTCCAAGGTTAATGGAGAGAAAAAATCAGCTTGCAGGCACTCTTTCAGGGGGAGAACAGCAGATGCTTGCTATGGGAAGGGCTCTGATGAGCCAGCCCAGGATAGTGCTGATGGATGAGCCTTCAATGGGACTTTCGCCCATTCTGGTACAGGAAATCTTCAGAATAATTGAGGAAATCAATGCTTCCGGAACTACGGTATTATTAGTTGAGCAGAACGCTAATAAGGCATTGTCAATTGCTGACAGAGCCTATGTTCTTGAGACAGGATCTATTGTTCTGGAAGGCAAGGCTTCTGATCTGCTGGAGGATGAATCAATTAAAAAGGCTTATTTGGGAGAATAATACAAGGGGAGGAGTTATATATGTCGAATATGGTTATTACCATAGCCAGGAGCTATGGAAGCGGGGGAAGAACACTTGGTAAGAAGCTGGCAGCAGAGTATGGTATACCCTGTTATGACAGGCAGCTGCTTAGGATGGCTTCGGATGAAAGCGGAATCAGTGAGGAGCTGTTTGGAAAGCTTGATGAGAACATGAAGAGAGTTCCTTTGTTTCATGCCGCAAAGGATGCGTACAAGGGAGAAGTGCTTCCCCCTGAGAGTGATAACTTCACTTCTGATGATAATCTGTTTCGTTATCAGGCAAAGGTTATAAAGCGCCTTGCTGAAACTGAATCGTGTATAATAATAGGCAGATGCGCCGACTATGTATTAAAGGATGTTTCGGGTGCTATCCGTCTGTTCTTTTATGCTTCTGAAGAAAATTGTATCAGAAGAGTTGTAGACCAGCAGGGAGTGAATGAGCGCGAAGCAAAGGATCGTATCGAGAAAATCGACAGATATCGCGCAAATTATTACAAGTATTTCACAGGTCATGACTGGAATAATGTTCAGAATTATGATTTCTGTATTGACACTGCATCCATGAGCTATGAAAAGCTGATCCGGGTAGTCAAGGCTTATATCGCTGAGAAGGTTTAGCCGAGATTAGCGGATAGTTTCCTGATAATTTTGGCGGATTTGTCGACGGTCTTGCCAAATGAGAGAACTTCGTTAGCAACCCTTGCAAACTCTTTTCCTTCTTCGCCTGCTGAGGCAGCACGCATTGCGGCTTCAAGACCCAGACGGCTGGTTTCTGATGCAATATCGCTAATGCTGTCAGCTTCTTTTTTGATCTGATCGATGGCAGAGGTATCTATAGATTGTGCAGTATCTATAGAATTATCTTTTAGAGCTGCTTCAAGCTTTATTATCTCTTCTTTAAGGGTGTCCCTTTCAGCAGACAGCTTATTGTAATCATCCTCCTGTTGCGCCAGTTGTTGCTTATAAGAATTCTCCTGTTGTGCCAGCTGTTGTTTATAGGAATCCTCCTGCTGTGACAATTGTTGATTATAGGAATCTTCTTGCTGAGATAATTGCTGATTAAAATCCTCTTTCTGCTGAGATAGCTGCTGATTATAGTCTTTCTCCCGTTGTGACAATTGCTGTTGTAGCTCGGCTTCCTTCGTGGATTCGTTGTCCTTGAGAGTCTCTTCTGATGTTCTAAGCTTTTCCTCCAGAGCAGAATAATCACCCCGTGATATGGCCAGATCATTTTCCAGATCGGAGCATCTTTCCTGTGATTGGGCCAGTTCGTCCTCAATCTGAGAGCATTTATCTTTGATTTCTGTAAGTTCGGCTTCAACAGAAGTGAGAGCGGTTTCCTTTTCTGAAAGCTTGGATTCTGCGGCAGAAAGGGTCGTTTCTTTTTCTGAAAGTTCAGCCCGGGCATCCTCAAGCTGAGCAGTTATATCACTGATCTTTGCATCCTCATCGGAGCTTTCATTCTGGATTCTGGAGATTTCGGAATCCTTGTCAGCAAGCTCATCCTGGATTCTGGAGATTTCGGAATCCTTGTCAGCAAGCTCATCCTGGATTCTGGAGATTTCGGAATCCTTGTCAGCAAGTTCATCCTGGATTTTGGAGATTTGGGCGTCTTTATCAGCAAGTTCACCCTGAATTCTGGAAATTTCAGCGTCCTTACTGGCGAGTTCATTCTGGATTCTGGAAATTTCAGCGTCCTTACTGGCAAGTTCATTCTGGATTCTATAAATTTCTGCGTTTTTGTTCTCAATTTCTATATCTGATGCTGTTGATTGTTCAGATTTTGAATTCTCATCGAAGCCAAAAAGCGCCATCAAAAAAACAGCTAAAATCTGACCAATTACAGCCCCGTATAACAGATTTCTGGTAAAGGTATCATCTACCGGTATCTTCACCTTCCAAAATATCCCAAGAATAGCTACCCACACTAAAAAGATAATGATCAAAACTATTAATCTTGAATTCTTGTTTAAAAAATTTTTGATATTCATATACTTACAGCTTTCTATGTTATTCAAGTCCGCACCCGTACTTTTTGATTATACGATAAATCTATCTGATTGCGCAACCGGTGTAACAACATTTATAGTATAAATGCCGCGGAAAATATTTGATATTGGAAGGATTATATAGTAGAATCGTTCATTAAAGGATCATTTTGCACTGAAATCAATTATCAAACAAGGGGTATTACACATTGAAATTAAAATTTTACGAAAAGCTGACATTTAGAATCACTATTATTTTTCTGGTATTTATGATCTGTACAGTGACCATTGTGGCCTTTGCAACATATACTATTCAGGATAATGTATACAAGCGTCAGATGGAGGATACGGTACGCAATGTAAGTAAGGAGCTGACTGATATCCTGGAGAATGATGGGATTGACTTTGTTAACTATGCTGACTATTACCTTCATCATTCCCAGGATATGATGATTGAATACGAAGGGAATTATTCTTTAGAGGTTCCGGATTGGAGAGAGCGCAGAAACAGGTTCGACGAGGCTTTTGCCAAAGAATATGGTACAAAGGTGCTTAATGAGGATGTCAAATTTGATGATATGCCTCTTGATATGCAGCGTCTTTTTGCAGAATATGAATTTTGCTATTTTATGAAGATTTTCGCTGATGTATCACAGCGCTTTGGACTTGCTTATACATATCTGGCAATACCGGAAACTGACGAATCTGAGCCATGGGCATTAAGCTACGCTATAGACCCTCTGTCCGAAGAGCGCTATGTTGATGGTGTGCGCTATAGAGAACTTGGATTTGTTTTTGGAGGAGGAACTAAGGAAGGACATGAGAAGATCTGGGAGACATGGGATGATCATGAGGATGCAGATGGCTTTGAGGTTTATGATAATGAATTTGGGAATACATATGCCTGTTATACACTCCTTAAGATAGATGGCAAAAAAATCGGGATTGTAGGAGCAGAGATTGAAGCAGAAAGGGTTAATGTTGATATTGTAGCTATCACTTTGCGGATGGTTTTTTTCGTGTCGGCTATTATAATTATTTTCCTGGCTGTTTTGTTGTATGTTATCAATTACAGATTTATTCGCAGATTAGGGACTGTGGGATCTTTTGTAATGTTATACGCCGAGTCCAAGGATCCGGCAATAGCTGCTGATATACGAAATACCATCAGAATAAGGGATGAAATATCCATGCTGGCATCGCAATTCGCTCACATGATTGAGGATGTTGATGCTTACACTGAGCGTATAATATCAACCCAGAGAGAGCTGAATGAAGAAAAGAACCGTTCAAGTATTTTGGAAAGACAGTCTATTACAGATGCTTTGACAGGTATCCGCAATCGTTCAGCCTATGATCTGATGATCAAGGATCTGGACTGGGATATTGAAAATGGAGATGCTAATTTTGGTATTGCGATGGTGGATCTGAACTTTTTGAAAAAAGTGAACGATACATATGGTCACGATAAAGGCAATATAATGATCCGTAAATGCTGCCGGATGGTTTGTAATATGTTTGAACATTCTCCGGTATTTCGCATAGGCGGAGATGAGTTTGCCATAATTTTAAAAGAGCATGATCTGGAACATGTAGAGGAAATACGCGAGCAGATGGATAAACAGATGGAAGAGTGGGCTAATGACGAATCTCTTCCAAACTGGGAAAGGGTATCTGCCGCATTTGGATATGCTGTCTTTGATCCCGAAAGGGATGCTAATGCTGATACGGTATTCAAACACGCGGACAAAGCAATGTACGCAAGAAAAGTAGAGATGAAGGCTGTTAGAGAGTGACTTTATGGAAGGGCTGAAAAAACAGTTTTCCTTAAAATAAAAACTCAGCCAGAATGCGGTTTGCAATGTCCATTCCACGATCAGACAGCCGGATTCGTCCTCCGTCCAATAACAATAGCCCTTCTTTGTTAAGCTGTTCCAGAACGGGCTTATAATATGTATCAATGGGTTGTCCGAAGGTATTCGCAAAGTCCTGTCTGTGTATTCCTTCGGTCAGTCTTAGTCCAAGATACATAAATTCTTCAATTTCGTCCTTGCGGGAAAGCTCTATTACTTCCTGCCACAGTGGGGAAGTATCTCCGCCATCACGGCTTAGAACAGAGGCTTTTTCTATGTAAGTCCTAATATCTGTCTCATTGGTGGTTCGTCTGTTGTCAATCAGAGACGATGCGCCAAGCCCTATTCCCAGATATGGAACCCTCTTCCAGTAACCGATATTATGCCGGCATGTCATATTATCCCGTGCGTAGTTGGATATCTCGTAGCGAATATATCCCCGTTCACCTAAAGTCTGCTCACAGAGCTTGGAAAGCGCGTATGCCTCATCGTCATTGGGAAGATATTTAGTCTCCATGCCTGCATGCTGGCGAACGGCATCGAACTTGTAGCGCTCATAAAACGGGGTGCCTTCCTCAATGGTAAGAGCATATGCAGATATGTGTTCAGGCCTGAGTCCCGTTACATGTACTAATGTATTATAAAGTGAGTCTAAGGTCTGTCCCGGAAGACCTGTCATAATGTCTATATTGATGTTATATATTCCGCAGCGGCGGGCATTTTCAAAGGTTTTTAAAAAGCGGTCATAGGTATGAACACGGCCTAAAAGCTTCAATTCATCGTCATTGGCAGACTGCAGGCCAATGGACATGCGGTTCAGACCCCAGTTGCGATAAGAGGTAAATGCGGCAAGGGTCGCTGTACCGGGATTGCACTCCATGGAAATCTCTGCGTCATCAGCAATATAAAAACACTGCCTTACGGTATCCATTATCTCATCCATGAGGCTTGTTTCCAGCCAGGATGGAGTACCGCCGCCAATGTATATTGTGTCAAATGAAGTACTTGAAAAATTAGGAGCCCAAAACTGGATTTCTCTGCAAAGAGCTCTTGTATAGGCCTGACGGGTATCAGTGTCGTAGGTGCCTGATAAAAAATCGCAGTAGTCACATTTTTTCATGCAGAAAGGAATATGAATATACAGTTCCATAATATAGCTTGTACCTTTCTATTGTAAGTATGGACACACTAGTCTTCATCAAGCTTTAGTACGCTCATAAATGCTTCCTGGGGAATATCAACATTCCCTACTTGACGCATGCGTTTTTTACCTTCTTTTTGCTTTTCCAAAAGCTTCTTTTTACGGGTGATATCTCCACCGTAGCATTTCGCCAGGACATCCTTGCGGACAGCCTTTACAGTTTCACGGGCAATAACCTTCGAACCGATAGCAGCCTGTATAGGGATCTCAAACAGGTGTCTTGGAATCTCTTTTTTAAGCTTTTCACACATTTTTCTGCCACGATCATATGCTGTGTCTTTGAATACAATAAATGAAAGAGCATCCACCTGTTCCTTGTTGATAAGAATATCCAATTTGACCAGCTCGCTGCGCTCGTAGCCTGACAGTTCATAATCAAAGGAAGCATATCCACGGGAACGGGACTTGAGTGCATCAAAGAAATCATAGATTATTTCATTCAATGGCAAAATGTATTTTAATATGGCACGGGTCTCCTCCATATATTCCATGGAAATATACCTTCCACGGCGTTCCTGGCACAGATCCATAATGGGACCTATGTAATCACTTGTAACCATTATTTCCGCATTGACAACCGGCTCCTCCATGTATTCAATCTCAGATGGATCGGGTAAATTGGATGGATTGGTAAGCTCTATCATATCGCCGTTAGTTTTATAAACACGATAAACTACGCCGGGTGCAGTTGTTACAAGATCCAGTTGATATTCCCTCTCAAGACGCTCCTGGATAACATCAAGATGCAAAAGACCCAAAAATCCGCACCTGAATCCAAATCCAAGAGCTACTGAAGTCTCAGGCTCGTATTGAAGGGCTGCATCATTAAGCTGGAGCTTCTCAAGGGCATCCTTAAGGTCAGGATATTTGGCGCCGTCAGCAGGATACATTCCGCAGTAGACCATGGGATGGACTGCCTTGTATCCGGGAAGCGGTTCTGATACAGGATTATTGGAATGCGTGATAGTATCCCCAACCTGGGTGTCTCTGACATTTTTTATGCTGGCGGTCATGTAGCCAACCATGCCGGCTGACAATTCATCGCATGCTATAAAAGCTCCGGCTCCAAAGTAGCCAACCTCTACCACATCAAAAACCGCTCCGGTAGCCATCATAAGTACTGAATCACCTGCTTTTATCACTCCATCCCTGACACGGCAGAAAACTATTACTCCACGGTATGGGTCATATAACGAATCAAAAATTAATGCTGAAAGTGGAGCAGCAGGATCACCGCTGGGAGGCGGAAGCTGTGTGATGATCTGTTCCAGGACTTCTCCGACATTTTCGCCGGTTTTGGCCGATATGCGTGGTGCATCCTGTGCTTCAATTCCGATAACATTTTCAATTTCATCGGCCACTTTGTCAGGCTCGGCACTGGGAAGATCAATCTTATTGATTACAGGAAGCACCTCCAGGTCGTGATCAATCGCAAGGTAGACATTGGCTAAGGTCTGAGCCTCTATGCCCTGGGCGGCATCAACAATAAGAACAGCTCCGTCACAGGCTGCAAGTGAGCGTGAAACTTCATAATTAAAATCCACATGTCCCGGGGTGTCTATAAGATTAAATATATATTCTTCACCGTTTTTGGCTGTATAGACCAGCCTGACAGCCTGTGATTTGATGGTAATGCCCCGTTCCCGCTCCAGGTCCATGTTATCTAAGACCTGAGCCTGCATCTCACGCGCTGTCAGAAGTCCTGTCATCTCAATAATACGGTCAGCCAGAGTGGATTTGCCGTGATCAATATGAGCTATGATACAAAAATTTCGTATGTGTGATCGATCCATTGGGATTCCTTTCATGGGTATAATCAGTTCAGATTATTTTACCACAAAAGGTAGTTGCGTGAAAATAAAAAATGTGATATCATCTGTCAGGTGGCGGCGCGTGGCTCAGTTTGGTAGAGCGCTGCGTTCGGGACGCAGAGGCCGCAGGTTCAAATCCTGTCGCGCCGAGTGGTCGTAAGCCTAGAAAAATAAAGGGCTTGCGACTTTTATTTTATCTAGATTTATTCTGATTATTTCATAAAATCCCCCCAAAGGCTAACAAAAGGCTAACATAATAATAATAATTAAGCAATATAAAAGAGCCAGAGTATAACGAATAATCATAGCTACTGGCTCTTTTTCCTTGCCTTGATTTTAGATATCTCGATAAGCTCCTTCTTGTCAGGATCGGATAACTTCTCGAAGTAATAAAGGAGTTCTTTTTCTAGGTTAGAATGATATTGATATTTTTTTTGATTCCTCGGAGTGTTGAAGTATTCAAGGAAATCTGATAGGTCGTCACTGCTCTGGGATGGTCCAGGTGCTTCATAAAAGACATCCTTATCAAATTCTATTGACAGGTGGAGCAGGTCATCTGCGGAGACGTTATACAAGGAAGCAAGCATGTATAATGTCTGTGTGGATGGCTTTCGTCTGCCTGTTTCATAGTGGGAGTAGGTCTGCCTTGTCTTGCCGATAACTTCTGCTACATAGTCTTGAGAAAAATTGTTGATTTTCCGCAGTTCTTTAAGTCTCTTGGGAAGTAATGAATCTGCCATGTTATCACCGCCTTTACTATGTATAGTATAAATATAGATGATACGGATAATGCTACTGACTGTATCTTTAATGGGTTGTTAATGTAAAGTAAATGTATATTTATGACGATATATATGATACAAGTAGTAGCGTCATGCTAATCTTTATGCTAATCAAGGTGTCTTATGATAATTAGTCATAACTTGTTGGCTATGAATGCCCAGAGACAATTTAATATAAACACTGAACGCAAGAAGAAATCCACAGAGAAGTTATCCTCTGGCTATAAGATCAATAGAGCGGCAGATGATGCTGCTGGCCTTTCTATATCTGAAAAGATGCGTAGACAGATTAGAGGATTAGAGCGTGGAGCTTTAAATTCACTGGATGGTATATCGTTGCTTCAGGTGGCTGATGGTGCACTTTCTGAAGTAGCAGATATGATTCAACGGATGAATGAGCTTGCTGTCTACTCTGCGAACGGAACGAATTCGCAAAACGACAGAATGGCCATTCAGAATGAGGTGGATCAGCTTATAAGCGAAGTAGGAAGAATATCAGATACTACAGTATTCAATGACAGGCTGATTTTCAAAAATGTTCTGACACAAACGGTAAATGATGCGCAGGAAGGTACAGGT